>JAUBOM010000292.1:0-3076 GCA_036700245.1 Microcoleus vaginatus BM001213989
AGCCATTCGGACAGGGGGGAGATGGGTGATGTCATTGGACACCCCCGGTGTTGGTGGAAGGTAGGGGTGTGAGCCTTTGTCGGCTAGGTGGAGTTGAGTGGGCTTTTCGTCTGCACAGGGGTGCTTCTTTGATTTCAGTGAAGCTATGGACACTTCCCGTGCGCTTGGTTTGACGGCAATGCTTCGAGCGCTTCTGACAATTTTCTCGTGTCACGTTTTGCGTTTTGCAGGATTTTGACCAACTCTCAGCCTGTCAGACTCGGCTGCTGTGGTTGGTGATGCTCTCTCAAACTACTCAAACTAATCAGGACAATTTTCGAGGATGAAAGCCATACGGGGTAAGGCTTTTAAAATTTAAACGATCCCGAATGAACACGAAACGATCCCGAATGAACACGAAACGATCCCGAATGAACACGAAATGTTTACGCGCTGTAAGCCTAATCAGATACTGATTTGAAGCCAATTTTGGCAAAATTTTTGCTGTTTACAAGTTCGTGAACAGTCTGGGGTTGGTCTGAGGTAGGGCATGAAAACAAAACCCCCTGTATTTCGAGGAGGTTTTGTGAGATGCGAGATTTTTGTGAGTGGCTAGTTACTCGTCAGTTAAGCCCAGATGCTCCAATATCTTGGTCTTCAAGCTAGGTTTGAGGGTACGCGGATAGCACCCGTTTTCTATCTGGGATAGTTGGGATGGTGAAATCTCTACCCTCTTTGCCATCACTCTTAAGCTTTCTCCCATAGCTTTCCGAGCTTCCCTTACCTGTTGACCAAAAGCTATAGGTTCGGCCAAATTGGGTGTTGGTTGAGCTGACTTCCGCTTGCAACGAGTTTTTTTTGCCTGTTGCGGTTGTTCTGGTTCTGGTTTCAGGCGTTTAGGCAACGCTTCTGGCTGGCGTAAAGTCCCGTTAAGTTGCAGCCAGGTTTCAAACCAGTGATTGGGCTTTTTGACTTTGCGATCTGGATGCACCCAGTCTGGAACATCGGGATCGTAGTCAAAACGGTATGGGGACTCAAAGTTCCCCAGTGTTTTCAGTCCTCGATCGAAGCTGCGTTTGAGGTGTAAGGCTGCAACTCGGTCTGTCTTGGCTGCCACTATCTCCTTGCCATACCCGATGCGCGTCAGTAGTGTCTCTATTTGATACCGACCGCTTTTGTGCTGTTGCAGGGCAAACAGGGTAAAGTAAGCTAGCCTGAGCGCCAGTTTTTCCCGGTAGGGGTCTAGTTTTAATGCTTCGCTGGTGATGTAACCAAATTCCCGCAAATAAGCGTGATTAGCAAACTTGTTAAACCATAAGCCAGGGCGGAAGGTGATTTCAACGTCAATAAAGGTGTCTTTACCGTCCAAAGATGGCTGGACAATCTCGTGAATCTCAAAGATGTCCCACAGATGCGACATTCTTACTGACAAGATGTTTTTTTCCTTGTATTGCCATTCTCTTACACAAACTTCTATCCGTCTGAGCAGTTGCGCTTGATGGCTGATCTGCTGAAGTTTTTCTGTTTTGGAAAGGTATTGGGTAGGCTTGCTGTCTTGACTTCTGTTGGCTTTGCGGATGTAGTGATTTCTTTTCTGAGCTTCACCAAAGTCATCTAGAAGTTTAGAGGCTGATACTGTAATTTCTTCTCTCCAAGCTTCGGGTTTGCGGAAGGCAATTATTGCCAGTGCGTAGTGCAGTTTGAGGATTTCTTCTCCGAATTTCTGGGCAATGACTTCCTTGGCTTGATAGGCAATTTCAGCAAAGTCTGTTAGGTCAAAGCGATCTCGGATTTGCAGTTCAACTCGACCTTTGGAAAAATCTTTGCCGCCATTCAAACTGGTTTCGCTTATTTCCCAGAAATCCATACCAGTGACTCCAGCCGTATAGACCGTATCTGTGATTGCACTACTGGGGCATTCTTCGTAAAATTTTGTTCGGCAGAGCCGGGGTTCTGTAGATGACTTATGTGACCGTTGCGATTGCTTTAACTTCGCGTTGGGTCTGTCGCTAAGGTTATTAGAGCCTGCATTAACCTCAAGGCTTTGATTATCGCAGATTTTCTTGCCAGACATGGGGGCGATCTGTCTCCACCTGTTACGGTCAGTCCATTGTGCTTGTCAGGTTGATGGGCTTGCTGGTTACAAAGCTTTCTCGCATCACAAAGTAAATCGCAGGGCTGTGGGGCCGTTGCGATCGCTCACCCAGTAGTGGCGGTGGCAGGGCTGGGGGTAAATGTCAGCGATCGCTATCAACTCTGCTACAGCAGTGTCGCGCCATTAGGGTACGTTCAGCATTGTTGAGTTTGAGTTCGAGCTTCAGGGGGTACATAGCAAGCGTGAGCGAGTCAGGAGTGCCAACATTGATACTTATTTTACCAGTCACAGGTCCAGAAAGACAAGAACACCGTGTTTTTTTGGACAAAAAGCACGTATGGGGCGCTCTACATCAATTTAATATGTTTGTGGGTCGGTGCTCGGCAGTCACTCGCAGACACGATTACCAGAACATATCTGTTGATTTAGAGCTTCTGATTTGGTATTATTGAAGGACTAACGCTAAAATTTTTGGCTCCCAAAGGGGCTAAAAATTTCGGCAAGGACTAACACTAAAATTTTTGGCTCCCAAAAGGGCTAAAAATTCCGGCTCCCAAAAGGGCTCTGACTATGACTAGGATCGGTGGTCATAACTGTCAAAAGACCCCGGTTATTTGATTTGTAAGAAGCGTTCTGGTTAAAGAAAAACGTTCAGAATGGGGATTCTAAGGTTGTTTTTCTGACTAACTGTTCGCTTTGACTCATCCAACAGCCTCACTTGCGACTCGGCTAGAGTTTAGAGTGAGGCAATATTTTTATATGAACTTACCATCGGCTTCTCGAACGCAGTCAAATTTTTATTGATTGCCTTCATTTGCTAACACTTCACCAGCCTGGTAACGAACTTCGAGTCATTCCCGAAGGCGATCGCATTCCCAATTGATGTAAAGAAACATTTCTGTTTCAAAGAAGAGGGATAACGTTCCCGATACGAAGTTGGAATATTGGTATCGGCTCAATAAATAGGGGTAGCAGTTATTCTAGTTGCCAAGACAAGCCCAA
>JAUBOM010000054.1:0-47189 GCA_036700245.1 Microcoleus vaginatus BM001213989
TGTGACTTATTTATGCCTTCTCTTATTCCCCAATCAAAGACCTGAATCCTTACGGACTAGCTAAGCATCAAGCAGGTATCGTGACTCAAAAAACGTAGTCAGTTAAGACTGAGATCCGTCAGAATGACTTGTTAGATTCCTCCTTCAATCCTCATGCCTTTAGGGTGAGGTTCCTGACGGCAATGCTGTTCCTTTTACCAAGCTAGCTTAACATTAATATCCATCTAACAGTAGACAAAGACAGAACTTCATTGATGCTACTCTATGAGCATCTATAAAGATAAGCAATCGCATACATTAAAATGGAATTCCACACCCCAAACTCAGGACGCCAGTGGGGTGTTAATTAAAAAAACGTGCAACGGCAAGAATACCTTAGCTAACAAAGAGAGAAACTGTATGGCTCAAACAAAGAACGATTCAGAAATCTTGCCAGAAGACTTTAGTGACTCAGCAGCAGATAACGCCTTACTAGAGCCAAAACAAGATCGATTAGGATATGCACCCTTCGCCAAACATCTTGCAGACAGTATTTGCCAAATGAACTTTCCTGAAGGGTTCGTTATTGCAATTTACGGTTCCTCAGGTTTTGGCAAATCCACACTATTGAACTTTTTAACGTACTATCTCGAGCAAAAGCCAGAGAGCGAGCAACCTATTATTATCCCTTTTAATCCCTGGTTATTTTCTGGCGGGGAAGACATCACAAGGCGCTTTATTGGTCAATTGCAGACTGTTTTGAGCCAATTTAAAGCTGTCCCCAAAGGCATCCTAGGTCGAATAACCAATCTGGCTAAAGCAGTTTCTGAAATTCCTCTTCCTTACGCTCAAGCTAGCAGGGCCCTTGTAAAATTATTTGACGATAAAGAAAAGGAGACTTCTGACTTAAAAGAAGAAGTCGAAGATACACTAGAAAAGCAGCATCCGCGAATCGTAGTAACGATTGACGATATTGACCGACTCTCCGCTGAAGAGATCAGTCAATTATTTTATCTTATTAAATCAATTCCAAACTTTACTAACGTTGTCTATTTGCTCGTTTTCGATCAAGAAGTTGTCATCAAAACCCTCGCAGATAAACAACCTTTACCCGGAGACACCTACCTCAATCAGATTGTTCAAGCTTCTTTTGAGTTACCTCTCCCAGATAAAACCTCACTCCGCAAGCTACTGTTTGAAAAGCTCAATGGCATACTGGCGGATGCACCAAATCCACTACTCAATAAACATCGCTGGGGCAATGTTTATTTACAAGGTATAGACCACTTTATTACCAACCCTCGCGACATTACTCGTCTAACCAACATCTTAACCGTGACATACCCAGCGGTGAAAGGTGAAGTGAACCCGATTGATTTTATTGCTATTGAGTCACTGCGAGCCTTTCGCCCAACGCTCTATGACATAATCCGCAAAAATTCTAAGTTCTTTGCGGGAAATGTGGATGCGGAAGGTTCTCTAATTCCGACATGGGACGAAATCAAAGATTTTCATTATTCGTGGCTGGCTCAGTTTGAAGATGAAGATAAAGAACCAATCAAACGGCTGCTATTGCACCTTTTTCCTAAATTAGAAGGTGTTTGGTATAATACCTCTCCCCCTGCCCAGGACGAGTCAATATGGGGCAAGCAATTACGTATTTGCAGCTTAGATATATTTCCCAACTACTTCCGTTTAGTCTTAACACAAGATGAATTCTCGGATGCTGAGATTAAAACAATTTTTGCTTTGGCAAAAGATGCCAAGGCATTTGGGGAAAGTCTTGTGGAACTCACTCATCAAAAACGCTCTGATGGTACGACGCAAGTTCGGGCACTTCTTGAACGGCTTGAGGATTACCCAGAACAAGAAATTCCTACCAATTGCATTCCTTCAATTGTGAAAGCTTTGTTTGATGTCGGCGACCAGCTTTTGCCTCCGGAAGATGAACCGTATGGAATGTTTGATTTTGGCAATGACATCAGAATTGAACGGCTGCTCTCACAACTGTTGCATCGGATTGACGAACAAGCACGGTTTGAAACCTTGAAAGAGGCAATATCAAACGGTAACGCCTTATCCATAATTGTGCGCGAAGTAGCAGCCTTGGGTCAGGAACAAGGTAAGTATGGAGCAGATGAATCTGTACCCGCAGAGGAATACCTCCAGAGTGTAGAACACCTTAAAGAGCTTGAAAAAATAGCCTTGAAGCGGCTGCGAGATGCTGCACAACAAAACTTCCTACTGCAATCCCCAAAGCTCTCTGAAAATTTACACTATTGGCAAATTTGGGCAGGAGAAGAGGAAGTCAAGCAATGGGTTGAAAAGATTATTGATAATGACGAAGGGCTAGTTAATTTTTTGGAGAAGTTCCTGCAAAAAAATTTTAGTGGGGATGGGTCGAACGAAACTCAAAAAACAGGCTACAAACTTGACATTAAGTGGCTCGAACCCTATCTCGAACCATCTGCGATCTTTGAGCGAATGAGTAGTCTCGGTGAAACGAGCGAGTTAACAGAAGATCGGAAAAATGCGATCGCCCAATTTATCCGAGAATATGAGATGCAGCAGCAGGGAGAAAGTCCGGATTAGGCAAGGATTTAGGCGGTCGGATAGCAGTGCTAAAACGTCGATCGGGTAATTCAAATCAGGGAGCAGAGCATGACGCAACTGACTGGCGACGAAGATTAGAAACTCATGGTTCAGGGAAGCAGCTAGTGCTAGTTCCTATATTTATTCCTATTCCTTCGCTTCAATCAGCTCTATTGGTTGTCTGGCGGGGAATAGGCCGCGTATTAGCTGACTCACACGCACAGAACGCTGCTCGTGAACAAACACTAAGGGCAGCAGAGCAAACAGTCGCAGGATGGCTGAGAGAGCAAACGCCATTGGCAAACCACCAAAATGAGTCAGACTCGCGACATAGCTACCAACAGTGATGCCGATCGCCCCAGTGATTCCAGGAACCGCCGCAGCAATAGCAAAATAAATCGACTGATTGCGTAGCGGCGTCACCGACATCATCAGATTGCCACTGCACAGGTCAATCGCTGCCCAAGTCCCCCCGGCCACTATATGCAACAGAGGGAACCACACCCAAAGGAAAAATGGAGTAGTTCCAGCTTCTAGCCACAGTAGAGGCGTCAGAGCCACCAAGACTCCCACAGTTATCATCACGGGTCGATTACCAATCCGGTCAGCCAGTCTGCCCCAGAACATCAGCATCAGCAAGTTAGCGCCAGCTCCCAAGCTGTTATAGAGCGTTACTACACTGACATCAATGTGGAGATCCCCCAGTAAGTACAGGTTAAAGAAGGGAGCGCTGATGTTAACCGCAAAGCTCCAGAAGCCTCCGTAAAGAAGAAACCTCAAAAAATTGGCATCCTGGAAGAAGCTAAAAACAGTCTCCCAAGGTGAGAGGTGGTCTGTATCCGAATCTGTGGCCTGTAAAAGCTTTGGATTCACATCAGTCATCCGGAAGTGAAAGCCCAGACTGATTATCCCCAGCACGATTCCCACAACCAAGACTGCACCGAAGCCAGAGAGCGAGCCACCGGGCCACTTCGATACTGCTAGACCCAGAAGCGGCACAGCGATGAGATTGGTTAAGGTAACAACACTATTGCGGAAGCCAAAATATCGCCCCCGCAATCGCTCTGGTACTAACACAGCCATCCAGCTAAAAAAGGAAGCACGCCCCAAAGCTTCCATGATATTAGTCACCCAGATAATTGCCAGTGTCAACACTACCAACTGATGTCCAGCCATACGAGATGAGCTGACCAACCAAATCCCTGGGACAATCAGCAACCACAGCAGCCGCGACGAGCCAAAAATCAACAGGGAATACCAATTGCGGCTGTTCACGCGGTCTCCCAGATAGGCTCCCAGTGGTTGCAGCAAATTGGTTAGCTGAGGAATTGAGGCGAGCAAACCAATTTCTACTGTACTCGCACCGAGATCCAGTAAGAAATTACTAAGCAACGCGCCGCCAATGATACTGGCAAAGACTGTAGCAAAGCCACCTTCGGTAGTTAATGCCTTGAGGCTTGTCCGAATTTCTCGCTTGGGAATTTTTTGAGGCGGCTTTGGAGGAAATACCGTCTCTGATAATGCCCTATTCTCTGGTTCGACTTTTAATACTAAATCTTTCTCAGTGTGTTGAAAATCTTCAACGGCTACTTGCAAGTTTAGTAATCCTGTCAGTAGAGGATTCATGAGCGTAAATTGTAATATTCGCTACATTAACATAGGCTAAGCCGAAAAACCATCATTATTGCGTTTCTTGCCACATCCCCACTAGGATAGATATGTAAAAAAATAATCTCTGATAAGCAATTATACTTAGTATTATTATACTTAAATTTTCGGAAATTGCACAAGCCCGCTCTTGTCCCCCCAGTAGTTCATAAAAAAACACTTCGTAAGTGGGTTCCGAGCGTGGCTTGAGCCTAGAGAGGAAAACGACCCGGCGGTTTTAACCGCCTTGAATCTTCTTACGGGGAGAGGGGTATGGTTGCCTCTTTTCGGAGATATGGTGAATGCAATGAACTATGAATAAAAAACCCTCCCCGTTCACGGGGAGGGTTTTTTATTCGCCATCTCAAGACTAAGTGGATGAGCTTGCTGGTGGACTTTCATCCTCAAGATCATCTATTAGTGGTAATGGTTTCAAACTGGTGCGTCCTGCTTGAATTGCCGCTGCTTGACGCTTGAGTGTTGGGATCAAAACTCGCATTAGCTCACTCACAGGCACAGCTCGCTGCTCGTGAACAAACACCAAGGGCAGGAGGGCCAACAGCCGCAAGACGGCTGAGATAGCAAACGCCATTGGCAAACCACCAAAATCAGTCACACTCGCAATATAGCCACCAACCGTGATGCCGATCGCCCCAGTGATTCCAGGAACCGCCGCAGCAACAGCAAAATAGATCGACTGATTGCGTAGCGGTGTCACCGACATCATCAGATTGCCACTGCACAAGTCAATCGCTGCCCAAGTCGCACCGCCGAGTATGTGCAGCAAGGGGAACCAAGCCCAAAGGAAAATGGGAGAAGTTCCAGATTCTAGCCACAGTAGAGGCGTCAGAGCCACTAAGATTCCCACAGTTATCATCAGCGGGCGATTGCCAATCCGGTCAGCTAGTCTGCCCCAGAACATCAGCATCAGCAAGTTAGCACCAGCCCCCAAGCTGTTATAGAGCGTTACCACGCTGACATCCAGGTTGAGGTCCCCCAGCAAGTAGAGGTTAAAGAAGGGAGCGCTGATGTTAACCGCAAAGCTCCAGAAGGATGAGTAAAACAAAAACCTCAAAAAATTGCCATCTTTGAGGAAGCTAAAAACTTTCTTCAAGGGCGAGCCGTGGTCTGTATCCGAATCGGCGGCGTGTACTACCTGCGGGTTGACATCGGTTATCCAGAACTGAAAGATCAGACTGAGTGTTGCGAACACAACTCCCACAACCAAGACGACACCGAAGCCCGAGAGCGAACCACCCGGCCACTTCGATACCGCTAGACCCAGCAGCGGCACGCCGACGAGATTGGTGAAGGTCACTACACTATTGCGAAAGCCAAAATACCGCCCCCGCAATCGGTCTGGTACTAACACAGCCATCCAGCTAAGAAAGGAAGCACGACCCAACGCTTCCATGAAATTACTCAGGCAGATAATTGCCAATGTCAACAGCAGCAAGTGGCGCGGCTGCATCTGAGATGAGCTGACCAACCAAATTCCTGGCACAATCAGCAACCACGGCAGCCGCGACGAGCCGAAAATCACCAGGGAATACCAGTGGCGGCTCTTGATGTGATCTCCCAGATAGGCTCCCAGCGGTTGCAGCAAATTGGTTAGCTGAGGAATTGAGGCGAGCAGACCAATTTCCACTGTACTGGCACCGAGATCCAGCAAGAAATTACTAAGCAACGCGCCGCCAATAATACTGTAAAATACGGTAGCAAAAGCACCTTCGGTAGTTAATGCCTTGAGGCTTTTCCGAATATCTCGCTTGGGAATTTTAAGATGCGGGTTTGTAGTAAGTACCGGCTCTAATAATGCGTTATGCTCTGGGATTTCGTCGATGACCAGAGGGGTCAGAGGACTCCTTTCTACTAAAACGTTCTCTTCTTGGGGATGGAGCATATTATCTAGGCAATATTTAAACGCTTAATCGGAACTACATTACTGCTTTGGTCGGAGTACACTTCTCAAAACCAATGTCCTCAAGAATGCTTTATTAAAATCCTGCAATGGCAACCTCTTACCTGCTGAGCGCTAATTAGTAGTAAGCGCCATAAAGTATTTCAGAAACATTGCCACAACCTGTCCCAAACTATCAGGTTTTTTTTATACAGAATTTATTTAAAAACATTCTTTTTTCTAGTATAGTAGAACTTTAATAATTTGACAAAAATTTTTATAGACTATTATTATTTTTTGTAAACCAATTTTAAGTAGTTATTTACACAATATTTGCTTAAGTTATTTTAGAGTTAATCATTAGAGGTTATTTCTCAAGATAGATTTGTTTCTAAACTCTTAGGGGGATGCAGATATGCTACCTCTAAGCTTTTGAAGTTAGAAGTTGAGCTCGTAGATTTCAACTAGATCGAACTTCCCTAGAGTGATTCCATCTTCAAGCGGAAAAATTTTTAATGAGGACTTTAAGGAGTAGGCTCAATGAGAGCCAATACATTACCAGGTGGTTGCGGTTGTTGGGCTTTGAGGGGCATCGGACTTGAAGTAATCATCAAGTTTGTTTCAGGAAGCAGGGGCAAAAGGAAGCGATTGTCTCTGCTGCCAGTAAGGTGCGGCTAAATTCTTTGGTGGGCGAGATTTGTATCTCTGGCGGTGCTGCAACCCGTTTCATTTCAAGATAGGTCGATCGCCCTAGCAGTACATTCCGTTAGTTAGAGGAAAGAAAATGGATCGCAGCTTAGGATGTTTAGTAAAACAGGAAATTTTCTAGAAAACGATGAGCTTATTACTAATAGATATGGATGGTACGCTCCGTGAACCACTCAGCGGACAACAATACTTTCAACATCCCAAAGATCAACGCATTATTGAAGGTGCCCAGATTGCCATTCGCGCCTACAAAGATGATTGGATAATTGCGGGCATCACCAACCAAGGTGGAGTTGCCGCAGGTCATAAGTCTATGCAAGAGTGCATCACGGAACAGCAATACACGCTTGAGTTATTCCCAGAGTTGAGAGAAATCTACTTCTGCCCCGACTTTGAGGGTAAAAAGTGTTTCCGCGTTACTGGTCACAATGTTTACAACCACAGCAAAACGAAGTGGTCTGGACAGTACCGCAAACCGCGATCGGGTATGTTGCAACTAGCAATGATCAGACACAAGCACAGTCCGCAAAATTCTCTGTATGTGGGCGATCGCCCGGAAGATGAAAAAGCTGCCCAACGAGTAGGTGTACGCTTTCAATGGGCATGGGACTGGATCGAGCAACATCAACAGGCGATCGTCCCCAACCTTACAGAAGTATCGTAATTGACCGGATAGTCATGGAACGAGAAATTATAGATAGCAAGGGCATTATCTGAATATCTATTCAAGCCTATTCTGGGATTTCCCACAATGCAGAAAACCAGGATGCGGCTCAGGTTAAAGGACAAGAGGATAGCTGCTGGGTAGTCTGTAGGCCCAGCGGTGGGGCAAAGTCGGTGCGGCTCAAGCTTCAGGGCGAATGGGAAGCGTCCTACTCTGACGGGATGTGGCTCAACGAAATTGAAGCACAGCAGGGGGGATGACTACTGCTAAACCAAGTGGTCTGGACTGTACCGTAAATGGCGATCGGGTCTGTTGCAACTAGCAATGGTCAGACACAAACACACTCCTCACTATTTACTGTATGTAGGCGATCGCCCCGAAGACGAACAAGCTTCCCAACGAGGCGGCTGCTAGCACCTTTACAACCAGGCCAGGGACTTAAGCCAGCCCGTTGCAACAGCGTTGTTGTGCTCTGCAATGCTTCCACAATCAATTAAATACCTAATCTTTGCAAGCCTGCAACCACCATTCCCATGTCTTAATACTTTGCTGCTGTTGCTCGCAATTCAATTCAGTTCTGAGTTTTTCAAGTATTTCTAGAACTACCTGCTTGCCATACTGCTGTGCAAAATACCAGGGAAGTTCCTCAATACTGAATTCGTAGCCTTCCAATAAACCTTGAATTGCTTCTCTTAGCTCAAGGGTACAGGCGGGTTGAAGGTCAAGTAGCAATCTTCCCGCGAATTCTCGATCTTCAAATCTTGTTGCAGGTCGATCGACATTAGTCAAAACGGTGTAGAGAATCTCGAAGACCTCTGCACTGTCCAACTTTCGCAATACCGATGCAATTTGGCTGTACTGTTGCGGGTTGAAACGCCCGTAGCGATCTACTGCCCAATAAATCTTTTGAATAATCCTCTCTTTACTCCAAACCATTGTAGGCAAGATCTAACGCTGCTTAGAGACTGTTTTTAAAGTAATGTAAACTGGCTAGGTTGCTTAATTTTGGATAGATCCCCCCTAGCCCCCCTTAAAAAAGGAGGAACGGAAAATCTTTAAAGTCAGGCTTTTTAAGGGGGATTTAGGGCATATCCAGGAATTTACACTTCTTTAGAAACAGTCTCTTAACCCTACTTCCTCACTAATAACATTAAAGCATCATCTCACTAGCAACTCAAGAACACAACAATTAATTAGCTGATTGTGTCTGCCTAATCCCCCGATGCGGGTGATTAAACTGGTCGCCATTCTTAACTCTCATACCTGGGAAAGACGTTGTAAAAAGCACTAGCTGTTAGTATTGTTTGGTAGAAGCAAGAGGGATCGTTATCTAAGCTTTGATAGTTTTGATAACATTTCCGACTCATAATCTGGGGTGCAAAATACTAGGAGAAAAGGAAATCGCGGCTACGCCAACCTCCCTTACCCTCTTATGCGCTATCGCTAACGCGACTAAGACCAACAACGTGCAGGCTTGGCCAATATGAAGAAGGGGGCAGTAGTTGCTTCGCTTTTATTCAACACAGCCTGCCGACCCAGACCCAATAGGCTCCGCACAGGTGGGCTTGGTTTGTGGTTCATGGAGACTTTCAGTTTGTGCGCGATTTGCTACCGGGAGGCGAGAGAGATTTTTTAAATTTCTTAATCGGCTGAAGAAGAAAATTTGGATATCCTATCAAGCGGCTTATGAATATCAAAAAAATCGCCTCTAGGTTAGAATAGCCGATTACCTGAAAGCTTATCAACCTACTGTTATTTCTTTTCATCTTTTCAGATCGGCTTGCGATCGCAATTTTTTGCGTTCCGGCATACCAACGAAAGCACTTTTTTAACCTTACAAGGAACGCTCTCTGTGACTAATCGAGAACAGTTTGCTTATTTAGTGCAAGATGTCATTTGCTCTTATTGGTGCCGGGAGAAAAATTTACTTTTCACAACAGGAGAAGCAAGGGCATCATGCTCAAGCAGAAGACTGACATCGCTTCACGATTAAGGCGAAGGCACCTACTTGGAATGTTTTTGGTAGGCATTACTGGGGCGATTGGATCGGGCTGTACCACCAATTCTATGGAGAAAATTACATCAATGAGAACAGACAAACCACAGAATCAGGATCGGGCATCTATAAACGGACGCCTTCTGGCACGACCAACGCAGCCTACGGGAACGGAACCAAGCGGCCTGCAACCGTTGGGACTTTCCACCAAGCGCGACGGATTCCTCTACGTGCCTAAAAATTACCAAGCTTCCCGACCCGCACCACTGGTGGTGATGCTGCACGGTGCAGGTGGCGACGCACGCGGCGGTCTGACTCCGTTCCAAAACCTCGCCGATGCCACTGGACTCATCCTGCTGGCACCTGCCTCGCGCCGCCAGACGTGGGATGTGCTGGTCGGTGGGTACGGCCCCGATATCGCCTTGATTGACGAAGCGCTGGCGCAGACGTTCAGCCGCTACGCTGTAGACCCTACCCGCATTGCGATCGAGGGCTTCTCGGACGGGGCTTCCTATGCCCTAAGTGTCGGCATCACGAACGGCGACTTGTTCAGCCATGTCATAGCGTTCTCGCCGGGGTTTATGAGACCAGCTTCACAGGTTGGCGAACCGCGTCTGTTTATCTCGCACGGCACGCGAGACTCTGTTTTACCGATCGATCCTTGTAGCCGTAAGATAGTGTCACAGGCGCGGGCTGCTGGCTACGATGTGGTTTATCGGGAGTTCGACGGCCCCCACACAATTCCCCCTGCGATTATAGACTCGGCACTAGAGTGGTTCACGGCGTAGCAGAGTATTCTCGCACAGTCTAAATTTATCAACTCTCAATGAACACAAAAGGAATGACACCCACGTTAAGGTGAATAGCGTTGGCTCTTGTCACAAATTTATAAGCACTTAAGTAGCGAAACCCAACAGACAAACCTTGAGTTGGGTTTCATTCCTCAACCTAACCTACAAAGTTGGCTGCGCGATCGCAGACATGGTATCAATGTTGGCAAAAAGCAGATGTTGGGTTGACGCAGGAAACGCAATTTACAGGATATGCGATCGCGCTAACGCCTAAACTCCCGTAGCAAACAATTCAAATCTATCTCTTCCTTACACTTAATTTCAATAAAATTAGCTGACCCTCATGCTTAACAGCAAGCGTTTGGCTATCTGGACTAAAAACATAACTGTCATATCCATGTTCATCGGGAGTCCAAATTTCTTGTCCGTCTCTGCTCCACAACCTCAGCCCATCTTTGAAAGCATCACTACCATAATAAAAATTACATACAGCAGCAATTATCTGGCCATTAGAGCTAAAAGAAACATCCCCGCAGTCATACTCTAACTCTAGATTCGCCAGAAAATTCCACAAGGATAATATTTCAGGAAAAGTTTTAATTTCCTTTCCATCTTTTGCATTCCAAAGCGTTACTCCGCTCTCACCAGCCGTAGCAACTATCTGGTTATCCGGACTCCAACTTATACTCGGATAATAGTTACCAATATGTTTAAAGACATATAGCAGTTTCCCCTGATAATTCCACAGTCTAGCTTCTTCATGATGCACGGTTAAGATAGCAGTATTATTTGAATTAGGTGCGACATAGCCAGCCATGAAAGTTGATAAATTTCTAAGTAACTTTCCTTCTTGGCTCCATAAGTTTACGTTGCCATCATCGATAGTAATGATTGTTCTTCCATCTGGGCTAAAACTAACGTCTTCAAACCTGCCGACATAAGCTTTTTTGCGAGAAACTCTCCCAGGAACAGTCAGAGTAGTCAGACCGCTTCTCTTAAGAATCTGAAGCTCCTCCCCAGAGCGACTCCAAAGCTTCACCTCTTGAGGACTACGCGTAGCAATAGTTTGTCCGTCTAAGCTAAATCTGAACTCCTCAATTGTTTCTTTGTGGTGAAGAGTCTGAATTTCCTCACCGTTAAGATTCCAGAGTTTCACTTCCTCGTTGCCACGAGCAACAATCATCTTTCCATCAGGATGAAAATTTACAATAGGAATATGAGAATAATCCGGAGTTATAAAGGTAAAGGGTGATGTCCACAATTGCTTTCCTTGAGTGTTCCACAAAGTCACCCCAGTATTACTAGCAGTTACTATCAGTTGCCCATCTGGGCTAAATACAAAACTCTTGATTTTAGCTTTTGTTGTATCAGATGATAATGTACGAATTTGTTCCGCTTCAAGATTCCATAAAGTCACTTCGCGGTCATTAGAAGTAGCAATCATTTTTCCATCTGGGCTAAATATGAAGCTGTTAATCACAGACTGATGTATTCGCCCAAGCTCAATAACTTTCCAATTTTCACGATCAATAACTTTCCAGACTTCACGAATTTTAAAGTTAATCTTAGCAGCGATCGCAACTAGCAAAACTATAAATATAATTATATCTTTTTTTCGATTAAGCATTTTAATAAATCCCGATTACAACTATAAATTGGTATTAAATTAATAGCAGTATAGGCTTTCCTTTGGCTTGCCTCGGGATTTTTGGAAGCAACTCTGGAATCTTTACGAAAACTTTACCGGAACGGTCTAGAATCTTTACGAAAACTTTACCGGAGCGGTGCGATCGCTAAGCTTGCAGTGTATAAGTGGAATGTAAAACACCAGACCGATTTAAAGATAAAGCAATGAGCGATCGCCCCACTCATTTCAAGGTGAATAGACTAAAACATTTGTATCCCCGGAAATCCTGTGCCATAGCGATTAGAAAGTCTAGGCTCATGCACGGCTTTAATCTCGGCTATGTGCCTGTCTAACTTCTAAACTGCCGTCGTTCCTTTTGCAGTCTCTCGAACAACAAAATCAACCACATCCTTTAATGAACCAGTGGGCTTGTACAGGTCCCGTTACCGTACAGCACCGTTCCCTTGCTGCATCGTTTCCTGTGCGATCGCATAGACTTGATCCCATTCCCCAAATTCTTCGATGGTGTTGATGCCGATTAGCGATCGCGGACTCCGCACTAGACTGGTTCACCCTAGAGTGTTCTGCGATTACGTTGGCATCAGTTGCTGGACGCGCTGTGGCTCCTCTCCCAGCCAATCTAGATTCTGGGCGGTGCTGTCGAAAATTGATGAAGTTTTGAATGGCTCAAACTCGCCGCGCGATGCCGCTTCTGCCGTTTTTGCTAACAGCGATCGCACCTGTTCGTCATTCATTGGCTGGAACGTCCGCACCGCCTCAAACGCTTGATCCAGAATCTCCATGCTGTCAATTCCCGTAACCACAACCGATGTAGGTAGATTCAGCGCATAGTGCAGACACTCAATTGGCGTTACCGTATTTGACCGTAACAAAATCCCGTTTCCCATGCTTTTCATGCCAAGAATGCCGATGTCCTGTTTAACCAGTTCTGGCACAACCAGCTTCCCAAAGCTTCGGTAGTGTGCGTCCATCACATTCAGCGGCATCTGAGCCGCATCAAACTTAAACCCATAACTGGCTGCAACTTCCAGCATATGCAGATGAATCTGGGGGTCTTTGTGTCCGGTGAAGCCAATATATCGGAGTTTGCCAGCTTCCCGCGCCTCAATTAAGGCGGCATTTGCCCCTTCTGGATCGAAAACTCGATGCGGGTCCTCGAACCGGAGGATTTCGTGGTGCTGGACGAGATCGATGCAATCAACTTGCAGGCGTTGCAGTGATTCGTCTAGCTGTCTTGTGGCTTCTTTCTTGGAGCGACCGTCGATTTTCGTCATCAGGAATACTTTGTCTCGGTAGCCATCGCGGAGAGCTTTTCCCATGCGAATCTCGCTGACTCCACCGTTGTAATCCCAACTGTTATCCATAAAAGTGATGCCGCGGTCGATCGCACTGCGAACAATTCGGATAGCTTGTTGCTCATCAACATACTTCAATCCGATGTGCCAACCACCCAATCCGATCGCAGAAACCCTCTCTCCTGTACTACCGAGAGTTCGGTATAGCATTTCTGAGTTTGACGTACTTTGTGACATCTGTTCTCCTTGTTTTGCAGCTATTGCTTTTGTATTAACAGCATTGGACGATCGCGCCGCCTAGCGTTTTGTTAAAGAAGACCGCGCGCTTTCGGCTCACCCATTTTCACCGTCGGACACAGATGATTGGTAGCTCGATCGCTCAGGGATTCGATCCGCATCCGGTTGCTGTTGACTCCCCATCTCATTGTTTTGCCGTGCCGCTTTGTCACTCAAAAAAGTTAACAGCGAAGGCGATAAAGATGAGTGGCTGTCTTTTCCAAAAGCTCGTTCAGTACCAATGCCACCTGTTGCAGGTAACAACCGATTAAACCAACCGATCGCAGTAGTAGAAAGCCCTGGAAAAAGAGCATAGAGTCTGGCACTAAACCAAGTCCAAAGTGGCACAATTACCTCTGCATCACCCCGCCGCAATCCAGCAATGGTTTCACGAGCAACCTTTTCGGCACTCGTCGAAATCAAAGGCAACGAATCAGCAATGCTGAACCAGGTAAACTCCTTGCGGTGCTGACCTTTGAACATACCGTGGTCTATCACCCCTGTGCGAATGAAACCCGGACATACCGTTGTGACAGCAATCCCGTCCTTTGCCAGTTCTGTCCGCATCCCTTCAGAGAACCCCGTTAAGGCAAATTTGCTCGCGCAATACGCCAACATATGCGGGGAAACTACCTTGCCGCCGATCGAAGATATATTAACGATGCGTCCAGCCTGTCGTTGACGCATTTCCGGGAAAACCGCATAAGTAGTGTATAGCGGTGCCCAGAAATGCAGCTTCATCAAATCGTCGTAGTCCTCGATCGTCAATACGTCCATTGGCCCCACAAGGTCGGTGCCTGCGTTGTTAATCAGGATGTCGATCGGACCGAAGCGATCGCGCACTTGCTGCACCATCTGGTCAACCTGGGTGCGATCGGTCACATCACAGGGAACACTCAGCACCTCTCCACCGCCCTGCTGCAGCTCGACACGCGCCCTTTCAAGTTCGGCGCGATCGCGGGCACAAATTGCCAAACGCGCTCCTTGCTGCACCAACTGGCGCGCCATAACCAAACCAAGTCCGCGAGAACCACCCGTAAGCAGCACCGTCTTGCCCGTGAGATCGTATTGACGTTCGCGCCACGATCGCACCACCCAAAGCAGGACGAACAAAGCGGCCGCGCCGACTGCAAAAAGAATAAGAGGAGTCTGATTATCTATATAGAAATTCATAGAAAATGCTCGTTGAAAACCTGCGTCTTTAGACCAGGGAGGAAAACGGATAGGCAGGAGTCATCCTGCCATTTCGGTGTTGTTAGCCATACTTTTTCCTTATAAACAGAAGTTGCCCTCAAGGGAGAACTTCTGTTTATAAGCGGTTATTATGGCGATCGCAACCTGCTAGAGAGGGGAGCTAAAAAGCTATTTTCTTATTGCCCAATCAGCCCCCCTCTCAATAAAAGCCATGCAGCCGCTTACCGGGCAATGCTTTGTCTTGTAATGAGAGGATTGGCTGTTATTGCAATTAGGTTGCCATTTCTTGCTGAATCTTGCTCTTTGCAGCTTTAAATTCGGTTGCCATTTGCTCTTTTTGCTCATCGCTGCAATTGTTGTCAATCGCCGAGAACATGGTGAATTCTTCTTGGCGAATGTGGTCGCCAACCACATCCATCAGGTCTTTAATTTTCGATCTAAACTCGTCAGCATTAGTGGGGTCAATAGCCTTAATCTCATCAAGCATCCGCTTCATTTGCGCTTGCTCATCGTACAGCTCTTGAGTGTTGTCATCGCCGTAGAACGAGCGAACTCTGGGATAGACAACTTCTTCTTCAGCTTGAGCGTGTGCTAACAAATCTTTGTAGATTTGTCCGAAATACTCTTGGAGCTTTTGAGGATCTTTAGTAGCTCCAATTTCGGTGAAGATGGTATTCACCTTGTTATGATCCAGCCGGATGAGGGTCTGGATGTTCATATCTTGTTTGTCAGTGTTTTGGGTAGCTATGCTGCCAACTACACCCGACAATGCAGCTACTCCATCTTGCACTCGTGCCCAGAGTCCCTGGTCAGCGTCTTTACCAGTCATTTCGCGGACACCCACGAGTTCGAGCATTCCTTTGAGTTGTTCTTGGTGAGCACGACCCTCAAAGTTGACGGTATTCAAAGGACCAATTGCCACTTCAATATCAGCTCCAACCTTCTGAGCAGCTTTGTGAATAATGATTCCACTCATAGCTTGACCGTGCTTGATCAGTTCGTGGTGAATGAGTTTCTGATAATACGTAAACTCATCGCCTGACATCATCTTCTCAAACTGCGGAATAAATATCTTGGTCGCAGCACTAGGCTCAGCTTGAATGCCGTATTGAACGAACACCGTCTCTATAATGCCCAGGTTTTTCTGGTCATCCTCAAGCATATTCTGGAGACGCTTGCGAACATCTTCATCAGGGCAGGCATCTATTAGCTTTTGATCGTTGGAGATAATTAAATTTTGAAAGGCTTTCAAGTCTGCCAATCTTTCGCCGATCGCCAGCCGTTTTGTATCCTCTAACGTTGTAACCATGTTTAGTTATCCTCGGTTAAATAATCTGATTGATATTTGTGGTTATCCGGTTTTCCAGGCGATTTTTGCTCGGCACTACTTGCAAATAAGGCAGTGTCTGAACTACGTTATTTGCTGAGCTACCGTTCATCTCTATCGCAAATTTGCGCGATTTTCAAGAATCTTTTTAACGCGAGTCAGTTCCTTGATTTGGACTACCAACAACCTTGGGAGCAGCTCCAGGAGCTTCAGGTTCACTACCGGGACTAACCTCAGTACCGGATTGTTGACCGGTCATGCGATATCTCTCATCCAGTGGAGTGTCACCCTCTTCTGTTGTCGGTATACTTGTTTGGGTTCCAGGATTATCTTGCGGCTGATATTTTGCATCATCTTGCCGAGTGTCTGGAGGAGTATCTGATGTCATGATTTGCATCTGTTTTTGACATTACTCTACAAGGCTATCATTCAGTTTCAAGTAGGCGCTCTATCCTCAGACATGACTCGTTCTATCACTAATTCTAGAGGGAATGTTGAGCGAAAATAATTGCATAAAATATGTGCAATCATTCTCGATCGGGCTTAACATTTGCTGTACGCCCAACACCGCTGTAGAAAATCGTCTGTACTTTTCCCCGTTGTATCGATTACCGTGTGTTGCCCTGTGCTTTGGTGTCTTGGTCACGGCGTCCCAGCAGGGTGCCAACAGCGGTAAGAACCTCCGGCACTGCGAGTACGATCGACGCGATCGAGCAAACCGTCGCAACTTGGCAGTATTCACAAAACGCCTTGTTCTCGCTCCATTCCTCGCGAGCTAACTCGACATTAGTCACCCCGTCCAATACAAGCTTGATACCCATTGCAATGGGTAACAGGGGGTTGCGCCTAGCGCGGTCTAGACCGCCAGCAGCAGCTAGCCAAGCAGTAATGGCATAATTAGCCACCATTATTGGCCCGTCGGGTGAGTTGAATTTGTTGTAAGCGTAATTAGAAGCGTCAACGCGGTCTGCATCAAAAAGCTTTTGTCCCGGCGGATCTGGTAGGTGATTAACGATTCCAGTCTGGTAGAGTGTCACGGCTTGTCCCATCGAACCCCCAAGCATAGATAAGCCGATAATCCATCGCCGACGGGTCATGTGAGGGTTCTGTCCTTGACGCAGCTCCTCACTTAGTTGTTTTGGGTCCATAAAGCGCAATCCTCAATAATAATGTATGCGTTAACGGTCACATCAGCCATACACGAAGCGGTTCACCGAAAATGGATAAGATACGAACTAGGAACCCAATCCAACAATGCGATCGTCCTGCGCTGAGAGTGTATAGATTTCCTATCATTTTATGGATTCAGTTTGATGCGTACCACTTACCTAAGAGGTACTTTAAATAAAGAGCTGTATTTCAAGCTCTTGTATACAAAAGCTTGAACTCGGTTAATATTAATAAGTCCTTTCTTTAGATAGACCCTTAGACAAGGTAATAGCATTAAAGTTTGATAGAGGGCTCTTTAGTGAATTAAACCTTTTTTCATGGGAAAAACGAATAAAAAAATTTTTCTTATTGAAAACGGTTTCATCTTTAAAAAGCTCCCCAAGAGGTTATCTTAGAGAGCTTTGTTAGTCCTTATAGCAGGTTTTTAAAGCCGATGGTTTCCTAATTACTTTCGCAACACCCGATAAAAGATCAGAAATCACTCTCTAGGTAAACTCATGCGACTCTAATCCTCAGTCGGCTTTTGTTACTTACGGCCTGCCAAGCATTTTGAAATAGCTTTCCCAAAATTGCTTCTGGGCTTCAATTGACAGACGAGCTAGCATAGCCTGAAATTCCAGAGAACTCATGACCACCTGTTCCTGAAGTTTCAGGGTGTTATCGACAGTATCGCGTGTGTTGGGCATATTGGCGCTTGGCATATTCGGCATCATGGATGCCCAGCTAGTGAAAATGCCTCTCTGCAATTCGCTTAACTGTCTTAGGTACTGTTCGGTGTTACTATTCCAATCCATCATGTTTCTCCTTTGATTGGGGTATTAAATACTGATTGTCTTGTCGGCAAACAATCAAGTTGATAATCAATTATAGCCTGTATAGTCTGCAATGGATAATAACTAGGTTTTTTAAGTGCATTTGTAAATAAGATTTGTATAGAAAGCAAGCTGTAATCAATACCTAATAAGCTTTACAGCTTGTCAAAAAATACATTTCAACCCGTATCCAGCCTGCGCCATAAGGTTGAGTTAGTTAGATGAAACCTAACTACTTATGACTGTGCAAATTTTCAATTTTTGATTTTAGATTGGGAGGAAAAGATGCTTCCGAATTCAGGCGTGTAGATCATCCAATATCCCAAACTCCTGAAATTTGTAATCCAAAATCTGTAATCCCAAATCAGCAAGCTCCCCGACTCATCTCTGGAGCTTGAGCGAGAGGAACAATCCAAAATTTAAAAGCCCAAATCCCAAAGTCTTTGACTTTTGATTGAGCTTTGATAAATGACAAAAACTTCCTGATACTACTGACGGAATCCGCTTCCCCAAGCATCCCGCTTGAAGGTGGTAGCACTTAACAACGCGAGAATTAAAAGATAGTGAGGATGTATGCAAGAAGCTTATATTGTCTCAGCAGTACGCACGCCGCTCGGTCGGTTTGGAGGTGTCTTTACGGACTTTTCCCCAGTGGATTTAGGGGCACACGCCATGCGAGCCGCCTTGGAGCAAACCGGACTATCGGGTGACGCTTTAGACCTGTACATTTTTGGCAACGTACTTAGGGCAGGTCACGGACAGTTACTGCCCCGTCAGGCAGCTTTTAAAGCCGGGATTCCGGCAACGGTAAACGGGTATGCCGTAGACATGGTGTGTTCGTCGGGAATGATGAGCGTGATGAACGCCGTTACAGCTATCCGCGCTCAAGAAGCCGAAATCATACTGGCTGGCGGCATGGAAGCTATGTCTCAGACTGGATTTTTCTTATCGCACCGAGCCAGATGGGGGTACAAATTGCTGCTAGGTTCGCCAGAGCAACTCACCGATATTTTGCTCCACGACGGACTCACCGACGCCACCACCTCCGAAACAATGGGGGAGCAAGCTGAACGGCTGGCAGCAGCTTACAACATCACGCGCCCTGAGTTGGACGAAGTTGCCTTCTATTCACAAGCTAGGGCAGCGATTGCAACCGATCAAGGTTTCTTCAAAAAGGAGATCGTACCGATCGAGATCCAAGGAAAGAAAGGTCTGCAATTCGTGGATAAAGATGAGGGAATCCGCCCCGAAACCACGTTAGAAAGCCTTGCCAAACTCAAGCCTGCTTTTGGGGAAAATGGAGTATTTACAGCAGGCAACAGCAGTCAGATATCGGATGGAGCAGCAGCGCTAGTCTTAGCAAGCAAAACGGCGGTGGAACACTACGGACTTAAGCCAATAGCACGGGTAATTGGAGGAGCGTCGATAGGCGGGGAAGCTTGGCGATTCCCCGAAGTTCCGATCCTGGCAGTCAACAAGCTTTTAGACAAGCTCAAGATGAGAATCTACGATTTCGATTTGTTCGAGAACAATGAGGCGTTCGCTTTAAGCAGCGTGCTGTTCAACCGGACGCTGGGCGTTCCTTACGAGAAGCTCAACGTCTATGGGGGAGCGATCGCTTTGGGGCATCCCATCGGGGCTTCAGGGGCGCGAATCATCGTCACGCTGCTCAACGCCTTGCAGGAGCGAAATGGGCAGCTAGGGCTGGCATCTGTGTGTCATGGCACTGGCGGCGGTACTGCGATCGCAATTGAGCGACTTTAATCGGGAAAAAGGCGAAAGGAAAAGGGAAAAACTCTTTTCTTGTTCTTTTTGCCTTTCTTATTTCACCTTTTTCTTTTTCCTCCATACAGCGGAAGAGTGGCTTATGAAATTTTTGGGACTGGAAGATAAAGTCGTTTTAGTAACGGGCGGTAATCGAGGGATAGGAGCGGCGATCGTCAGTCTGTTGCAGGGGCTGGGAACGCAGGTAGCTTACACCTACCGCAGCAGTAGTGAGGGCGAGAATGGGGCTTTGGCAATCCAAGGCGATGTGACTGACAAGGCAGCGATGGAGGCAGTGACACAACAGGTTGAACAAAAACTTGGGTCAATTTACGGGATTGTGGCCAATGCTGGGATTACCCGAGATAACTTCTTTCCCAAACTAGCGATCGAAGACTGGGACGCGGTAATCGACACAAACTTAAAGGGAGTCTACAACACACTGATGCCCGTTATTCCGAAGATGTACGATCGGAGAGAAGGCTCGGTTGTCTGCATCAGCTCGATTTCGGGTGAGCGGGGAAACCTCGGTCAAACTAACTACGCCGCATCCAAGGCGGCTGTAATTGGTTTAACCAAGTCCCTAGCTAGAGAGGCAGCTCGGTACGGGGTACGGGTCAACGCCGTGTCGCCGGGATTTATTGAGACTGATATGGTTAAGTCGGTTCCCGACAAAGTGAAAGAGCGTATTGTGTCTGAGATTCCGCTGGGTCGCTTCGGCAAGCCTGAGGAGGTTGCTTGGGCAGTTGCGTTTCTGCTCTCGCCCGCCAGCAGCTACGTCACGGGCGAAGTTCTCCGAGTCAACGGCGCTCATCACACTTGAGGGCAATGGCGGGCGCAGGGTTGAATATCCATCAGCAATAATCACACTTCATCATTTAGATAAAATTGGAGCCAACCATGAAAACAGCGATTGAAGAGCGGCGAATCAATGTCAGCGGTTTTACCACCCGCTACTTTTCGGCGGGTAATGAGGGCTTACCGTTAGTGCTGTTACATGGAGATAGTGCCAGCGCTCTTGATTGGTCTTGGGTGCTTCCCAAACTCGGAGCTACGCATCAGGTCTACGCGCCAGATTTTCCCGGTTTTGGCGAGAGTGCTAAACCCAACCGCGAGTATTCACTAGAGTTTTTCAAGCAGTTCCTAGGCGATTTTCTGGACGCGCTGGGAATTGAGCGGGCGGT
Source organism: Microcoleus vaginatus BM001213989 (assembly GCA_036700245.1). Lineage (GTDB taxonomy): Bacteria > Cyanobacteriota > Cyanobacteriia > Cyanobacteriales > Microcoleaceae > Microcoleus. Next base: position 20,948 of record JAUBOM010000054.1, read on the forward strand.
GCTAGTTGGCAACTCGCTAGGTGGGCTTATTTCCCTGCGCTTTGCCCTGTCCCATCCCGAACAAGTGGCGGCTTTGGTACTGGTAGCCAGTTCCGGCCTAGGTTACGCCGTCAGTCCGGCTTTGTCCCAGTTAACTTTGCCTTTGTACGCGGAGGCTGCGATTAGCTGGTGCCAAACACCTCTTGGCGCGCTGCAGCGGTCTTGGTTAAGGACATCGCTGCTTTTTGCCCACCCCTCAAAGGTTCCCGATGTGTGGCTGGAGGAACAGGTGCGAATGGCGCAAATGCCTGGTTTCCTTAAAGCCACCGTGTCCTCGCTGCGTGCCCAGCTTAATGTATTTGGACAGCACCAGGTATTGCTCGACTCTCTACCGCAGTTGCAGATGCCCACTCTTATCGTTTGGGGTAATGATGACCTGGTTTTGCCAAAAAGCCAAGGTCAAGATGCCGTCAGTCGCCTACACCAAGGACAACTCGCGTTGATACCCGACTGCGGTCACCTACCCCAGGTCGAGCGTCCCGAACCTTTTACCGAGGAGTTGAGTAAGTTTCTCGCTGGAGTTGGGTTTTAGCAAGCCCGCAATGTTTGAGTCGGAACTCAAGGCACCACCTTCGGATGGTATTCTCCCGCCCCTTGCTGGATGTAGCCAACTATACAACCCCAATTGATGACCTATTTCTGAACCGAGCGAGGACTCATCCAGAGAAAACATTTTCTGGGATAGCCGGACGCAACTGCGCTCGTGTTTTCCAAAAGCAGCAACATCTACTGCGAGAAAGATGAGCTGATGTTGGAAATTCTCTTAAATCTACGGCAAAGTCTGTCTCTAATATCCATTGACACTCCCCGGCTTGAAAGCGCGGGGATTCTTGCTTGGGCCAGTCGATTTGCTCGTTCATGCTGCCACCTTCATAGTAGAGATCGGTCTGTCCTCAAGCGTTAATTTCGGTGTCCCCCACCGTATTTAAATTGATTCCCGGGCGTTGCTGATTTACGGTATGAAAAACTTTTCGCTTGAAGTTACAAAACTCCCCCTACTTGGCTTATAGCAATTGGGAAATCTTGAATTCATACCTGTATTCAGCAACGCCCACCCAATAAATAGTACCTGTCGGTTTATCATGACTTAAAACCGAATCGCACTCCCACTAAGAGCCGCCTGCGCTCCAATTTAATAAAGCGTTCGCCCTCTTTTCAACATACAATGGTGTTTATTTCTGGAAAAACAATGGAGAACACAGCTAGTTCAACTCGTTCTGGGGTTACCCAACTGACAGCAATTAATACGGCAAAATGCCTCACCATTTTATTATTGGTTGCTTATGCCTTAATTTTTGAGATCAAAGACCAGCGCCAAATCATCTATCTTTGTTTACACATTAGTTATTGTCTTTGGTGGCTTGTTGAGCAATGGTTTTATCCCTTGCGGCGACAACAGATATTCAGCGAACCGATAGGAGTTACTGGCTTCATCTTGAGTTTATTATTTGTCGGTTTTTTTTACTCTTTTCCGGGATATTTAGCCTTTACCAACCCGGAGCCTCTCTCTTGGGTAGCCACTGCTGTCGCACTGCCACTCTTCTTTTTTGGCTCTCTAATCAATGCCACGGCTGACATTCAAAAACTGACTGCCAAGCAGTATGGAGCAGGTTTAGTTAGTGATGGGATTTGGCGCTTTTCCCGTAATATCAACTACTTTGGTGATTTGCTGCGATACCTAAGTTTCAGTGTTGTGGCGGGTTCCATTTGGTCTTATTTACTACCAAGTTTAATTGCTCTACTTTACATACAGCGTATTTTCTCAAAAGAACAGTCAATGTCTCAAAAATACCAAAACTATCAAGAGTATCAACAAGCCAGCACTCGTCTGATACCCTTTATTTGGTGATATCCAGCAATCTATGCATCAACTTGAGGCATTCACAATGAGTCCCCATTATGAATTCCTTTGTCTGCTCGTAAGTCCTGAAGGAAAAGTCCTTTCAAATGTAGCGACATTTGACGCGAGATAGAGTTGAACAAGCGACTGATACTCCTGTTATGCTGGCACTCAAGACCGATGTGTCAGCAGTGAATCGATGAGCCGGATTATTGCCGTTTTCCATCAAGCAGGCGGCGTAGGAAAATCAACCGGGGTAGAGAACCTGGAGTATCAACTGTCCCAACGCGGTCATCGCGTCCTGCTCGTTGATATGAACCCTCAAGGCTCGTTGGGTACCTTTATGAGACTCAATCCGGTGGCGCTTGACAAAAAGTAAACAATTTACGAGGGCGTCGTCCGCGAAGCGTCTCTCCCCATTCATCAGAATATTCACAGCATGGACTTGGTTCCAGCTAACCTAAACTTCTGTGCTGCCGAGATAGAACTGGTCATGGCAGACATCCGGGATTTTCGACTGCAATACGCCCTTGAACCCCTCAAGAAAGATTACAAATTTATTTTGCTAGGCTGCCCCCCTAGTTTAGGGATTTCAGTATATCCCCATCTATGACTTGAAACCGCTATAACTACGTCAACATACACAACTTTCCCCATTTACAATTCTAACCGAGCAAAGCCCTTGGCACTGAACGCAGCCAGGATATCGGAAATTTCTTCCCAGGTGCCGATAATTCTAATTGCCGCTCCTTTTTATATCTTTGTCATTGCTCAAGTTTCCTCCCCTTCTTTGGTATTAGCTATTTTGGCTACAGCTAGTTTCGCTTCTAACTCTTGGATTCGTTGAGATGACCATATGAAATAATCATGAATACTCGACAATAAAGAATATCTACCATAACTTGAGTCTGAATAATAATTTCCGTCAAAATTATAGCTCCATTTACACAACTCTTCTTCGTAACCATCATCGTTGTAAAAGACTTCGCAATCACATTGATAAAACTTAACTTTAGACGCATCGGTCTTGTTCACCCATTCTGCAAATTCTTGTCCTTGTTTACTGTTCATTTCCGCGTATCCTCAACATCTGTGTAACGGTGACGGTCGAGAGACGTGACGACCACCGCGATCGCGGATGACTGGTTGGTGGAATTCGCTGCAAAGTTTCTCAAGCCCAGGAGAGAAGGTTGTCAGACTCATCGCAGGCTTCTTAATTTCCTCAAATTTTTTGGAGTGAATGTGCGGGTTTTGTGGCTATCCGCGCGCGCGGATGGCGGTTTGTTCAGATGGTGTAATACCATTTCTCTAAAAATAGGTTATAATAACATTGATTAAAACTTTTTTATGTTCCTGGTTACCAAGGCAAAGAAGAAGGGAGCATCAAGGGTGAGAGCATTTACACATCGCGCTCCTAAAAACGCTTTTTACTATCCCAAGAGATGCTCCCAAGGAGAAAATAGTCTCTCTTGCAGATACTTCAAGTCCGGACTGTTTTACTCCTGGACGCTCTTGCGACCTCAGAAACCCGGTTTCTTCGTATATTTATTGTTGCTGGTCGCAAATTTTTCTCAGAAACCGGGTTTCTAGCCGCCGATGCGTATGTCTTGAGTCTGAGAAACAGGCCGAGATCCCGACAATATCGAGTGCAAATTGACGACGTTTCCGATGACCGCGATCGCAGGTGCTGCAAATCCGGCCGCCTCAACTTGCTCTACAATTGTACCCAAAGTCCCGATCAATTCTTCTTGTTCGGGCCGCGTTCCCCAGCGCACTAAGGCTATGGGCGTTTCTGCACTCAATTGGGCTGCTGTTAACTGGCCGATAATGTAAGGCAAATTGTGGATGCCCATGTATACTACGATGGTTTCGGATCCCCGGGCGATCGCCTGCCAATTTACCTCCGCCCGATATTTTCCCGCTGCTTCGTGGCCGGTGACAAAGGTGACTGAGGAACTGTACGATCGGTGTGTTAAAGGAATTCCGGCATAAGCAGGGGCCGCAATCCCAGAAGTTACACCGGGGACGACTTCCACTGACACTCCAGCTTTTACCAACTCTTCCATTTCTTCGCCGCCGCGGCCGAAGATAAATGGATCGCCGCCTTTGAGACGAACTACGATCGCATTATCTCCAGCTTTTTCTATCATTAGCTGAGTTGTTTCATCTTGCATTAAGGAGTGGCGGCCTTTGCGTTTTCCGGCATCAATTCGTTCTGCTTGGGGGTTGATTGCTGCCAAAATTTGAGGGCTGACTAAAGCGTCGTAAATCACGACATCCGCACACTCTAACAGAGCTTTTCCCTTTAAGGTCATCAAACCCGGATCTCCTGGCCCCGCACCTACTAAATACACTTTGCCTAAAGACATTTTTCTTGCTTCCTTTACCTCTTCTGTGCCTCTGCGGTTCATTTTTGAATTAAATTCCCAATTAAGTCTGCTAATTCTGCACTTGCGCCTAGAGGATTTGCGAGATGAAGTTCCGCCGCAGGAAATTGCTGCTTTAGCTGTGCGACATTTTTGGCGATCGCATCTGTAATTCCTCCATTAAATAAGAAGTATGGCACAATCCCTATTTGCTGCTGTCCACCACGAACCAAACTGTCAATTTGCTCTTCCAAACTCGGCTTTACTGACCAATAAGCTGTCAGCGCACCGAGTTGGCTGGCGATTTCCTCAACTGTCGAGTTACCTCCGGGCCGACGGCTGCCGTGAGATAATAAAATCCATTTTGGCAATAGCAGATTGGGGAGAAAAGCCACCTCTTGCATCTGACTTTTCAGCAATTTTGTTAAGCCTGCTTCCTGGAAACCTAAATGCGGGCGCAATTCAATTTTTAGCTTGTCACCAAAAGTTTGTTGTGCAATTTCCACCTCTGCGGGTATGTCTTCGGCGACGTGAACTCCTGGCAATAAAAATACAGGCAGGATTTGCAATTCTGTCAGTCCCAGCGACAAAGTACGTTCGCCCAAACTGCAAATTTGTTCGTGTAGCGGTGCGGGCCCGAGTTCTAAGGTGGCGGTTGCTACGGGGGGGAAGGAGTCAGCCAATTTTTGAGACAGCAGTTGAGCTAGGTTTTCCAAAGCTTGTTGAGGTCTGGGGTCGCGGCTGCCGTGAGAGACTAATAAATAGGTCGATCGCAATTTCAATATGGATTTGATGTTAATTTAATGTTCGATCGGGATCTGGACTTGCGCGCATTTACTCAAGAAACCGGGTTTTTGAACGGCGGCAAGAGGCTGCTGCGAAGTATTTTCGTAAAAAAAACCCGGTTTCTGCTGGAGTCCGGGAGATTTTCAATAACTATAACATTTTTTAGCCGATCGCTCTTGATAGCAAAGAGTAGGTTGGGAACAGCTTCGCGTTACCCAACCTACTCAGCTACTGTGCTGTGAGGGTGATTGCGGAATAATCCGATTAATGTCTTGGGCCTGGTTCGGCGATGTATTGGAAAGTAGGTTCCGAGTTCCAAGGACCGCGTTCGTCCTTGCCATTTGTGGACAAGTTAAAGTAGAGATCCACAGTGGAATCTGGCGGAATATTCCCGAACAGCGGATCCGTGAGTTTGCCCAACGATTCCAGAGCTTTCATGAACATTTGAGTGTGAGAAATTTCGCGAGTCAGCAGAAAGTGCAGCGTCTTTTTCGTTCCTGCATCCGGTGCTAGTTTAATCAATTCTTCGTAGGTTTGGCGAGCTCCTGCTTCCGCACCGATATCAGCGCGCAAATCGCGCACCACATCCCCGCCTTCGTTGATATAAGCTGCTGTCCAAGCTTGACCTTGGCTGTCTAACAAGTGTGGGCCTACGCCGCGCACGGCAAACAATGTGCTTTTGTAAGCTTCTGTTTGGTCAACGTTTTTGGTGTGCATTTCTATTAGTTGCCCCACCATCTCTAAGTGGCTGAATTCTTCGATGGCAATATCTTGGAGCATATCCTTAATCCCTGGATTTTCACAGTGAAATGACTGCACCCAGTATTGCAAAGCTGCTGTCAGTTCTCCGGTTGCTCCGCCAAACTGTTCTAGCAGCAATTGCGCAAAACGCGGGTTGGGTTCGTCTACAGTCACTGCAGACATTAATTCTTTTTTGTGAAAAAACATGGATCGGTACCTCTCTTTAGTTCTGTTGTTAAAGTCTGAGGATCGCAGACTTTATCTATGTTCGCCTTCTGAATCCATTGTGCGGCAACCGAACCCAGCGAACCTCGGTCGCTGGTTACATATAAGGGGACAAATTTCTCTGCTTTCAGGTAGAGTTTAAACTTAAACTTTTAGTTAGTTAGTCGGTATAAACATTACAATTTAGGAGCAGCATTATTGTCGCACTCGGTTAATTTTGCTGACAGGGCATCGAGGTGTCGCAGCCACTGAATGCCGCCCACCCAACTGCGAGAGGGGAGGTGTCCGATTGGTGCTTGCTGACTAAATTTAATCTGCCCTAAAGCAGTAGCAGAATTGTAGGTTTGCCAGTTGACCCGATCGCAAAATCTGATATAGTCTCGCTTAACGCTTTCGTAAATTTGTTTTTGGACGCTGAAGCCAAACCGACCTTGACTGTAGTGCAGCCAAAGGCGATCGAGTGTTTGCAAATCTTCGCACGGTAGCTGGTAAATTTGGCTAATTTCTAGTTGAGTTCCCGGTTGCTGGGAAAGAGAATGACACATCAGAACCCAAGTTTCGCGATCGGCTTCTTTCCACTTTTTGTTTGACAAAAAATCCCGCAGTTTGGTATAATTAACTTCCCGTGCAGAAATTAGAGCTGGATCGAGATTTGAAGTAACAGATAAGGAAAAAGTGCCTGCGGAATTGGGGACGGATTTTGTGGGTAAAATGGGAGAATCAGAAGTTTGTAGCGCGCTGATATCGGTTGAGTTGTCGCTATTACTGAGAGCAGGAGCGATCGGCTTTTTGGGCGAAAGCAAATTAGGATGGCGAATATCTAAAGCTGCTTTGATATCTTGCAAAACTTCCGTAGCAAACCTGTACCGCTGATTGAGATGAGTTTGCAGCAATTTATCTAAAATTTCACCTAACTCGCCGCTAATACTCGTGCCTTTGGGGAGAAAATCGCGCCAGCACCAGCGCTCGCTGTTATAGTCGTACATATCCAAGGGAGTAACTTGCGTCATCAGGCGAATGCAAGTAACACCTAAACTGTAAAGGTCGCTAGCAGGAAATACTTTGCCGCGCAGTTGTTCCGGAGCTAGATAATTTTGACTGCCGATGAGCGTTGCTGGACGGAGTATGGCTGTATCAGTCAGCAGTTTGGCAATGCCGAAGTCGATCAATACGGGTTTTTTGTCCGATTGGCGACGGATAATATTTTCGGGTTTGATGTCGCGGTGAATGACGCGCTGGTCGTGGATAAATTGCAGCACGGGCAATAAGTCTTGCAGCAGTTGCCAAATTTGATTTTCATCGTATATGCTCTCGTCTATTTCTTGTTTGAGAGTCGGCCCGTCTATAAACTCTTGAACTAAATAAATAAGGCTTTCTTGTTCAAAGCCTGCTAATAATGTGGGGATTTGCGGGTGTTTTCCGAGTTCGTCTAAACGGACGGCTTCTTGGCGAAATAATTCAACGGCTTTGTCCAAAAATTCGGGGTTGGGGTCGTAAAAATGAAATTGCTTGACTGCACAGTGGGGTTGAGATGGGATGTCTTGATCGATTGCTAGGAAAGTTTTGCCAAATCCGCCTCTACCTAAGAGTTGAATCGGGCGATATCGCTGTCTCAGCAACAGGTTAAAGCCGCAGTTTAAGCAAAATTTTGCGGTGTTGGGGTTTTGAGGATTTTGGCATTCTGGGTTGATACAGTAACTCATATCGATTTTAGATTTTAGATGGCGGACAAGACTTTTTTTAACGAACCGCGAAGACGCGAAGGGCGCGAAGGAAGATGGAAGAGAGAAGAGAGAAGAGAGAGAAGAGAGTGGGTTGACAACTGATGCAGTCCGGGATATAAGGCTATTTTAATGCGCTGGGTTGAATCGGGACGCTGCCAAAGCTGCTGAGTCCGGGCCGCGGGACTGCTTAGGAAGCGGGATAGTTGCCGATCGCGCGGAGCGAAAATTCGGCTAAACTCTTACTGTGCCTGGAATTTGAGGCACAATTTATCTGTCGGGTTCAGGGACGCTCAGAAATATTTCAAAATATTTTTGCTTTACCCCTAGACTTGTGCTGAGATCTGATGCTATAGTTACAAAAGATATGGCGAGTGTAGCCAAGTGGTTAAGGCAGTGGTTTGTGGTACCACCATTCGTGGGTTCAATTCCCATCATTCGCCCTTTTAATTCTGAACTGTTTAATCCGATCGCCTGTCGCCTCTACGGTAACTTGCGATGGTTGTAGGGTGTGCACTGCACACCTTAATCTTGTTTGGATTTAGCGGTTCTGTCGGCACAAGTTCCGATGTGCTAATCTTGAATCCAATCTAAAATCTAAAATCTAAAATCTAAAATCTAAATATGCCGTCTTTAGTACCAGAAGATTGGGGATATAAATTTAGTGGCGATCGCACAATTAATAAGCTTATTCGCGATGTTGAAGGGGAAGCGGCTTTAGCGAAATATTGCGGTTGGGAATGCCGAGAACGTGCGGAAATTCTGATGTCGGAGATAGCTGGGAAATCGCACAATCTGTTTTACGTGCGCCGCCAAAAGGTAAATCAGAGATTTTCTGAAGAAGAAATCTGGGAATTGCTGCTTGCTACGGATGGTGATGATTTTGAATTACCTCAATTGTTGCAAAAAGCCGATCGCACTTTACGCTTACTAGCAACTGTACGCTTTGAAGACGGAATCGGCGGTTTAAAACTGCTGGATGCTGGTTTGGTGGCGGTTCCCAGAGGGAGGAAAGATGGGTATGCTTTGCCGATGCTGTTGCGACTTTTGGCTAACAGTCGCTCGCCAATTCCTGTAAAGTCGATCGCCCGCGTGCAACAAATGCCATTTTGGGACGACAGACACATACCGACTACGGAACAGCTAAAAGTTTGGCAGACTTTTTTAAATGTGGAACAACGCATTGCGGAAGCGCGTCAATTTTGCGTGCCTTTCCGAGCGCACAATTACGGTTCAGGCTTTAAAATAGTCACTTTTGAAATTGATCGTAATTCCGCAACTCTTGACGGCTATGATGAAAATTCCTTAGAATTGGGCGACTTTCGCGAAAGGTTGAACAAAGCTAGAAATGAAGAAATTATTCTGTTTGATTCGCCGCCCGGAAGCAGAAGCAGCCGAGACGGAGAGACATTAGGCAGCATCGCCGAAATTGACTTTGAACATGGTAAATTACGCATTAAGTTAGATGTTGATTTAGGATTTCGCATGGCGGGCGGCAGATATCAACTGCCCCAAGAAGGATTCTTGTATTTTGAGGCGGCGGGCGATATCAGTCAGATCGATCGCAAGAAAAAAGCTTTAAAAATGCTGACAGATGGTCGCGCTCAAAATCCCTATTTGAGTGAGTTTTTCTTCGATTCTTCTCAGGCGAGAATGCCGGAAAAATTGATTAAATTGGAGCGGGAAAAGTTATTAAATCGCAATGCTAATGACGACCAAATCGCTGCCGTAGAAACGGTGCTTTCGGCGCGGGATTTAATTTTGATTCAAGGGCCGCCGGGAACGGGCAAAACGACTGTGATTGCGGAGATTTGCTATCAAATTGCCCGTCAGGGTGGCAAAACGCTAATTGCTTCGCAAGCAAATTTGGCTGTAGACAATGCTTTGAGTCGGTTAGTTCACAATCCGGCGATTCGGGCTTTGCGGAAGGGAAAAGCTCATAAGGTGCAGGAAGAAGGGCAGCCGTTTTTGGAGGAAAATGCGATCGGCACTTGGCTGCAAAATACGGCGACTGACTGCGAACAAAAGCTGGTGCAGCGCCAGGAAAATGTAAAATCTTTGCGACAGTTGCTGGCAGAATATGAGCGATTTGCTGCCTACTTTGCAGCAGAAACAGAATTTTATCAGCGACAAAAACACCTGCACACTAGCAAGGCTAATATCGAGGCTAACTGCAAGGAGAAAGAAACAGCATACCAAGAAATTTTAGCACAAAAAAGGGAAATTGAATCTTTATTTGTGGGGTTAGACAATCTCTTGGCGGCACCGAAGGTTAATTGGGAATCTCCCGAAATGGTGGAGTTTATGCCCAGACTAAAACCATATTCAGAAGGCAATGTTTTAGTAGAAAACTTGATGGCAAATGTTCGGCTTGCGGCTAGCAATGCTACTCAAATTGGGTTCAATCTCCCTGCTTGTGGCGCGTTTGGGATTGCGGTTTGGCTGCAGGAAACTGTAGCAGCGCAAATATCGGAATTTAAGACGGCTTTCGATCGCGCTGATGATGTTTGTCACGCTATGTCGGCGGTTGCAGAGTCGTTGCGGGTTTCCCGCCAGATGTCTGAGGCTTTGAATCAACTCGAATTGGGCGATCGGCAAAATCAGACACACCGCCAAAATCTCGAACAGAAAATCAAGAATTTGGAACTGCGAAAAGCGGAAATTGCAGCCGTTGTCGTCGCCGTTGCACAGTGGATCGAGACGGCGGATACGGGACTCTATGAAGTCGTGAAAACTTGCTGGGAAACGGGCGCAATGCTCACGGATGATATGGTAGAATTGCCCGCAGGATTGCTGAAAATTGCCCGATCGCTCAAATTGCCGATCGTGCCGCCCAAATGCAAAGTCAATTTGCCCGATTTGGATCGGTTGCAAAAGGCGATATCCCACGAAGAAAGCGCAGGTTTTAAGGATATACAAGGGCAACAGTTCCGGTTTAGCGAGTTTCTGCACCTAAATTTGAGTCAAACGCCGATCGTGCTCTCTGCGGGCGATCGCACGCAATGGCAGCAGCTAGCCAAAGACTTCGCCAGCTATTCCCAAGTCAGCCCAAGTCAGCGCAAATTTATCATCGAAAAAGCTGGCACTTTCTTAGGTAGCATTCAACAATTTTACAGTAAATCCTTGCAGCCAAATCAGATCCAGGCTACCTTCGATCGCCTAGTCAAAGAATTGCTGCACAGTATCCTCGCAAATGCGCGTCAGTGCGTGGTTCCCCTGAAAACCGAAACCGAACAGCAGCTGATAAAACAGCAACAGTTATTAGATAAAATCGGTCAAACCTTGAGCCAGCAGGAAATATCCGCCGCTAAACTTCAGGTAGAAACAGCGCAGCAAGAGGCGAACTTAAAAATTAGCGAAGTTACTAATTTGTTGCAAGCAATTGTCCAACAGCCAAAGGCCCCTGAAAACTTGCGGATTTTAGCCGAACAATATCTCGCCCAAAAATCCAATATTTGGGAGCAACCGCAGCAGTTTGTCAAGCAAGTTGAGGCTTGGAAAGCAAGCGCGATTCAGCTTGAAAAATCAATTGCTGACTTAGACCCTTTGGGGGTTTTGGAGACAATCAAAAACACTCTTGACGAGCATTTATCCCCGCTGCAAATTGCCACCGCAACTGCGCAGCAGCAACTCGCAGAACTTCAAACAGAATTGAGGGAAATTACCGATCGACTGCAACAGCAACAACCGACAGCAGCATTACTTGTGGAGCGAAATTGGTGGGAGTCAGCATGGCAAACTATCCCGACTCAATACCAGCCAGAAGTTCCGGATACAGGATTATTCAGCAAACCTTTTTTAAGCAAAATTAAGCGTCTCTTCACAACTTGGCAGCGGAAATTAGAACAAGAAGAAACAGCACTAAATCGATCTCAAAACTTTGTCACAGATTGGATTGACAAACTCCGCAATCCATCAGAAAAAGACCTGAGCGATTTAAAGCAAATTTATATTGACAATGCCAACGTGATCGGCATTACGTGCGTGCAAGCTGCCAGTTTCGATTTTACTAAAAACTTTCCCAGCTTTGATGCAGTCATCATTGACGAAGTTAGCAAATGCACTCCGCCAGAGTTGTTAATCCCCGCTTTGAAAGGCAGAAAGTTAGTATTAGTGGGCGATCACAGGCAATTGCCGCCGATGTTTAATCAAAGTACGATCGACGATATTGCCGAAGACATCGGCTGTACCGGAGACGAACTTAGCTTCATAAAAGAATCTTTGTTTAAAGTATTGTTTGAAAATGCCAGCGACAGCATCAAAAAAATGCTGACAACTCAATACCGAATGCACCCGCAAATCATGGGCGCAATCAATCAGTTTTACCAGCAAAAACTCAACTGTGGCATTCAGGAACCAAACACCAAACGCGCCCACAACCTCGCAGGTAGAATCATTCAAGAAAACAATCATATCCTGTGGGTTAAAACGCCCGTTGCACAAGGGTTTGAAGAGGAAAAACAGGGAACTTCGCGGTTGAATGTCAAGGAAATTGACCTGATCGAGCGTTTGTGCGAACAAATGGAGACAGCTTGGCGGCCCAAAGTTGCCGACGGCGAACCGCCGAAAGAAATCGGGATTATCACTTTTTACGGCGCTCAATTGAATGCAATTAAAGACAGAATCGAAGCCGAAAGATTTCCTGCTTTGAGCATCCGCACTGGTACGGTTGACATATTCCAAGGCATGGAAAGACCTGTAATTATTGTCAGCACAGTGTGCAATAATATTAGGGGCGATATTGGATTTGCTAAGGAACCAGAACGGGTGAATGTGGCATTTTCCCGCGCTCAAGAATTGCTGATTGTTGTCGGCTGCCACGATTTATTTACCAAACAAACAGGTACAGTGGGAAAAATGTATCAGGAAGTTTCAAAAACGGTGCGTCACTGCGGAGGTTTTGTAGATGTTTCTAGCGTCCTCAACTAAACCAATAGACTCGAATTTAAGTTCGCTAGCCGAACAGATTGAGGAACAAAATCCGGGTTTGTCAGTGTTGGCGGCGCGTCAATTTCGCTTCGCAATCCGGCAAACTCCGCTGGAGGTGGCTACTTGCGAACCGCGCGAGTTTAACGTCTTGGAAGAGTTCATTTTGCGGGCGGGCGTCGAGTTTGAACCTGCGCCAACTTTGAAGGAATTGGCGGATTTGCTGGGGTTAGACGAGATTTTTGTGAAGAGTGCGGCGGCGACTCTGGTTAGTTTGGAAAGCTTGGAGGTGGCTGAAAATGGGCAAATTGCGATCGCCCCGCAAGGTAGAGATTTTTTCGATAAAGGCGCGGTTAGTCGATCGCAAGTTCAATCAATTTATGCCATTTCCGATCCGCTGAATCAAACTCTTACCTTTAAATTCGATGCTTTAGCGACAGAATCGGTCAACTTGCCAGATTTAGCAGATTTAGTATCGCTCGAACATAAAATTACTGACTTGGCGGATTTAAGTATAGCAGAAATCCAGCCGTTAATTCAAGCTTCCGGCTTAGGAATTCACGTCCCCGAAAACGGCAAAATTGTGTCTGAGTGCGCTGTCATCGGCGACGATTTAGATATTTGGCAAACAGTCTCGATTTTTGTGTTGTTAGATGCGATCGAAAATAAAACTACTATTCAAGTCCGACAGGGAAAACAAATATTAGAAACAGCATCAAACTTGCTAAACGAACTTGAATCCCAGCAAAAACTTTCCTTAAATGACTTGTGCAAATTACCAGAAGATGTCATCTTGCAAGAGCCAGAAATAATCGCCACTCCAAAAACTCGGAAACCGGCATCTAAGAAGAAACGCAAGGAAACAGAGCCAGGAAACAAGTAATATTAGGACTTTAGTCCTCATTAACTTAAAAATTGAAACTCTTTCTACGATTAGTATTGTACCGATTGACAATATACCGCGATTTCGGTATAATTAATAGTTATTTGCAATCGCGCTGAGAATTTGTTTGTGTCTGCCAAAGATACCTTCCACGAATCCGTAAAACGGGCCCTTCAAAAAGAACAGTGGGTGATTACTGCCGATCCACTAAAGTTTAAGTTTGGCAATGTTAACTTTCAGGTCGATTTGGGAGCAGAAAGGCTAGTCGCCGCGGAGCGAGGTGGGGAGAAAATTGCAGTCGAAATCAAAAGCTTTCTCAATTCCTCTGCAATTACAGACTTTTATGCTGCATTGGGGCAATTTCTCAGTTATCGGCTTGCCTTGGCATCGGTTGAACCCAATCGCAAATTGTACTTGGCAGTACCAGTTGAAGTGTATAGAACATTTTTTCAGTACGAGTTTACTCAAATTGCGGTACAACAGTATCAGGTGTTGCTAATCGTATACGATCCAACAAATGAGGTAATTGTGCAATGGACAAACTAGCTCAATATCGTCAATACGTTCTGACATTAATCACTCGTTATGCCGAAGATGATGTTTCCGATGATGAAGTCGAAGTGCAACTAATCTTAGACACAGAACGAGATCATTATCAGTGGATGAATGTCGGCTGGGAACACTTAACCCGGATTTATCGAAGCATCATTCACATTGACATCAAAGATGGAAAAATCTGGCTTCAGCAAAATTTGACAGACCAAAATCCTGCGGAGGAATTAGTTGAAATGGGAGTACCGAGAGAGGATATTATTTTGGGATTGCAACCCCCCTACAAACGGCAGTATACTGATTACGGTGTCGCGTAAAATGTCCAGCTAAAAAAACAAAATACTCAGATTCCCCACTTCTTGAAGAAGTCGGGGATCTAATTCGCCCTACTGAGCCTTAACGCATTTCAGCATCCGCAAAGTAGCAGGCGCGTAATTCTGCAAAGCAGAATCATTCGGAGCAAACCGCCCATTTCGTTAATAGCGGCAGCAACAGAAAAATAAGAAGACATTTGAGTAATAATAGAAGCAGCCTCATAATTCTGAATGTCTGAAAAAGTTAGAGACGGCTCTTTAGCAACTAAATTCGGCTGCATTCCCGCCGACAAACGAAATTCCGCCGCTATTGGCAGCACCCCCATCAATTCAGCGCGAGTGACGGGCTGCGTAGGTTTAAAAGTTCCATTTTTATCGCCGCTAACTATCTTGTTCGCGCAAATAGAACTTTTATGGCACTCCAGCGGGAAAGATCAACTTCGCTATAGAGACGGATAGAAACATTGCTAGGAAATGTGATATTAGCACCTTGTCTTCCTTGAAAGGATTCCAATACTAAAGATACTAATTCCTCTCAGGTAACAGCAAGTTGCGGTCGAAAGGTATTATTTTGAGAAAACCCGGCTACAAACCCAAGGCCCACAGCTTCTTTAATTTCGGAAGCGTAGATATTATCGGTAGCTATCTCCGAATTGTAGAAAAGCCAGTATTGCCTACGGTATTGCCTGCGGTATTTCTATAGGTATTTCCGTAGGTATTGCCTGCGGTATTTCCGTAGGTATTGCCTGCGGTATTTCCGTAGGTATTGCCTGTGGTATTGCCTGTGGTATTGCCTGCGGTATTGCCTGCGGTATTGCTTCGGTATTGCCTCCGGTATTGCCAATTTCTATCGGGGCGGGTTCATTGCTAGTGAAATAAAAGTGACCTAATGTGCGGCCTTGATAAGCTCTTTTACTCAAGCGCCAAGCAGGATCGAGAGTGACTTTCATGAATTCGTTAACATCGCCGTTTGTGCGACCAATAATTACCGATTTACCTACGTAATCTACCGGAGTTCCCATTAGAAGAACATCGCCCTTAACAGTTTCCAAAGTTAGGGTGTATTTTAATGCTAAATCGGTGCCGGCCATCCGAATTGAAAAGCCGTTGCTGTCAGTTGCGCGTCCACAAATACCGGTGAAGTCAAAAGTAACTAATAACGGATCGACTTTCACGGGATTAGAGCCGCTTTCGCTCCAGCACTGCCGCTTGTCAGTTACCTGTTCTAAAATTAGCAATTGGTAGCCGCCTAAAGGGCGGGGTTGGGCGATGACAATTACTCGGTCTTGGCTAATTTCGGTTTCGTCAAAAGAAAGTGCTTTAGCCGAACCGATCGCCCCGAGTGTTAAAATTGCTGAACCTGCCAGTGCGGCAACTGTTCGTACAAGTGAATGTTTCATGCTTTTTCCCTATGGGCTCCTTATTTTGATGAGACTTATCTAGAATATAAAAAACTCGCCCTCTTTAGACAACAAGATAGAATTTTACCCTCTCTTGTTCCGGTGGTACCAAGTGCGATCGATCGCCGATCGTCAAATTGGTTCGTAGTGAGGACTCAAGTCCGAGCGAATTTTATGAGGACTTTAGTCCTCACTACAAACTTATAACCGTTATTTTAGCGACGAACTTGGTATTATATCAATTCCGGTTAGACCGGAATGATAGAAGCTCTGGAAACGGCGCTAGCCTTTCCCTACACCAAAATAATCGCTGACGCGATCGAGAGATGTAACTATCGCCTGATTAATTTTCGGGAAACGGCACCGCGCCTTGTCCTGACTGTGGGTAATATTAATTCCGATGCTACGGGATTTGATATTACTTGCGGGAAAAGATCGCAATATCCGCACAAAAAATGGTGCGTTAACCAAGTGTAACGCACCCTAAAAGAAACATTCAAAAAGCGCCTTTCCTGTCTAGCGAAACATACTGCTAACAGAACTATCTTCGTGAATCCGCCAAATAGTTTCTCCGAGCAAATTCGCTACCGAAAGCACTGTCAACTGCTCAAAACGGTTCTCTTCAAGCACAGGAATTGTATTCGTAACAATTACCTCTTCCAACACCCCGCTAGACAAACGCTCGATCGCCGGAGGCGAAAACACCGCATGAGTAGCACAAGCATAAACCTGCCTCGCACCCTCGCGGCGCAACAATCTCGCCCCCTCAGAAATCGTGCCGGCAGTATCGATCATGTCGTCTACCAACACAGCAGTTTTGCCCCTGACATCACCGATAAGATTCATCACTTCTGCCACGTTGTGAGCTTGACGGCGCTTGTCAATAATTGCCAGGGGAGCATCGCCAAGTTTTTTGGCAAAAGCTCTCGCCCTAGCGACTCCGCCAACATCCGGCGAAACCACAACAATATCCGTCAATTGCTTGCTCGCCAGATAATCCAAAAGCACCGGCGAACCGTAAACGTGGTCGAAAGGAATGTCAAAATAACCTTGAATCTGAGCCGAGTGCAAATCCATGGCCAAAATGCGACCGGCCCCAGCTTCAGTAATCAAATTAGCGACCAACTTGGCAGTAATCGACTCTCTGCCGGCCGTTTTGCGGTCAGCCCTAGCATACCCGTAATAGGGAATGACGGCAGTAATTTGTCTGGCAGAAGCGCGCCGACAAGCATCGATCATAATTAACAATTCCATGAGGCGATCGTTCACTGGGCCACAAGTTGGCTGAATCAAGTAAACATCGCAACCCCGAATCGATTCTTGAATTTGAACGTAGAGTTCCCCATCAGCGAACCGCTTGCGAACCATCGGCCCCAAATCTATCCCCAGATAGCGAGCCACCTCTTGGGCGAGGGGAATATTAGCAGAACCGGAGAACAGCCGCAGACGGTCATGAGCGGAAACCGGCGGCTCGGGAAGCGGAAGCGGTAAAGTAGCAGAACGGATCACAGCAGGCCTCTTGCAGGACGTTTATTCCACCGCTATCTTACCATCTGAAACTAGAAATTTTTAGCCAATTCTTAGAGAGATTTAACTTTCGGGGCTGCCACAAGCGTTAAGTTAGGTGAACTCAATAGGGCTTGCAGAAATATGTCCGATAAACCGGGTTTCTAGCCCACATTCTGCAGCCTCAACGGTCACAATCGGTTTTTACTTATTTTTATCCAGCACTAAAGCTATAAATTATACTACAATACCGTACATTAACGGTTAAAAAAACTGTTTAAAGGCATAATTTATTACTTTAAAGATAGAGTCTTCTGCGTAATTATGCTGTGTGACACCCCAGGGTGCGGAATGTGGGTTAAAGATAGAGTTTTCTGGGTAATTATGCTGTGTGACACCCCAGGGTGCGGGATGTGGGTTCTAGCAAGCGATCGTACTGGCAGAAGTACGATCGCACTTGTGCCCCTGCGTCTAAAAACTGTGGCGAGAGTCAATGCCAGGGCCGAAACCCGAAGTGTAGCCCCCAAAATTCGGTCGAAGCCCGAAGGCATCTAGCCCGAGTCCGGGATCGAGGCAATAAAAATGCCACCAACAGGCAATAAACTTGAAAAACACTGTAAAAAAAGTTAAGAATCGGGATCGCACTCCAGATTTTTGAGTACGGCAAAGCAAGGTAGAAATCGATGAGCTTAAGAGAACGCATTGACGCAGAAATCAAAGCAGCCATGAAGTCCAAGGACAAAGTTCGCTTGGAAACAGTTCGC
This sequence comes from Microcoleus vaginatus BM001213989, assembly GCA_036700245.1. Taxonomy (GTDB): domain Bacteria; phylum Cyanobacteriota; class Cyanobacteriia; order Cyanobacteriales; family Microcoleaceae; genus Microcoleus. Next base: position 39,011 of record JAUBOM010000054.1, read on the forward strand.
GGCATCAAGAAATTTATTCTCGAAAAAGAAGTCAGCCTCCGTCCTTCCGGGCAAGACACGCTGACAGAAGCTCAAGAAATGGAAATTTTGATGCAAATAGCGAAACAGCGCCGGGATTCGATCGAACAATACCGCAAAGGCGGCCGCGAAGATTTAGTGGCACAAGAGGAGGCGGAGTTGGCAATTGTTGAAGAGTATTTGCCGCCGCAGATGTCAGACGAAGAGGTGAGTCAAGTCGTTGACGAAGTGATTGCCTCGGTTGGCGCTACTTCTGCAAAAGAAATGGGCAAGGTGATGGGCAAGGCAATGCAGCAGCTTAAGGGCAAAGCAGACGGTAACAGAATTCAAGAGATGGTGAAAGCAAAGCTTAACAGCTAGTTAGCTCCAACTCAAATCTTGCAGCTGCAGGCGATCGGTCTTTCAGGGGCGGGCTATTCGTGCCACAAGAATATTGAACTTTGAGCAACTTTGAGCAACAGCCCGGATGCTCAAAGTTGCTCAAATAGTCCTGGACTCATCAAGACTAAAGAAACCTGGTTTTCGATCGGATATGCAGGTTGCAACCTGTGTATTTTCGTGAAAAAACCAGGTTTCCGACCATCCTTGCGTCCCAGAATGTCAAAAAAATGTAAAATACTAACTTTGGTCGGGACTGGGAACTATAGACAGTGAAGTATGCTATGAAGCATTAAAGACGTAGCAATCTATGTCTGTGAGCGATCGTCTATTTTTAAACATTGTCTACTTAAACTTATGCAGCCACCTATTGCTATTGGAACTCTCCTACAAAACCGCTACCGCTTGGTGAATATTTTAGGTCAAGGGGGATTTGGCCGGACTTATTTAGTAGAAGATTTGGGGCGGTTTCAAGAACGCTGCGCCCTGAAGGAATTGATTCCGGTGCAAAGCGGGCCTTACGTTTTGGAAAAATCGAAGGAATTGTTTCAAAGAGAGGCGGCAATACTTTACCAAATAGCGCACCCGCAAATTCCCCAGTTTCGGGCAATATTTGAAGAAAACCAGCGTTTGTTTTTAGTGCAGGATTACGTGGAAGGGATGACTTACCGCGAACTGCTGCTCGATCGAACTTCAAAGGGTCGCACCTTCACTGAAGCCGAAGTCTTGGTATTTATCCGGCAAATGCTGCCGATACTGGCTCACATCCACGCCCGCGGCATCATCCACCGCGACATCTCCCCTGAAAATATAATTCGGCGGGAAAACGACCAGTTGCCGGTGCTGATTGACTTTGGTGTGGTGAAGGAACTCGCCACCAAAGTCCAGTCTCCCGAAGGAACAGCCCACGCGACAACTGTCGGTAAAATTGGCTACGCGCCGATGGAACAGTTGCAAAGCGGCCGGGCAACTGCCAGCAGCGACCTCTACGCTTTAGCTGTAACGGCGATCGTCCTGCTGACGGGGAAAGAACCGCAGGAATTGCTCGATCAAACAACGCTGCAGTGGAATTGGCAGCAGCGAGTGCAGGTGAGCACAGGTTTGGCTTTGGTGCTCAATCGGATGTTGAATCGGTCTCCGGGCGATCGATATCAATCTGTCAGCGAAGTCGCCCAAGCACTCGACAACCAAACTAATCCTCAGCCTAACCCGCCAACTGTACCGCCCGCGCCAGCAGTGGTGCCGCCAAATCCTTCGCTAGTAGCAACGGTGGCGGTGGGCAGGCCGCCTGAGCCAGCCGCCCAGAGTGCCCGCCCGCCTCAGCAGCCAGACCCGTTAATTGAGCCTGCTGGCGACTCTTTTTGGGACAATCCCTTCGCTGCGATCGGACTGCTGGCGGGCTTAGTAATCTTGACTGGCTTCGGTTCCTGGGCCTTAGTAGGCTCATTTCTCAACAATCAGGGCCCCAAACCCACTCCGACAGCGCCAGCAGTCACAAGTCCGACGCCGACACTAACTCCGATACCAACCCCAGAACCTTTGCCAACCCCAACCCCAGAACCGACACCAGCGCCGACTCCCCCACCTTTGCCCGAACCAAGCCCAGAACCTTTGCCGGAACCAAGCCCAGAACCTTTGCCGGAACCAAGCCCAGAACCTTTGCCGGAACCTTTGCCAGAACCAAGCCCAGAACCAAGCCCAGAACCAAGCCCAGAACCAAGCCCAGAACCAACCCCAGCGCCAACTCCGACACCCAGACCGACTCCCGCACCAACTCCCACGCCCAAACCGACGCCAGCACCGACTCCACCGCCCAGACCAACACCAACACCCAGACCGACTCCAGCACCAACACCCGCGCCGTCGCCGCAACCAGCACCAACACCCGCGCCCGCGCCGTCGCCGGAACCTGCGCCAACACCCGCGCCCGCGCCGTCGCCGGAACCTGCACCAACACCCGCGCCGTCGCCGGAACCTGCGCCAACACCCGCGCCCTCGCCGGAACTCTAAACTTCTGGCAAAACTCCCCTAGACTAAAGTTGAGGCCAATTACTTGTTAGCTATTTGCCGATGAACTCCTTGCTAATTGCTGGAACTGATACCGACGCGGGCAAAACTGTTTTGACCAGCGCTCTGGCTGCTTATTGGCAGATGTATTTTCCCGATCGCAGTTTGGGAATTATGAAGCTGTTGCAAACGGGAACGGGCGATCGCGAACTCTACACCCGTTTGTTTGCCCTCGACCAGTCTCCCCAAGAACTCAATCCGCTGCACTTTGGCACGCCTCTAGCACCGCCGATTGCCGCAGAACTGGAGGGGAGACATATTGAGTTAGAAAAGGTCTGGACGGCGCTGCAAAGCCTCTGTAAGCGCAAGGATTTTCTATTGGTGGAAGCTTTGGGAGGACTGGGTTCGCCTGTAACGCGGGAACTGACGGTGGCCGATATTGCCAGGGATTGGCGGCTGAAGGGAGTTTTGGTGGTACCAGTGAGGCTGGGGGCGATCGGGCAAGCTGTGGCGAATGTTGCTCTCGCCAGACACACTGGTTTTGAGCTCAGAGGTATTGTGCTTAATTGCGTTAAAGCTTATTCTGAACAAGAAATTGCCGAACTGGCGCCCGTTGATTTGATCCAGTCGCTGACTCAAATACCTGTGTTGGGTATTTTGCCGCATTTAGATGACCCGACTGACCTTGCCAAATTAGCTCAAGCAGCTTCAGAATTAGATTTAGAGCGGTTACTACCAGGGGTTAATTTAGTGCCTCAGACTTCTAAATAACCCTATTCTAAACACCTCTCTTTCTCATTCTTCTCTTTCTCTGCGTACTCTGCGCCCTCTGCGGTTCATTTTAAAAAAAATCTCCTGCACAAGTCAAGTAGGATTGACATAGCAATTATCTTTGATTTTTGAAGAAGATTTTTTTACCGCAGAGAGCGCAGAGAGCGCAGAGAAAGAAAAGAGATATTTACAGGAATTATTCAGAGTGGCTATCATTAGTAATGATAATTGATTAACTGATTAGACCTAAAACCGAATTCAAAAAAAGGAGAATAAAACATGGTTTCTACTTTACCGAATTTAAACTCTGTCGATTTATCTCAGTTGCGGCTTGAGATTAGAAATTTGCAGCCTCAGCTAGTCGAATGGCGGCGCCGCTTGCACCAAAAGCCGGAGTTGAGTTTTAATGAAAATTTAACGGCGGAGTTTATCTCGCAAAAGTTGCAGGAATGGGGCATAGAGCATCAAACTAATATTGCTAAAACTGGTATTGTCGCAACTATAGACAGCGGCAAACCGGGGCGGGTTTTGGCAATTCGAGCTGATATGGATGCTTTGCCGATTCAAGAGGAAAATGAGGTGGATTATCGATCGCAGCATGATGGAATTATGCACGCTTGCGGTCACGACGGCCACACTACGATCGCCCTTGGTACTGTCTGTTATCTCGCCAAGCACAAACACAGCTTTTCGGGTAAAGTAAAATTTATCTTTCAGCCCGCCGAAGAAGGGCCAGGAGGCGCAAAACCGATGATTGAAGCAGGAGTTTTGAAGAATCCTGATGTTGATGCGATCGTCGGCTTGCATTTGTGGAACAATCTACCTTTAGGCACTGTAGGCGTCCGCAGCGGCGCGCTGATGGCGGCTGTCGAAATTTTTGACTGCACGATTTTTGGCAAAGGTGGACACGGCGCAATGCCACATCAGACTGTGGACTCGATCGTAGTTACAGCCCAAATTGTCAGCGCTTTGCAGGCCATTGTCGCGCGGAACATTGACCCGATCGACTCAGCGGTAGTAACTGTCGGCAAATTCCACGCAGGCGACACCCACAACGTTATCGCCGACACCGCTCAAATCGGTGGCACCGTGCGCTATTTCAATCCAGCATATCAAGATTATTTTGGCAAGCGAGTCGAGCAAGTAATTGCCGGAATTTGTCAGAGTCACGGGGCAAATTACAAATTAGATTATTCTGCGTTTTACCCGCCGGTGATTAATGATTCAAGAATAGCTGAATTGGTGCGCGGCGTCGCAGAATCCGTTGTCGAAACTCCTGCGGGAATCGTTCCCGAATGTCAAACAATGGGCGGCGAGGATATGTCGTTCTTTTTGCAAGAAGTGCCCGGTTGCTATTTCTTTTTGGGTTCAGCAAATCCCGAGAAAAACTTGGCTTACCCGCACCATCACCCGCGTTTTGATTTTGATGAAACTGCCTTGGGGATGGGTGTAGAAATTTTTGTGCGCTGCGTAGAAAAGTTTTGCGTGAGAGATTAAAAGCAATTTATAGGTTTATAGGTTTGTAGTGAGGACTTTAGTTTTCTTTTTAAGTTTAAAGTCCTTACTATGAACAAATCAGTCAGTTAGTAGTGAAGACTTTAGTCCTCACTCTAGGTTTTAGGCAATGCGGAATGTGGCTTATATCTATTCCGGCTGCGCCGGAACGATATCAAATCCGCGCTTCATCGTCGGGCGTAAAGTCGAACCAAGCAGCCAACAAATAATTCGCGCAATTTTCATTTTTTTGACCCCTCCTTCAACAGTCAAAAGTCAACAGTCAAAAGTCAACAGTCAACAGTCAACAATAATTCCGGTGCAACCGGAATCGATATAACGCGCTGCTGACGCATCCTACTTATTCTGGTACTTGTTGTAGTAATGTTAAGGCGCGATCGCCCCCCAATTCACCTGAGAAACACCGTACAAAATAAAATCATTCAAAAGTCCGTAAGCATTCCCGCAATTATAGGTTTTAGCCTCAACACATTTCTTGTCCGCCATTTGATTCACAGCCACAAAAATATCAACTCCATCCGGCAACACACCCGAATACATCTTCAAATTGCCAAAATCATCAAGGATGCGACCTTCAGCGTCCAGCGGCGGCAGTTTCCACTCTTTAGGATTGCGATTTCCCCCTAACTGAATTGCCCAAGCATAAGTACCGCCAAGCGCTCCGTTGTGGGCAGTATATCGATTCCAAACCTGATTTCGCTTCTCCCCGATGCGCGGGTTATTTTCATAACCACCTACCCAATATTCTGACATGAATTTGAGAAAAACTTCCGCTTCCGCAGCAAGCGAACCAGTACCAGGACTCAAATCAGTGTTTCTGCTGCTAAAAGGAACCATCCCTAAATTCCAAGACCAATTTATCCTCCCCGGCTTCGGATTTAGCCAGGTAGAAAAATCGCAGAAGCTACCCTTCCAGATGCAGTGCGGCCGCTTCACATCCCATCCCTGCCAATAGTAAGTCTTCCCGTTCCAACTGCGTTTTTCTGGCTCGCAATCGACCATATTTGCTACTCCTTGGGTCATAAAAATTCCCCGGTCAGCCGCAGTAGAAATTCCTAAATTTGTTTTGAAGAAAACCTCCAAAGCAGAACCTTGATGAGTTTCTGGTTTACCCATCTTAGCAGCATATCTGCCGGAAGCCACAAGCTGCTCCAAAATAATTGTAGGAAATGCCGGACTGGTATTGGAATAGTGATATTGACCGATCGGATACTGAAGACATCGCCCTGCCAAAACCTGCATAATTTCTGCTAAAGTAGGACTCGGCAAAAAATAGCCGGCGCTAGGAGAAATGCCGAGTTGATTTTTCGCTGAACTGATAGATTTGTAGCCCCATTCATTGACAAGTAACTGTTCTTGTGCTTGAAAATTCGCTGGGGTTTTTAGATTGCGAAGCACAGGCAAATTTGCGGTGACATCTTCAGCATATCTGGGCCCGCTGCGCTGAAGTCCGGATCTGTGGGACAAAAAATGTCCGAGGGTGACGTTTTGCCACTGTTTGTCTGCAAATCCTGAGTTAAGATTGGCACACTTGCTGTCTTTCACGGGAACGGGAAATTTGACTTTTCCCGAAAATACGGCGTGCAAGTTTTCAGGGATAATCGCTACTGGATATTGCTTGTTCAAACCGGGAATTAGCGGCGGATAATGCTCTGGATCGAACAATTTCATCCCTTCAATTTGGTCGTCAGTCAGTTCTAAACCGGCCCGATCGCGCGCCGTCTGTTTAAGCGCCCAGCGCACCATTGCAAAGGTAACAGGCTTGCTGATACTGCCCATACGCATGGGGGTATCTGCGGGTACGATCGCCGCCAGAGGAGCCTGCATATCGTCGCCACAAGCCGGATTCCAGTTATTAGTAGGTCTGCCTTTCATGCGGCCGAAACCCCAAACACCGACGGGTTTACCTTTAACAGAAACACCCAGTACGGCCGCACCGACGCAGCGGTGGCGCATGAATTCTGTCAGAGATTGCTTTAGAGGCTGGAGTCGCGCGTCGTCAGTACCAGTAACGGGGATGTTTTCTTGGGCTAAAGCTGTGTTGTTGTTGGACTCGGAAAGCTTTCCCAAGCCTCCTAAGAGGATAGCTGAAATTAAGGTCAAACTTGTGTAGAAAAGTCTGTTAAATCTTGGTATATAATCGGAAATTTTTATCATCATAAAAAAACTCATTCAACAATTTATCAACTATTAGATTAAACCAAACTTACACACGGGTAGCCAGAAACCGGGTTTTTAACCAAAATACTGCTCCACCACCCTCAATAATAGTAAAAAACCCGGTTTCTTTAGTTTCTGCGCGTAAGTCCTGTTTAATCTAAAATGGTAGGAGCAACAAAGACATTATTGAGAGTAGCTAAAATTTGACCTGTGGCTGTCAAGCGGATTAAGGTGTCGCTGTTGGCTGGAGTAATTGACAGTTGAGAAGAAGTCAAACCTCTAGTAAGGGCGATCGCATCTTTTCCGGGTTCAAAATCTCGAATGGTATCCATCCCTGAATCTACCCCAAGCAGAAAACGATCGTTCCCACTTCCTCCAATTAAAAAATCATCTCCCAAATCGCCGCTTAAAAAGTCGTCTCCCGCTCCCCCGAATATGGTATCATTGTCATTTCCTCCCCAAAGCGTATCATTTCCTTGACAGCCATCAAGTATGTCGTTATTTTCATCACCCTGCAAGTAATCGTTGCCACCGCCACCACAGGCAGTATCGTCACCTACATTTCCCAACAGAGTATCGTTGCCTTCACTGCCTAAAATTAAATCTCTATCCTTACCTCCCCATAAGAAATCGTTTCCTTTGCCCCCATCTAAAAAATCCGAGTCTTCGTTGCCGTGAATGAAATCGCTATCTTCTCCGCCATCGAGGGAATCTTCTCCTCGATTTCCAAATAATCTATCTCTTCCTTCATTACCAAGAATAATGTCTTGATTCTGGCCACCAAAAAGCAAGTCATCTTCGGTTCCACCAGAGATAAAGTCGTTGCCTTCGTTACCGTTGAAAAAATCATTTCCTTCGCCGCCAAACAGGTTATCGTTACCTTCTTTAGCCTGGAAATAATCCTCGCTGCTGCTGCCGTCGAATCTCTCATTGCTAGCAGTACCTGTGAGGGGTAGATCGATCGTACTATTTACAACTACCTTTTCTACAGGATTGGGTTGGTTGAGATTTGGGAGGGATAGAGAGTTACAAAGGCAATCTTCTGTCGGAATTTCTGTCGGTGTCGGAGTTGGCGTTTCTGTCGGAGGTGTCGGAGTTGGCGTTTCTGTCGGAGGTGTCGGAGGTGTCGGAGTTGGCGTTGGCGTTTCTGTCGGAATCGGTGTTGGAGTTGGTGTTGGCGTTGGTGTCGGAGTTTCTGTCGGAGTTGGCGTTGGTGTCGGAGTTGGTGTTGGCGTTTCTGTCGGAGTTGGCGTTGGTGTCGGCGTTGGTGTCGGAGTTTCTGTCGGAGTTGGCGTTGGTGTCGGCGTTGGTGTCGGAGTTTCTGTCGGAG
>JAUBOM010000055.1:0-47143 GCA_036700245.1 Microcoleus vaginatus BM001213989
CCTATGCCCTATGCCCGCGAGAGCACCTCATGTTACTGAGAAAGGCTATATAACAACTAACTAATAACTTCGCGAATCAATTGCAAATGTTTGTACAAAGGTGCGATCGTATTGGCGACGATCGCCCCGCTAGCAGCAACAGCCGGCAACCCAATTCCCGGAAACGTTGAATCTCCGCAGCAAAACAGCCCCGCTAAAGGTGTTATCGGCCCGGGAAACAAGCCGCTACCCGCCGGAATTCCGGGCCCGTAGGTACCGCGATGGCGACGCAAAAACCGTTCGTGGGTGAGGGGTGTCCCAACTAAGGTGACTTCGCAGCGCGATCGAATATTGGGGATAATTCTCTCTAAGGCTTCCCACATTACCTCGGCGCGCGCTTGTTTTTGCAGCTTGTACTCTTGGCTGGTGCGATCGAGCTTTTGCCACAAATCGTAAGGCTCGTTTCCGGGGGTATATGCGTGAATGACGTGCTTTCCCGGAGGCGCGAGGTGGGGGTCGAGGAGGGAGGGAATCGAGACGATAACGACGTTCTGAGGGGCCGAAACGCCCATTTCCCAGTCTTTGACGAAGATGTAGTGAGAAGCCAAGTCCGATCGCACTCCGGCAGCATCAATTCCCAGATGCAGGTGCATGAAGCTGTCGCACTCGGGCGTCGCCTGCCTCTCTTGCCGAAACCTTTGCGGGACAGAGGTTTCAGGCAACAGTTTCAGGGTATCCCACACGGAAGCGTTGGAGACGACGGCTTTGTGCGATCGAATAATTTTTCCCGATCGCAGCCGCACGCCTGCAGCCCGGTTGTTTTCAACCAAAACTTCTGCAACGTGGGAATTTAGCAGCAACCGCCCTCCGTGGCGCTCTAAACCGCGTACCAGGGCATTTACTAGAGCCGCACTACCGCCGATCGGATAGTCCAAAACTGCATTGGGGCGATACCAGTCGGCGAACATGAAAGCGACGACTGCTGCGATCGTTCCGTCGGCGGGAAGTCCAGACAGCAGGAAACACAACAAATCCAGCCAATTTCGCACAAACGGATCTTTGACATTTTTGTCGATAATTTTGCTGAAAGGGCCTGCAATTGCGATCGCCTCGCCAGCACTTTGCAGGAAAGTCGGGGCAAATTGGCCGAGGGTAAAAACAGCGCCCAAATCGAAGCGCAAAGCCAGGGACGGCAAGGCTGTGGCAGCTTTGGCGTAGGGTTCCATGATGCGCTGGAGTTGCCGCCATTCGGCGACTGCTTCCGCGCCGCGCAGTCGTGCGAGCACTTCGGCAAATTGACTCGCACCAACGGATGTGTCGAAATCGCCTTCAGGCAAACAGCAACCCCAGGTATCGTAGGTGATGCAGGGTAGTTTTTCGCCGATCGCATCCAAAACTTGCCGCAGCGGATTCGCAGACGGGCTGTAGGATAATCCTGAGTACAGGGAGGGCCCGGAGTCGAAGGTAAATCCGTCGCGTTCAAAACCGTGTGCGGCCCCGCCCGCGACCGAATAGCTTTCGCAAACCACAACCTCAAAGCCATAGCGGGCGAGCATTGCAGCGCAAGTCAAGCCGCCTGTTCCGCTGCCGATGACGATGATTTCTGTGTCTGTGGGGGCGATCGCAACCATGTTTTTCTCCGCTATTTCAGCTAATATTATCAATGTCTTGCAGCTTTAGGAGTTACGCATTTAACAAATTCGATCGTCCCTAGCCCTCCTTAACAAGGGGAGTAGGGGGTGGGACAAGAAGCAGTCAAAGCCCCCCTTAATCAGGGCGAAGAAGCAGTAAAAGTCAACCCCTAATTCCCGATTTTTTGGGGATTTTAGGGGGAGTTCGACTCAGCTACCACCCTTAAAATACAAATCTGTATATTATTAAATGGAAAATCTATCTATTCTAAAACAAGCTGCCCAATCTAATTCTAAACCATCTCCCGAGGCTGTAGTCGCCGCCCTCCTAGAAGCTGAGAAAAACGGAAAAAAAAATAAAATTCGCTATTCTTTCGAGCAATTAATCGGCAACTGGCAACTCTGCTTTATCACCGGCACCAAAAAGACTCGACAAAAAGCGGGGATTGTGTTGGGTGCGGGACGTTACATCCCTCAGTGGATTGCGAAAATTCAAATTGCTTATTCGGCGGAACCTGTTGCTGAAGGGGAAGAGAATAGCGAAAGCGGCAGGGTGGAGAATTCGGTGCAAGTTGGGGCGATCAAACTAACTCTGTCGGGGCCGACTAAGTTTTTGGTTAATAAAAATATTTTAGCTTTTGATTTTACCAGAATTACCGTGAAATTGTTGGGTAAAACTGTGTATCAAGGATTTATTCGCGGTGGAGAAGCGCGGGAGGCGGAATTTTTTAGTTTGAGTGTGGGGAAGCAGGCATTTTTTGCATATTTTCTGGTAGAAGATGGGATAATTGCCGCTAGGGGAAGGGGCGGCGGATTGGCTTTGTGGGGGCTCGTAGGGGCGGGTTCACCAACAATTTATAATTCCAACAAACAATCTACATAAACCCGCCCCACCCAACGACAGAATGCGATCGCGTGCAATTCAACGAATATTATAAGGTGCGTCGCTATGAAATTGTCCATCTTTCATTTGGGATTTTTAATAGCGACACACCCTACAGCTACTATCAACTGTCAACTGTCAACAGTCAACTTCTATAACTACCGCGCATCCCCAATTAAAATAAACGGCGACCAATAAAACGGATGCCGATCAATTTGACTCAACTTAGCTTGGCGCAAAGCTTCATTTTTACTCATCCCTTTATTGATATTTTGATAAAATTCAACCATCAAATCTTTAGTAGCCGAATCAGCAACACTCCACAAACTCGCCATCACCGCTTGTGCGCCCGCACGCTCAAATACATAGGCAACTCCAGATATTTCTTCACCGTTAGAATTCGCTTGCATAGCTGTTTGACACGCGCTTAAGGTGAGGAGTCTGGTGTTTTGCAATCCTAATAACGCGGCATCGCGAATATTGAATTGGCGGTCAGCAAATAGCAGGGTATTTTCCTCCATCTCCAATTTTTGACAGCCTCCCTGTTGGAAACAGCCGTGAGTTGCTAGGTGTAAAAAAGGAAAGTGGGGTGCTTGAGTTTTGAATTGATAGAGGGTGGCGGCTTTGCCGATATAGGCGGAACTTCCTGGAAATAATTGAGCGATATTTCTAACTTCTTCTTCGGAACCCGCTAAATTTTGCGGGTCGCGGGGGATGGGATTTCCTAATGCTAAGACTCCGCCTTGTAATGTAGAATTGGGAATTGACCTTGTGGAAATGCGGGTGAGATAGTTGACCGGATATTTCTGGATGAGGAATTGGCGATTTTTCGTGTCCCAAAGGGTTTCAAAAGGGATGTAACGCAATTTTTCTGTGGCGATGATGCTCAATTGTTTGGGAGATAATGCCTGTATTTGGTCTTCGAGAGGGCGAATTAAGATATCGTATAGTTTGCCACCCGTTTCTCTATAATCAGAAGTGAGTTCGCTTAATATTTCTTCGCGGTGTTCGGTGAGCAGTTTGTCGAATTCTTCGGGGTCGAGGGAAATTTTTTTAACACTTAAACTGTCTTTTGTCAAGACAAATAGGGCGATGGTGTTGGGGACATCACTGATATTTGTGAGCAAGACGGGTTGAATGACAACGGTATCTGGTGCGATATTTGCTTTGAGTTGAGCGATGTCTTTGGGTGTGGTTTCAAAAAGTTCGGCGACTTCTAGGAAGTCTCGGCGGATTTCTTCAGCTTTGCGGTAGACATCTGCTTCTAATTCCCGCATTTGTCGGGCGAGATTGTCTGAGAAGTTGTCTTCGAGTTGGCGACGGAGGAATTGGAGTTGTTGATTTTTTTGATTCCACTCATCAATGGCTTTTTGTGCTTGGGGGTTGGCTACTTTGGCGTCAATTAAGCGGGTGTAGTCGGCGAGATCGGCTGTGGTGGCGATGTTGATCCATTGGAAAGCGCGATCGGCTTGGTTTTGGTCGATGAGTAGGGAGGTGAGGGCGATCGCTTCTCCGTCGTTAGCCTCTAGAAACTTTTGGCGATTTTTTCGCTTTAAACCACTCCGCATTTCTAAGGTAATTTTGAGGGATTGCTCCCAATTTTCGATCGCTTGAGTCGGTTGCTTAGTATCCCGGTACACTCCACCAATATTACTCAAAGTAGTAGCTTCCAGAGCGCGATCGCCCACTTCCCGGATAATTGGTAAAGCTTGGTTATAGTATTTCAATGCTTCTTGCGGTTGGGAAATGCTGTCGTAGACTAAACCAATATTATTCAAAGTACCAGCTTCCCCCGCGCGATCGCCCACAGACCGCCTAATTTGTAAAGCTTGGTTAAAGTATTTCAATGCTTCTTGCGGTTGGGAAATGCTGTGGTACCCTGTACCGATATTATTCAAAGTAGTAGCTTCCCCAAAGCGATCGCCCACTGACCGCGTAATTGGTAAAGCTTGGTTATAGTATTTCAATGCTTCTTGCGGTTGGGAAATGCTGTCGTAGACTAAACCAATATTATTCAAAGTAGCCGCTTCCCCCGCGCGATCGCCCACTGACCGCTTAATTGGTAAAGCTTGGTTATAGTATCTCAATGCTTCTTGCGGTTGGGAAATACTGTGGTACACTGCACCGATATTACTCAAAGTAGTAGCTTCCCCAGAGCGATCGCCCACTGACCGCCTAATTGGTAAAGCTTGGTTATAGTATTTCAATGCTTCTTGCGGTTGGGAAATGCTGTTGTACACTGTACCGATATTATTCAAAGTAGCAGCTTCCCCAGAGCGATCGCCCACTTCCCGCTTAATTGGTAAAGCTTGGTTATAGTATTTCAATGCTTCTTGCGGTTGTCCGATGCTCTTGTACACTGCACCGATACTATTCAAAGTAGTAGCTTCCCCAGAGCGATCGCCCACTTCACGCTTGATTGGTAAAGCTTGGTTATAGTATTTCAATGCTTCTTGCGGTTGGGAAATGCTGTCGTACACTCCACCGATATTACTCAAAATAGTAGCTTCCCCAGAGCCATCGCCCACTGACCGCGTAATTGGTAAAGCTTGGTTATAGTATTTCAATGCTTCTTGCGGTTGGGAAATGCTGTCGTACACTAAACCGATATTACTCAAAGTAGTAGCTTCCCCATAGCGATCGCCCACTTCACGCTTAATTGGTAAAGCTTGGTTATAGTATTTCAATGCTTCTTGCGGTTGGGAGATGCTGTGGTACACTGCACCGATATTACTCAAAGTAGTAGCTTCCCCAGAGCGATCGCCCACTTCCCGCTTAATTGATAAAGCTTGGTTAAAGTATTTTAATGCTTCTTGCAGTTGGGAGATTCTGTGGTACACTACACCGATATTATTCAAAGTAGTAGCTTCACCAGAGCGATCGCCCACTTCCCGCCACATCGGTAAAACTTGGTTAAAGTATTTCAATGCTTCTTGCGGCTGGGAGATGCTGTTGTACACTTCACCGATATTATTCAAAAGAGTAGCTTCACCCTCGCGATCGCCCACTGACCGCGTAATTAATAAAGCTTGGTTATAGTATTTCAATGCTTCTTCCGGCTGGGAGATGCTGTAGTAGTTAAAACCAATTTTATTGAGTGCTGTAACCTCAAGTTTTCTAACTTTAAATTGTCGTGCAATGGCGAGAACTTGCTGCCATGTTTCTATTGCCTGTAGCAGTTCTCCTTGCTTTTCCTGTTGCCTTGCTTGTTGTATAAGTCTCTTTATTGCTTCAAACAGCGCTGAATTTTGACTTTGACCCCAACTCGGTTGAACCATCACCGGCACAGTCAGAGGAGTCAGACACACACCCAAAATCAAAAAACTGCTGATAAATCGTCTCATCATTTTTATAATTCACCCTATTCGATTAATAGGATAGGCATCAAACGCAGAATCTTTTAATCCTTGCAATTTTCTAATGATTCGTCAAAACAGTCAGATATTGAAATTAAATCGCGATCGCAGCTAAACAACGGCGGACAGAACTTACACACTCCCACCAAAGAAACCGGGTTTTTTACCGAATCTGCAGGCTGCACGAAATATTTTCGTAAAAAACCCGGTTTCTGACCTCCCGACGGACTCAATAGGGAGTCGCTGCAATTGTCATCGTCTTTTTCCGCACATCAAATCGTATTTGATCGACGAAAAATTGTCGTTTATTTTTCCCATCTCCAATGATAACTGACCTGAGACTGTCCAACTTGTCAGGAGAAAGAACAGACTCTAGCTTCACCTCCGCTTGACCTTTATTCGGATCTAGCAAGCGAAAAGCGTTTATAGGAATACCGCGCCAAGTCTGTGGACGGCTTTTCGCTAGAGTGCGATCGCCCCGAATAACTACCACCCCATTAGTGAAATAATCCTGCGGACTTATGAAAAACACGATTCTATCAATTTCACCCAAGGGGATAGATTCCTCTACCTGTCCTGCCTTTATCGATACTTTTTGCTCTTTCTCATCAATCTGCACAACTCGACCGTCTCTTTTTCCGCCCCCTTTCATCACAATTTCCGCTTGCATCGGCAACGCTAGGGGTATCGGCCCGCTAGCCTTAGCCTGTGCTTGTACGGATGACAAATTCTGTTTCTGGACTTCCTGACTGGCAGCATTAACTTGTGCAGTCATACCCGCTGTTACTGTAAAAAGTGCTACAACTAGAAAAGAAAGTGTTTTGCGTTTCATGATCCTTTAGACCCCCTTCAAGGATAAGCGTTACCTGTGCTACTGTCCTAAAATTATACTCCACATCCTTGAAGGTGATTCCGTGACTGATTCTCCCCAACCTACTCCCGAATCGAAGGTTTTAGGCAACTTTGCGAGTGTTGTTGGCTTGCTTGGTGCCGCGTTGTTTTTCACCGGCTGGATTTATCGCTGGTCTTATTTTTACTGCTTTCAGGTAAATGTAATTACCCTCGATTTACCAGTACAATCGTTTCTCCTAGTACCGCTTCAGGTGTTTTTAGGTGATGGCTGGAGGATTGCCAAAAGTGCGATCGCCCTTCTGCTGACAGCCCTCGCCATTTACCTCAGTTTGTGGCTGGTTAATAGTATAAACAAGACAGTTGCTTCTAAAATTAATCTAAGAGCTAGACGTTGGCGTTTCTCTGCTAGCAGAAGAAGATTAGGGTTGCTTCATCGCTTCCTGAAATCTTGGCAGCGATTTAATATCAATAGATTGAACTCAATCAAATTATTGCGATCGCTCGTTGACGAACTTATCATCGTCGGTTGGGTATTGCTAGTGTTGTTTTGGTCAGCATACCACCAAGGTATTGCCGATGCCCGACGCGATGCCGGGGAAAATTCTTCTTTACCCGCAGTTGCCTTAATCGGCAAACAAGACAGCATGGCTTTAGGCAGAAAACTTGATGATCCCACACTCCGACTAGACCCCAAAGGATTTAAGGCGATCGGCGATATAGGTCTATTTGCTGATTTGAGCAAAAGAGATTATACTGATATTAATAATCCCCAAGAACCTAGAGTTTGGCGGTTGCTTTTGGAGAGAGGCAACTGGATTTATCTGTTTCCTGCTTTAACAAAAGAACAGCAAACAGACCCTAAAGCTCGCCCGCCAGTGATTGCCATTCAACCAAATCAATCCGGCGCTCAATTGTTAATTGTAACTCCTGAACCTTCTCAACCTTCTAAATAAATTAGGCTTGGGCCTGGTTTTCATCCATGATTATACACAGATGGCCAGAAACCTCGGTTAGTCCGATAGTCCGCCAGGGGTTAAAACCCCCGGCGGACTCAATACGGAGTCGCTACAATTGTTATCGTCATTTGTGTTTATTGATTAGGTGCGATCGCACACAACTTCAAACACACCCCCTCGAATAAACCGACACAAAGCCCTCCGCCGATCCTCCGCATCTTGGCGATTGACAAAACGCGCAATTGTATAGCGCTCAGCATTCGGTAAAATTCGGACGATCGCCCAAGAATTGCGATCGCCCTGCTTTGACTTTTCACGTGTTTTCCCTCGCGAATTTGAGTTGAGTTCGATCGCGGGGCGATCGGCGATCGTCGGAGAATTTGCTTTTCTGAGAGTGTTGAGGTAGCGGACGATCGTACTTCCTTTGAGATTCGCCCCGACGCGCAGAATCAGAAACACCGCAAAGCTTTCGATCTCTGGCCCAGTCATGCGCGCGCGATCGGCCTCAAAATCCTCATCAGAGTAGCTGCGGATACCCGACAGCAGTTGCGTGATGCCAAAGTCATCTAAAGCTTGTTGATAGCCGCGAGTATATTCGCTGCCGTCGCTTCCAGGCTGTACCATAGAAACTGTCTCCTTGCTTATTTAGGGGCCATCAGCCAGCGAAGAACTTTCCTAGGGATCGCGCTGGCTTTTGACTTTTTGACTATAGCACAGATATAGCATACATATATGCTTTGAATGAGCCATTCTCGACAGGATAGTCTAGATAAAGCACAATTACGATCGGCTTAAACTAAAAAATAATGAATCTTTTATGACCAAACGCTTAGCGACCTATTTAGCCGATGGAATCTATGACATCCTTGAAGAGTGGGCAAGTCAAGAACGCCGTTCAGTCAGCAGCTTGTCAGCATTCATTTTGGAGCAAGCAGCCAGAGAACGCCAAAAGGAAATGAAACAACAGCCCCAGCCATCGGATGACAAGCAGGAGAAGAGTTAAGTGCACCTGGGGCGATCGCTCTCTCAAACAAACTGAGGACTGAAGTTTTTTTATTGCTGATTCATGCGCGCGCGATCGGCCTCAAAGTCCTCATCAGAGTAGCTGCGAATACCCGACAGCAGTTGCGTGATGTCAAAATCATTCAAAGCTTGTTGATAGCCGCGGGTATATTTGCTGCCGTCGCTCACAGGCTTTACCATAGAAATAGTCTCCTTTTATTTGGACTGTCTCCTTGTATTTGGGGAACCATCAGCCAGCGCGAGCCCTCGGAAAGTTCAGCGCTGGCTTTTGACTCTCTAAGAATAGAGCGCATAATGCAGCATATTGCAACACTTTGCTGCATAATCGATAATATTGTCTAAAATACTGGACAATGACGATCGGCTTAAATAAGAAACAATTAACCTCTAATGTCTAAACGCATATCAACCTCCATCGGAGAAGGAATCTATGACCTACTTCAACAGTGGGCAAATGAGGAACGCCGTTCAATCAGCGGCTTGTCAGCATTCATTTTGGAACAAGCGGTGAGAGAACGCCAAAAACAAATGCAAAAACACTCCCCACCATCCGATGAGAAATAAGATAAAAGTTGAGTGCAGTTTGTGCGATCGATCTTTTACTTTCTTCCCGGTAGAAGATTATCTACTTGTTGCTTCTTCTTCCTGATTCTTCCTTCGTGTCATAAGCCTCTTCGCGGTTCAATAAGACTAAATGAAATTTATCGGCATAGACTTAGGCTGGAGCTCAGGGGCAAGCGGTTTGTGCTGTTTGAATTGGCAAAATAACCAATTAGAATTAATAGAGTGCGATCGCCAACAAACCCTTAACGAAATTCTCACCTGGATCGATACCCAAGTCTCCCCAACCGAACCAGCCATCATCGCCGTAGACGCCCCCACAATCATCGCCAACCTAACAGGAATGCGCGAAGCAGACAAACTCACCCACAAACACTTCGGGCGCTACCACGCCGGCTGCTATCCCGCCAACCTTTCCCGCCCCTTCGCCCAAAAAACCGTACAATTTGGCCTCAGTTTAGAAGCCAGAGGATTTGTCCACGCACCGATAATAGAAACTCAAAAACTAGGCAGATATCAAATAGAAGTATTTCCCCATCCAGCCACAATAAACTTATTTAAATTAGACAGAATAATCAAATACAAAAAAGGAAAACTGGCCGAACGTCAACTAGAATTGATGAAACTCTGCCAGTATATTATAGATATTTTACCAAACCTTGAACCAAACCTTAATCTCGCAAACATCCAGACGAAAAATCCGCGTTCATCTGCGTTTATTTGCGGTTCAAACCTCCCCGAAATCCCCACCAGCATCGCCACCCTCAAAGCCTTAGAAGACCAGCTAGATGCCTTGCTGTGCGCTTATATCGGCGCGCACTGGTGGTACTGGGGAAGAGAGCGGAATTTGGTACTGGGCGATCGCACAACCGGCTACATAGTCATTCCCCAAGTTCGATAAGGAGAGTGGGAGAGCGGGAGAATTAGGAAAATATTCCTTTATTCTCCTGACTCCTAACTAATGACTCCTAACTAATGACTAATGACTAATGACTACTGACTAATGTGCCCAGAGAATCACGCCAGCTTCATAAGGACTGCTGAGATTATCGTGTTTTGGCAAAACCCGCAACGACAAACCTTGCAAGCCGCTAGAAGTATAAGTAATGTCAGCCGTATAAAGGCTAGCATTGTGAGAATCTTCACCCAAATACTCCATCACCACCGGCACGCCACCGATGATATTTCCGTTAGCATCAACCGAACCTTGATAAAGTTCGACTTGCACGTCTGCAGGCGTCAATCCCCTCAGATTAATCCGAGATTTAACACCGATCGACTCATTGACCTTAACTTCCTTATCCTGGGAAATATCAACAGCCTCAATCTTAATATCGTGCCACTTCGCGAGAACGTGCTTCTTCCAGTGAGACAACTCCTTCGCCGGAGCGCAATTATCCGAAGTCATGGTGTGGAAGCGATCGCTCACCGGGAAATAAGCCCGCCGCGCGTAATCCTTCACCATACGAGCCGTATTGAAGAAAGGACAGTTCAAGCGAATCGAATCCTTCATTTTCTCCGTCCAACCGCGGGGAATGCCATCAGCATCCCGGTTGTAAAACAGCGGTACAACTTCCTTTTCCATCAAGTCGTACAAAGCATTCGCCTCGACCTCATCCTGATACTTAGTATCTTCGTAAAACTCGCCATGTCCGATCGGCCAACCGGTACGAACATAATCAGCCTCATCCCACCATCCGTCGAGGATGCTGAGATTCGGTAAACCATTCATCGAAGCTTTCATCCCGGAAGTACCCGAAGCCTCACGCGGGCGGCGCGGCGTATTCAGCCACACATCGCAGCCCGACACCATCATCCGAGCGACGTTAATGTCGTAGTTCGGCAAAAAGACCATCGAGCTCATCGTGTCGTGCTCGCGGATGAAGTGAACGATATCCCGAATCAATTCCTTACCCGGAATATCCATCGGGTGAGCCTTCCCAGCAATCACAAACTGCACCGGACGGTTGCTGTCCCGCATGATCCGCATAATTCGCTCGACATCGCGCAAAAACAGTGTAGCCCGCTTGTAAGTAGCAAAGCGGCGGGCAAACCCGATCGTCAGCACCTTCGGATTAAGAGCCTCCCGCGCCCGATCGATTTCCGTTTGGGCCGCACCGCGCTCGCGCAAAGTCTTTTCCAGCCACTCCCGCGCGAACACCACCAACTCCGAGCGACAGCGTTCGTGATTCCGCCACAATTCCTCATCAGGAATCGACGACAGCCTGTCCCAGAGTCGATCGTCCTTGCGAGTCATTTCCCAATCTGGGCCGAGGTATCGATCGTACAACTCCTGAGTAGACTTCGCCACACAACTGCGAGCGTGCACCCCGTTTGTAATCGAAGTAATCGGCACCTCATCCACCGGCAAACCCGGCCAGAGTCCGCTAAACATCGGGCGCGACACCACACCGTGCAAAGCCGCCACCCCGTTGACAAAACTCGACATTTTAATTGCCAAAATTGCCATATTCAGAGGTGCGGACAAATCGCTAGGATTCTCCCGGCCCAACCCCAAAAACTGATCTTGCGACAAGCCAAACATCTTGGGATACTGACCCAGATAGTGCATCACCATATCCGGCTCGAACAAGTCAAACCCAGCAGGCACCGGCGTGTGAGTCGTAAACATACTGCTCGAAACCACCACCTGTTCAGCTTCCACAAAACTCAGGTGATATTCCTCCATCAGCATCCGTATCCGTTCCAAAGCCATGAAAGCCGCGTGGCCTTCATTCATGTGATAAGCCGTAACTGTCAGCCCCAGGGCTTTGAGCATTTTTACGCCCCCGATGCCCAGCATGATTTCTTGGTGCATCCGCAGAGTTTTATCGCCGCCGTAGAGTTGGTCGGTAATATCTTGGTCGTAGGGGCTGTTAGGTGCAATATTTGTATCCATCAGGTAGAGGGGAACCGTACCCACTTGTACCCGCCAAATCCGCGCGTAAACCTTGCGGCCGGGATAGTCTACCTCAATCCGCAATTCCGAACCGTCGGGATTGCGTTCTGGGTGCAGCGGCATATTGTAGAAATCGTTAAGCGGATAACGTTCTTGCTGCCAGCCGTCGGCGTTGAGATACTGCGAAAAATAACCTTCTTGGTAGAGCAGGCCTACACCGACTAAGGGCAAGCCCAAATCGCTAGCTGATTTGAGGTGGTCGCCTGCGAGCACGCCCAAACCGCCGGAATAGATGGGTAGGGCTTTAACTAAGCCGAATTCCATCGAAAAGTAAGCATAGCATTCCTGCCGATCGGTGCCGCGCTGTTTGCGGTACCAGGCGCGATTTTTGAGATAATCGTCTAACTGCTGGGCGGCTCGGTTCATTTGGGCAATGAAGCCTTCGTCTTCTGCCATTTCTTGCAGTCGCTCTTGAGATATGGTTCCGAGCATCAGCACCGGGTTTTGGTTGCTCGAGTCCCAGAGGTCTCGATCGAGGCGGCGGAAGAGGTCTTTGGTATCGACGTTCCAGTCCCAGTGCAAGTTGTATGCCAGCTTGCGCAGAGGTTCGAGGATGGGGGGTAGGGACGGGGAAACGTTAAATGTGCGAATCGGCTGCATAGACAAAGCTTTTATGTTGGAGTAGCGATATTTTCCTCTGTCTTTAGCCGCAAGTCCGTTATTCTGCACACTATTTTAAGTTTTAACCCGCCGGGGCGATCGCGATCGACTGTATCGACCATCTGTATCGGAACGAAGCCTTGCCCTGTCCCTACCCCAGCTCAGCTTTTAACTGCCCTGGCCCTGTGCAAATGCCGTGAAGCGGAGCTATCCCGTAGGGAATCGCCCCTAAAACGGCTTTTGCCACTTCAAGTAGGAGATTTCTCAATACCGTTAGACCGAAAAATCCAGTGTCGGCCGCCCGCGTGTTCCAGCAACATTCTATTTCCGTCTGACAAAAGTATCTGCCACAAATTTAAAACGGCGGTTTTAATTAACCTGCAATGAATTTCCGGCAAGTTGCTTTCCCTGAGCTTCAATTGATGCCAAACCTGCTGATTTTGTGCCGATGATTTCATCTGATTTTCACTCCTGATTTAACGCGTAACGCGGGTTCGGGAAAGGGGTTTGGACTTACAGAACCAAACCCGAGCCGGTTAAGGGCTGTGCAGGTGTTTGTGAAAACACTTGCACTAATGGGAGACACTATTGTTAAGGCGGTTTTAGCAAGCTAAACACCCTATGTCCGGCCCGCTCGGCCGCCTTTTGTTGTGCCTACTAATAAAGAGGCATACTTCTTAATTGCTCGGCTTTCAAGAAGTATGCTTTTAACTTGTGCGATCGTATGTCTAGAAAGAAGCAAACTCAAGATACAGAAAAGATGCCAGCACTGCAAATACTGAGGGAGGCTGCTGGGCTAACTCAATCTGCGCTAGCAAGGCAAATCCCCGACAAAACCCGAACAAAGACTTTAAGCCAGAAAGCTATTAGTAACTGGGAAACGGGCAAAGATGAGCCAGAACTCACAGTTCCTCAGATGAAGGCACTTTGCCTAGCGCTAGGCATTTCAATCGATCAGTTGCCCGACGACTTGGGCCCGCCGAAGCGTTTTAGCGCCGATAATGCTCATGAGGATGGGGACTCCCAGCAAAAGCAGTCGGATGACTAGAAAGAAACAAGCTCAAGACCTGAAAGACATACCAGCACTGCAAATTTTGCGGGAAGGAACTGGTCGAGCGCCATCGGGTTTAGCAAAGCAAATCCCCGATCGAACTCGAGCTAAAACTTTAACTCGACAGGCTATTAGCAATTGGGAGCGAGGCCTTGATGTACCCGATCTGACAATTCCTCAAGTTAAAACTCTCAGGGCTAGTCCGATCGCATTTAAGCGAGAAAAGGGTTTGGTTTGCAACCCAAACCCCAGCAGGTTAAAGAGTTCAACAATCTTCGCCTTGATTTGGGGATAGAACTCGACCGCTATACTGCTTAGGAGAAACAGTCAACCTACTCAGCCGCGAGATGGGAAAACCGAGCCAGAAAAACGAGCTCCGCGAGCAAGCCGAAAAAATCTTCTACAAAGGCGAAAACCACCGGGAGCAAAAACAATGGGAACAGGTCTGGGCTTGCTATGAGGAAGCGTACCGACTGCTGCCGGACGGTGATTTCAAGACCTGGTACCTGCCATTCAATAACTGGCATCGCGTGGGGCTGACGCTGACCCAACTCGACCGCCACGGCGATGCCCGACTCTGGTTAGATCGAGCGCTGGCGGAGTACAAAGTAAACTGGCAAAACCACTCGTCCGCTATATATCTGCTGTCGATCGCCCCCAAATTTATGCTTTGTTTGGGGAAAAGATGCGATGCTGAGCGCGCTTGGCGAAAGTTTCGGTACAGACAATACCCTCGTCGCCAAACTTTATAGAAAAATTGAGTTTGAGGCATACAAGGACGATCGCGACTTTCAGCAGTTCATGCACGATGCCATCAAGCAGACGAAACGGAAGCCCAGGTCGTTCGATTTGAGCGAACTGGCCGTTTTCGGCTGCGATAACTGTCGCCAGAAGGCCTCGCCACCAGACCATCACGACTGGACGGCGATATGTCTTGAGTGCGGCAACGAGTTTTCCTACAGTGGCTGCTCGTGCGACGGCTGCTGCGGCGGGACCTATGCGGGTTACGGCGGTGGTCGCACGACTTTTTACGTGTAACGTTCGCAGGACTTGCCCTCCTAGTGGCAACCTCACGCAGTCGTAAGCCGCGACCCAATTAAGCAATTTTCACTTTCCTCAACTGAGAATTTACCAAAAGTTTGCTAGCATCGTCAGCCGAGAGGGCAGGGCTGAAATAGTGACCCTGAATTTCTCGATAGTGGAGCGCTCGCAAACACTCCAACTGCTCTTTAGTTTCTACTCCTTCGGCTACAACACTCAAGTTCAAATCTCGCCCCAGCGTCGCTACAGCATTGGCGATCGCCCGTTCGCACGGATCGGTCGTCAGTTCGCTCACCAACGACCTGTCTATTTTTAAGATATTCAACGGCAACTTTTTGAGATTATTTAGAGAACAATAACCCGTGCCGAAATCCTCCAGCGCAATCTGCACTCCCATATTCTGCAAATCTTTCAGAAGTTTTGTGGTATAATCCACATTTTGCATTGCTGTAGTCTCGGTAATTTCTAACTCTAAATACTTGGGTGCTAAACCAGTTTTTTCCAAGCAGTTCGCTACCATTTGTAATAAATTAAATTGCTGGAACTGCCGAGCCGAAACGTTGACTGCTACCCGCAAATCTGGCTGCAAAGCATCCTGCCAAGCTTTATTTTGAGTGCAGGCAGTTTGCAGCACCCATTCCCCAATAGGTACAATGAGTCCGTTGTCTTCGGCGATCGAAATAAATGTAGCGGGAGTAACTAAACCTAATTCTGGATGGTGCCAGCGCAGCAGGGCTTCCATACCCTGAATTTTCCAAGTATTGATGTTTACTTTTGGCTGGTAGAAAACCTCAAATTCTCCCTGCTCTAGAGCCTGGTGCAGCCTGCTTTCTATAGTTAGCAAGTGGCTGCCTTGGGGAGTAATTGTTGAAGTATATAACTGATAGTTATTTCTTCCCATTTCTTTAGCGCGGTACAAGGCGGCATCGGCATTTTTGACTAAAGTTTCGGCATCTTCACCGTCATCGGGATAAACGGCAATGCCGATGCTGCTGCTGATGTTAAACGCCTGTTCTTCTAGTTTAAATGCTGGCTTTAAATTGTGGAGTATTCTTTGAGCTGTTTTAACTGCATCTTCTAAGCAACTGATGTCGGGAAGCAGTAGGGTAAATTCGTCGCCTCCCCAGCGGGCTACCGTATCAGTCGATCGCAAAGTCTCGCTGATGCGTCCGGCAAAACCTTCTAACAGGCGATCGCCCGCAGCGTGACCTAGTGTATCATTAATCTTTTTGAATTTGTCCAAGTCTAAAAACATCACAGCTAGCATTTTTTTGGTTGTTTTAGCTTTCTTTAATGACGCCAGCAGCCGTTCGTTAAAAAGTAGCCGATTCGGTAAACCCGTTAGTTGGTCGTAAACAGCTTGATAGCGGAGAATTTCTTCAGCTTGCTTGCGCTGAGTGATGTCCATCATCGTGCCGATCGCCCTTACTGCTTTGCCACTTTCATTGCGGATGATGTACCCGCGATCGAGCACAAAAACATATCCCCCCTCTGCACGGCGAAAGCTGTATTCCTCCGACCAACTTTTAGCGTCTGAATTTATTCTCTCTTTGAGGTTTAATATCACTCTTTCCCGTTCTTCGGGATGAATATTCAGCCACCATGATTCTAAATCTATCGTCTGAGTTTCGTTGAGCTTGTATCCAAAGACTTTTTCAAATTCTTTACTCAACCAATACTCATTTTTCAACAAATCCAAATCCCATACTGCCTCATTTGTCGCCCTCGTCAGCAGGTGAAAGCGTTCTTCGCTTTTGCGGAGTTTTTCTTCGGATTGCACGCGTTCCGTTACATCCCGAAAGCTGAATACTCGACCAGTAATTTGGCCTTCCGTGCACTGCGGCAGCGAGTAGCGCTCCAACATTCTGCCATCTTTAAACTCGAGGATATCAAAACTTTCTGCGGCCGGGCGGTCGGACAATTCTTTAGCGCGGTTGAGAAAGATTTCCGGGTATTTTAACTGGTTGATTCCAAAACCCAAAATTTGGTTGTTATCTCTCAAATCGAGCAGGAAATCCGGCACCTGCCACATTTGGGCAAACTTACGGTTGAAGGTGACAATTTTTCCTTGGCCGTCAACCGCCAGAATGCCGTCTGCAGTAGATTCAATCGTTGCCTGAAGCAAAGAAAGAGATGTTTCTAGTTCTAGCTTTGCTAATTTGCGATCGCTGATGTCAAACGCTGTGATTAATATTGACGCTTTTCTCTCAAATTTGATAATATCTACAGTTGCTTCAATCCAGCGTGTTTCTCCGGTTTTCGTGATAATTCTTACTTCATATTTTGAACCGACACTCGCTCGCCGATGGCTGGATTTACCCCAGTTTTTAACTATTTCTATAAAATCTCGATGAATTAAGTCGTATAAATCCAACGCTAGCAATTCTTCGCGAGTATATCCAGTCAGAGATTCAGTCTGAGAATTGACATAGCGCAACTGTCGGCGGTGATAGATCAATGCAGCAGCATTAACAGTTTCTATCAGTTGCCGAAACTTTTTTTCACTGCGCCGCAAATCTCTTTCAGCCCGCTTGCTCTCCGTAATATCTTGTGCTATGTACAACTTGCCGCTGACCTCGCCTTTGCCGTTGCGAATAGTTGAAATAGAAAGCAGTACAATTATTTTTTTGCCATGTTTAGAAACGTAGACTTTTTCGACGTTGCGCACAGAACCTTCGGCTGTTAAATTTGCTAATTCTAGCTCGGGCGCAGGTGATTCAGTTTTCTTAAAAAGTCCGGCTATTGGTTTGCCTAACAACTCTTTTTTAGAGTATCCCAAAAGTTGACAGGTAGTTTGGTTTAAGGACAGGATATGACCGCCCGGGGTAACCGCAATTATCGACACATTCATTTCCTCGCAAATATCGAGGGCATATTCGGCAGTTTGCTGCAAATCTTGGGTCATTTTGGCAAGAGTATCCCAGATATCCTGTTCTTTTTTTGGAGGCAACACTTTCTCTCTTTCTGGTAACTTGTCCTTCCCTGTTTCAGACTTCGGTTTGATTAAGCCGATCGCCTGGGATAAGATATTTACTGTCTTCGTCCTGATTAATAAGGAGATTACTACAGAAAGACAAGCCAGATAAGCACAGATTGTTATTAACTTTAAACTACGTTCTTTTCCAATAATTTCCTGAGATTGGATAAAATTGTCGCTCGGTAAATTTACTGATTCTATTTGGGATAATTTATCCAACAATAAGTCAGCGCTTCCAGAAGCAGGAGGGCGAGATGCCGCTCGCAAATAGCTATGTTTCTCAGGCACCACCCAAATTGCTCCTAGAGCGCGATTGCCGTCTCCCTCCCCTACGCTTGCCACCAACATTTTTGCATTAGTGCAACATTCCACACCAAAAATAGCAGCAGTTAAAGATCCCAAAATTAATCGATGTGTAATTTTCATATGCTCCTGTTCCTAATTTTCAATAGATGCTTTTTCGCTGTCAAAACCCTGAAAAAATTTGAGCGGACGTAGAGGTAGGAAAGGCAAACAGATCGAACCTGAATTTATGTTAATTTGGCAAGTGGGATTTTCAACACAAATAAATTAGGCTCGTAACTAATTATAATTTTAATCTGAATTTAAAATGTGTCATCAGCTATTGTGCCACAAATTATAAGCCATTATACCTAGACATCGGCCCCGAGCGCGCTAAAATTAGATAATTCCTGGAAGGAGGCGGCCGGGATTGGTTATAAAAATAAACCATTAGCTTAAAATCGATGCAGAGATCCACTAATTGAACCAGTCAAGGACGCTGGTCTAAAGACACGCTTGCTTCGGGCCTTTGACTTAAACCATAGTTGGCAGTCATGCGTACCTGTGTACTACGTTAGCCGTAAGAGTTAAAGACCTACCAGGGTATGCTTCGCATAGTTCCTTGCCAAAAGAAATTTAGGATTAAACAGATTTATTGGGTTAAGTCAGTGTCCTAGATCTAGTACCGAACGTAAACTAGCGAAGTACAGACGACCTGGCAGGTCGTCTCTTCTACCCCTGTCATGGAGGCTCATAAAGGAGCGAACATTATGCGATCGCGGGTTGCTCCGTTTGAGGTAGTAATTGCCCCACCGCTCGTACATTACATTCATTACACCGAATCTAGCAATCCCCCTGTAATGGAAAGATTCCCTCGCTTATTGAAATCCCCGAGCCGTTTCCCGGGCGGACCCTCTTTGGGACGCTCGTTTCCCACTTACCGAATTTTTTTATGAGTCAGACGATCCCAGAACTCCAAAAAGAAGTCCGCGCGCTGCAAGCAGAAGTTGCCGCCCTGCAAGAGTCGCGGGAAAAACTTGGCGTACAGCGCTCAGAGTGCCGGCTGGCAGTCAGTTTTCCCAAGAATAATACTCCTGAGGCCATTGCCGAGTTCCATCAGCAAAATGCTGCTTTTGGGGATCAGTGGTTGCAGCAAATCCAGGAGATTGACCGAGAGACTAAAATTACTGAAAAGAAACTCCAACAAAAACAGGCTTTACTGGTCTACAAACAAGCTGAAATAGATAAATTGGTTGCCGGACAGCACTGGCAAGAAGTAGAAAACCAAGTTCAAACCGGGGAAAAGCGCTTGCAAGCACAAGCTCGCAGAATCAATCAAGCAGCAGCGCAGCTAGAGGCAGAAATCCAAGCTTTAAAAGCACTGTACGACCAACTCAATCCCAGTTATTCCGAGTGGTTTCAACAACCAACTGAAATAGTCAAATTTTCTGCGACAACTATTCCTTACGCTGTTCCCAGCAGCAGCGGGTTGATATTGGAACATAAGGAGATTGAATGGGAAAAAAAGTAGTGGTGAATGGTGATTTTTTAAGGCTGAATTAGTAGGCGTGAATGTCGCTGTCGAATCACCCAAGAAGCAAGAAACCTTCGACGGCGACATTTAAAGGTTTTACCTGCTTTCTTAGCTAAATAAAAAAACACAAAACAGGCTCGACTGCAGCTAATGTTAAGAGTTTTGAGTTTCATTTTTTGAAACAGGCTTATTTTTAACTCAGGTGTCAATGTAAAATCTAAACTCTAACATTCCAGGACGCATAAACCGGGTTATACGAAAAGACTTTGTTGCAGCCCTCGCTCTCGCTAAAAAACCCGGTTTATGAGAGTGAGGAGTGCGTAAGCCCTGTCTAAAATCTCCAATAGACTTACTGATGAAACAATTGATTTGGATAGCGCTATTTATTCTGGTTGCGGTGACGGCTGCGGGTTGGGGTTCTCACTCATGGCAGCGGTTGTCGGCTGTACCCGAAGTTTGGATCGATCGCAATATCCACACTTCCCAAAACCCATCTCCCTTACCGCTTCCTGCTGAAAAAAATGCTTTTTTTCAGCCCCAAATTGACCCGTCGCGGTTGTGGAAACACGTCGATACTTTAGCAGGAGAACGCGAGGGAGAACGCGCTCGCTCTTTTACTAGAGACTACATTTCCCAACAACTGCAAACATTAGGATTTTCCGCTCAGTTGCAGCGGTTCGATGGAGGAATCAACGTCTTCGCTGAGAGAAAAGGTACTGACTCAAACGCCGGTGCAATTTTAGTCGCAGCACACTACGATACTGTACCCAACTCGCCCGGGGCTGACGATAATGCGACGGGAGTTGCTGTAGTTCTAGAATTAGCAAGATTGCTGGGTTCTCGCCCTACGCCTCGGACATTGCAAGTAGCATTTTTCGACAGGGAAGAAATCGGGCTTTTAGGCAGTTTAGCATTCACCGGTAGCGAGGCGCGGTTAAAAAATTTGCAGGGAGCGATCGTCCTGGATATGGTAGGTTATGCCTGCCGCACGCCGGGATGCCAGCGATATCCCGAAGGATTGACAGCGCAACCTTTTTTAGAAGCATCGGGGGTAACTTCTCCCGACAAAGGCGAGTTTATCGCTGTGATTGGGGATGCGGAACATCCGCTGCTATTGAAAAGTTTTGCGGAGTCTGGAAAAGCTGGTTTGCCTGCGGTGGTGGCGCTGCCGGTTCCCCTGAAAGGGTTGCTGACTCCCGATGTTTTGCGGAGCGACCACGCGCCTTTCTGGTATAAAGGAATTGGTGCTGTGTTGGTGACGGATACTGCAAATTTGCGATCGCCCCACTATCACCAATCTAGCGATACATTAGCAACTATCGATCGAGATTTTTTCGCCGGTTCTGCTCAAATTGTTGTTAATGCTACTGCTAAATTATTAGAAATTCGGTAATTGGTAATCTACTCGTTACCAGGCAGAGCCTGGTAACGCATATCCGGAGGCTCTGCCTCCAATTTCCCCACGCCAAGCAAGCGAGGCAGAGCCTCTGGAAATCAGTTCCTAGGCAGAGTCTAGGAACCAGCTAAAACCAGCTAAATAACAAATAAAGCGAGGCAGAGCCTCTGGAAATCGGTTCCTAGACTCTGCCTAGGAACCAGCTAAAACTAGCTAAATAACAAATAACTAATAACCAATAACAAATGACTAACAAGGAAAGCCTGCAACGGCATTTACGGCAACTAGACAATCGAGGCTACAAAGCCTACAAAGACATTAAAGGTAACTACGATTTTTCTGAATTCACATTAATTATTGATTACGTGCAGGGAGATCCGTTTGCTTCTCCCAGTAAATTTAGAGTCAGAGTTCCGCCAAACATTGCTCAACTTCCCCGCGAACTTTTCAACTCTCGCAGTCGAGAAATAGCCTTGCGAGATTACCTAACTCGCCAGTTTGACCAAGCAGCACACAGCATCAGCAGCAAACGCGGCACTGGGAAAAGCGGTTTGATTGCAGTGACTGGCTTAGGACAAGAAGTTTTAGAGCGAACTTCCGCATTTATCATTTCCTCAAATACATTCGATATCGAAGATTTAGGAGGAGTTGAACTGCGATTTGCCGTCGGACTTCCAGCGGGCGGACGCAGTATCTTAGGGTTACAAGCTGCTGAAATGCTGTGCGAATATCTTCCGCAAATTGTCAGCAATTCTCTCAAATATCCTCACTTAAATCCTGCGGAATGTCGCCGTCACGTTGAAACTGTAGAAGATGCTGACTGGCTGCGGCAGCAGTTAGCTCAAAACGGATTAGTTGCGTTTGTTGCTGACGGTTCTATTTTACCCCGCCGCAGCGGTGTTGACAACAGTCCTTTGTTAAATAATGCTGTGGCTTTTCAGTCGCCGCCGTCGTTAAAAGTTGAGTTTAATTGTCCGAATCGCGGTTTGATTTCCGGTATGGGTATTCCCGCTGGTATTACTTTGATTGTTGGGGGTGGCTATCACGGCAAATCAACTTTACTCAGGGCGATCGAGTTGGGAGTTTACAACCGAATTCCGGGAGATGGTCGGGAATTTGTGGTAACTAATCCGGCGGCGGTGAAAATTAGAGCGGAAGATGGCAGAAGTGTAGCGGGAGTTGATATTTCGCCTTTTATTAACCACTTGCCGCAAGGTAGAGATACTGCACAATTTTATACTGAAAATGCGAGCGGTAGCACTTCGCAAGCTGCTAATGTTATTGAGGCTTTGGAAGTAGTCGCTTCTTCAGAAGAGGATTTAGTGCCTGTTTTATTAGTTGATGAGGATACGGCGGCGACAAATTTTATGATTCGCGATCGCCGAATGCAGGAACTCATCGCTAAGGATAAGGAACCGATTACGCCGTTTATTGATAAAGTTAAACTGTTATACGCTGATTGCGGCGTATCGACTATTTTAGTCATGGGGGGAAGCGGTGATTATTTTGATGTGGCGGATACTGTGATTGCCATGGATAATTTTCAAGCAGATGATGTGACGGAAAAAGCTAAAGAAATTGCTATAAATTACTCGATTAGCCGTGCTGCTGAAGGGGGAAAAAATTTTGGTGAGATTACTCAAAGAGTGCCGATTCCTGCTAGTTTAGATCCGAGTCTGGGACGGCGAGATGTGCGGGTGAAGGTGCGGGATGTTGATGAATTGGCTTTCGGAACTGAGGAGATTTATTTGGGTGCTGTTGAGCAAATTGTGGACAGCGGACAGTTAAGGGCGATCGGTGCGGCAATGGTTTATGCTAAGCAGCAATACATGGACGGGAAACGCACTTTGTCGGAAATCATAGATTTGGTGATGGCAGATATTGACGCGCAGGGGATGGATATTTTATCGCCTTTTCCTGAAGGGGATTTTGCGATGTTTCGACGGTTTGAATTGGCGGCGGTAATTAATCGGCTTCGCAGTTTGTCGGTTGTTGCTAAGTAGACTTGCTTAATATAAGTGTATTGTTGTCCTACTTTTGATATGCTGGCGAAAGTGAGTGCAAAAACCGCCATTCAAGTATGACAGGCAATATAGGACAACTGACTGCTTTAAGCGATCGACCGTATTTAGTATTAAGCAATCAAGGCGAGGTTTTACAGTTAGAGTTAAAACAGCAGCAGCACGTATTGGGGCGCGATGAGACTCGTGCTGATTTAGTCATTCCCGAACCCTGGCGCGCAGTTTCCGGCGTTCACGCTGTTTTGCGCCAAATTGGGGATAATTACTGGATTTACGACGGTGACGGCCAGCGGCCTAGCACTAATGGCTTATTTGTCGATCGCACTCGCATCACTCCCAATGACGGTTATTGTCTGAAAAACGGCACAGAAATTAAAATCGGTCTCGATCCTCAAAATCAAGTTTTGCTGAGTTATTTTAATCCGCTGGCGAATCAGGCTGCTGTCCCTAGCAAGCAGTCAATTTTTCTTAAGAATCGGTCGGTTTTGTTGGGCCGCGATCCAAACGCTTCGCTGCAATTAGATGCGCCGCTTGTTTCTAGACGCCACGCCACAATCGACCAAGACAGTCGCGGCAATTATATTTTGCGAGACCACAGCGTTAACGGGGTTTTTGTTAACGGTCAGCGAGTGACAAATTCTGTACAGTTGTCCGAGGGAGATGCAATTCGGATCGGCCCGTTTACTCTAACTTACCGCAGCGGTGAGTTGCAGATGCAAGACTCGGGCCATCAAATTCGTTTGGATGCTGACAGTCTGGTGATTCCGAAGCGTTTGGATAACATCACTTTGGCGATCGAACCGGGGCAGTTTGTGGCTTTAGTCGGCGGTAGCGGCGCGGGCAAATCTACTTTAATGCGGGCGCTTTTAGGCATCGAAAAAACTACTAACGGCGCTGTGTTTCTCAATGGTGACAACCTGCGCCAAAACTTCAATATTTACCGCAATCAAATCGGTTACGTGCCTCAAGATGATATTGTGCACGCAGATTTGACAGTAGAAGAAGTCTTGAGTTATGCAGCTAAATTGCGCTTACCTCCCGATATAGATGTCAAGCAGGTAGTCGCAAAAACTTTAGAAGATATTGAAATGACTCACCGTCGCAAGGCTTTTGTAAAACAGCTTAGCGGCGGACAGCGAAAGCGAGTCAGTATCGGAGTTGAACTGTTAGCAGACCCAAAACTTTTCTTTTTAGACGAACCGACTTCAGGACTCGATCCGGGTTTGGAAAAGAAGATGATGCAACTGCTGCGAAAGTTGGCAAATCAAGGCCGGACGGTGATTCTGGTGACTCACGCGACGGCAAATATCACGATGTGCGATCGGATTGTTTTTATGGGTCGCGGCGGACGCCTTTGTTACTTCGGCCCGCCTAGGGAAGCCCTCGATTTTTTCGATGTCAAAACAAGTGATTTTGCAGACATTTACAACGAATTAGAAACAGGAGAAATCAACGTTCAAAGCTGGGTACAAAAGTTTAATAAATCTCCCTACAACCAGCGCTATATTGTCAATCATTACAGCAGAGGCAAGGCTAATGCAAAAATACTTTCTGCACCTTCTGTACCAAAATCTCAATCTTTTGTAAAACAACTCGTTTTGCTTGCCCAGCGATATTTTCAGCTTATTTTCCGCGACTTAGTTAACTTGAGTTTAGCTCTTTTAACGGCTCCGATCGGCATTAGTTTGCTGCGGCTAGCGGTGAGAGATAAAGACCCATTAATTGGCGCACCGGAGGCAACTTTAGCAC
Organism: Microcoleus vaginatus BM001213989; assembly: GCA_036700245.1. Classification (GTDB taxonomy): domain Bacteria; phylum Cyanobacteriota; class Cyanobacteriia; order Cyanobacteriales; family Microcoleaceae; genus Microcoleus. The sequence continues at coordinate 24,852 of JAUBOM010000055.1, forward strand.
CTTTGGCGCTGAGAGTTTTATTTGTATTTACCTGTGCGGCGATTTGGGTAGGACTGGCAACTTCTCTGCAAGAAATCGTTAAAGAATCTGCTATTTATCTGCGCGAACGTTTGGTCAATTTAGGATTGTTTGCTTATTTAGGTTCAAAAATTTTTATACTTTCTGGTTTGGCATTATTGCAAACGCTGTTAATGGTAGGAGTTATTCTGATTGGTTTTAAATCCCCCGAACCGAGTTTAATTTCCTGGGCGATGGGGGCAAGTATTACAACATTCCTAACTTTGCTGAGCTGCATAAGTCTCGGATTAGTCGTTTCCGCGATTGTTAAAAATAGCTCTCAAGCTAATAGCGCTTTGCCTCTATTATTGCTGCCTCAGATTATTTTTTCGGGAGTTCTGTTTAAGATGGAAGGTGCGGCGAGCAAGTTTTCTTGGCTGATGTTAAGCCGCTGGTCTGTGGGTGCTTACGGCTCTTTAGTTAATGTGAATGGGATGGTTCCCGCGCCTACTACATTACCGGACGGGAGTACGCTTCCTCAGCCGTTTGAGCCTACTCCTGTTTACGATCCAACCTGGGAGAATTTGAGTTTAAATTGGGCTATTTTGTGTGTACATATTTTCGTTTATTTGATGTTGACTCTGTGGTTGCAGAAGCGGAAGGATATTGTATGAATTATTGGCTGATGAAGTCGGAACCGGATGTTTATAGTATTGCGGACTTGAAGGGCGATCGCACTTCTATTTGGGATGGCGTTCGCAACTATCAAGCGCGCAATTTTATGCGAGAAATGAGTCGGGGAGACTTAGTATTTTTTTACCATTCTAATACTAAATTTCCCGGTATTTTTGGGTTAGTGCGCGTCGTGGAAACAGGGATTGCCGATCCGAGTCAGTTCGATATGAATAGCGAATATTATGATCCTAAATCGCCGCTTGATGCTCCTCGCTGGCAAACTGTGAGAGTTGAGTTTGTTGAGGAATTTGCTAAGTTAATATCTTTGGATGAACTGAAACGAAAGTTTAGCGCTGATGAGATTTTGCTGGTGAGGAAAGGCAATCGGTTATCGGTGATGCCGGTATCTGAAGTTGCTGCTGAGAAGATTTTGAAGATGAAGTAGGAGAAAAGAGGGAAATAGATGCGGATGTCGATGTATAGTGAGAATATGAGATTTAAACTGATTATATTATTTGGAGTTTTCGATGATTAGCAAGCGCCTGTCCCACCTGCAATCTGAAGTGAAAGAGTATTACGATCAACTCGCTTGCCAGGAAACAGCGAAACGGTTGGCTGAAGACGCGCAAAAGGTACGGATTCAGCAGGGAATTGATAAACTGAAAAGAGATATCGGCAGCGTTGAACGAGACTATTGGCTGCGCTGGCGGACGGAAATTGCCGGATTGACGATTCCCGAAGCAGATGCGGAAATAGTTGCGAGTGAATTGGTACGGGAAGTGGAGTTTCTTGAGATTGAACCTGCGGTTCAGAGTAATGCTGAATTGATGAAGGTGTTACAGGAAATCAAAGCGGAATTGATTAAGCCGGAAATTCCGGCGGCGGGAAAACTCAAAGCAGCGATTCCGTTGTTGCCAGGATTGATTTTCTATGAGATGGAGTTGGATACGGAAGGATTGTTGCGGCGGGTATTTCCCACGGTTTGTAACTTTGTAGACAAACTAAAAAAGTAACGCCCTCCGAAATAACCCGAACTTCGGAGGATATTCCGCAAAGGACAACAAGGCTTTGGCTAGTTGCAGGGGCGATCGGGTTATTGAGTCTCGGTGGTGGCGGTATAGGTTTGCATTTTCTACAACCTCAGTTATCACCTCTATGTCTGATACAACAGTGCGAACAAAAAACCAAAACTGTAACGGTTCTGTTAGCGGAGTTTGATGGGGTGGATGCGAAAAATTATCGCGTCACAGAAACGATTTTACAGAATTTGCAGGATGCAACTAAAAATTACCCAACTGTGAAAATTCAGCCCCTAAAACCAGCGATTAGTCAGCAGGAAGGTAAAGATAAAGCGCGGGAATTGGGCAAGAATAAAAAGGCTGATATTGTGATTTGGGGTTGGTATGGCAAGACGCAGCAGAAAGCCCTAGTCAGCGTGAATTTTGAGATTCTTTCAGCAGCAAAGGATTATATCGATGTAGGTAAGCAAGTGCAGGGAGAACCTCGCAACATGGCGGTGGCTTCGCTAGAACATTTTGAGATACAAGTCAATTTAGCGGAGGAACTGAAATATTTAACGTTGGTGACATTGGGGGTGTCTGCTTATGCAGCAGATGATTGGGATAATGCTATTAATCAACTAACGGAAGCACTTTCAGTGGCTAAACCAAATAAAGCTGCACTTGACCCAGCCACTATCTATTTCTATCGCGGCACTGCTTACGGCTATAAAAAGGAATACGATCGGGCCATTGCCGATTTCAATCAAGCCATTATACTCAATCCTAAATACGCAGAAGCCCTCAACAATCGTGGCAATGCTTACGGCTATAAAAAGGAATACAATCGCGCCATTGCGGATTACAATCAAGCCCTTCGACTCAATCCTAAGTACGCAGAATTTTTCAACAATCACGGCGTTGCTTACAACGATAAAAAGGAATACGATCGCGCCATTGTCGATTACAATCAAGCCCTTCGACTCAATCCTAATTACGCAGAAGTTTTCAACAATCGCGGCAATGCTTACAACTATAAAAAGGAATACGATCGCGCCATTGCCGATTTCAATCAAGCCCTTCTACTCAATCCTAAATACGCAGAAGCCTTCAACAATCGCGGCACTGCTTACGGCTATAAAAAGGAATACGATCGCGCCATTGCCGATTACAATCAAGCCCTTCTACTCAATCCTAAATACGCAGCAGCCTTCAACAATCGCGGCAATGCTTACGGCTACAAAAAGGAATACGATCGCGCCATTGCCAATTACAATCAAGCCCTTCTACTCAATCCTAAATACGCAGAAGCCTTCAACAATCGCGGCATTGCTTACTATTCTAAAAAGGAATACGATCGCGCCATTGCCGATTTCAATCAAGCCCTTCTACTCAATTCTAAAGATGCAGCAGCCTTCAACAATCGCGGCAGTGCTTACGGCAATAAAGGGGAATACGATCGCGCCATTGCCGATTTCAATCAAGTCCTTCTACTCTATCCTAAAGATGCAGCAGCCTTCAACAGTCGGGGGAGTGCTTATGAACTCAAAGGCGACAAAGTAAAAGCAATTGAAAGCTATCGCCAAGCTTTAGCCGTCGCTCAAGATCCGCAGGTGAAGGAGTTTGCCCAGGGGAAGCTGAAAGAACTGGAAGGGAAGTAATTTTAAATTTTAGATTAAAACTAGAAAGGATATTTTATTTTACTTAGTCTACTTGATCCCAGCTATGATATAATTAGTCATCCGATTTTGTATATGAGTCTGAAGATGAGACGTTAATTTTATAATCGGTTGACTTTCAGATTAGTTTAAGGGATATTTACGATCGCATAAAATTTGAGATTCTTGAATGAGGATAATCTCAGAAATCAGGACACGGCAATGCCGTTTCCCTACAATGAATCGGGGTAGGGACACGGCAATGCCGTGTCCTCAATCATTCCGGTGTCTTAGCTAAAGACCGGCCGCACAAACAGCCGCACCAATTAACCCTACATTGGGATTCAAAACAAGACGAACAGGCATCATTTCTAACAGCGAATCCATCCGGCCTTTGTGCGTAAAAGCCCGCATAAAACCCCCTTCTTGAATCAGCGGCAAAATTTTAGCAGCGATGCCGCCGGCTATGTACAAACCGCCGTAAGGTAACAGTGTCAAAGCCAGATTTCCGGCCACCGCACCGTAGGCTTCTACAAACATTTGCATTGTTTGTTCGGAAAGCCGATCGCACTTTTTGAGTGCCGCCTGTGCAATTGTCGCCCCCGGATCGACAGTCTTCTCGCTTTTACCGATTTCTGACTCCCATTTTTTGATAACTTCCCCTATCTCCGGCGATTCAGGAGCAAACTTTTTGTCCCGCAAAAACTGGTAAATTGAAACAATCCCTTGTCCCGAAACCACACGCTCGATCGATATTCTTTGAATGTCGTGTTTTGCTAACAAATATTTCAGCAATTCAAACTCCAACTCCGAGCGAGGAGCAAAGTCACCGTGCCCCCCTTCCGAAGAAAAAACCTTGATGCCATTTGCCTCGGGAATTCCAAAACAATTTCCCAAACCTGTACCCGCACCAATCACAGCAATTGGATCGTGTTGGCGGGGTTTTCCAACTTGCAAAGTGTGCAAATCTCCATCGTCCAAAGCCCACACGCCGTAGCCAACCGCGACAAAATCATTAATTAAACTAACGTGTGATATTCCTAATTCCTGTTCCAGACGCTTCGCATCCAGCACCCAAGGCAAATTAGTCAGTTTTGCAGTGTTGTTAACCACCGGGCCTGCGATCGCAAAACAAGCTTTTTCAGGTACAAGCGGCCCATTCAACTTAGTAGCAGCTTCCGTCAAGAACTGCTCGACCATCGGCACTAAATCTGGAAACTCCCCGCTGGGATAGCGGAACTCGTAAAGAGCATTCATTTCACCCTTAACAGTCCTTTCCACTAAGCGCAAAATTGTCTTAGTTCCGCCAATATCGCCCGCTAATAATAATGCCATAAATTTCTTTTTCAACCAAAGATAACATTCCCCATTTAAACACCCACAGTATTAATTGCCAACCAAGCCCGCAGCACCTCAGCCACAGTCCAAGCTTGAGCCGTGCAGCCCCGCGGCGAGTGGGGGGCGTCGCCCTCAAAAATTTCGCTCAGACTGCCAACTCCGCCGGCCCTTATATGATGTGCCATCGGTTCGAGGAATTCGCTCGCTTGTGCTGGGTTTTTGTATACGTGCAAGTGCGCCAAGACAAACGGGCCAATCAGCCAGCCCCAAGCTGTGCCCTGGTGGTAGGCGCTGTCGCGCTGGAATTGGTCGCCTCCGTATGCGCCGCGATACTGCGGGTGCTGCGGCGAGAGGCTGCGGAGGCCGACAGAAGTCAGAAGCTGCTGGGCGCAGGCGTCCACCACGCCGCGCTGCTGGATGGGCGTCAGTAACGGTGTATAGCGGGTTTCCTGGCGCATCCCCGCTGACAAGGAGTTGGCGGAGTGAGGAGGAATCGAGTCTAGGGGCAGGGATACGGCGAATATCTGGTTGGGCCGCAGGGAGCTATCGTGTCCGTCGGGGCCGTCCAGAACGTCGTAACAGTAACCAGTTGAGGCGTTCCAGAAGCGAGGGAATCCGGCGGCCGTTCGATCGCCCAATTGCTCGTATTCATTGTGAGGCTTGCCCAGTTTTCGAGCAAAACTTGCCATAGCTTGTACAGCATTGTACCAAAGCGCGCTGAGTTCGATCGGCTTACCAATCCGAGGCGTCACCACCCAATCGCCTATTTTTGCGTCCATCCAAGTCAGTTGCACGCCCTTTTCGCCCGCGTAGATTAAACCGTCATCGGGATCGAGGCGGATTTTATACCGAGTTCCCTGTATGTGCCAATCAATAATCTCACATAAGGTCGGCCAGAGTTCGCTCAAAAGTTCGTCGTCTCCCGTAGCATCGATATAAGCGCGAATTGCCTCAAAGTACCACAGAGTCGCGTCTGCGGTGTTGTATTCCGGTGCGCCACCGGCATCGGGAAAGCGGTTCGGCAACATCCCCCGATCGACATACCGCGCAAATGTCCGCAAAATCGATCGCGCAATCTCCGATCGCCCGGTACAGATTGTGAGACCGGGCAAGCTAATCATCGTATCGCGCCCCCAGTCGCTAAACCAGGGATATCCGGCGACGATGGTTTTGCCTGCAGGTTCTTCCGGTAGCGGGCGGCTGACGATAAATTGGTCGGCGGCTAGCACTAAGTGATTGATCCAGTCGGGAGAGTCGCTCACTTTCGACCAGTTTTGCAGCAGTTCTCGATCGGCAGCGCGGCGCACTTCTAAAGCTGTACCGCCGTTGAGTTCGGTATTTTTCTCGGTGCTCGCTATCAATGTCAGAGAACTTCCCGGTGCGATCGTCATGTGAAAAGTCGCCGCGTGCAAGTGATCCTCGCTGCTGTCCAATCCGCGCCGCCTTTCGGCTGCCAAATCAAATCCGTAATGCCAATTGTATAAAGGCGCAGAAACTCGAAAGTTTGCCTCGGCTTCGGCATCCGTCAGCAAGTACATGGGTGCAGACTCGGGAAATGCCGTCACGCAAACCCCGCTTTCCAAGGTTTCTAGGCTCATCTGCCAGTCCCCGGCGCGAGTTGTGTTGTGGTAGTCGCGATAGTTGATCAGGGCTTTGACAGCGAGGGCGATCGGTTGTGAGGCGCGGTGCAAGCGGTATTGAATATATGTTGTGTTAGCACCTTGCTGCATCCAAATCCGCTTTTCCAGGATAGCGTCGGCGAGAGCAAACCTCCAAACAGGCGTCGTGCCTTCGAGGTGAAAGCTTTCGATGTAGTTGTAGCCGTGAGGTGCCATCGTCGCGTCGGCCCAGCGGTTTGTATAAAGCGGATAGGGGCGATCGTCATACACAGCCGTCTCGTCCAGCTTGGCGAGGATCAAAGTCCGCCCCAGCGGGGGTTTGAGGGCTGCTATCAGCAGGCCGTGATAGCGGCGTGTGAGGAGACCCGCGATCGTACCGCTAGCGTAACCGCCGATCCCGTTTGTGACCAACCACTCGCGAGACTCCGCCGAGTCGAGATTGCAGCAGATTTCCCGTCCAAAAGCCATAACCATAAAATGCACACCCGCGCTAATTAGTGATCTATCTTTAGATATATTTTATACATATAAACAAGAAATATTAACCCTTCCAGGCAGCCCTCTTGGCGATCGGGCAAGAGAGCAGATTCATGCTCTAATTTACACATAACCAACCGCTACTTTTGCCTCCTAGACAATTCTAGCCTTTGATGGCTCTATCTAAAGTTAGTTGTTTGTTATATTAAGTAATATTACCGTCTAAACAGGCGCGGAACGTTAAGGGCAAAGCATTTGATAGCGCGTCGGGCGATCGAACCACCAACCTATTTTATAAGGAGAACAGCTCAAAGTGAAGATAGGAGCAAATTACCTCGGCAACAACCAATGTGAATTCACCGTTTGGGCGCCCACCCTCAAACAAATAGCAGTCCAAATAGTTTCCCCAAACAAACGCCTGATACCCATGCAACAATCTGCAGAAGGTTATTGGCAAACCACAGCTACAGACATCGAACCAGGAACCCTTTATACCTACCAACTCGAAGGAAAAACAGAACGACCCGACCCAGCCTCAAAATATCAACCCCAAGGCGTACACGCTCCGTCGCAAGTAATAGATGAAAACAGCTTTACTTGGACTGACACAAATTGGCAAGGCGTGCCGCTAGCCGAAATGATTATTTACGAACTGCACGTCGGCACCTTCACGAAAACCGGAACATTTGAAGCAATAATTACCCAGCTCAAACAACTTAAAGAATTGGGAATCAACGCCATCGAAGTAATGCCAGTAGCCCAATTCCCTGGCGAACGAAACTGGGGATACGACGGTGTATATCCCTACGCCGTCCAAAACTCCTACGGTGGCCCCGAAGGCTTCAAAAAACTCGTCAACGCCTGCCACGAACACGGCATTTCAGTAATTCTCGATGTAGTTTACAACCACCTCGGCCCCGAAGGAAACTACCTCAGTCAATTCGGCCCCTACTTTACATCAAAATACGGCTCAATTTGGGGAGACCCCCTCAACTTCGACGACGCCTACAGCGACGGCGTGCGCAACTATTTTATTGAAAACGCCCTCTACTGGTTTCGAGACTATCACATCGATGCCCTGAGATTAGATGCAATTCAAGCAATATTTGAAGTAGGTGCCAGACCTTTTCTACAAGAACTATCTGATGCCACATCCGATATTTCCCAAGAGCTAGGACGGCAGATTTACTTAATAGCAGAAAGCGATTTAAACGATGCCCGCACTATACGTCCTAAAGAACTGGGTGGCTTCGGATTAGACGCCCAATGGTGCGATGATTTCCACCACGCACTGCACACCTTGCTCACCGGAGAAGACGACCGATACTATCAAGATTTCGGCAAGTGCGAACACTTAGAAAAAGCCTTCAAAGAAAGCTTTGTTTACTCCGGCCAGTACGCCCCCCACAGAAAGCGGAAACACGGCAATTCTGTCAAAGATGAACCAGGCCATAAATTTGTAGTGTTTTCCCAAACCCACGACCAAATCGGCAACCGCATTTTGGGTGACAGACTCTCGAAAATAGTTGGCTTTGAAGGGTTGAAACTCGCAGCCGGCACAGTCTTAATTTCTCCCTACATTCCCTTCTTTTTTATGGGAGAAGAATACGGAGAGGAAGCCCCGTTTCTGTACTTTGTTTCCCATTCAGACGCTAACTTAATTGAAGCTATCCGCAAAGACAAACAACAAGAATTTAAAATCTTTGAAGGGCGAGGCGAGTTTCAAGACCCCCAGAGTCCTGAGAGCTTCGAGAAGTGCAAGTTAAACTGGGAAAAACAAACAGAAGGCAAACACAAAATCCTCTGGGAATGGCACCAACATTTGATTCAACTGCGGCGGACAATACCGGCCCTTAAAAAACTCGACAAAAACAGTCTAGAAGTGTCCAGCATTGAAGCAGAAAAAATCCTATTTCTACGTCGCTGGACAGATGACAGCCAGATATTCTGCATTCTAAACTTCAACAGGCAAGAGGTAGCTTTTACGGCTGCACTTCCCCAAGGCAACTGGAACAAAATTTTAGACTCTGCTGATGTAAAATGGATGGGTTCAGGTTCTAGCTTGCCTGAAAAGATAAATTCAGAGCAAGAATTGACTGTTAAAGCGCAGAATTTTGCACTCTACGAATTAGAGTAATTAAAACGGGAGACAGAGCCTCAAATACAGGCGTCCCCAGGCTCTTACTATGAACAAAAAACCGGAGGCAGAGCCTTTCTTCCAGGAAGAGCCTGGGAATGCAGTCCCCGAGGCTCTGCCTCCTATATTAAAAGAGAAAACAAAAAAAACCAGGAGTAAAATTAACATAATGCGAATTCCCACAGCAACTTATCGGATTCAATTTCATGGAGGTTTTAACTTTGAAGCCGCCAAACAAATCCTTAGCTATTTGGAAGAATTAGGAATTAGCGACCTTTACGCTTCGCCGATATTTAAAGCTAGAAAAGGCAGCAGTCACGGATACGATGTCGTTGACTCAAATCAGATAAATCCCGAATTGGGAACATCAGAAGACTTTGAAGCGCTTACATACGAAATCAAGAAACGGAACATGGGATGGGTGCAAGATATTGTCCCAAACCACATGGCTTACGATACTCAAAACTTGCTGCTGTTAGACGTATTGGAACACGGGCCTGATTCCGACTATTTCGATTACTTCGATATTGAATGGAATCACGCTTACGAACATCTCAGAGGTCGAGTGCTGGCTCCGCATCTGGGCAATTTTTATGGAGAGTGTCTGGAAAATGGCGAGATTCAACTCAAATACAGCGAAATTGGGCTAACTATCAATTATTATAGCTTACAATTGCCAGTAAAAATTGAATCTTATGCTAAATTTATCAGTCATAATTTGGGGCATTTAGCCAGGGAATTAGGCAGACGCCATCCAGATTTTATCAAGTTTTTGGGAATTCTTTATTTGATTAAAAATACCTCTTCAGAAACTAAAGGTAAAGCCAGATACGATCAGATAGCTTTTGTCAAAGGACTGCTGTGGGAACTCTACAATCAAAATCCCCTGGTGCAGGAATTTATCGATGAAAATATCAAAGTTTTTAACGGAGAAAAGGGCAATGCCGAAAGTTTTAATTTGCTGGACGATTTGCTCTCCGACCAGTTTTACCGTCTGTCATTCTGGAAAGTGGGGGCAGAAGAAATTAACTACCGAAGGTTTTTTACAGTCAACGACCTGATTTCGGTAAAAGTTGAAGAGATTAAAGTTTTTCACAAAAACCACGCTCTGATATTCGACCTGGTTGAAGAGGGAAAGTTTACCGGATTGAGAATCGACCACATCGACGGACTGTACGACCCCACAGAATATTTGAAACGGCTTCGGGAGAGAACCGGAGACACTTACATTACTGTTGAAAAGATTCTGGAACACGAAGAATATTTGCCGTCATATTGGCCGATTGAGGGAACGAGCGGCTACGACTTTTTGAACTACGTAAATGGCGTTTTCTGTCGGCGCGATCGCGAACAGCAATTTAGCGAAATATATCAGAGATTTACTCGCTTGAACGTTCCTTACGAACAGTTGTTTTTAGAGAAAAAAGGGCTGATTGTTGAGAAGAATTTGGCGGGAGATGTAGACAATCTGGCTCAACTATTGAAAAATATCTCCGGTCAATCCAGACAGGGAAACGACTTTACTCGTCCCGGTTTGGAAAAAGCATTGGCTGCTATTTTGACGATTTTTCCAGTCTACCGAACTTACATCAATCAAGACGGTTTGAGAGAGTCCGATCGCACTTATGTAAAATATGCGATCGCCCATGCCAAGGAACAAGTACCGCGACTCCTCAAGGAACTTAAATTTATCGAAACGGTGCTGTTGCTCGAAGAAGAAGAAACCCTAACAACCGAACAAAAAGAGCAGCGCCGGCACTTTGTAATGAAACTCCAGCAGTTGACAGGGCCTTTGATGGCAAAAGGCATTGAAGACACGCTTTTATACGTCTACTATCGGCTTTTATCCCTCAACGAAGTGGGAGGAAACCCCAGTCAGTTCGGCGTTTCCGTGGCGGATTTTCACGAGTTCAACCAAAAGCAGCAACTAGCTTGGCCGCACAAAATGAATGCTACAGCTACCCACGATACCAAACGCGGCGAAGATGTGCGAGCCAGACTTAACGTTTTGTCAGAACTTCCCGACGAATGGGAACAGCAAGTCAAGTCTTGGAGAGAGCTAAACTCTTCTAAGAAAGTCAACTTTCAGAATCGAATGGTTCCTAGCACTAATGACGAATATTTCTTGTACCAAACTCTGATCGGCAGTTTTCTATTTGAGGGAATAGAAAACACTGATTATGTCGATCGCCTGAAAGATTATGTCATTAAAGCTGTCCGCGAAGCCAAAGTCTATACGGCTTGGCTGAGACCGGATAACGACTACGAAGCTGGTTTTATGACCTTTGTCGATAGCGTTCTAGAACCTTCGGAACAAAATCAGTTTCTCAAGAAATTTATACCTTTCTGGAAAAAAGTAGCTAATTACGGAATTTTCAATTCTTTATCTCAAACACTGCTGAAAATTACTGCTCCGGGCGTTCCCGACATTTATCAAGGCACGGAATTTTGGGATTTAAGCCACGTCGATCCCGACAACCGCCGTCCCGTTGATTTTGCCCGCAGAATCGAGGTTTTGCAGGACATTAAACAGCAAGCTCAGACGGATATTTTGCAACTGGTTGAGGATTTGATTGAGACGCGGGAAGATGCTAGAATTAAGCTGTTTTTGACGGCAAGAGTCCTAGAAGCCAGAAAAAAATACTTGGAAGTCTTTAAATCAGGCGACTATCAGCCCCTGGAAGTAGCGGGTACGTTTAAAGATAATGTTGTTGCCTTTGCCAGAAGCTTTGAAGATACTACAGTTATTGTCATTGCTCCCCGGTTTTTGGCGGGAATTGTGAAACCGGAAGAAATGCCGATCGGCAAAGAAGTCTGGAAAGATACTAATCTGGAATTGTCCGAGGAAATGCCGTCGGTTTGGAAAGATGCGATTACAAATCAGGCGGTAGAAAGTAACGGTACGCTGGCAATTGGTGAAGCTCTCAGTTACTTCCCCGCAGCTCTGCTGATCGGTGAAAAATAGCAATTAAATAGTCTGCCCTGGCGGACTTTGTACAGCTAGCGGCAGGTTGAAACCTGTCGCTTTTTTAGTTATTCTGATGAGTAAAATTAAACACGCAGCAAATTTGTAGCTCTCTCACTCATGACTCTAACTGATAAATTTTACTTTTATTTTGTAGCCGATCGACCGATCGCCCGAACCAACCAAACAAAATTTATACAACAAAGACGGCAAATACAACACAACGTATACGGTTTGCCACAATACCCGAATCGATCGAACCCCGTACATTAGGAAGAGTAAACAAAAGCAGTCAGCAACTGTAGCGGTGCAAGCCAGACGGATTGCAACCGTCCCCCAACAGGTTCGGTAAATACCCCTTCATCGCAAGGTCTACCGCCCGCAGTATAGAGATAAGCACCCTATCGAAGACTGTATTAAAGCAGGACTCACTACCCGTAAACCGCGAGGTAAAATCGCAGTCCTGAATAACCAGACTATCGCACAGATAGAAAACCAAAATTTTGTAGAGATTGGAGCCAGAACACCCCTATGGGAAAAGTAGTTGGAATTGACTTAGGTACGACAAACTCCTGCGTCGCAGTTATGGAAGGCGGCAAACCCACCGTCATAGCCAACGCCGAAGGGGGTCGCACCACACCTTCTGTAGTAGCTTATGCTAAAAATGGCGATCAACTTGTCGGACAAATCGCCAAGCGTCAAGCCGTGATGAACGCCGAAAACACCTTTTACTCAGTAAAACGGTTTATTGGGCGTCGCGTTGATGAAGTAGCGCACGAAACCACTGAAGTTTCCTACAAAGTCCTCAAAGTTGGCAACAGCCTCAAACTAGACTGTCCCGCCCGTGGCAAGCAATTTGCCCCAGAAGAAATTTCTGCACAAGTTCTCCGCAAACTGGTAGAAGACGCCAGTAAATACCTCGGCGAAACAGTCACCCAAGCGGTAATTACTGTTCCCGCTTACTTCAACGACTCCCAGCGCCAAGCTACGAAAGACGCTGGCAAAATTGCCGGGATTGAAGTGCTGCGGATTATTAACGAACCTACAGCAGCGGCTTTAGCTTATGGATTAGATAAAAAGACCAACGAAACCATCCTAGTGTTTGACTTAGGTGGCGGTACTTTCGACGTATCTATTCTAGAAGTAGGCGACGGCGTATTTGAAGTGCTCGCAACAAGTGGAGACACTCACCTCGGCGGTGACGACTTCGACAAAAAAATCGTCGATTACATCGCTAATGAATTCCAAAGAGCCGAAGGAATTGACCTCCGCAAAGACAAGCAAGCACTGCAACGCCTGACGGAAGCGGCCGAAAAAGCCAAGATTGAACTTTCGAGCGTTACTCAAGCAGAAATCAACTTGCCGTTTATTACCGCGACTCAAGACGGGCCAAAACACTTGGACATGACTTTGACGCGGGGCAAATTTGAAGAACTCTGTTCAGATTTGATCGATCGCTCTCGCATCCCCGTCGAAAATGCGATCCGCGACGCCAAATTAGACAAATCTGCAATTAATGAAGTCGTCTTAGTTGGCGGTTCTACCCGCATTCCTGCGGTGCAAGAACTGGTCAAAAAAATCCTCGGCAAAGATCCCAACCAAACGGTAAACCCGGATGAAGTGGTCGCAGTCGGTGCAGCAATTCAAGCCGGCGTACTCTCCGGCGAAGTCAAAGACATCTTGTTGCTCGACGTTACCCCGCTGTCTCTTGGCGTCGAAACCTTGGGCGGCGTGATGACCAAAATCATTCCCCGCAACACCACTATTCCTACTAAGAAGTCGGAAACTTTCTCGACTGCTGTAGATGGCCAAACAAACGTGGAAATTCACGTTTTGCAAGGCGAACGAGAATTGGCGAATGATAACAAGGATTTGGGAACCTTCCGCTTAGATGGAGTTCCGCCGGCACCCCGTGGCGTACCTCAAATTGAAGTTACTTTCGATATCGATGCTAACGGTATTTTGAATGTAGCTGCTAAGGATAAAGGTACTGGCAAGGAGCAATCGATTAGCATTACTGGTGCTTCTACTTTGCCCAGCAATGAAGTCGAGCGCATGGTGAAGGAAGCCGAATCGAATGCTTCTGCTGACAAGGAACGTCGCGAAAAGATCGATCGCAAAAACCAAGCCGACTCTTTAGCTTATCAAATTGAGAAGCAGTTGGCAGAACTTGGAGACAAGGTTCCTGCTGATGACAAGACTAAGGTTGAAGGGTTGATCAAAGACTTGCGCGATGCGATCAATACTGAAGATGACGATCGCATCAAGACACTGACAACAGAGTTGCAGCAAGCATTCTACGCCGTCAGCAGCAACCTGTACCAGCAAGCAGGCGGCCCAACTGACGGCCCTGGTGGCCCTGGTGGCCCTGGTGGTTATGGAGACGGCGGCCCCACTGGCGGCGGCGACGACGTGATTGACGCCGACTTCACTGAAGGCAAATAGAAGGCTAAACTAAAAGCCCGCAGCTAGAAGCAAGAAACCCGGTTTTGAACAGAAATCGGGTTTCTGTTCATTCAAAAACAAACAAAAGCCGATCGCCTAAAATTACTAAAAATCTTGCTTGAGGCATAGTGACCAAACTAAAATATGCTTCAGTAAATATCATAAACTAGCAGTAATATCGCAATAGAGACTCATTAAATGTCACGTTCTCCTATACAAAATTCTTCCGCAAATCCTCCCAACCAATCCCAGATTGCATCCTTGCGGCGTCTCCGCCAAATCAGCCACTTACTTGACAATGCAATTCCCATTCCCGGTACCCGTTACCGCATCGGACTCGATCCGATATTGGGACTGATACCGGGCGGCGGCGATTTAATCAGTTCAATTTTTGCAGGTTACGTAGTCTTCAAAGCCGGGCAACTCGGAGCACCGCGAGAAACTCTAGTACAAATGGCTGCTAACATCGTATTTGATACAGTTGCCGGTACTGTACCGGTTGCCGGAGACTTGTTAGATGTTACTTGGAAAGCTAATGTCAAGAATATAGAATTGCTTGACGCTCATTTAGGTTCCCCCGAGGCCGGGAAAAAAGCCGACTGGCTGTTTGTCGCTGCTTTGCTATTGGGTTTGATGTTAATTGTCGGAGGCGTGATTTTCTTGAGCCTCATGCTTTTCGCGTGGGTATTCCGATCGCTTACAGGGCAGTGATTTTGGGTTTTAGCATAAAGATAAATCACTCTAACTGTGTCAGGTTAAGATCGTCTAATCTTGTATAAATTGTACTTGACAAATTATATTTGAGGATGATTACTGGCAGGTAACAACATCTCGATTTAGTATAAGTTATACTTGACAAATAATTTCCGAGCATGAGCTACCAAAAAAACAGGTAGGCGCTCCAATAAATTCTCAAGGAATACTAAAATATCTCAGGCTTTTAAAATTCAACTGGCTGTGGCAAAGAAAAGTTATGGTGCTCGCGAGCAAGAAGAGATACAGCAGATTGCAGGTTTATAAAGTATAAAGCGATCGCCCTCTCTCGATCCTAAAATTATATATATTAAGGGTATTGACAAATATTAGTGAATGTGCAACCTATCTATTTTCTATGAAACTAGCTATTTACCAGATAGCCGTTGAGTCCGATATAGTGATATAATCCAGACTATAATATCAATTTGATATAAATGCTTGAATTATCAGCCCTTGGGCTGCTACAGTTGCAACCCCTGCATGGCTATCGGCTAAAGCAACAACTGGAGCTGTTTATGAGCAGTTGCATCAGCGTCAACTACGGAGCGATTTACCCGCTGCTGAAGCGCTTGGAAGAGCGAGGAGACATTTCGGTAATTGCCGAAGAAGCCGGAGATGCGGGCTGTCCGCGCAAAATCTACGGAATTACCGCCCAAGGGCGCGAACTCTGGCGGCAAAAAATGCTCGAACACCCCCAAGAAAGCTGGGTTAACAGTGGTTGTCGGTTTCAAATCAAGTTTTTCTTTTTTGGCGAATTAGAACCGGCAGAACGGATGAAATTGTTGGAACACCGCTTGCGAGCCTGTTACACCCGGCAAGACTACATCGAAAGCCTCAAGAGCGAATATCCACTAACCGACGACTATCAATTCGCCTCTCGCGATCGCTGCAAGTCAGTGCTGGCGTCAGAGATAGATTGGTTAACCGAGCAACTAGCCAAAGAAAGAAGCGCGATGTCCCGAGTGCGTGACTCCCCAACGTTCCCTGAATCCGCTGAGTCCAAGGGAAAATCCTTCCAACTCACCCACTCAGGTAAGCCATAAGAAGGTCTAATCTTCCCTGTCGATCGTAACTTTTGAGAGTTGACATACTCACGCCCGCTCTCTTGAGCGGTGATTCTTGACAGTTCACCGGGTCTTGCTACCGAAGTAGTCTTACAGTCCCTCCCTGTCCGTTTAAAGTCTCCCAATGCCCTAGGTTGACTTTTACTCTTGCCTTCCGGGTTAGAGTCAACCATTGCCCTTCTAGCTGTCTTTAAGTTTGCTCTCATCGTAGCTGTTTCAACGTGTCTTGAGCCTAAAGATCCTTTGAGTATTCAGCATTTTAATACAAAGCCGTCCTAAAAGGACAGGGTTTTAAACCCCTCTTCCTGATAACAAGAAGCTTTCCTAAAAAGAATCACTCCCTGGCTTTGCTAACTGCGATGGGACTAAAGCCCTGCACATACCCCAACCTCATTAAAAAGCGACTTTCCAGATTCCATCCTCTTTAAAAGCGCTTGTCCTTATTCTCCCCTTGTTTGAGGGGGGGCCTGGGGGAATCAAAGCAAAGATTCCGCCAAAGTCTAGGTAAGTCTGATGTTAAAAAAATCTAACTGGTGCTGCAAATGAGTTATCCTAAATCCCCAGAATCCGTGGTTGAAGCCCAAGAGCAAAAATCTGCCACACCGGAACTGCACCCAACCGATGCAGACAGCGATCGACCACAGGATTTTGCCGACGTTGCCGATAGCCCCGAACCTGTTGCTAAAAAACGATCGCGCTGGCCCCTAATTGTCGCGCTCGCGATCGCCACAGGCGCAGCAGGTTTCGGCTGGTACTCGTGGCAATCTAGCCAGAATCGCGCACAGCAACCTGCAGCGGCAGCCCAACCCCAAGCCATACCAGTCAAGCTGGCAACCGTAGAAAGCAGCTCAGTCCAAGAAGCCTCCGAATTTGTCAGCAGCTTAGAGGCCAAGCGTTCAGTAGAAATCAAACCCGAAGCAGAAGGGCTAGTCACCGAGATTTTTGTCAAATCCGGGGACTTCATAAACAAAGGACAAGCCATCGCCCGCATGAAAAGCGACAGCGCCCAAGCTGACTTGAGGCAATCCCAAGCCAACCTGATCCGCGCTCAATCCCGCTTAGCCGAATTGCAAGCAGGCACCAGACCCGAAGAAATCACCCAAGCTCAAGCCCAAGTCGCCCAAGCCCAAGCCAACCTCGCTCAACTGCGATCGGGCTCTCGGCCAGAAGAAATTGGTCAAGCCCAAGCCCGCGTTAGCCAAGCTGAAGCCGACCTAGCCGATGCCCAAACAGGTAGCCTCTTAGAAGAAATCGCCCAAGCAAGAGCGCAAATAGAAGCAAGCACAGCCGAAGCAAAGTTAGCCACCCAGCAGCTTGCCAGATATCAGGCCTTGGCCAGAGAAGGCGCAGAATCCGCGAACACCCTCGAGCAATACACCCAACAAGAAGCCACCGCCAAAGCCAACCTCCGAGAAGCTCAAAGGCGGTTCCAGCAGCGGCAAAAAAACAGACAAGCCGAGATCGATCGCCGGACAGCAGCCTTGCAACAGCAGCGGCAAGCTTTGCAGCAATTGCAAAAGGGTTCGCGCCCAGAGGAAATAGCCAAAGCCGAAGCAGAAGTCGCACAAGCCAAGAGCAGATTAGAGCAGTTAGCCAAGGGCACTCGCCAAGAACAGATCGATCAAGCTGAAGCGCAAGTTGCCGAGGCCGCCGCTCAAGTGCGCGGCTTTGAAGTACAACTACAAGAAACTGCTGTCATCGCCCCCTTCGCGGGAGTCATCGGCGACATACCAGTGAAAGTAGGTGATTACTTGCAAAAAGGTGATGCCATTGCCACCCTGACTGAGAACCAATTGCTAGACTTGCGGTTATCAATTCCTTTGGAACGGCAGCCTCAATTACGCTTAGGGCTGCCAGTACAAATGCTCGACGCTCAAGGCAAAGCGATCGCCCAAGGTCAAATCAGTTTTATCTCCCCCAACGTCAGCGCCAACTCCCAAACAATTTTAGCTAAAGCCAGCTTTCCCAACCCCAGCGGCGAACTGCTTAATCTCCAGTTTGTAAAAGCTAAAGTCATCTGGAAACAGAACCCCGGAATTTTAGTTCCAGTAACAGCAGTCACTCGCTTAGGTGGAGAAACTTTTGTCTTCACAGCTCAAAAGCCCCAACAGCCACAACCTGGATCGCCACCTTTAATTGCGCGCCAAAAGTCCGTGAAATTGGGAACCATTGAGGGGAATAATTATCAAGTTCTCGAAGGTTTGCAACCAGGCGAAAAAATTGTTGTAGCAGGCATTCTCAACTTGACCGATGGTGTTCCGATTATGGCTCAACAACCAGAGGTTTCTGAAGGGAAAAAGACAAATTTACCAGTGGGCAGCAAAAATTAATCTCTGAATCAGGATAAACAGGATTTTCAAGATAAACAGGATTAAATTTAGAATGACTAAAATTAATCCTGTTTATCCTTAAATCCCGATCGCCATTAGCAATTACCCCTTAGCCGTCCGCAACTACCCATTACCCAAATAATGTTTGCAGATTTCTTTATTAAACGACCAGTATTTGCTAGCGTCTGCGCCATAATTATTATTTTGGTAGGCGCAATCAGCATTCCCACCCTACCTATCGAGCGCTTCCCCGACATTAGCCCTACCCAAATTAACGTCACAGCTAACTATAGCGGGGCGAGTGCTGAAATTGTCGAAAATGCAGTTACCAACATCCTAGAAAGGCAAATCAACGGCGTTGAAGGATTAAAATATCTAACTTCCAGTAGTAGTAACGATGGCACCAGCAGCATTATAGCCACCTTTGATGCCTCGCGCAACAAAGACATTGCCGCTGTCGATATTCAAAATCGAGTTGCAGTTGCTCAGCCACAATTACCAGATGCCGTACAACGCACAGGAGTTACAGTTACAAAACAATCTACAAGTCTCCTATTAGCGATCGGTTTATTTACCGAAAATAAAGAATACGACACCATCTTTTTAAGCAACTACGCTGACCTATATTTAGCAGATGCCTTAAAAAGAATAAAAGGGGTTGGCGACGTGCGAATTTTTGGGGAAAGGCGCTATGCAATGCGTTTATGGATAGATCCCAATAAATTAGCAGCTCGCCGTCTCACAATGCAAGATGTAACGAGGGCTCTCAACGAACAAAACTTGCAAGTTGGTGCTGGGAGAGTTGGTCAAGAACCTGCTCCACAAGGCCAAATGTATCAAATAGACTTGCGTGCTGAAAGTCGCCTCAAAGAACCAGCAGAATTTGAAGAACTCGTCCTCAAAACAGAGACAAATGGAACGTTAGTTAAATTAAAAGATGTGGGGAGAGCAGAACTAGGGGCAGAGAATTACAGCTCATTTCTGCGATTTCGAGGCAATGATGCAGTAGGTTTAGGGATTTACCAATTGCCTGGAAGTAATGCTTTGAATGTTGCCCAGGCCGTCAAAGCAGAAATGGAAAAACTAGCGGTTGGTTTCCCTCCGGGGTTGATCCATAGAGTAGCGCTGGACACGACTTTGTTTGTACAAGAGTCGATGGCAGAAGTAGTCAAGACATTATTTGAAGCAGTCTTGCTAGTGGTAATAGTGATTTTTGTTTTCTTGCAAGACTGGCGCACAACTATTATTCCTACCATCACAATTCCAATTTCTTTAATTGGGACGTTTGCCTTTATCAAAGTTTTCGGATTTACTATTAATAGTTTATCTCTCTTTGGTCTGACATTAGCGACGGGATTAGTGGTTGATGACGCTATCATTGTAGTAGAAAATATTGACCGCCTGATCCGCCAAGGTATGAAGCCTCGCCAAGCGGCTTTTGAGTCAATGCGGGAGCTTTTTAGCGCTGTAATTGCGACTTCTTTAGTGTTGATGGCAGTGTTCGTGCCAGTGGCATTTTTTCCCGGCACTACAGGAGCGCTTTATAAACAATTTGCGCTGACAATTGCTTTTTCAGTATTGCTTTCTACCTTTATGGCTATTACTCTGACGCCCTCCCTTGCAGCTATATTACTGCGTCCTGGTCAGAAGTTTGGGGGCCCGCTAGGTTGGGTTTTTGAGCGTGTTAATAGATTTCTCGATTGGGTACAGCGGCAATATGGGAAATCCTTAATATTTCTCACAGGAATTAAGACTATTGTCACCCTCGTGTTCATCGCTTCTCTGGGAGTAACAGCTTGGCTTTATTTATCAGTCCCCACAGCATTTATCCCCGAAGAAGACCAGGGCTATTTTCTGACAATTATTCAAGGACCCCAAGGTGTTTCGCTGCAATACACTCAGAAAGTAATGGACGAAGTAGAAGCAGAAATCCTCAAACTTCCTGAAGTTGTCGGGACTTTTTCAGTGGGTGGATTTGGTTTTAGCGGTAGCACTTCTAATCAAGGCATTATATTTACTACACTTAAAGCCTGGGAAGAACGTCACGGAAAAGATCAAACTGTACAAGCGATTATTGATAAGTTGCGGGGTAAATTTTTCGGGATTCCCGAAGCGAGAATTTTCCCTGTGAATCCGCCTGCAATTCAAGGTTTAGGTCAATTTGGGGGTTTCCAATATCAATTGCAAGACCGCAAAGGTAACAGCGGTTTAGATGGCTTAGTCCAGACTATGGGCGGGATTTTAAAGCAGGCAAATCAGACACCGGGATTGCAGGCGGTATTTAGTACGTTTGCTGCGAATACGCCTCAGTTAATTGTGGAGGTTGATCGCAATCGAGCTAAGGCTCTCGATATTCCCATTGATGATGTTTTCAGTACGTTACAAACGGCTCTGGGTGCTCAGTATGTGAACGATTTTAACCTCCAGCAGCGCAACTATCGGGTGTATGTTCAGGCGGATAAACAGTTTCGTGATAACCCGGAAGATATTGGGAAATTGTATGTGCGCTCTGGAAAGAATGAAATGATTTCTTTGAGCAATGTGGTGAAGATAACTCCGGTGGTGGGGGCACAAACTGTTAACCACTACAATTTATATAGGTCAATTGAAATTACTGGCACTCCGGCTCCGGGATCGAGTTCTGGACAGGCGATAAAATCGATGGAAAAGGTGTCGGCTGAAGTTTTGCCGTCGGGTTTTGGCTATGAATGGTCGGGGAGTTCTTTAGAAGAAATTGAGTCGGGGGGTCAAGCACCGATTATTTTCGGTTTGGGGCTGATTTTTGTGTTTTTGGTTTTGGCGGCGCAGTACGAAAATTATGTCGATCCTTTCATTATTTTGCTATCGGTGCCTCTGGCGATTTTGGGTGCACTTTTAGCTCAGTCGTTGCGGGGTTTGGCGAATGATGTTTATTGCCAAATTGGTTTGGTGATGTTGATTGGATTGGCTAGTAAAAATGCGATTTTAATCGTGGAGTTTGCGAACCAATTACGGGAGCAGGGATATTCAATTGCTAAGGCGGCAGTTGAGGCTTCTCAAGAGCGTTTACGACCGATTTTGATGACTTCTCTGTCTTTCATTTTGGGTATTTCTCCTCTGATTAACCCAGAAGGTGCGGGTGCAGCGAGCCGCCGATCGCTAGGGAATGCGATCGCGGGGGGGATGGTTGTTTCGACTGTCTTGAGTTTGTTTATAGTGCCGGTTCTGTATGTGGTGGTTGTCTCGGCTCGCGATCGCTTTAGGAAACCCGATCGACTAGAAAATCTGCCCGAGGATGGCACAATTTTGAACGGCAAAACAACTCCTCAGGAGGAGATTGAACGCGATAAAGTATCGCCGTTGTAGTTGGTAAGTGGAAAATACCAGCGTTCGTTTTGTGAGTAGGATTGGTGCGATCGCCCAAAACCCGCCAATCCCGCATCAAAACCCCCAAAGTCCCCAGATTAGTCTGGGGATCAATTCTTCAATCCAAAATCCAAAATCCAAAATCCAAAATCCAAAATCTAAAATCTAAAATCTAAAATCCAAAATCCAAAATCTAAAAACTAAAATCTAAAATCTAAAATCGATTGACGGCGACCCCCATCTGCGGCTACGCTTTGAAGTGAGAGGTTGCTTGCTTGTAGAGGAGGCAGCCCGCGTCGCCCAAAAATCTAGTTGCACTGCCCAAAGCTGCTACCAACAGCAATGGACAGCTAACCTCCAAACTGAAACCAGCAGTCTGGAGGCTAACGGAAGATTCTAACATCCTCTGTAGTCGCCCTGCTATGTGTTGAACTGCGGGGCGGCTGGGTTTTTGGGTTTTTCTAGAAAACCCAAAACCAGGAGAACAT
>JAUBOM010000293.1:0-3008 GCA_036700245.1 Microcoleus vaginatus BM001213989
GTTTGAGAGATTTTGTTCTATTATACTCTGACGCTTTGTGACAGAAGAGGGGTATCTGTTTCCTGGTGCTGTGGTCTGGGAACTTTTAAGCGGTAACCCATTTCTCGAAGATATTCCCATCCCCGATAACGGCTGATCTGTTCTCCCGTCCACTCACTTAACCAATCAGCGACTTTGCGACCATTCCATAAACCTCCATCGGGTGCAGGTCCCGACAGCACTTGCCACAGTTGCGCTCGTTGTAGGTCGTTGAGTTGAGGAGGTTGACCACGATTCGACGAACGTCCATCGCTTAAGGCTGAAGCCCCCAATTGGTTGTAGCGTCGCAGCAGTTGGTAAATCCAAATCCGGCTGTAACCTGTAACTTGAGACACCGCTAGTGGGGTGTGACCCTTGGCGAGTAACCAGATGATCTGGTAGTGGCTCCGTGCGACTAACCCTGAACTTGTCCGGTAACGAGTGTAGAGTTCCTCGACACTTAAGTGCGGTTCTAGTTGGACTTTTTTGGGCATAGGGGCTTTGGCGTCGCTGTGAATCTGCTCCCCTTAATTATAACTAATTATCCGAACTTGATATTACACATATCCGCCACAGGTAGGGCTTTTGACGGGGTTGTCACCCCGTGAACTAATGGCGTTGACCCGAATCTTGCGTTCTTTGAGATCGAGAATCCAATTACGAGCAAACGAACGCACGGCAGCTTTGGTAGCGCTGTAAACACTGAAGGCTAGGGTACCTACCGTAGTAGTCTGAGAGGCGTTCAGGATGATAGAAGCGCCCAAGGGCAACAGAGGCAGTGCTTTCTGCACGGTGAACAACAGGCCTTTGACGTTAGTGTTGAACGTTTTGTCAAAGTGTTCTTCGGTAATTGCTCCGAGTGGGGCAAGTTCTCCACCGCCAGCATTGGCGAAGATCACATCGAGGTGTCCTTGGTCTTGCACGATCGTGGCAAACAGGCGATTGAGGTCTGCCAGATTTGAGACATCGCTCTGAACACCCGTGGCGTTTTCACCAATCTCTTTCACGGCGGCATCCAATTCAGGTTGGCGACGACCCGTGATGAAGACATAAGCACCTTCAGCAACAAAGCGCTTAGCAGTGGCAAGACCGATGCCACTTGTGCCATCGGTGACAAGAGCGACTTTTCCTTCTAGTTTTTTCATAATTATTAGTCCAGTGGTATTGTACTTGCTGTTTACAATTTGGAAAACAGCATATTTAATCCTTCAGTCATCGTGGGATGAGGTAAAACTCCATCGCGCAGAACCGTGTAGGGCATCTGAGCCTGCATCACCATCTGCACCGTCGAAATCACTTCACCCGCTTCATGACACAAGAGTGAACAACCAAGAATCCGACCTGTCTTGGTATCGATGATTGCCTTCATCAGTCCATCGGTTTGACCCTCTGTTACGGCTCGCAGAATGGCTGAGGCATCCAGCTTAGCAACTCGGATGGTATACCCTTGTTGCTGTGCTTCGGTTTCGGTCAGGCCCACATGAGCCAGTTCTGGATCGATGAACAGACAGGAAGGAACGAGGCGATCGCGCGTGTTGCGGTTGCCTCCATCAATCAGATTTGCTTTCACAATCCGATAATCATCAAGCGCCACATGGGTATATTGCGGTCCCCCATTGATATCGCCTAACGCCAAAATCCTGGGTATGTTCGTTTCTAGGCGATCATTGACTGGAATAAATCCGCGTGCATCGGTTGCTACACCAGCAGCAGCTAGATTTAAGCTATCGGAGTTTGGTGTACGACCGACGGCAACGAGCAAATGCGAACCTTGAAGTTCTCTTTCCTGATCGGCGACTTGAATTTGAAGTTTAGTTGCATTGTCAGAGCGCTCCACCCTTAACACCCTTGCCTTCAGTAAGAATTCAATACCATCTCGTTCTAGTAGCGTTTGCACCGCGCTCGCAATATCTGGGTCTTGCTGTGACAGGATTTGCTCACTCTGCCCAATGACAGTGACGCCAGAGCCAAAGCGTCGGAACATTTGGGCAAACTCCAACCCAATGTAGCCACTACCGAGAACGATCAGGTGTTTTGGCAACTGTTCCAATTCCATGATCGACTCACTCGTCAAAAACCCAGCTTCTTTGAGTCCCGGTACGGATGGAATCAACGGTCGCGTGCCTGTATTGATAAACAATCGTTCTGCTGTGAGTAAACGAGTAGTACCCTCATCTGTTGCAACTTCAATTGTTTTAGGTGCCACAAAGCGAGCGGTGCCAATGATCAGATCGTCCCCCAAAGCGGTGTGCAGGTTCTTAAGATTTATTGGTCGCAGGGACTGCACGACCGATCGTTTGCGCTGAATCACTGCCGACATATCAACTGTTGGCGGCGTCGTCTTGATGCCATAGGCTGCACTGTTTCGCACAGTATTTGCCACCTCTGCACTCGCAACCATCGTTTTACTGGGAATGCAGGCAATATTAGGGCACGAGCCACCAATCATGTTTAAGCTGCGTTCTAATAAAGCGGTTTTGCGTCCGCCCGCGACTAGGGCCGGTGCCAGTGTTTTACCCGCTTTACCGCCACCGATAATAATGTCGTCGTAGTATTGGGTATCCATTTCCATCTCCTTTGTGTTTGACGTTACTTCATTCGGCAATTGGGATTACTCCAAAGCAGAGTTTGCTGATTCAATCAGTTTGGCAACCTGTGTGGAATGAGGAATTAAGGACACATGGCTTGCTTGCATCTGAGTTCTTCTAGCACCGATTTGGTCTGTCATGAATCGCCCAAGCTCAGGGTTAATTGCCTAGTCTTCCTGAGACACGAGATATCAGGAGGGAATCTGCCTCCCAAATCCGTTAAGCCATTAACTTACATTGAATCTTGCCAATGCCGTAAGGCTCGCATTCAAAGGAACACAAAAGCTTGCGCCATTCTCGTTTGGCTCAGGCTTAAGGGCTTAGCCTATAAAACCTATGAAACTGTTTACAGCAGTTTGCGTGACTAAGAGGTACAGTAACAGCAGTGAGCAAAATAATTTT
>JAUBOM010000056.1:0-46810 GCA_036700245.1 Microcoleus vaginatus BM001213989
ATTGAGTTTTTCCACCCCTCCTTCAACAGTCAACAGTCAACAGTCAACAATTCCGGAGGAGTGCAACCGGAATTGATATAACCTGTAGGGTGCGCACAGCGCACAGGGCGACAAGTCTGTGGGGTGCTTATGCCGCACCTTACAACAAATTTGTAGCGCCTCAAATCTTTGGTTGCCTAAATCCTAGTAGATAATTGGCAAAAATATAGGAAAATTTAACTAGCAGTAGATTTTGATTGAGAGAGTAGATTGTGATTATTTGGGTAAACGAGCAAATCGATCCGTCGGGCATTCTTTATTCTTGCATTGCTTGTTGCGATGAGACTCAAGCGCAGGATTGCCACAAATCTTTTGAGCAGAATTTGACGGCAGACCAAAAGCAGCAGGGCTGGGTTGCTACCTTGCGGACTGTTAGTTCTTGGGATGAGGTGCCTGTTAATGCTTTGAAATTGAATTGATCGGTGCAAGTCATCAGCAGCTTTAGTCTCGCCCTATTTCCGTTCGAGATCCACGACCGGAAAACGTTGCACGTCTGTTCGCCCAAGGCAAGATAGCTCGATCGCACATTTCTCAAATTAACAGAAGTTTTGTGAATGTGAAAGTAAAAAGCTGCCATCATTTGGCGCTGTGAGTCTCAGGATTGTGCCCTGCAAGGTGCGGGAATTTGGGCGGAAATTTTCGCGCCTGCAGTGCTGCGAACACCCTAGGACGAAAAAGCGTGCAAGTGCGATCCTCTTCGAGGGCTCCGCTAACGATAATTCGCATTTATTAAACGGGCTTTAGCATTACTATTAATACATAAAGGCATTTTAAATTGTCAAGTTAAATTTTTATGGTTGAAACCTTATTTCACGCTTATACCCCTCTAGTTATCTGGACTGGCTTGGGACTGCTGTTGTTTCAGTACATCCCAGTTAATTTTCCCAAACTGCTGAGCCACTTTCTTTTCTGGATTGGGATACCGTTGCAAATTCTAGTTTTAGCCCGTCATAGCGATTTTTCGGGTGCTGTGGGATTCACGCCGGCGATCGCCCTGTTCGTGCTATTTCTGAGTACGAGTTTAGCTTGGTTGACTTGGGTATTATTGCGCAGGCTGAGTGCCACCCACATCAAAAAGCCATCTTTTCAGGGCAAAAATTCTCTGCTTAACTTATTTCTTTTTAATTTTAATTCCCTGAAGCGATCGAGCCAAGGCAGTTTTATCCTAGCTGCGATGTTAGGGAATACAGGATTTGTCGGATTAGCAATCACCCCCTTTATCATCAGCAGCGATCACAACAACTGGGCTGTGTTGTACAGCGTCACTAACAACGTTATTGGAACTTATTGTTTCGGTGTGTTTATTGCTAGCTATTTCGGGAATTCCGAGCAAAAAAATAACTGGTGGACTCCGCTCCGGGACGTGCTAACAGTTCCGGCTCTGTGGGCATTTTTAATAGGTTTTTTAACGAGAAACATCCCCCTGCCCCAGACAGTGGAATCGGGATTGCAGACGGCAGTTTGGGTGGTAATTGCCAGTGCTTTGCTGCTGGTTGGCATCCGGCTGAGGTCTATTAAGAAATGGGAAAGTTTTGAACTAGCGTTAATTCCGTCGCTGTTAAAAGTGGTAATTGTGCCGGTGCTGATCGGATTGGGTGCTAGTTATTTCGGATTGAGCGGCGATCCGAGGTTCGTGTTGGTGTTGATGTCGGGAACGCCCACAGCTCTTTCCGTGCTGATTTTAGCAGAAGTCTACGAGCTCGATCGCGATTTGTTAGCTAGCAGCATCGCCATCACTTCCGTCGGTTTGCTGCTGATGCTTCCCTTGTGGTTAGCTGGGTTTAGTTAATATTAGCTAAATTTTCAAATCAGATTGCTCTAAAATTTCGCAGTACAATCAACAATAACTGCACGGAAAAGCAGAGCGAAAAGTCACCCAGTTAGCGGAGCGACTGCGAGCAATCGGAATCGATCCCGATGCTGAGGATTGATATCAAATTCCCAACACTCTATCTGTAGCGCTAGCACTGCGCACCTTACCTTTTCTACTCACAAAAAACAAAGCTTATGGAAACTAAACCACCTCTACCGCCCTTTACGTTGGAAACGGCTAAAGCCAAAGTCCAAGCTGCTGAAGATGCCTGGAATACCCGCGATCCAGAACGAGTAGCCTTAGCTTATACCGAAGATTCTCAATGGCGAAACCGTGCCGAATTCTTCAGCGGACGGGAACAAATCAAGGCTTTTTTAAGACGAAAATGGGCAAAGGAACTAGATTACCGTTTGCAGAAAGAACTGTGGAGTTTTACAGACAATCGGATTTCTGTGCGCTTCGAGTATGAGTGGCACGATGATTCTGGCGAATGGTATCGCTCCTATGGTAATGAACAGTGGGAATTTGCAGAAAATGGGTTAATGCGAAGACGTGAAGCCAGCATTAATGATGTTTCCATTCAAGAGTCAGAACGGAAGTTTCGATAGGAGTTATCTGTGAGTTGCTTAATCAAACTTAGACATTTCCTCACCTTTTTAGGGGCTGAAAACCTCTCGCTCGCAAGGGAAAGAGGTCGATGACCTAAAAATGCCTGAAACCATTGTAAATATTAGATTCATGCCCTTTCGAGGTAAAAGTCTTTCTTTATCTAGGTTTTAAGCCATTTTGGCTTCAGTTTTTGTCTCAGCCCATTAGCGTAACTTTCGGAATTACTGCTGATTTCTCCCCTGCAACTGAAAACCGCTATACTATCAATTGGGTACAATCAGTTTCCTAGGCCATAGACACCGCGAAATTGGTTACTGTACAGATAGTCGGCATCTCAATAATAAACTGCGTTCCCTGCTCTGGCGTAGAAAAACACTGTATTTCAGCGCAGTGTTTTTCTAGCAGAATTTTTCTGCTAATTGACAACCCCATGCCTGTACCTTTTCCGATTGGCTTAGTAGTAAAAAAGGGAGTGAAAAGTTTTGAACGAACTTTCTCAGTCATGCCAATACCATTATCAGCAATTGTGACCCGAATGCCTGAATCAGTGCTAATGTTGTCATGCGAATTGCCGGGTACGAATTCAGTACGAATCAAAATTTGGGGGTGAAAAACTGTACCATTTTCTCTACTTCCCCGCTCTTCCAAAGCATCTATAGCATTCGCTAAAAGGTTCATAAATACCTGATTAAGCTGACCTGCATAACAGGTCACAAGTGGCAAGGCGCCATAGTCTTTAATCACGTTAATAGCAGGACGATCTGACTTAGCCTTGAGGCGATGCTGCAATATCATCAAGGTGCTATTAATACCTTCGTGGATATCTACTGATTTGATTTCAGTTTCATCTAACCGCGAAAAATTTCGCAGAGACTCCACAATAATGCGAATGCGTTCGATGCCTAACTGCATGGAAGCAAGCAATTTTGGTAAATCATCTATGATAAATGGCAACTCTCGATCTTCTATTTCATGAATAATTTCTGCTTCAGGTTTCGGGTAATACCGTTGGTAAAGATTCAACACATAGATGAGTTCTTTAATATAGTCGTGGGCGTGCGAGAGGTTGCCGTAAATAAAGTTAACCGGATTGTTAATTTCATGAGCGACACCTGCAACTAATTGACCGAGACTAGACATTTTTTCACTTTGAACTAGCTGGAGTTGTATTTCTTGCAGATCTTTGACAAAATTCTCTAAGGCAAGAGCTTTTTGGCGTTCTTTTTCTTCACTGATACGGAGTGCTTTCTCTACTTGTTCGCGCCGCTCTATTTCAGACTGCAGTTTCTGACCTAGACAAAAACTTCTCAAAGCTGTTAGCACTGTAGTGTATAGCTTTGATGTCGTTAATTCAGTTTTAGTTTTATAGTCATTAATATCGTAATTGATAATAATGCTTTTTTCTGGTACTTGTCCGGGTTGACCCGTGCGTAAAATAATTCGCACTAACTGGTTGCCTAGCACTTCCCGGACATATTTAACAAAGTTTAAGCCCGCATCATCTGTTTCCATAATCACATCAAGCAAGATGATGGCAACATCAGGATGTTCTTGAATTAGCTGTGTAGCTTCCTTCGCAGAATAAGCACTAATAAACTTTAAAGATGTGTTTTGGAAAACAAATTTTCTTAAGGCAATATCAGTAGCTGTGTGAACTTGAGCCTCATCATCTACAATCAAAACTTTCCAGCTTTGAGTCGGGGTATCTTCAGATACTTCATCAGCAAAAAGTAACTCCTCATCTGACTTAAATCCTTCAGCCAATAGCATTGTTTGAGAGGATTCTTTAGTTGAAAAACTGTAAATATTGTCCATTGCTGCTTACCTATGTTTATTACTAATCTTTTGATTTGGGAAACTACGGTTTTGCATTAATTTGTAGGGGTAACTTAATAATAAATTTTGTTTCCACTCCCACCTTACTTTTACATTCTACTTCACCCAGAAGTTTTTGGCTAACTAAATTGTAGACAATATGCAATCCCAACCCGCTACCCCCTTGACCGCGTTTGGTAGTAAAGAATGGCTCAAAAACTTTACTTAAATTTTCTGGAGGAATGCCTTTACCATCATCGGAATATTCCAAGCGAAGTCGATCGCCCTCTTGTTGCCAATCAAAAACGAGCTGACCTGATTCGTCCGGTTCGTAAGCATGAATCAGAGAGTTCATCAGTAAATTTGTGACAACTTGGGATAAAGCACCTGGATAAGAATCTATGGCAATCTTGGTATCTCCCTTAATTTCGATCGAATGTTTGCTATTTCTCAATGTTGGTTTTAATTGGATTAAAATTTCATCCAGATAATCTCTTACTATGAAAGTTCGTCGTTCTTCGCTAGAGCGATCGACTGCCACTTCTTTAAAGCTCTGAATCAATGCCGCTGCCTGATTTAGATTAGTTAGAAGGGCGTTACTGCTTTGGGTGGCTATATCCAAAAATTCTTCTAATTCGGAGCGCTTCATTTTGCCACTGTTATAAGTAGAAGCAAAGTCTGTGGTATGTTCTGCCAAAGCTGACGCAACAGTGACACCAACGCCGATGGGAGTATTAATTTCGTGGGCGACGCCTGCAACTAATCCTCCCAGCGATGCCATTTTTTCAGATTCGACTAGCTGACTTTGAGCCGCTTTTAAAGCATCCAGCGTGTTGGATAATTCCTGGGTGCGATCGCCTACTAATTGCTCTAAGTTTTGATTGAACTCCTGCAAGTTATTGTAGAGTTGGGCATTTTCAATGGAAATTGCTATTTGGGCCGATAACAATTTTAGCAGTTCTAGCCTATCTGTAGTAAAAGCCCCTTCTGTCAAGTTATTTTCTAGGTAAAGAATGCCTGTCAGTTTGCCTTGGTGCAGCAGAGGAGTGCAGAGAATCGATTTCGGTTGAGTGGCTGCAATATAAGGATCGCGGGTAAATTGTCCCTCTTGGGTGGCGTTATTTAAAAGCACGTTTTCCTGGGTGCGGATGACGTAGTGGGCGATCGCACTTGCCAGTTTTGGCGTTTCCCCAGAATCAGCTTCTGCATTCAGGGGAAGCGATCGCAGCACGCTAACTTCATCCTCCTTCACCGAACCTTCAGCCTCAATCGCCCAGTTTCCCGCTTTTTCTAAAATCAAAAAGCCTTTTTGTGCGCCTGCATTTTCGATCGCAATCTTCATCAACCTTTCCAGCAATTTACTCAAAACTATTTCACCTGAAATCGCTTGAGAAGCTTTCATTACTGTGGCTAAATCTAGCGTTTCTCCCAAATTAGTGCTAGTGGTAGTAGGCGTGGTAGTTTTTCGGTTAACTTTTGTTTGAGTTGTTGTCTTGGCTGATGTTCTAGCTAGGAATTGGGGATATTTCTTTTCTAAATCCTCAACTTTAGCTATAGCGCCCCAGAGTTGGTAGCTATAATGAGCGTTTTGCATATAAACTTGGGCGATCGTTTCTTTACCCCATGACAAGTAGAATTTGGCTGCAAGTTCGTGAGCGAGTGCTTCTTCGTTGATGTATTCGTTTTCTTTGGCAAGAGCAATGGCTTTGTCGTACATCTCGATCGCTTCTATTTTTTCACCTAACACTCGATACCGTTCTGCCTCTACTAGATAGAATTTGTGCAGATGATTCATTGGGGCATGATGCGCCCATTTCTGCATTTTTTCTTGATTGACTTGTACTCTGTCAAGAATGCCCTGTTGCTCTGAATGTGGAGTATCATAATACACCGCCAACCACACCAAAGAATCGTAAAAATGGAAAATGGGAACAAGGGGCAATCCTAATATAACGTCTAAATACTTTTCTGCTATAGTAGTATTCTCAATGGCTTCTGAGTAATTTTCAAACCAGTAACTCAGTAAAAATTTATTCCAATATATGTATGCAACTCCTGTTTTGTCGTTTGCTTGCTGGTGCAATAGCAACTTGCTCTCCTCATCGCAGGCTTCACCCTTTAGAAGGGATGGATTTTCACTTTTTCCGAGCAGATTTAAGATAGCCTGCAAACAGGTTTCGTGATAATTAAGCGCTGTTTCTTGCTTGATTTTATGAATAGCATCTCTGTACGTTGCCATTTCTCTCTCAAGGGCAGTCAGTTCTTTGCCGCTAAAGTAAGCGGAATAGGAGTAATGCAGTAAACCAAAGGCAGCATATTGTAAATCTCCTGTCTCCACGCCGCTAGAGTAAACTGAGGCCAAAGGCTCTGAGCTTTCTTTCAAATGCTCTTTCCAAGGTCGGAGCAATATATTTACTATGACAATTGTCTTCGCTTTGATTTCTTGAGCATTTAACTTTGACACTAGATTCAAAGCCAATTGACCGAACTTATAACCTGAATCAATATCTTCAACTATGGCACAAAGAAGAAAACCATAATTGGCATAAGCAAAGGGCGATACCGAAGCATTGCCATATTGGACGGATAAATCTACTTGTTTGCATACCGTCAAGGGCAACAGTTCTGGGGCTGCAATATATGTAGCAGCAAAGATACTTGATAAAAGTCTCATGGCTGCTAGTTTATAGGGATCGCTCATTTGAGGTAGGTCGATTAATTCCTCAATTCGCTTCCCATTCAAAATTGCCGCAGTTTCTCCTAGTGCCTGCTCAATATCTGACGGTTTCGGCGCTTGGGGAAACTCTACTCCTAACAGCTTTACAGCCTCTAACGCTGTATTAACTGCATCAATTAGCTTGTTCTGCGACACATAAGCTTGCATCTGGACTTCATATACTTTCACTTTGTCCAGTAGCGTTTTGGCATGGTTTTGTACTATCTCAACGAATCTCTGCATTTGGTCAAAATCACCGCTCAGAAATGCTGCCTCTGCTGCTTCTTCATGCAGCGCTAATGTCAGTTCGTACTGATGAGTCCAGCTAGAATTTGCTAGCAGTCCCAAACCTGCTTGCAAATATTCGGTAGCCGCAGCATAAGCCGTTGCTGCTTTAGCTTTTTGACCAGCAATTAAATTTAGTTTGGCAATTTCAGTTCGTTCGGATTGATCGCCAACCCGTTCAATTCCTAAATTAAGATGATCGACGATCGCAAATATCTCTTCCGTTCGCGTCTCTGTCGAGGTATTTTGCCACAGCAAGCGACCAATTTGCAAGTGAACTGTTTTTTTAGAACTTTCCTCAATCAAAGCATAAGCTGCTTGTTGCACGCGATCGTGCAAAAACTTGTAAGTAGTAATGATTAGATGAGACTGAAGAATTTCTTCTTCTGTTACCCCGAGTTCAGAAGTGGCTAAAATTAATCCATCTTGGATCGCGGGCACTAGCTCTGTAAAAGTTTCGGCAGTAGATTTTTCGTTAACTATGGAGAGAGTATTTAAGTCAAAACTATTGCCCACACAAGCAGCTAACCGTAAAACCTGCTGAGTTAAATCTGGCAGTTTTCTCAATTTACCCACCATCAACTCAACCACATTATCGGTAATTCCTACGGCTTCAATTTCTGAAATATTCCAATCCCAGTTTCTTTGCTCTGAATTAAAATTCAGGAGGTTTTCTTCATAGAGAGTTCTCAGAAACTGATTGACAAAAAAAGGATTGCCTTGAGTTTTACCGACGACTAACTCAGCTAGGAGGATGACTGAGCCTCTATCCCGACGTACAGTATCAGCTATCAAGTTAGTAATATGTTCGGTACCTAAGGGAGTTAAGGTAATGTGGTTAATAGTCACGCCTTGATTTTGCAGCCCCTCCAGAGTCATTATTAAAGGATGGGTGGTGCTCACTTCGTTATCTCGATAAGCCCCCATTAGAAATAAATATTTGGTTTCCTCATCTGCCATCATTACTTGCAGCAGTTTCAAAGTAGCGGAGTCAGCCCATTGCAAATCGTCTAGAAAAATGACTAAGGGGTGCTCGACTGAACAAAACACCCGGATAAATTTTTGGAAGACTAAATTAAAACGATTTTGCGCTTCCGTAGCACCTAACTCTTGGACTGGTGGCTGTTTGCCAACAATCAGTTCTACGTCGGGAATGACATCTATAATGATTTGACCGTTATCACCAAACGCCGCTAAAAGTTTTTCTTTCCAAGTGGCGAGTTGCGTTTCGCTTTCAGTTAAGAGTTGCTTGACTAAGGACCCAAAAGCTTTGACAACAGCCGCATAAGGAACATTGCGTTGAAATTGGTCGAATTTCCCCGCAATAAAATAACCGCTTGCCTTAGTAATCGGTTTATAAACTTCTTGCACTAAAGCTGATTTGCCAATGCCAGAGTAACCCGACACTAACATAATTTCTGTTGTGCCATTGCTGACGCGCTCGAAGGCTGCTAATAAGGTTTCTATTTCGCGTTCTCTACCATAAAGTTTTTGAGGTATTTGAAACTTATCGGTAATATCTTTTTGGGCGATAGCAAAATCAGCAATCCTTCCTTTTGCCTGTAGTTGTTCCAGGCATTCTTCTAAATCTGCGATGATTCCCCAAGCACTTTGGTATCTTTTTTCAGCCGTTTTTTCTAACAGCTTCATTACTAGATCGGAAACCGTTTTAGGAATCCCTATTTCGGGATTAATTTCATGGGGCGGCACTGCTTGTTTAGCAATATGACAGTGGACTAATTCCATTGCATCGTCGTAATCCCATGGCACTTGCCCCGTTAGCAGTTCGTAAAAAGTGATTCCTAATGAGTAAAAATCTGTGCGGTAGTCGATCAATCGGTTCATTCTGCCTGTTTGTTCCGGCGATATATACCTCAGAGTGCCTTCTAAAACATTAGGATTTTTTAGGGTAGGATTCTCACGCGATAAGACAGTAGAGATGCCAAAATCTATGATTTGGACTAGCCCTGTTGTCGAGTTAATAATAATATTGCTGGGGTTGATATCTTTATGAATAATGTTATGTTGATGGATTTGACCTAAAGCTCTGGTTATTTTGATAGCTGTTAACAAAAACTCTTGTAATGTAAGTTTTCCAGAAGCCAATCCCAGCTTTAATGATTCTCCACCACTATCCTCGGAAATAATAACCAAACTGTTCTGATATCTTTCTAAGCTGTAGGTTTTAGGGACACTTTCTAGGTTAAGATTGCGTGTAATTTCGTATTCCTGCTTGTATCTGACTAACGAAGCTGGCATCGGATAATCTAGCTTGAGAAATTTGAGGATTATCGGTTGGTTGTCTTGCTTTCTCAGGCCTCGGTAAACTAAAGAATTGTTACTTTCATGAATTTGGTTCGTAATTTCGTAGCCGGCTAAGTTAATCATCATTGCATTCTCTCTTAAAATATTAATACACAAGTTTTTGAGGAAGTGTCAATTTATAAGTAGATGTATGCTCTGATACCTAGTTCTACTCTGCACTTTCCGGAAAATTAAGCTTAAAATTTAATTTCTTAACATTTCTTAAAAAAAATACAAATAAAGATTCATTTTAGGAGGGATCTCGCAGCTTCCTCCAAAAGCAAGCAGAACAGAGTGAAGGACGATCGCCCTTGGTCTTCAGAGGAGATTTGTACGGCTTGTTATAGTTACTAGATCGATCGTCAGATCTGCCTAGACCCGCTCATATATATCTAGAACTTAGGCATTGACAAATTAACTCAAATGTATGCAATTCCGGTTGCACCGGAATCATTGTTGACTGTTGACTGTTGACTGTTGAAGGAGGGGTCAAAAAAATGAAATTTGCGCGAATTATTTGTTGCGAGCTTGATTCGACTTTACGCCCGACGATGAAGTGCGGATTTGATATCATTCCGGCGCAGGCGGAATTGATATCACGGGCTACCTGAAGAGAAAAATTCCGTTGAATTTCGTACCAATTATCAATCAGTTCTTCTGCTCTCATTAACGGGACTTAGACAAAAACAGAAGCTAAAATGGCTTAAAACCAAAATCGAGAAAGACTTTTAGCTCGAATGGGCATAAATTTATAGTCCTGAACCCATGGGGGCCCAGAAACCGGGTTTTTTTACGAAAAGACGCCTCGCAGCCCGCACCCAAGGTAAAAAACCCGGTTTCGAGGAGTCCGAGTGCGTAAGTCTTGAATTTAGTTATAGCAAGGGTTTTAGGCATTTTTAGGTCATAGACCTCTTTCCCTTGACTAGAGGGGGTTCGGGCTCCTAAAGAAGCTAGAAAATGTTTAAGTCCCATTAGCAAAGCTTATATATTTAGGAGCGAGCGGGGACGATCGCACTCATATAAAAGCTCTCACGCTTAATAGTCCCCGCCCAATTTCCCAACACTCCTCAATCGCTAAGCAAACTCGGAGAAGTCAGCACAAAGACATCCCTAGTTCCCACCCCTTCAGATTCCGGTTTAATCGGCGTAGTAAAGTGGAAAAACTCGTGGTCGTTAACCAGCAGCAATTCCCCTGGCTGCAGAACTTTATTAAAAACAGGCTTCTCTTTTTTAGCCAAGTACAAATGCGTTTCCCCGCCTACAATATTAGTTCGATCGACCGAGAAAATCCCGATAAAATCAGTACCGTCTCTGTGAATTCCTTCCGGTGCGGGGTTTCCGAAATTGTGCGGCGAACAAGCGATCCTGATTTGATGGATGCCGATTTCAGCTTCCGGGTGAATTTTGCAGGAATCGAAAAAAGCAAAAATCATCTGTTTGAAATTATCGAGGGCAATTAGCCGATCGTCCAATTCCGCAAATTCCCGCCTGAGATCGCCCGCTAGCGGATTGTATGTTTTGCTTTGCAAAAAATAGCCGTGAGGTAACTTAACCAACTCATTTCCATTGACTACAAACCGCGACAATCTTCTAGAACGATACTTCCCTTTCACATAGGGATCGACAGGCAGATCGTCAAAAAATTCCTTGAAACCTTCTAACTTAATCGAGTTTACTTTTTTGAAAGTAAACATGAAAGCATAATCCAAGTGAATGGATTCTAATACTGTTTTCATAGATTTTTCTCCATGAAGCCTTGCTCCCCTCCCCAATTTTGCCTTAAGGAGGTGTATGCTTCTACTGTAGCGCAAGTTTTTTGTATGTGTCGTAAAAGACACTACAGAAATTGCAAAGATATCGTAAAGATGGCAAGATGAATCCGGGGGCTTGTCCTTCTTTTAATCCCAAATCCCAAATCCCAAATCTAAAATCTAAAATCTAAAACCTAAAATCGCTTGACCGCTTTCACCAGCGACTGACAGGCGTGCAGGAAAACGGCAACATCGACCCCAAGTGTGACGTACTGAACGCCAGCCTCAATCCACTGCTTGGCGATTTCGGGGTTATCCGCAAAAGTACCCGCAGCTTTGCCTGCTTTGCGGATGGTTTGCACTGCTTCCTGCATCATGTCGATGACTCGGGGGTCGCGGACTTGGCCGGGAATGCCGATCGACTGTGAAAGATCGTAAGGCCCCAGAAAAATCACGTCAACCTGCGGCACAGTAACAATTTCTGCCAGGTTGTCGATGCCGCCTTTGCCTTCGACATGAATTACAACTAAGGATTCTTCGTTAAGTTTGTCGGTGATATTTGTACCTGCAGCGGTGTAAAGTCCGGCCCGCGTAGCGAAGGAAAGGCCTCGCGTGCCCAGAGGACTGTATTTAGCGTTTTTGACAGCGGTTTCGGCATCGATTTTGCTTTCAATTTGAGGTACTTGAACGCCTGCAGTGCCGATGTCGAGAGCTCGTTGAATTTGCGGCCCGTCGTTTTTGCGGACGCGAACAATAGGTGCAATTCCGGTGCAGTCGGCGGCGCGACACAAATCTTCAGCAGCAAGCGGGTGCAGGGGCCCGTGTTCCATGTCGATAACGGCGAAATCGAATCCAGCGTGACCGCATATTTCCATGAAAGCGGGATAAGCGCAGTTCATAAATAAACCGAGGACTGTTTCGCCTTGTTTAATTTTTTGTTTGAGTTGATTTTGACGCATAAATTTATTTCTTTTTTACCGCAGATGAATGCCGATGAACCCAGATTGTTTTTAATAAAATACCTAAAATATTGCCGTTATAAATTATTTTAGGTTAACAGAATAGACAAAAATTTTATAGCTGCTTTTGCTTCTATTTTAAATGGAATCAAGCACAAAAGCCAGCCCAAAATAAACATTCCTAAGATTGGTAAAAATATTGGCCCCACGGAGGGTTCGACTAACCAAGCAAATAAAGAAAACATTCCTATACTGCCAGTTGTCCACAGCCAAAGAATCAGAAATGCTATGACTATTTTATGTAAACTCATGCGAATTTTGATGGAAGAACCGAACGGTTGAGGATAGATATCTCCTCTTATAATTGGAAAAATTAAATGGCGACCGATGATGATGCGATTGATTTTGAAGGTATTGCCCGAAATAGTTCCTTCATAAAGTTTTGCAGGTGGGGGTACCCAGGGTAGAATGATTCTAAAAAGTTTGGGGAAAGTTACAACTTCGTCCAACCTGCGCAAAACTTCCGAAAAAGTTAAACTGGTAGTAATTGTTAAACTCTCAAAAGGAATCAATAACCTAAAAAATTTTACTATCTTGAGCATAAGGTTGAGCCGACTGTTCAATAGTTGTTGCTGGTATTAATGCCGCTTGTCTAAAAAAAGTTGGCCCTGACAGTACCGCGAAATACCAGTATACTGCAAAATAAACATTTGGATGGGATGAGTGTTTTTCCCTAATGTCAAAATTAATTCCACAATCTCCGATGAAACTTCGACGGTATCTATTTTCGCTCAAAGGTCGATCGCTCGTTAGCCTCACCCTCGGCATAATTTCCGCGATGGGGAGCATTTCGCCAGTATTTGCCGAACCTCCGCGTAATCCAGACAATGCAGAAACTTGCGACATTCTAGTAGCAGGCGGCGGGCTCGCAGGCGCTGCTACCGCTTACGAAGGTTTGCTGGCGGGGCGCACAGTTTGCCTCACTGAAATTACTGACTGGGTAGGCGGTCAAATTTCCTCCCAGGGAACTTCCGCACTCGATGAAAGAGAGACTCAGCGATCGCTCTTATTTTACCCCCGCGGCTACCTAGAATTGCGGCAGCGGATCGAGCAACATTACGGCAGGCTAAATCCCGGAGGCTGTTGGGTTAGCTATTCGTGTTTCATGCCCTACGACGGTCACAAAATTCTATTTAACATCTTGCAGGATGCGGCTAAAACAGGCAAAGGCACGCTGAAATGGTTTCC
Source organism: Microcoleus vaginatus BM001213989 (assembly GCA_036700245.1). Taxonomy (GTDB): domain Bacteria; phylum Cyanobacteriota; class Cyanobacteriia; order Cyanobacteriales; family Microcoleaceae; genus Microcoleus. The sequence goes on from JAUBOM010000056.1 coordinate 13,540, forward strand.
CAATACGGTTATAAAAGAACTAGCAATTACTCCTGCTGTGGCGGGGAATAAGGTTGGGGGTCAACAAATTAAAAGTGCGATCGCCATTCAACACAAACCTGCCGCCAACACCGGGCCAATCAACACCGAAACTCTTTCTCAGACTATCGAAGATGCCTATCGCTACGAAAATTCTGCGCGATTTAAAAAAACTATTATTCGGTTTATTCCCAAAGCATCTGGGACCCTCCCTAACCCCAGAAGAGAGGGGAATTCCACAAGTTCCCCCCCTTTACAAGGGGGGGCTAGGGGGGGTGGTGATTGGTACGTTGTAGATGCCACCGAAACAGGCGAATTGATCGGACTTGCCGATGTTCCCTACCGCCTCGGAATTGACCCGCGTTCCCCTCTCGAACCTTCCTCCGCCAGCCCAAGCGGCGACCCTTATTGCACTCAAGGTTTTACCTACACCTTCGCGATGGAGGCAACGAAGGAACCGCAGCAGCATCAAGTGCCGTCTTTTTATCAACAATACGCTCCTTACTACAGTTACGAATTGCAGAGATTGGCGAGCTTTCCCTTAGTTTTCAGCTATCGCCAAATTAGGAGCGTGAAACCCGATCAAAAGCGACCTTCAGACCCGAAGCAATTCCCGATTTATCCGGGGGATATTTCGATGCAAAACTGGACTTGGGGCAATGACTATCGTCCCGGCAATCCTCAAGATAATTTAATTTACACTCGCGAGCAGTTGGAAGCAGACAATCAACTGCAACCGGGGGGATGGATGGGCGGTTTGCGAACGGAAACTTTGCGAAGGGGGGAGGAAAATGCCAAAGGATTTTTCTACTGGCTGGTAACAGGAACTACTGACTCGCAGCTAGGAGAGGGAGTCAAAAAGCCTCATCCAAACAATCGTTTTTTGAGCGGTTTGGATTCGCCGATGGGGACGGTGCACGGACTTTCTAAATATCCTTATATGCGGGAGGGCAGGCGCATTATTGGGCGGCCGAGTTTCAATCAGCCTCAAGGTTTTACGGTGTGGGAAGTTGATATGTCTCGCACTGACTTTAATGCTGATTTTTACCGCGAAAATTTGTCCGAGGAAGAGTATCGGAATTTGTGGTTGGCTGTGGGTGGTTTGAATGCGCCGGCTTTGGCTGTGGGAAGTCAATCTGTTGAGGATACAACATCGCGATCGCGCGCTACGATTTATCCTGATTCTGTGGGTATTGGTCATTATGCGATCGACTTTCACCCCTGCATGACCAACAGCCCGCCGGAAGCACCGGGAAATACCGAACGCGAAGGCACTCGCAAAGGTCAAGGGCAAGCTTATCCGTTCCAAATCCCCCTGCGGGCAATGATTCCTCAGAAAATTGACAATATGTTAGTTGCGGGTAAAAGTATTGCTGTTAGCCACACAGCGGCCGCTGCTTATCGAGTGCATTCTTTTGAATGGTCTGCCGGTGCGGCGGCGGGAGTGACCGCTGCTTTTTCCCTAGAAAAGGGGATTTTCCCTTATGAATTAGTGGACGAATTGCCGTCCCGCGAGGCGAACTTGGAAGTGCTGCAGTTGCAGTTGCAACAAAATGCCAATCCGATCGCATTTCCGGGTACTTCTATTTTCAATAGTTCGTGGCAAAATTGGAAATAATTGCACTTGGTAATCCGGGGGAAGGGGAAGCTTTTTATGCGATCGTACATCAAAGCTCTTGTCAACTACCTACACTGTACCGAAGGTCAGTGTAGGCTTGCAGGAAACTGTAAGCCTTGTTGACCAGCTTTAGTTTCTAATAGGAACTCCGTTATTTGAGTCATGACACCCGCTTAATGCGTGCCAGTTTTAGGCTCTGTCGTCTGAAGTTAAACAGGTTATAGGAAAAACCAGTGCTTCAGGCTTAAAAAGCTCTTATAACATTAGCGAGGCAAACTTAACCAGTAATGAGAGGCAGCAGTAATGCGCGTTTTCGTATTAGACAAAAACTTGAAACCTCTTGACCCATGCCATCAGGCACGGGCAAGAGAACTATTAGACAAAGGAAGAGCTAAGGTATTCAGACGCTATCCATTCACTATCGTGTTGCAGGATAGGGTTTTTGAAGCTTCAGTTACTCATAGTCACCGAATCAAGATCGATCCTGGCAGCAAGGTTACGGGTATTGCTGTGGTTCAAGAAGAGACGGGGCGAGTTACTAACGCATTAGAAGTCTCACACAAAGGACAGCAGATTAAAAACTCTCTTGAATCTCGTAGGTCATTAAGAAGAGGCAGACGTAACCGTAAAACTCGTTACCGTAAGCCTCGTTTCTTAAACAGAACCCGTAGAACTGGATGGCTGCCACCTTCCCTTGAGAGTCGAATTGCCAACATCGAAACGTGGGTTAGGAGAACTAGAAAAGTCTGCCCAGTTACCGCAGTTTCTCAAGAATTAGTACGTTTTGACCTGCAACAAATACAAAACCCCGAAATTAGTGGAGTTGAGTACCAAAGAGGTGAACTATTTGGCTTTGAAGTGAAAGAGTATTTACTTCAAAAATGGAATAGAAGATGTGCTTATTGCGGTGTTGAAAATGTCCCATTCGAGATTGAACACATCCTTGCTCGGAGCAAGGGAGGTTCTAACAGAGTCAAAAACCTATGTCTTAGTTGCCATTCCTGCAACCAAGCCAAGGGAAACAAACCTGTCAAGGAGTTTTTGAAAAAGAAGCCAGAAGTTCTCAAGCGAGTAATGGCTCAAGCGAAAGCACCCCTCAAAGATGCCGCTGCTGTTAACGCTACTCGTTGGGAGTTGTACAGAAGGCTTCAATCTACGGGTTTGCCACCAGAAGTAGGTTCTGGTGGTCGAACAAAGTTTAATCGCAAGACTAGAGGGATTGAGAAGCAGCATTGGACAGATGCAGCAAATGTTGGTGCGTCTACTCCAGAACGACTTCTGCTCCATGGGGTTAAACCCTTGATTGTCAAAGCCAAAGGACATGGCAGAAGACAGCGTTGCGACACTGACAAATTTGGTTTCCCAATTCGTCATGCTCCAGCTCAAAAGTTTCTTATGGGATTCCAAACTGGGGATTTGGTAAACGCCCATGTCCTTACTGGGAAGTATGCAGGAAACTACACGGGTCGAATTGCCATTCGATTCAAGCCAAGTTTCAAGTTAACAACAGGAGGTAAAAGCTTTGACGTACATCCCAAGTATTTAAGAACCATTCATAAGGCTGACGGTTATGAATATACATTCTGACTCAAAGGATTCGCTGTCGCTCAATTTATTGATTGGCGGCAATTCCCCAGACGCTAAATCATTGGCGGTACTCGCGGAACTCGATATATCCGCCTCGATTATAGCGTGCGCCCGCTTGCCGCGTTCTAGGTGGAGTAAGCATCCTGTAGGGCTTGACTTTATTTTCGCTCCAGGTCTAATGTAAAACCTGATACCATAATAGACATTAATTTGTCATCCATCCTTTGACAGAAGCAATCTACCACTAATTTAGTCAGATAATAGCAATACCATCCCCAAAAACTCATTAGAGCTAGGGTTGCTGCAGCCTCAACCCGCACTGCCAACCAGATGTCTTGCACAATCAACGCACTCAGCAGCGGGAAACCCCTTCAAACTCCCCAAAGGTAACGGTCATGTCAACTGCACAGATAACAAACCCCAATTCAAGTAATGGTTATGCCAAACAGTTACTCAGAACCTTAGTAGCTGTCAAAAAAGGGGACTTTTCAGTTCGGATGCCCATAGACCAGACCGGTCTAGCGGGGAAAATTGCTGACGAACTTAACGACATTATCGAGCTCAATCAGAAAATGGCGGCCGAACTTGAGCGCATCGGGACAGTTGTCGGTAAAGAAGGCAAAATCGCCCAGCGGGCCACCATCGGCGTTGCCGATGGGTCATGGGGAGCTAGCGTAAATTCTGTCAATACCTTAATTACAGATTTAGTGCAACCAACCTCTGAAACCGCCAGAGTAATTCGGGCCGTAGCAAAAGGAGATTTATCGCAAACCATCGCCCTAGAAATAGAAGACAGACCCCTCAAAGGAGAATTCCTCCAAACAGCCCAAATTGTTAACACAATGGTAGACCAGTTGAGTTCCTTTGCGTCGGAAGTAACGCGGGTGGCTAGGGAAGTAGGAACCGAAGGGAAATTAGGCGTGCAAGCTGAAGTTAAAGGAGTTGCAGGAACCTGGAAAGATTTAACGGATTCAGTTAACTCGATGGCGGGTAATCTTACCGCCCAAGTGCGGAACATTGCGGAAGTGACAACGGCGGTGGCAAATGGCGACTTGTCGAAGAAAATTACAGTAGATGTTAAAGGTGAAATTCTCGAACTGAAAAACACGATTAACATCATGGTGGATCAGTTGAGTTCCTTCGCATCAGAAGTAACGCGGGTGGCGAGAGAAGTAGGAACCGAAGGCAAATTAGGCGTACAAGCTGAAGTGCGGGGAGTGGCAGGAACCTGGAAAGATTTAACGGATTCAGTTAACTCAATGGCCGGGAATCTTACCGCACAGGTGCGGAACATTGCCGACGTGACGACGGCTGTGGCAAATGGCGATTTATCCAAGAAAATTACAGTAGATGTTAAAGGGGAAATTCTCGAACTGAAAAACACGATTAACATCATGGTGGACCAGTTAAATTCCTTCGCATCAGAAGTAACGCGGGTGGCGAGAGAAGTAGGTTCCGAAGGCAAACTCGGCGGTCAAGCAGAAGTTAAGGGAGTTGCAGGAACTTGGAAGGATTTAACGGATAGCGTTAACTTCATGGCCGGCAGTTTGACAGCACAAGTCCGCAACATCGCTGAAGTAACAACCGCTGTGGCCAAGGGCGATTTATCCAAGAAAATTACAGTAGATGTTAAAGGCGAAATTCTCGAACTGAAAAACACCGTCAACACGATGGTTGACCAGTTAAATTCCTTCGCATCTGAAGTAACCAGGGTTGCTAGGGAAGTGGGAACGGAAGGGAAATTAGGCGTACAAGCAGAAGTGCAGGAAGTAGCAGGAACCTGGAAAGATTTAACGGATTCTGTTAACTCAATGGCCGGGAATTTAACCGCACAAGTCCGCAACATTGCTGATGTGACGACGGCGGTTGCTAACGGTGACTTATCTAAAAAAATTACGGTACAGGTTAAAGGCGAAATTTTAGAACTGAAAAACACCATTAACGTGATGGTGGATCAGCTTAATTCCTTTGCATCTGAAGTAACCAGGGTTGCTAGGGAAGTGGGTTCCGAAGGTAAACTCGGCGGTCAAGCGGATGTTCGAGGCGTAGCCGGAACTTGGAAGGATTTAACTGATTCAGTTAATTTTATGGCGGGTAGTTTGACAGAGCAAGTACGGAATATTGCTGCTGTTACGACTGCTGTGGCAAATGGCGATTTATCTAAAAAAATTACGGTCGATGTTAAAGGTGAAATTCTCGAGTTAAAAAACACCGTCAACACGATGGTGGATCAATTAAATTCCTTTGCTTCGGAAGTAACTAGGGTTGCTAGGGAAGTGGGAACGGAAGGGAAATTAGGCGTGCAAGCTGAAGTTAAAGGAGTTGCAGGAACCTGGAAAGATTTAACGGATTCAGTTAACTCGATGGCGGGTAATCTTACCGCCCAAGTGCGGAACATTGCGGAAGTGACAACGGCGGTGGCAAATGGCGACTTGTCGAAGAAAATTACAGTAGATGTTAAAGGTGAAATTCTCGAACTGAAAAACACGATTAACATCATGGTGGATCAGTTGAGTTCCTTCGCATCTGAAGTAACGCGGGTGGCGAGAGAAGTAGGAACGGAAGGTAAATTAGGTGTGCAAGCTTACGTGCGGGGTGTAGGGGGAACTTGGAAAGATTTAACTGATAATGTTAATTTGATGGCGGGGAATTTGACGGCGCAGGTGCGGAATATTGCGGAAGTGACGAAAGCGGTGGCAAATGGCGATTTGTCTAAGAAAATCACCGTTGATGTTAAAGGCGAAATTCTGGAGTTGAAAGATACTATTAACGTGATGGTGGATCAGCTTAATTCTTTCGCTTCTGAGGTGACGCGGGTGGCGCGAGAGGTGGGAACTGAGGGTAAATTGGGCGGTCAAGCTGACGTGAAAGGAGTTGCGGGAACTTGGAAAGATTTAACCGACAATGTAAACTCGATGGCGGGGAATTTGACAGCGCAAGTGCGGGGTATTGCTAAGGTTGTGACGGCGGTGGCGAATGGCGATTTGAAGCGCAAATTAATGCTGGAAGCTAAGGGAGAAATTGCGACTCTGGCAGATACGATTAACGAGATGATTGATACGCTGGCGACGTTTGCCGATCAAGTTACTACTGTGGCGCGGGAGGTGGGAATTGAAGGGAAATTGGGCGGTCAGGCGAAGGTTCCGGGCGCGGCGGGGACGTGGCGAGATTTGACGGATAATGTGAATGAATTGGCGGCGAATTTGACTACTCAACTGCGGGCGATTGCGGAAGTGGCAATTGCTGTTACCAGAGGCGATTTAACTAGGTCAATTTCCGTCGCCACTGAAGGAGAAGTTGCCATTGTTAAGGACAACATTAACCAGATGATTGCCAATCTCCGGGAGACGACGCAGAAGAATACTGAGCAAGATTGGCTGAAAACAAACCTTGCTAAGTTCACTCGAATGCTACAAGGTCAGCGGGATTTAGAAACGGTTTCTAAACTAATTCTTTCAGAATTGACACCGCTGGTTTCGGCTCAGCATGGCGTATTCTTTATGATGGAAGGTGTGGAACACGATCCGTTTCTCAAACTGTTAAGTACCTACGCATACCGCGAACGCAAACAGTTAGGAAATAGATTCCATTTAGGCGAAGGTTTGGTAGGACAGTGCGCCCTGGAAAAGGAACGGATACTGTTGACTGAAGTGCCGGACAACTACGTTAAAATCGGCTCGGGACTGGGAGAATCTACGCCGTTGAATGTCGTGGTTTTACCCGTACTATTTGAGGGACAAGTGACGGCCGTAATTGAGTTAGCTTCGTTCCGCCGCTTCAGCGAAATACACTTGACATTTCTGGACCAACTTACAGAAAGTATCGCTATTGTTTTAAATACAATTGCGGCGAGCATGCGGACGGAAGAGTTGCTGAAACAGTCGCAGTCTTTGGCAGAAGAGTTGCAAACTCAGCAAAAAGAACTAACGGAAACTAACAAGCGTCTCGAACAACAAGCGCAGTCGCTCCGTGCATCGGAGGAACTGTTGAAGAGTCAGCAGGAAGAGTTGCAACAAACGAATGAAGAACTAGAAGAACAAGCTGAATTGCTAGCGCTGCAAAATAAGGAAGTTGAGCGGAAAAACCGAGATATCGAACAGGCGAGGGGGTTGTTGGAAGAAAGAGCGGAACAGTTGGCTCTAACTTCTAAGTATAAGTCGGAGTTTCTGGCAAATATGTCTCACGAGTTGCGAACTCCGCTGAATTCGCTGTTGATTCTGGCTCGATTGCTTTCTGACAATACTGAGGGCAATTTGACTCTGAAGCAAGTTGAATACACGCGCACAATTTACTCGGCGGGAACCGATTTGTTAGGGCTGATTAATGACATCTTGGATCTCGCTAAGATTGAATCAGGCACGATGTCGGTGGAAATTGAGCAAGTGTTGTTTCCGGACTTGCGAGAGCATTTGGATCGAACTTTCCGCCAAATCGCCCAGGATAAGAAGTTGAGTTTTAAAATCGAGCTTGAGGTTGGGTTGCCAAAAGGTCTCTATACTGATGCTAAACGGCTGCAACAAGTTTTGAAGAATCTCCTCTCTAATGCGTTTAAGTTTACAGAGCGGGGTGAGGTGAAGTTGCGTATCGAAGTAGCGCGGGAAGGGTGGAGTTTAGAGATAGACAGTTTAACGAGTTCTGCTACTGTTTTGGCTTTCTCAGTTAGCGATACGGGGATTGGGATTTCTGCTGAAAAACACAGGGTTATTTTTGAGGCTTTCCAACAAGCTGATGGTAGCACTAGCCGCAAATACGGGGGTACGGGTTTGGGTTTGTCAATTAGTAGAGAAATCGCTAATCTGTTAGGCGGAGAAATTAAGTTGACAAGTCGCCCTGGTGAGGGTAGTAAGTTCACGCTTTATCTGCCCCAAACTTACCAAGAATCGCGAATGATGAACGATCAGGAATCGGGAACGGGCAAGCAAACGGCTCAATTGCCGCCTGCTATTTCTTCCCCTGTTCCGGCGCCGAATTTCAACTTGCCGATCGCCCCTTATCCATCACCGATTATCGCTGATGACCGGGAAAATGTCGAACCTGGCGATCGCGTGCTGTTGATTATTGAAGATGACGTAAACTTCGCTCGGATTCTTTTGGATATGGCGCGGGACCAGGGTTTTAAAGGTTTAGTGGCTTTACGGAGCGATATCGGTTTGGCGATGGCGCGAGAGTTCAAGCCAACTGCGATTATGCTGGATCTAAATTTGCCTGTGATGGATGGCTGGACAGTGCTCGATCGCTTGAAGCATGACTCAACTACGCGCCACATTCCGGTTCACATTGTATCAGTTGAAGAAGGGCGGCAGCGCAGTTTGCAGTTAGGGGCAATCGCGTACTTACAAAAGCCTGTCAGTGGCGAAGCTTTGAGCAAAGCTTTGACTGATATTAAGGGTTTTGTGGAGCGGCCAGTGAAGAATTTGCTAGTTGTGGAAGACGACGAAACGCAGCGCCTCAGTATTGTGGATTTAATCGGTAATCACGATGTTTCTACCACGGCTGTGGGGAGCGGTGCAGAGGCGCTAGCAACTTTGAGGTCAGGGCGTTTTGACTGCGTTGTACTCGATTTGGGACTGCCGGATATGACTGGTTTTGAACTGATTGAGCAGATCAAGAAAGAGGCAGGTTTGAAAACTCTGCCGATTATTATTTATACGGGCAAAGAGTTGACGAGAGCGGAAGAAACTCAACTGAAGCGCATGGCGGAAACCATCATTGTTAAAGATGTGCGATCGCCTGAACGTTTGTTAGATGAAACAGCTTTGTTCCTGCACCGAGTCCAAGCAGATTTGCCGCAACCGAAGCGCGAAATGCTAGAGCAATTGTATCAAACAGATGCGACGCTCGCGGGCAAAAAAGTCTTGATTGTTGACGACGATATGCGGAATATTTTCGCGCTGACGAGTCTGCTGGAGCGCCATAAAATGGAAATTGTGTTTGCTGAAAACGGCAGACAGGGCATTACTACATTGCAAACTACGCCTGGCATAAATATTGTGTTGATGGACGTGATGATGCCAGAGATGGACGGTTACGAAACAATGCAAGCAATTCGTAGTATGCCTGAATTCGCTTCCCTGCCAATGATTGCTCTGACTGCGAAAGCTATGAAGGGCGATCGGGAAAAATGTATCGAAGCTGGGGCGTCTGACTACATTACCAAACCTGTTGATACGGAACAGTTGCTCTCGCTGCTGCGTGTTTGGCTTTATCGATAATGGAAGCCAGTTGTCAGTTGTCAATTGGCAGTTGGCAGTTGTCAGTTGGCAGTTGTCAGTAGTCATTTGTTAATCGTTTGCTGTGGCTAATAACAAATAACCAATAACATTAATCAACAGTCAACAGTCAACTATGCCCGATGCCCGATGCCCGATGCCCGATGCCCGATGCCCGATGCCCGATGCCCGATGCCCAATTACCAATTACCAATTAAAAATGCCCGAAACCCATGAACTTGAAACAATCGAAATTAAACTGCTACTAGAGGGGATATTTCGCTATTACGGATTTGATTTTCGCAATTATGCTCTTGCCTCTCTCAAGCGCCGCATTTGGAACACTATTCGCTCGGAACAGCTAACCACTGTCTCGGCACTTCAGGACAAGCTACTCCACGATCCTGCCTACCTAGACCGTTTCCTGCTGGACGTTTCTGTGAATGTAACGGCGATGTTTCGCGATCCCACCTTTTACCTGAGTTTCAGAAATAAAGTGGTGCCAATGCTGCGTACTTATCCTTTTATTCGGATTTGGCACGCTGGATGTTCAACGGGAGAAGAAGTCTATTCTATGGCAATCTTGCTGCAAGAAGAAGGACTTTATGACCGCTGTAGGATTTACGCTACTGACATGAATGAATTAGTTTTAAAAACAGCAAAAAATGGTATTTTTTCGCTGAAAGCAATGCAAGAATATACGCAACTTTACCACCAAGCAGGAGGCAAAAAAGCGTTTTCTGAGTATTACACGGCTGCCTATGAAAATGCGATTTTTCGCTCTTCACTTAAAGAGAATATTGTCTTTGCTCACCACAACTTAGCAACGGATACTTCTTTTAATGAATTTAATGTGATCTTGTGCCGTAATGTGCTGATTTATTTCAATTCACACCTCCAAGCTCGGGTACACAAGCTTTTTTATGAGAGCCTGGCAATGTTTGGAGTTTTGGGGCTGGGACATCAGGAGTCTCTGATTTTTACACCTTATGAAAAACACTATGAACCCATTGAAATTAGCGAGAAACTCTACCGCCGAGTTAAGTAAAAAAAATTTTGAAATCGTGGTTGTTGGCACGTCTTTGGGAGGGCTACAGGCTTTGACAGTCCTGCTGGCAGATTTGCCACAAAGCTTTCCTTTGCCTGTAGTTATTGTCCAACACCGCCATAAGAGTACTCAGGATAGGCTTACTGATTTTTTACAACAGCAAACTTCTCTCCAAATTACAGAGGCACAAGACAAAGAGCCGATCGCCCCGGGAAGGGTTTATCTGGCTCCTGCTGACTATCACTTGCTCATAGAATCGCCCTGCGAGTGGGAGCAGAGCGTGTCGGAAAACGACTTTACAGAGTGGGGGGGAGTTCCTGTGGAGCCAATCAACAATTCAAACTCCCCAATCCTAAGTCGCCCAACTCCTACATTTGCACTATCAACAGAGGGCCCTGTCTGCTACGCGCGGCCCTCAATCGATGTGCTGTTTGAGTCTGCTGCGGATGCCTTTGGGGAAAAAGCGATCGGGATAATTTTAACGGGAGCTAATTCAGATGGTAGTGAAGGGCTGGCAAAAATTAAAGCTGAGGGAGGATTGACTTTTGTGGAGGAACCGGCCTCGGCTCTATGCCGGACAATGCCGGCATCCGCGATCGCAAATGTTGAAGTAGACTGGATTTTACCCCTCTCTAAAATCGCTCCCTGTTTAGTCAATTTGCTAAGAATTAAAAATTAAAAAATTTATGGATGTGCAGTGCCCCGAACGAGTAAATGTCCTTTTAGTTGACGATCGCCCAGAAAATTTGCTGGCTCTAGAAGCTATCCTCAACAGCCCCTCTTATAATCTAGTACAAGCTAGTTCGGGCACGGAGGCTCTCAGATGTCTGCTCAATCAAGATTTTGCGGTAATTTTACTTGATGTGCAGATGCCGGGAATGGATGGATTTGAGACAGCAACATTGATTCGCTCTAGAGATCGATCGCGATCGACTCCGATTATTTTTATCACAGCATTCAGCAGTAATGACACCCACGTGTTTAAAGGTTATTCTCTGGGCGCGGTGGATTACCTGTTCAAACCTTTGAAACCGGAAATATTGACATCGAAGGTGCAGGTATTTGTGGAATTGTTCCAAAAAACAGTCGAAGTGAAGCAGCAAGCAACACAGTTAGCTGCTGTTAATAGTGAACTAAGTAAAAGTGAAGAGCGGTTTCGCACTTTGTGTGCTTGTTCGCCGCTGGGAATTTACTTAGCTGACGTTGAAGGCCGCTGTACTTACATGAATCCCCGCTGTGAAGCCATTTCCGGGTTGATTTTGGATAAAAGTTTGGCAGAGGTTTGGCAGCGGTCGGCTCATCCAGAAGATCGCGATCGCGTAGTCGCACATTTGTCAGTATGGATTAAAGAAAGCCAGGAATATTCTAGCGAGTTTCGATTAGCTGTTAGCGAAACTGTGCGTTGGATTCACGTGCAGTCGTCCCCAATGTTTTCGGATTTGGGAAAACTGATCGGTCACGTGGGCACGGTGAGAGATATCACAGACCGCAAGCAAGCAGAGGAAGAACGCGGCCGACTAATCCGCGAACAAGTGGCGCGGCAGGAAGCTGAGAGAGCTAACCAGATGAAGGATGAATTTCTCGCGATTCTTTCTCACGAACTCCGCACTCCTTTAAATGCAATTCTCGGCTGGTCTAGGCTGCTTAGGGTGAAAAAATTTGACGAAGACACTATTGATAAAGCTCTAGAAACAATTGAGCGTAATGCTAAATCTCAATCTCAACTTATCGAAGATATTTTAGATGTTTCGCGGATTCTGCGGGGGAAACTAAATTTAAATAAGCATCCGATTCGGTTGGAATCTGTGATCGAGCTGGCAATAGATTCTTTGCAGCCGCTGGCTGAGGAAAAATCAATAGTCCTAGAATTAACGTGCAGTCCAAATGTAGGTCAAGTGATCGGCGATTCCGATCGCTTGCAGCAAATTGTGTGGAATTTGCTGTCAAATGCGATTAAGTTTACTCCGGAAGAGGGTAAAGTAGAGGTGCGGTTGGAGTCAGTTGGCGATGAAGCTCAAATTCAGATAATTGATAGCGGCATTGGTATCGCTCCTGATTTTTTGCCTTATGTGTTCGATCGCTTCCGCCAAGCCGATAGCAGCACAACTAGGTCTTACGGGGGTTTGGGACTGGGATTGGCGATCGTCCGTCACTTGGTGGAACAGCACGGCGGTAAGGTATATGCAGAAAATAATCCGGGCGGGGGTGCGAAATTTACGGTGGCTCTACCTCTTACACAGAGGAACGCCCTCGCAGATGACGATGATTGGTCGCAGCTCAACGACCAGGCCGGGATCCTCCCAACTCTGGTTAATTTGCAGTTGCTGGTGGTGGATGATGACGATGACACGCGGGAGTTTTTGATTGCTTTACTCGAGGAGGAAGGAGCTATGGTGCGCTCGGCCTCATCGGTGGCAGAGGCTCTAGCTGCACTCGAGAGTTCTTGGCCGGATGTGCTGCTGAGTGACATTGGAATGCCCGGAGCTGACGGCTACGAGTTGATCGCGCGGGTGAGAGAAATGGAAGTGCTCAGGGGTGGAATGATGCCTGCGATCGCCCTGACGGCCTACGCCAGAGAGTCCGAGCGCCAGCAAGCGCTGGAAGCTGGTTTCCAGATGCACTTATCTAAACCAGTTGAGGTAACTCAGTTAATTGCCGGAATTGCTAACCTCGCAGGAATACTCGCCGAGCCCGAGCCGACGGACTCGGCGGTTGAAACCGCTTTTTTGACTCCCCAATCCCGTGCCGATTACTGAGAAAAATATTAAGCTAGCTTAAAGGACAAGCGATCGACAGAGAGAAGACATCCGTTTTTCTCCAAAAAGCCGGATCTTTGCCGTTTTTTTGCTTCAACCTGCCGTCAAAGTACAAAATTACCCGACTAATACTACATGAATATTTTTAGCAGTCTGCTTTCTGGGCCAACTCAAGCACCCCAAGTCAAAAAACAGCGTCGAGGCATTGAAATTAAGTCGGAACGCGAAATCGAAATTATGCGGCAGGCAGCGAAAATCGTTGCAACGGTACTCAAAGAAATTTCCCAAATGGTGAAACCGGGAATGACTACTGCTGATTTGGATGCTTATGCGGAAAAACGCATCCGTTCTATGGGTGCAACTCCGAGTTTTAAAGGCTATCACGGTTTTCCGGGATCGATTTGCTCTAGCATTAATAACGAAGTTGTTCACGGCATCCCCAATCCCAAAAAGGTAATTCGGGCAGGAGATGTTCTTAAGGTAGATACTGGGGCATATTATCAAGGTTTTCACGGCGATTCTTGCATTACGATCGCAGTTGGGGAAGTAACACCGGAATCGGCAAAATTAATCCGAGTCGCAGAAGAAACTCTCTACAAAGGCATCGAACAAGTTAAAGCAGGAGCCTATTTGCTCGATCTCGCTGGTGCGATCGAAGATCATGTCAAAAGCAACGGTTTTAGCATCGTTGAGGAGTTTACCGGCCACGGTGTCGGGCGAAATTTGCACGAGGAACCGTCGGTTTTCAATTTCCGCACCCGCGAAATGCCAAACGTGAAATTGCGATCGGGCATGACATTGGCGATCGAACCGATTCTGAATGCGGGCTCTAAGTACACTCGGACACTTTCGGACAAGTGGACTGCTGTAACAGTTGACAATGCTATGTCGGCTCAGTTTGAGCATACTGTGTTGGTGACGGAAACTGGCTATGAAATTTTGACCGATCGTTCAAAAGTTTAAGTAGAAGGGTTCAATAATAATTTTGAGTTTTGAGTTTTGAGTTTTGAATTAAAGATTTAATCAGTTTTTAATCCTTAGATCAAAACACAGCTCAAAACTCTTGAGTTTAACAACAATTTATTGAGATCCTTCGAGGGATGGAGTGACAATAAGAGTTAAATTCAACTAAAGTAAAAGATACTCGTAAAGCGTAAGGGTAAGAGATATGTCAGCACGATTATTATTGGTAGATGATGAACCGGGCTTGCGGGAAGCGGTACAAGCTTATTTGGAAGATAGCAATTTTGCGGTTGAGGTTGCCAGTAATGCTAGGGATGGGTGGGAACTCTTGCAGCAGACTAATCCGGATTTGGTGATTTCAGACATTATGATGCCGCAGGTGGACGGTTATCAGTTTCTCAAGCAAGTGCGGGAAGATCCTCGCTATAAGGCTTTGCCGGTGGTATTTTTGACGGCTAAGGGGATGACGAGCGATCGCATTCAAGGCTATCAAGCAGGCTGCGATGCTTATCTTTCTAAGCCCTTCGATCCCGACGAGTTAGTAGCAATAGTAACGAATTTGCTGGCCCGTCGCGCCGCTGCTAAGGAGACGAGCGAAAATACTGACAGTCCAGATATTGCTGCTTTGACAAGCCAAATGGCGAGAATTGAGTCTTTGCTGAGCGGGCGGAGTTCGATCGCCCAAAGTCCTTCCCCGATTAAAATTGATTTGACTCCGCGAGAACAAAGTGTTTTGGATTTGGTTGCTCAAGGTTTGATGAATAAGGAAATTGCCCGCCGCTTGGAAACTAGCGTGCGGAATGTGGAAAAGTACGTCAGCCGTTTGTTTAGCAAGACGGGTACTAACAGCCGTACTGAGTTGGTTCGCTTCGCTCTCGAACACGGCTTGACTAAGTAGGAGCCCTCTCGACTTTGCTTTCGGCTCTTTCTCGCCGATCTGCGTTACCAGGCTCTTCCTGGTAACGAGTATGCTGCAAAAACTTAGAAATGTTAAGATATAAGTATTGACAGATATCCCGTGGCTGTGGTATTGCACATCAGCTTGCTGGCAGCGCGGGGTGCGAAAACTCGTGTGCGATCGAACTTCTCACCCACTTTGCTTTGAGTCTGAGATGAACACTCGTAAAGGCTCGGGAATTACTTAAGGTAACGGAAAAACCTGACTGTTTAAGAGCTTTCACGTAGTAAAAATAAAGGGGAACAGTTGGGCGGATATGCTCCGTCAAGTAAACATCCCGGGAAGTGTCACAGATAAGGTTCTATCCTGTGGAAAAACAAGCCACTATTAATTAATGACTATGCTCAAAAACGAATACAAGCCCGCGACACGAGTGGTAAGCAGCCCCCAAATTTAGACTCTTGTCCAAGCTCTCAGATTCATCTGTGGAGTAAATCTAAAATCTCAAATCTAAAAGCGACTTACCGCGCCAGAAAGTAGCGGCGGATGTTGAATTTATAGCAGCACCAAAACTTAGTTTATACCAGGAGGATAGCATGAGGAAAATCACGGCGCAACAAACGATAAGTGCCATAGTAGCACTGCCACTCGTACTAATGGCCAATACAACTCAAGCTTTTGCCGCTGATACCAGTCAGAAAATAGATCCAATTAAGAAAGTTGCGGATTTGGGCGATGAGCTCGATTTTGATATGGCGACACCAACAACAATCAGCATTGAAGAAAGCGAGGATTGGGATGAACCTGATTTTACAGCTACTTTAGATCTCGAGATTAGTAAATTTATGACAAACAATCTTCAAGCTGTAATTGATGAGCCACCGCCGGTAGTTTATCTCAGTGCGGCGAGGGGCCAGTCAACCCGGGAATGCCGGATTTCTGGGATCTGCGAATAACTGAATCGGATTTGTGCGAGGGCGGGCGATCGCCCGCCCTCGCCCGTGCTACGACTCTTTTTCTCGGTATAATTGTCGCTGTGGGAGCGTAAAACTTTCACTAAAATCCGGTAGACTTGCCTGAGAATATGCGAATAACAGAGTATGTATTTTTTGGGTATGCTTTAACTCGATCGGCTCAAACAATAAGTAGGTAGGCGGAAACAAACTTAACTAGGTGATTGTTCGCTGTGATGGAAAATCGCAAAAACGGGCATAAATAAACTTAACTCTGTGATTGTTTGCTGTGATTTGCGAACGCAAAACTCGGTACAAATAAACTTATAGCAACCGCCCAAACGATTAGTTATGACGTTCTTAATTGCACTTTCTCCCTGCGGTCGATTCCTTCTTCCTGACCTCCGTTACATCCGTTACATTGCTCGTCGCCAAACTTCCTGACCTCCGTTACATCCCGTAGATTGCTCGTTGCCGAACGAACTTCCTGACCTCCGTGACATCCTCAGAAAGCGAATCCGTTGCCGAACTTCCTTCTTTCTTTCCTCGGCAGTTGACAGCACCTATTATGAAAAACTTTTCCAAATATTAATTATGATTAATTCGCACTGCCAGCAAGACACCGCAGCACAGCAAAACAAAAGTTCGCTGCAAACTCTCTCCCGGACTCTGAGAATGTCTCAGGGGCAATTTTCGCTAATTTTGGTGCGGTGCAATTACAGCGCTATGAAAGAGGAAACTGTACGGCAATTGCGGGAGGAGTCTGGTATCGAGATTCTAGAAATTGTCCTCCCGCCATCTGTTAAAACTCTTTACACGACGATAGAAACCAAACTTTCCTGCAGCCATCCGGCAGCTTTAATGGTGTTTGGATTAGAATCGGTAAGTGCGATCGATCGGCTGCTGACTTCTACCAACTACGTGAGAGAAGAATTTCGGAATAATTTTCCCTTCCCGGTGGTGCTGTGGGTGACAGACAAAATATTAAAAAAACTGATTCGGTTAGTCACAGATATCGAGACTTGGACGACCACTGTTGAATTTGTCCTCGGCCCAGACGAATTGGTGGATTTCCTGGGCAAAAGTGCCGATCGCATTTTTTCCAACATTTTAGAAAGCGGGAATTGGCGTTTAAGTAATTCTGCCATTCTCGGAGCCAATTCTTTGAGTGAATTAGAGTCGGCTAGCCAAGACTTGCAAACTTGCAACATCAGGTTAGAACCTGCTCTTGAAGCGAGTTTGCAATTTATTCGCGGTCGGTACGAATATGCTTGTCACCGCATCCCTGCGGCTCTTGAATTGTATCAAGAAAGCATCAACTTTTGGAAGTATCAAGGAGCATTTATTGGAGCAAAAGCAGAAGTTAGCGATTTGTCATTTACCGTTCATCCGGCACCGGTATTAGAGGGACTCGTGCTATTTCACATCGGCCTTTGCTACCGCTTCCAAGCAGAAAAACACCGCCGCGCTAACCGTCCCTACTGGACGGAAGCTAAGAATTATTTTCAGGAATGTATTGAGGTATTAGAAAACGTGGGACGGTCGGATGCCCTTGGTATATTCATCAATCAGCTCGGCGAAGTATTGCAGCATTTAGAAGATTGGGATGCACTCTGGAATTTAGCTATCAAAGCTCGGAGCTTGCATAAAAATATGGAAAATTCAGCAGTTAATTTGGCTCAAGATTATGGCTTTTTGGCTAGAGTAGCCTTAGAGCAAAAGAACTGGCAAGGAGCGAAAGAATGGGCTTTAATCGCTCTAAAGGTTCTCAACTCAAATTTAGAAGCGACGGGACAGGGAACCCCTGTAAAGTCGCAGCATCAAGGCTTGTATCTGTTAATTTTAGCAGAGACCCAGAGTCAGTTGGGTGAGATTCAGGAGGCGATCGCGCATTTAGAGGTGGCTCGCTCGGAAACCGAAGCTTGCTACAACCCGCAACTCTATTTGCGGGTTTTAGAAATGCTGCGAGCGCTCTATTTTCAGCGGGGAGAATATCTCGAAGCATTTCAAATTAAGCAAGATTATCGAGCGGTGGAACATACGTATCGGTTCCGAGCTTTTATTGGAGCCGGAAAGTTGCAGCCGCACAGAGAAGCGGTTAATCCCGTCGCCGAAACAGTTGCCGGCGCTGCTACTATTGCTGACGAAATTACTGCTTCCGGTCGAGAACAAGACCTCAACCGTTTGATAGATAGGATGAACAATACCGCAGACAAACTGACAGTAATTTATGGTCAGTCTGGAGTTGGCAAAAGTTCAATTGTCACCGGGGGATTAGTACCGGCTCTCAAACAAAAAAAAATAGAAAGGCGAACTGTTTTGCCAGTAGTGCTGCAAGTTTACAACAACTGGCCGCGGGAATTGACCAGACAGTTATCTGCTCTTAAAGCTGAAATATTCGATCCGGAAATTTCCGAAGCAGTATCGGAAACTGATCCGGTAGATTTGACCGTAGAAGCAGGCGCACTGAAGGAAAATCTTATTTCGGGATTTAACGGCGGCTCGGCTGGGAAAAATGAGGAGAAAATTGAGCAGTCACAGCCTATAGAATCCATCATAGAGATAGAAAAAGACGAGCTCGAATACGAAACAATTATCAACGAGCTGCAAATAAATTCCGAACATCTAGTGACCGTTCTGATATTCGATCAATTTGAAGAATTCTTTTTCGTGTGGAAAGAGCCAGCCCAAAGGCAGAGATTTTTTGATTTTTTAAGGGAATGCTTGAAAATCAAATATTTAAAAGTCGTCCTATGTTTGCGGGAAGATTACCTGCACTATTTGCTGGAATTTTCCCGACCAAAAAATCAGACAGGATTCATTAACAATGATATTTTGGGCGACATTCTCAGCAAAAATATTCTGTTTTATTTGGGAAACTTTTCCCTGGGCGATGCGCGATCGGTAATTCGCACTTTAACTGAACGAGCGCAGTTTTACCTAGAACCGGATCTCATCGAAGAATTAGTCAAAGATTTAGCTGGAGAGTTGGGAGAAGTTCGCCCGATCGAACTACAACTTGTCGGCGCTCAACTGCAACAAGAGGACATTAGAACTTTAACTCGATATCAGGAACTAGGCAACAATCCGCAACAAAAATTAGTCGAAAGATTTCTCGAAGAAGTCATCAAAGATTGCGGTCCGGAAAATCAAGTAGCGGCGCGGCGAGTTTTGTATTTGCTGACAGATGAAGAGGAGATTCGTCCCCTCAAAGCCCGCGCCGAATTAGCCTCGGATTTAGCGACATTTGCCGAAGCTGACAAATTAGATTTAGTCTTAGAACTGTTAGTAAAATCGGGTTTAGTTTTTCGGTGGACGGAACTGCAGGCAGAGCTTTACCAGCTCGTTCATGACTATTTAGTTACGTTCATCCGCCAGCAGCAGCAATTAGATAAAAATGCAGAATTCGAGGAACTGCGAAAGCAAAATCAAATTAACCGAGATGAAATTGAACAAATTCGCAAAGACAGAGAGCGAGATGCTTTGCTGTCGGAAGCTAGAGACAAACAGCGCCAAGCTAGAGAGAAACAGCACCAAGCGGAAGCTAAACTTTACCAAAGTCGGAGATGGCAATTGCGGGCGGCGGTTCTAGGATTGCTGGTCCTCGGAGGTGTTTCGGCGATGGCATTCGATCAAGCAAAATTAGCAGAAAGCGCGCGGCAAGAAGCAGAAAAAAGTCGGACTGATGCCCTAAATTCGGCGTCGGAAGGTTTAGTGCTTTCTAATGAAAAAAATCAATTAGGAGTGTTGGGAAATAGTATCAAAATCGCTCGTGATTCTCTCAAAAGTACAGCCCTGCCTCTGGACACTAAAAATCAAATAGCTGAAAGACTCAGACAAGCAGTTTCCGGGGTGCAAGAACGCAACCGTTTCGAGCAGCACAGCAAGTATGTTTTGGATGTGAGTGTCAGCCCCGACGGCAATTCAGTTGCTTCGGCAAGTACTGACAAAACTGTTAAATTGTGGAGCAAAGAAGGTAAGTTATTAAAAACTTTCAATCACCCGGATGGCGTGACGAGTGTTAGTTTTAGTCCTGATGGGAAAACGATCGCTACTGGTTGTGCCGATCGCACAATTAGAATTTGGCAAGTAGATAACGACAAAAGTCCGATCGGCATTTTATCCGACCACCGCGATAGCGTCACCAGCGTCAGTTTCAGTCCAGACGGCAAAACCCTAGCTTCCGCCAGTCACGACAACACCGTCAAAATCTGGAACCTTGCGAACAAAAAATTGCTGCAAACCTTAACCGGACACCAAGACTGGGTGCTCGGCGTCAGTTTCAGTCCCGACGGCCAAACAATTGCCTCAGCAAGTGTTGACAAAACTGTCAAACTTTGGAACCGAGAAAGTAAAACCCAGAAATTTAAAATTAAGCCCAAAACATTAACCAAGCATTCTGACATTGTTTACAGCATTAAGTTCAGTCCAAACAGTCGAGAACTCGTCTCAGCAAGTGCCGACAGCACAGCAAAAATTTGGAACCGAAACGGTGAGGAAATCAGAACCCTCAAAGGACACAACGATCAAGTTGTCAGCGCTAGTTTTAGTCGCGACGGCGAAAGAATTGTCACCGGCAGTGCAGACGATACAGTAAAAATTTGGAGTCGCAGCGGCACTTTGCTCAACACTTTTCGAGGACATCAAGACGACGTGAGGGCCGTAACTTTCAGCCGCGATGGCACTATTGCTTCCGCAAGTAAGGACAAAATAGTGAAACTTTGGAAACCGGACAGCACTCCGTTGAATAAGATTTTATCGGGACACGGAGACTGGGTTTACAAAGTCAGTTTTAGTGCTGACGGCAAAACAATTGCTTCTGCTAGCGCGGACAGAACCGTGAGACTTTGGCGCAGTGACGGCAGTTTATTCAAAAGCTTAGAAGGTCACAAGGATTCTGTTACCTGGGTGAGCATTTCCCCTGATTATAAAACTGTTGCTTCTGCCAGCGATGACAAAACCGTGAAAGTCTGGAGTTTAAACGGCCAACTGTTAAATACCCTAAGCCACAGCGGCATTGTTAAAAGCGTGAGTTTTAGTCCAGACGGAAAGATAATTGCTGCCGCCAGTGCCGATCGCAAATTGTATCTCTGGCGCTGGAACGGTTCTAAAGCAACTTTGCTGGCAAAACTCGATCACAGCAATCCAGTGATTAGCGTTAGCTTCAGTCCCGACGGCAAAACTATTGCTACTGCTACCGCTGCTGAGGAGAATGCAAGCGGGAAGAAAAAGGCTTTTGAAATTTCCGGAGAAAAGAGAGTTTACCTCTGGCAATTTAACGGTTCGTCGGCAAAGATTCTGAAAACTATCGACCACGAGGACAGGGTTAAAAATGTGAGTTTCAGTCCAGACGGCAAGACTATTGCTGCTGCTTGCGCTGACAAAAAAGTTTACTTGTGGGGATTTGATGGAAAGGTGGCGAATTTAACTGAAAAACTCGACCACAGCGATACTGTAGAAAGCGTGAGTTTTAGTCCCGACGGCAAGTTGATTGCGGCGGCGAGTGGGGGAAATACTGTTAAACTGTGGAATTTTGACGGTAAGAAGGCGCTGCTATCTAAGACTTTGGAATCGAGCGATCGGGTGTTGAGCGTTACTTTTAGTTCAGACAGCAAAACTCTGGCTTTTGCTAGCAGGGATAGAAGTGTAATTTTGTGGCCTTTGGAGAATTTTGAACTTAATAATATCATTGCTCGGAGTTGCGAATGGTTGGGAGATTATTTGCAGCATGACCCGAATGTTGCTGAGGGCGATCGAGTGCTTTGTCTTGGGTTTGGGAAGCAGGCGTTAAATAACAGTAAGCGATAAAATTTGAGTGAGTTAAACAGAACTTACACATAGAAACTATCCGTAGGGTGCGCCGTGTCGCGCACCTTACCTCTATTGATGGTGCAATATCTCAGTTAAATCAACTTGTAAGGTGCGCCAGATATTGATTATTTCGATTTGAACAGGTTTTCCCGATCTGACGCACCCTACGCATCTGCCTTTAGTCGATTTACCAATTCCCAATTCCCAATTCCCAATTCCCAATTCCTCTTAAAAAATACATTTAGTGGCTAATTTTTATAATCGTGAATTTAAGATAAAATTTTAGTAATAAATTCAAACAAAAGGTAAACCGCATGGATGTCAACTCCCAAAAAGGCCAGCCAATCCCGCCATTCAGCGAGACAAACGAGGAAACACCAGAGATAGGTGGCGGTTTGCCCGTAATAGAATATTGGGCCGAACATACATTGTCTCCAGAAGGGCCGAAACTTTGGAAAACTTTGCTGCACAAAAGTGCTTGTTTGTCCTGTTCTTGGGGCACTGGCGGGCAGAAAGGAGGTTTTACGAATGAAGAGGGCGAAAAACTTCAGCGGTGCATGAAAAGCGTTGAAGCAATCTCTGCTGAAATTAAACCGCCTGTCTCAACTCACTATTTTGAACAGCACAGCATTGCAGAACTCCAGCAATTAAATTCAATGGAAGCAGACAGGCTGGGAAGGCTGAGTTTTCCGATGATTTTGCGGGCCGGCAAGTCTCATTACGATCGCATTTCTTGGGAAGAAGTTTATCAAATTGCCGAAGCTGCCTTTCGCAAAACCCCCGAACGAGTGGCATCCTACAGTTCTGGCCGTTCTTCCAACGAAGCAGCTTTTCTCCTGCAATTGATGATGCGGGCGATGGGTTCCAATAACTTAGCAGATTGTTCCGATCTCTGCCACGCTCCCTCGACAATCGGGTTAAGCGAAATGTTTGCCACCCGCACCTCGTTAGTGAATCTAGAAAACTTGAAGGAAGCAGATTGCGTCGTGCTCGCGGGCAGCAATTCTTCCTACAACCATCCCCGCTTGATGAACGAATTGATTAAAATTCGCGACAAAGGCGGTACAATAATTGCGATCAACCCGGTGATGGAAATCGGCTTAGTCAAGTTTGGTTCTCCGGCATTTCCTGTCAAATCGCTCATCCCCGGTTCCGATATTTCCTCGCTATACTTGCAACCAATTCCCGGTAGCGATACGGCACTATTTGTCGGCATCCAAAAATCTGTAATCGAACAAGGATTGCTGGACGAAAAATACTTGCAAGCTCATACAGAAGGTTGGGAAGCAGTAGTACAGCACGCCCGCGAAACCTCTTGGGAAACTATTACTAAAACCAGCGGAGTTTCCCAAGCAGAAATTGAGGCGGCAGCCAGAATTATTGGCACGTCCCAGCGAGTAGTCTTTGCTTGGGCGATGGGAATTACCCAACACGATAACGGTGTAGATAATGTTTTCAGCATTGCCAATACTGCCTTAATGACAGGAAATGTCGGCAAAGAAGGTGCTGGATTAATGCCCGTGAGAGGACACTCCAACGTCCAAGGATTCGGCTCTATGGGCGTGACTGTCAAGCTGAAAAAAGAAATCCAGACCGCTCTCGAAAAACTGTTAGATCGTCCCCTCAGTCGCGTTAAGGGCTACGACACTCGATCGCTCATTGAAGCAGCAGATGCAGGCAAAGTCGATACGCTGATCTGTCTGGGCGGCAACTTGTATGGGGCAAATCCAGATTCAAATCAGGCAAAAGAAGCTTTAGGTAATGTTGAAACTATTATTTACCTCGCAACTAAACCGAATTTAGGGCATTTTAGCGGCTTGGCAAAACACAACACAATTGTGATTCCTGTACTGAATCGGTTTGAAAATCCCCATAAAACAACGGTGGAATCTGGCAATAATTTTGTGCGTTTAAATGATGAGGGTGAAACTCATCTCAAAAATGCCGATCTGATTCCCGAGGTACAATTTTTGACGGAATTAGCCAGCAGGATTCACGGCGATTTTCCCGTTGATTGGCGCCAACTTCAAGACACAAAATACGTTCGGCAATTAATTGCTAAAACTATTCCTGGCTATGAAAAAATAGCGACAATTGATGAAACTAAAGAGGAATTCACCATCAGCGGTCGCATTTTTACGGAACCTAAATTCCCTACAGAGTCTGGGAAAGCGAAGATGTTTGTGGCGCCTTTACCTAAGCTGAAATTACCGGAAGCGAAAGAGTTTGGAGTATCGGAATCAACAAAGGGTATTGTTGTGGCATTGATGACGGGACGCAGCTATTCTCAGCATAATACTGTTGTCTACAAAATTGATGACAAATACCGGGGAATGCCGCACCGCAACTGCATTTTGATGAACCGCGCGGATGCAGAAAGTGTGGGTGTGCAGGAACATCAGCGGGTTACGGTGCAGGGAAATGCGGGAAAAATGGAAAATGTCGAGGTGATTTACGGGGCTGTTCGCGTGGGTGCTGCTTTGATGTTTTATCCTGAAGTTAATGTGATTTTTCACCCGGAAATTGAAAGGCGATCGGGCACGCCTGCTTACAAGCGCGTACCTGCTTTTGTTTATGCAGAAAGGTAAAAACAGAATACTACAGATACCTGCTTTCTTTAAGAAGTGGGGGATGTAAACAACGTATTTCAAGTAATTAAAAAATCAGATTGCCCGATCGAACTTACCGCCATTCCCGGTAACAGCGCCAACACTTGTCCGGTGCTGGCGATCCGAATTTCAGTATCGTTGCCTGAAGGTACGATCGACAGTTGCTCGAATCTCAAACCATCAACTAAGACTAACCAATCCACACCAGGAGCAAAATCAACAATCGTATCCGTACCCCCATCCGGCTGCAACACAATGTCATCGAAACCGACACCGGTGATAATAGTATCGTTTCCCCGACCGCCCTGCAGCCAATCCCCCCCGCCCCCGCCGGTTAACAGGTCCATGCCTTTGTCGCCGTAAATATAGTCACCGCCTTCGCCACCCTCCAAACTATCGCTTTGCCGCCCCCCACTAATCGTGTCGTTCCCCGCACTGCCTAGAATACTGTTAGCTAATTCATTTCCAAGTACCTGGTCATCCCCAAGGGAACCTACCAGATTTTCGATATCCGCGCCAAAAGCAATGTACGTGCCAAAGGTTTCAGTTGTATAAAGCCGATCGAGATCAGTACCTAGCCCCACCTGAGAAGTTTCTAAATAGTAGCTTAGATCTCCCAGAGCGCTCTTTGCCGTCAGCGGCTTACCCTGATTCATGTCCAAAGAATAAACGTTGTTGGCAGGCAGTGCCGAAAAGTCCAAAGTATCGCTGCCGCCGCCGTCCCAGATAGTTTGAACGGTATTGAAATTACTGCTGTCGAATCTGTAAACATTATTGTCACCGTTAAAATCGCTGCGGGCGCCGTAGAGATACTGCAATGCCCGGATGTCATAAGGCATCAAACTCCGGGGATTTTCGCCGTTGGGCTCGCTAAATCTGGTATATGCGGCATTGTAGGACATGATCGTATTTCTCGTATTGTCCTTGTCAAACGGAAGATACTGATCGTCTCCGGGGTTTCCTGTTAAGCCGCTGCCGAAGTTGTAGTTGCCGGGGTGCTTCAAACCCATGGCGTGACCGATTTCGTGAATTAAACCCAAGTGGCCGTAACTGCCGGGGCCTGAGGAAAAAGCTGTTTCCGGATCGTTTTCATAGAGCTTTTGGAGGTGGATGGCGCCGCCGCTCAAAACACCAGGCTGATAAGTGTAGGCATAGCCCTCAGCACCCGGCCCGTCAGAAAACATAATTCTGATGTTGCTTTGGGCTGAGTCTGGAACTTCTACAAAGTTGAGCGGCAAGACTGTGGCATAATTGTCCCGCAAAATTTGGCGGACATTCTCTTTGATCCGATCGTTAACTTCCTCAATATTGGTTTCCTCTCTATATGCAAAATAACTGTCCGAGCTCTCAGCAGTCACAAAACTGTAGGTGATAGTGCCGCCGGGAGCGACGTTCCATTTGGCTAGCTGTCCGGGGTTTGCTCTACTTATTCGGAGCAGAGCATCAATATCGTTAGAGTTGCTGAAGGCGGAAGCTTGAGCGGCCGATCGTTCGGCGCTGGAATCTGAGGTTTGAGTGCGGCTGCTACAGATCGGGCAGCTATGTTTTGAAGCACCTTGCAACAAATCTGAATTGTTATTAGTTAAATCACTCAGAGTGTAAACAGACATGAGGTTCCTTCCAATTCGAGGCAAGAGGATGTTGATTAATATTATTAAATAAACAGATATGAAAGTCAATTTACGAAAATTATAACTTTGACTTCACAAAAATCACATTTATCAAGAAATATTACCAACAAACGATCGGTGGTCACGAATGATTTGAGCTTGCTGCTATTAACTCTTAATTTGCAAAGCTCTACCCCGCCAAGTCCATCCCCAACCGGTTTCGGTTTTAATCGCAGAACCGATCGCCATCGCCGCCACTAACGCACCTCCCAAACCTCCCAACCACCAGTATTTCGTCGGACAGTCAGAAATCTCGGCACCCAATCGGCGCAAATTGTAATGCTGCCCAATTACGATTACGGATAAACAGATAGTTAACAAGGTAATTGGCAATTGGTAATTGGTTATTGGTAACTGGTAATTGCTGATTGCCAGAATTTCTGCGAAGTCCCCGTTGACCAGCAAAATACCTAATGCCAACCACGGCATAGGATAAAGAAATAACATAATTGCGGCCATGTAAACCATCATGCCCCAACTGCGGTTAGCGCCGAGATACAGATTCTTTGTCCAGCCTTCCCACAAGGCGCTCCAAGACCGATACATCCGCACCGATGCCAAATTTGACCCGGAATAAAGTCCGAGCTTTAAACCCGCACGTTTAATGCGCCTAGCTAATTCCACATCTTCAACAATTTCGCCGGCAACTGCTTCGTGACCGCCGATTTTTTCGTAGCCCGATCGCCTAAATAACATGAACGGGCCGCCGGCAAAAGCACTGTCTGTTTTCGAGGAATCGTTAACGGCGGTAAAGTCGAAGCAAACTGCTAAGTGATTGAACATTATCGGCTGCACTAACCACTCGGCAAAACACTCGCAAACCAGCGCTGGCATACAGGTAAACAAGTCTATTTTCTCGGTTTCGGCTGTGGCGATAGCGGTTTCGATCGCCCCTGGTTTGAGCCGCACGTCGGCATCGATAAATAATAAGAAGTCTCCGGTTGCTACCTCAACAGCTTGGGCGCAGGCCCAGTTTTTGCCCGCCCAATATTGGTTCCCAGGTCGCGGCTGACCTGCTAATATTTTTAGGCGGGGGTCGCCCGGCTGCTGTTGCAGGGTTTGCGCGATCGCCTTGGTGTCGTCTGTCGATCGATCGTCTACAATCAAAACCTCTAGGTTGTCCGCAGACAGCGGTGTACTCTCCAAAATGGCGATCGCGCAATCCCGAATATTCTCGGCTTCGTTGTATGCTGGTACGATTACCGAAACTTTGGGGAACTGCGCGGCTGGCCCTGGTGAGGGCCTGGCTGAAATTCTCTCGGTTCGAGGCGCATTTTTGACCGATCGACGCAAATTCTTAGTGTAAGCTCTACTTACTATGAGAGAAAAAATTACCAGGGTTAACAATATCAAAGCGAACTGACCTCAAATTTTCGGTACAGGATTTGTCTCCCTAAATATTAAAAAATATTAAAACAAAAAGCTAGTCGATCGCCCGGAAAGTTATTTTGACCGCCTCTTTTGCTATAATTTGTGAGCATCTTTCGGCTGCGGTGGCGAGGGGCAAGACCACTCACCCGGTCAGGAACCGAAAAGCTGAGGATAGATATCAGTTGTCAGAGGAGATTGCAATGGGCGAATTTTTTACAGTCGATGTGTTTACGAACGGGGTACTGGTAGTCGGCGCTTTGGGTTTTTTCTTTTTGGGATATCAAGCTTTGCAGATCTTGAAAAAATAAAGTATTTAGTAAATAAAGCCGAGTTTGCAGTGGCGATCGCATCAAGTTAAATTCTTGTGAGGTGGGCATCGGGCCCGCCAAAACAGGCAATTTAAATCGATCGCAGCGATACATAGAGAGAAAGTAAAGAGCGAGACTGCGAAGGGTAAAAATAGCAATTCCTGCCTGCCGTGTAACTGTTTCTTGCGAAAATCAACCAAAAAAAGGCTGCGTTATTATCATGGTGAGCCAACTTTTAGATGGACGCTATCAAATCATTGAAGTCATAGAAACAGGAGAATTTGGACAAACCTATCTGGCCAAAGATATTCGCCGTCCGGGAGAACCGCAGTGCTTTGTCAAGCACCTGCGTCCCGGTACCACCGAACCGAAATTAATTAATACTACGCGCCGTCTTTTTCAAAAAGAAGCAGAAGTTCTAGAAAAGCTCGGTCAACACGACCAAATCCCTCAGCTATTCGCTTATTTTGAAGAAAATGAAGAATTTTTCTTAGTTGAATCCTTTGTTGCCGGTCACTCGCTATCAACGGAGATTGTACCGGGCAAACCTCTAACAGAAGAAAAAATGATTGCCTTGCTGAAGGAACTGTTAGAAATTTTAGTGTTTGTACACGGACAGGGAGTAATTCACCGAGATATTAAACCGGCAAATTTAATCCGCCGCTATTCAGACAACAAGTTAGTTTTGATTGACTTTGGCTCGGTGAAAGAAATTCACATCGCTCAAAGACAAGCGCCGGTAACGGTGCGGATTGGCACGCTGGAATATATGCCGATCGAACAATTTCAATACAACCCGCAACTCAACAGCGATATCTACGCTTTGGGAATGATTGGCATCCAAGCAATGACGGGTTTGCCCGCTTACGATTTGCCGAAGCTGCGGGATTTGAAAAATTCTAATAAAGGCGAAATAGTTTGGCGGCATTTAGCCACGTGCTCCCAAGCGCTGGCTGATGTTTTGGACAATATGGTGCGCTACGATTTTCGGGAACGTTACCAGTCGGCGGCGGAAGCTTTAGCCGATTTGAGGAAAATTGGCGATCGCTCGCGGGCGCGGATTCCCAAGCTGACAATATATCGCGAAGAAGTCGATCGGCGCAGCAGCAGCCGCGGTGACATTACAGTCGTCGGTCGTAGAATATTAGATGAACTGCGCGTCAGTTTGGAATTGCTGCCAGAAGAAGCAGAGGCGATCGAAGATGAGGTATTGAACCCTTACCGCAAATACAGAGAAAAAGGCGAACGCTACGAACAATCACTGCAAGAAGCAATGCAGCAAGAATATCCCTTTTCTCTGGAAACTCGCGACGAGTTAAAACGCTTGCAGCAAGTTTTAGGGCTTACTGACGAAGATGCCGCGACAATCGAAGAATTAGTCATTCCTAAATCTTTATTCGCTAAATTGTACAAGGCGATCGCCACAGTTTTGGAGGGACACCGCAACCCCAACCCGCCACCAGCGAGCAGAGTCCCTCAACTCGAATTGCCGGCAAGTCCGGCGGTATCCCCGCAGGTAAATCTGAACGGAAAAACCGATTTGTCGCACTCCAGCGCAGCAGCGATTGTCCCTAAAGAAACTCGCAAATTCAATCCTTATCTCGCCGGGGCAACAATTGCGGCTCTCTTAGCTACGATCGGCGGAATTTACGGATATCTCAGGTTGCAACAATGGCAGCAGCGAGTCCAGAAAGAATCCCAACAGCTCAATCAAATTGAAGCTCTTTATAAAGCCAGCAATTATGAAGGCTGCATCAGCCAAATACCAACAATTGCCAACACTTCCACCAGCTATTCGTCCGGTCAAAAGTTACAGGGACAGTGCCAATCAGGTTTGCAGTGGAAGAACGCCAAAGTCAAAAATTTCGCTCAACATTCAGATGCCGTTGGGTCTGTTGCTTTCAGTCCAGACGGCTTAATGTTAGCCAGCGGTTCTAAAGACAAAACCCTCCAAATTTGGGATTTAGCTACAGGCAAGTCGCTCCGCACTTTTGCAGGAGATTCATCCACCATTTGGTCGGTTGCTTTTGACTCAAACGGTACGAGACTGGCGACGGGAACCGGTTTTTGGAGAGTCATGCTGTGGGATTTGAAAACAGGGGAAGTGATTCGCAGTCTCGACCACACTGCTTCTGTTTGGTCTGTCGCTCTGAGCCCCGACGGACAGCTCATTGCTAGCGGCAGCGGAGACAAAACCACGAAGATTTCGGATGCAACAACTGGCCGTTTGATTCAGAATTTGCCCGACCATACAGATTTTGTTTATTCTGTTGCTTTCACTCCCGATGGAAAAAGTTTGATTAGCGCTTCTAAGGATAAAAAAATTACAGTTGTTGATGTAGCAACGGGGGGGTTGCTCAAAACTCTTGAGGGACACGGCGACGCGGTGAGGTCGGTTGCTGTTAGCCCGGACGGCAAGACAATTGTTAGCGGTTCCTACGATGAAACTATTAAAATCTGGAATCTCGAAACAGGAGATTTAATTCGCTCTATTAAGGGGCATTCTGACGATATTGTCTCGGTTGCTATCAGTCCGGACGGGAAGTTTATTGCGAGCGGGAGCAAGGATAAAACTATTAAAATTTGGGATTTGGCTACCGGAGAATTGCTGAATACTTTGACGGGACATTCCGATGAAGTTTATGTGGTAACTTTTAGTCCCGACGGCAAAACTATTGCTAGCGGTTCTAAAGACAATACTATTAAGTTGTGGCTGAGGTAATTGTCACCTGTCATTTACTTGCTGTAATTAAGCTCGTTTTTTAAGGTTGTGGGGAACTGCCAATAAGGCGTTTCTAATTCGTCCTGATTTGGAGAATTTCCAGTTGAGTGCTCTCGGATTTGAAAAAAGTAGTAGAGGTTAGCCACAGTTAAATCGGATATTTCTTGCCAATTCGAGGCAGCTAAAGCTTGATAGCCAGTCGCGATCGCCTGCTGGCTGACATAAAATTCGTATCCCTGGCGGATTTCCGGCGACACAGCGAAGATTAGCTGGTCGCGCAAGGATAGATAGTGAGACTTTTGCTTTAAAGTGTCATAAAGTGAAGGTTCCGCAGCTAATACCGTGAATGTAGTGTACACGCTGCTTTTTACAGTGTCGCCGCTGAGTTTATCTAAACTAGCTAACTGGTGCTGATCTTTTGGAGACAAAGTTTGCATCCAATCAGCCTCAGTTTGCCAAAATTCTATTACACTTAAATCATGACCGAGAATCCTAGTAACTTCTGGAAATAAAAAATCTAGTTCGGGTTCCGATTGACATCCTTTAACAACAGTTAGAATATCTTGACGAATTTTTGATTGGAGTTCCAGCAGGCGCTGGCTCACCATATCGTAGGCCCGCTGCAAGTGAAACGTGACGTCGATCGCCTGCTCGATCGCCCAAACACATTCCCTTTGCCTGAGCTGTGCGGCAGAACACAGCCCCTCCAACAAACTGGGATTGTCATAAATTTTTAAAGCCTCAAACAGCATATCCCGCGCGCTATTAATTTCGGAATTCCGAAGTTTAAGATCCGGCAATGTCAGGGCTGACTGACAGCGTTTGATAGCTTTAGAAAAAATATCGTAACCGTTAACCCGTTTCTGGCGGTGCATTTCAAAACTAGAGTCGTGAGCCACCTTAAAAATCTGCTGGATCACCTCTACTCCCCTATCTTTGAGGATGTGTCTGAGATCGATAAACCCGCCTTTGATTTTTAGCTTCTGGTGCTTTGCATCTTCTCTGATTTTTAATACTTGGTTGAGGTTTACTGCTGACAAAACTGTGCTCGATACAGCGCCAATGCCAAAGACTGCTGCAGTCGCTTGCATCACTGCCAAATTAATTTTCAGAGAGTTAAGCATTCTATATATTTTTTGAAACCCCTGATGAGTTTGAGCAAGCTGCAACGGTGCCACTGTCACGTACACGGGAGTTACCAGCGGGTGTACGGGGCCACCTCCGGCTAACTGTGCGAGCAATCCTAGAACTCCGCGCGAGGATGTAGTTCCAGTTGTTGATGGATAAAAGATTTGTGCAAGCTCCACAAACTCCCCTGTCACCGGATCTCTAGCTGCCGGGAGCAATTTTCCTGTTTTGGCAGTAGGCTGTACCAGGTTGCCAGTATTGAGTAGAGCCTGAGTTGTAGGGGTGAATAGATAATCCATGTTGTCAGACCAGTTTCCAAAAAAAATGCAACTGTAGGCCCGCGATCCAAACCACGATAGTCATCAGTCATTCCCAATTCTTCAATTCTTTAATCTAAAATCTAAAATGGTATGACTCACTTGGTATTCAAAAAGGCAGATGTTCTGTATTGTATGCTATTTAGGGGAACGAGGCATAAAAGTAAATGAATGAGTATCTCAAGGTATTCCAGGCTATTACCCAGTTTAGCGATGGATTGCTGGCCGACGAACATCAATCCCTAGAGATCAAACAGTCAGCTACCCAACTCAGCGTAGATGTGGAACCTTGTATTAAGGAAATTAAGGAATCAGCCCTCAGACTCAAGGGGTTTCTTCAGGTATGTTTCAAAGATTTATCTCAGGCTGAGGATGTCTGGAATAGCAAGCCGAGAATTGCTCGCGCATCGACCGTTGAGGTGTGGGAGCAAATTGGCCAACTAAGCGGATGCGATTTCAGAATTCGCTCTTTAGGAAAACAGGCCCAATATGATGCTGTTGTTAAAGTTCGCAAATCGTGGAGCGACAAGTCTACCAAGTTGAAAAATCAGTGGTTTTTGTGGGATAAAAACCATCAAGTTTTTCAAAGAGATACTCTCGGTTTTTATGAAAAAGAGCATTTGCACAAAGAGTTGCGGAATGAAGTTGATTTCCAGGCAGATCGAGTGATTTTAATTATGGAGAATGAACTCCATTTAATTTTTAAAGAATTAGAATCTATTGATATAGAAACAATTGAATTTTGTATTGAATGCTTCGATATCAACAGTCAATCGAGATTTAGAGAGCGAGTGCAATCAATAGGTGGCGAGATTGTGTCGAAGTTTACGGAACCTCTGAAATATTTGCCTGACTCTTCTGTGAAGACTTTTAAAGAAACGCTGAAAGCCCCTGTAGAAACTCTGGTTCATAAAAGCAAGATGGGAATCAGTTTGGTCGATTTTGAAGAGTCCTGTAAAGTGATTGGCTCAATCATGCATAGTTTGATTTTAGCAATTTTTGAGGAGCGCATGAAACTGGCAATTCAGACTGTTGAAAAAGCGATTAGGTTCTACAATAATTTTTTAGAGAAGCAGGCGCGGTATCAGCAAGAGACTCCCCAACAGCGAGCGGCGGAAAAAGATTGGATCGAATACCAGCGGCAGCAACTCAGGGAAATTCAGCAGTATATTGAAGCACTCATCAGTCATTAGTAGTTGTTGAATGTTGACTGTTGACTGTTGACTGTGAGTCAAAAAAATGAAAATTGCGCGAATTATTTGTTGGCCTCGGGATTCGACTTTAC
>JAUBOM010000294.1:0-2959 GCA_036700245.1 Microcoleus vaginatus BM001213989
ACCTTTATGTGGATGGGGAGGTGATTTCGACTACTGGGGAGCATCCTTTCTGGGTGCCTGATTTGGGGTGGGTTGAGGCGAAGGATTTAACTGTTGGCAGTTTGTTGCAGACTGGGGATGGTAAAGTTGTTGATGTCGATCGAGTTGAGAAGCGGGAAGGACCGTTTGAGGTTTATAATTTTAATGTAGAAGGTATCCCGACTTACTTTGTCTCGGATTTGGGGATTCTGGTTCATAATACCGATTGTGGACTTAGCGAGAGAGCTACTGCAGAAATTAGGAGTTTTGAAAATCTTAAAAGCAATGTTGTTGGGGATATTAACAGCCAACCAAATCACAATCATTACGATGCCGCTCGGAGAGAAGCAAGAGGTGAAGTTGTAGCCCTTCGTCCTGATGACACTCCATTCGATCATATAAGAGAGTTAGAAGATACTTATAGAGGATTACAAAGAATACGTGAGGCATTGGAGAATGAAATGGCTCGCTTACCTAATACTCTAACTAATAGAGGATTGGATGTTTTGGTCGGCAGAAATAAAGAGGTTCAAGACGAATTGAATAGATTAAAAAGGTTTTTTATAAAGGATCTTAACCGCCAACCTCCACAGTAGTAGTTTGTACACTAGAGGCTTTCTACTGATTTTCAAACCCACTAACGTAGTAACCGATAATGAATAACACTAAGGATATATACCAGAAAATAGAAGAAGACAGAATGAGGCTGACAAGTCGATGGCAGTCAGACAAATGTAAAAATATGCTTGCCAATGTAATTGCAGCATTGCAGTAGAGACAGCCTTGGGCTCACTTTCTCTCGGACTTGCCTGACATTATTGTAGAAGACTACTGGGATTTGAGAGGTGCTCCCCTTGCTGGTATCAACTTAGCTGGCGCGGATTTCAAAGAAGTGAATTTGTATTTTGCTGATTTAAGCGGTGCTAATCTGGAATTATGTGATTTTCGGGGAGCCACTTTGTTTTATGCTAACTTATCAGATGCTAACCTAGCTGGAGCGAATTTTGAACGCTGTATTAAGATGCTCAGAATTAATCTCAGCAGGGCTAATCTTTCTAAGGCCGAACTCATGCGTGCAGTTTTAGCTGGTGGCAATTTAGTGGAGGCTAACTTCTCTGGAGCCGATTTAACAGGTGCCACATTGTTGGGAGCTAAACTTGAAGGTGCAGTTTTCGATGGCGCAATTCTACAGGATGTTAGATGGGGTGAATTGGCTAAAGAAAATTCATCCCCAGACACTGGGGAATCAGAATCGCTAGAAGACATACAAATTCCCACAGCAGACACTGACTATGAAAGCCCAGATATTACGCCCGAGTAAATCCTAATTATGAAAAACCTTGCTCAACTTAGGATTCAAAGTCAGAAAAAATAAAAGATTATTTATTTATCCCTCTCGAAGATGAATTAGAGGATTTTTCTGACTTTGAGAGGGGTTTAACAATTTTTTATTTTGAGCATAATTGCTATGTTATAAGAGAGTTAGCTGGTGAAAAAATACAGTTACATCAATATCATGGCGTTCTTGATTCTTGAGAAAAAATGGTGCTGGTAAATTCAAATAATATCTAGTGGAAGTAAAGCGAATATAACTTTTAACGATTTTTTATAGGAAATTACACCAATCGTTAATAAAAACTTAGCTACCTGTGAATTTACGATTTTTGGCAGAGGGGAATATCATCACTGTACTTTATATTTATCTCAGCTTTTAGATACAATGCGTACTTTTATTGATGAAGTTCTTGGTATGACAGTAAAAGAAGGTTATATTAATCCAGAAAATATTGCTAAATATTTAGGAGGGCAATTAAATAGTGTTTCTTTTGGACATAGAAAAAAATCGCAGCGATTATAAAAGGTTTTATTGGCAATAATTATGGTTGGACATCGCCCCCTAACCTCCGAAGTTCATTATATTTATCTCAAAATAAAATTGGTGCGATCGCTTCCAAAAACCCAATATCGATCGCAAATTAACTTTCCCTCCCCCTGTACAAAGGTCACCATAAAAGTATAAAATTTAACATAATATCGCTCTACCAACAGCCATGACACCCACAGTAACCATCCAAGAACTAGCTTTAGCCCTAACAGCCAAAAACCACTCCCCAACCCTCCTCAACTCAGACTTCCTCAAATACAGTGGCATCGTTCCACCTGATTGGGAACTAGCCCGCCCCCCCATTTTCACTCCCCAAATCTCCCAAGTCGCTTTCACCAACGGCACGAACATCGTCGCCCAAGCGAACGCCATCACCTTCATCGAATCGCTCAGTACCAAGTCGCAAGAAGAGGCAAAAATTCCCGCCGTTATCCGCAAGTATGTCGAAGCTTTACCCCGCACCGACTACCAAACTCTGAGCGTCAATCCCAGAATTTTTGTCACCTTTGAAGGGGGAGACGAAAACGTAGCCCGCGAGTACATTACCTCCACTTTATTATCGAAGGGCACTTGGTTTGATGTGGGGAAAGCTCCCGTAAAAGCTGCCGTTAATTTAGTTTACTCTCTGGAACGTGGAGAACTCAACTTGAGCGTTGCCGAAGCTTTGCTGCAACTGCAAGATGCCGAGCCAACTCCCGCAGTATTATTCTCTGGTAGCTTCCAGTACGAGGTTGCAGGGGAAGTAGAAGGCGACAAACTGCAGCACTTGTACCAGCTTCTAGAGAATTGGCAGTCTGATTTAGAGGCTTACAGAGAAATCGTCAACGAACGGTTTTTGGGCAAAGAATTTGAAAAGTTGCCGTCTGTTGCATAAAGGATAAGAGGCTAGGGCCGATCGCACCGCACAAACAATGAACAGTTGTGCGATCGTCCGAACGAGGGGTGACTGAATAATTCGTAATTAAAGGTACAAGTTAATATCCCTCTTCTGTCACTCTGGAAAAATAAAAATAATAGCCAAATTTTTAACTGTAGATATAGCGAGCATTTGAGCGT
>JAUBOM010000057.1:0-46502 GCA_036700245.1 Microcoleus vaginatus BM001213989
TGACTAATGACTAATGACTAATGACTAATGACTAATGACTAATGACTAATGACTATTTGAAAATATTGTTCCTGTCAACTTCGGTCGGTCAACTCGGTTCGGGGTTGGGCGGCGGAGTCGAACTTACAGTCCTCAACATCGCTAAAGAATTGCACCGCCGAGGTCATAAAATAGCAGTTGTAGCGCCGATAGGTTCAGTCTTAGAATCAATTCCAGTAATCGAAATAATGGGCGATTTGCAAGTAACTGCCCAAACACAAGATTACAATGCTCCTATTGTGATGCCCGCCGATGCTGTGCTGGCGAATATGTGGGAATACGCTCGCAAAGTTCAGGATGAATGGGATGTCATTGTTAACTTTGCCTACGATTGGCTGCCGTTTTATTTGACGCCTTTTTTTAGAACTCCGATCGCCCATTTTATCAGCATGGGTTCCCTTTCGGGATCGCTCGATCGCATCGCCGGACAAACCGCCGCCGAATTTCCCGGTACGATCGGAGTTTACACCGTTTCCCAAGCCGAAACCTTTGCCTTTGCCCAGGAGTGTGAGTTGTTGGGAAGCGGCATAGATTTATCGCTGTACGAATTTTGCAGCCAACCGGAACCCAAATTAGCTTGGCTTGGTCGCATCGCCCCGGAAAAAGGCTTAGAAGATGCAGTGGCTGCAGCGAAAATTACAGGCATTTCCCTAAAAATTATGGGCAAAATGCAAGATGAGGATTATTGGCAAAAAATTTGTGCAGATTGGCCAGAGGCTCCGGTAGAATATTTAGGGTTTCTGACAACAACCCAAATGCAAGAGCAAGTCCGTCAGTGCCGAGCATTGTTGATGACGCCGCGCTGGGTGGAAGCTTTCGGAAATGTCGCGATCGAGGCTTTAGCGTGCGGTGTGCCTGTGATAGCTTATAAGCGCGGCGGGCCTGCCGAAATTGTTCGAGACGGACTGACGGGCTTTTTAGTGGAGCCTGACAGTGTAAATGGCTTGGTAGGTGCGATCGCCCGCTTAGACCAAATTGACCGCAGCGCTTGCCGCCGACAAGCAGAGGTAGAATACTCTTTGGGAGCTTTGGGCGATCGTTTTGAACACTGGTTCAAATCTATTCTAAAATTGAGTTAAATAAACTCTTAATCTACCACAAAAAAGAAAACAGAAAAAACTATGGCAACCGAACGTTTAGTGCTTTTATCGAGCAGAGAAATAGAGAAAATGCGCCAAGCAGGTCGCTTAGCTGCCGAACTTCTGCTGCATCTAGAACCGATGGTAAAACCCGGTGTCAGCACTCTCGAAATTAACGACGAAGCCGAACGCTGGACTTTGGCACACGGAGCAAAAAGCGCTCCGCTAGGCTATAAAGGATTTCCAAAATCTCTGTGTGCTAGCGTCAATGAAGTAGTCTGTCACGGCATCCCGAATGCTAAACAAATTCTGAAAGAAGGCGACATTATTAATATTGATGTAACGCCTTTAGTTGACGGCTATCACGGCGATACTTCTAAGACTTTTTTTGTGGGTAAACCTTCACCGGTAGCGAAAAAGTTAGTTGAAGTAACCGAGGAATGTTTAAGAAGAGGAATTGCGGAAGTCAAACCGGGTGCTCGTACCGGCGACATCGGTGCAGCGATTCAAGAATATGCTGAAGCACAGGGTTTTTCGGTAGTACGAAATTTTGCGGGACACGGCGTTCACCGCGTTTTTCACACCGAACCGGAAATTTTGCACTACGGTAAGCGGGGCACAGGGAAGAAGCTCAGACAAGGCATGGTTTTTACGATCGAGCCCATGATTAATGAGGGTACTTGGGAAGTGGAAATTCTCGACGATGGTTGGACGGCTATCACCCAGGATGGAAAGCTTTCAGCTCAATTCGAGCACACGCTAGCTGTTACTGATTCTGGGGTGGAAATTCTGACTTTGCCTTAATTGTTGACTGTTGACTGTTGACTGTTAGCTGTTGACTGTTGACTGTCAATGGTTTGCCATCAACTATGTTAAAGGAGCTAATATGGAAAGCTTCCAACAGCTAAGAGTTTATCAATTAGCTGAAAAAATATCAAATGAAATATGGTTTCTTGTTAAAAAGTGGGACAAGACGAAGGATACGAGGGGCAAACAAATCCTGCGATCTGCTGATAGTCTTGGTGCTAATATTGCAGAAGGACATGGCCGCTATAGCTATTAAGATAATCAGCGTTTTGTGAAAATTGCCAGAGGTTCATTAAACTAAACAAGACACTGGTTAAGACTTGACGGAGCTCGCAATCTTTTGACTCAAGAACAAATCGAGCGGCTGCATCCTTTATTAAAGGAACTTTCACCAAAACTTAATGCCTATCTTAACTCACTAAAACAAAAAGCCAACAGTCAACAGTCAACAGCAAACAGTCAACAATCAACCTAATGACTAACATTAAGTTTCTGCAACCGGGAGATTTGCTCAGGGTAATTGCTCCGAGCGGCACTCTGCGAGAATTAACTAGCTTTGAACGCGGTGTAGAAATTTGGAAATCCCGCGGCTATCGAGTTGAATTAAGCTCGGGTTTTGACGATCGCTGGGGCTATTTGGCCGGTTCCGATGAAAACCGCGTCCGACAGCTCGCAGATGCCCTAAATGACCCGGATTGTCGCGGTATTCTCTGTGTTCGAGGCGGTTTCGGCAGCACTCGACTTTTGGAAAAAGGAAATGTGGGAAAGGCGGAAAACTCCCAATTTCCACCTCCCGATTCCCATTCGCCGAAATGGTTAATCGGCTTTTCCGACATTACTGCTTTGCTGTGGAATCAGGCTAAATTGGGCGTTTGGGGCGTTCACGGGCCGATGCTGACAACTTTGGCGGATGAACCGGATTGGTCTGTCGATCGACTTTTTGACTGTATAGAAGGTCGTCCCTTACAATCTTTGCAAGGTAAAGGATGGGGCAGCGGACAAGCCACGGGGCCGCTGTTTCCGGCGAATCTGACGGTTGCTTCTCATTTGCTGGGAACCCCGTATCAACCGGATTTGACCGGGGTTATTCTCGCATTTGAGGATGTTTCTGAGGCTCCTTACAGGGTCGATCGAATGCTGACTTTTTGGCGGATGGCGGGGGCTTTCGCTGGGGTGCGGGGCATTGCTTTGGGGCGTTTCAGCCGCTGCGAGATTGACCCGAGTATTCCCAGTTTTAGCATTGAAGAGGTTTTGCGCGATCGGCTGGGAGATTTGAATATTCCGATTGTCTCGGATTTGCCCTTCGGGCACGAGGGGGTTAACGCTGCTTTACCTATGGGAATTAGGGCTTGTCTCGACGCTGAATCGGGATTGCTAATTTGCGGCGATAAATCGCAACTTTAGATTAGGAAGCAACGTCTAGAACTTTAACTTGAGATTTTGCACCCGCTAAATAGCCGGGTTAGGTGAGGTTGACACGGTTGGCAGAAATTACATTTAAAATGGATTGTGTATGCAAATGTCAGCGCCAAGAAAGCCAAAAAATTTTAAATTTTTCCAGAGGTTGAGATGAAAGCACACAACTTGTTAAACAGTATTGCTGCGGCAGTCCTAGTTACGGGATTGGCACTTACCGGGATTTCCTCTAGTGCAGTTGGCGAACAGATACGGAATAACGATCGCATAGATGGAGCAATTCGCCGCACTTCCCCGATTTACCGTTTCCGGAATATGTGGGTTCCGGGATCTCCGACGGAAGAATTGCGCGGTCAAGAATACACATTCACCGCCAGGGAAGGCGATAACATTGAAGTGTTTTTAGACACAGATACAAGGAGCGGTTTTGCTCCCGTCATGGTGCTGTTTTACGGGAACAACAAACAAGTCGCTTTTACGCAAGACCGTTCTTTTAATTATCAAATTCCCCGTAGTGGCAATTATAAACTGTTAGTGTTAGCAAAAGATGCTACCAGAGGCGGTAGCTACACGCTGGAAGTTGCGGGAATTGATGGGGGCGACAGACGATCTCGCAATACGCGGGACGATTGGTACAGCAGGCGAGATGACGATCGATACGACAGTCGATATGACAGAGCACAGCTTCTGCAAGATGATTTTGGCTTGCGGTCTGTTGATTGTCGCGAGAGACGTTCTATGGTGAGAGTAAGGTTTGACGATGGTAATCAAGACTCGACTTACTGCGCTGTCCCGACTAGAAACTTTCCGGCGGGAGATTATTATTACAATTCGCGGACTAGAGACTTAGATTCGGCGAGGCTGGATGATAATAGGAGGTTCGATGAGCGCCGCGATCAATGTCGCGTATCCGTGGGCGGAGTGTGTGTGACGAGATAGTTTCGATTTAATTAACCGTAGGGTGCGTCGCGCAATAGAATCTACTATTAAGCTCGAAAATGGAGCAGCGACGAACCCTACAAGATGAGGGTAATTCTGAGATTTAGCATTCTATCGGGATTAGCCCCTAATCTGCTGACAGCGATAATTATAGCTTTGTGACCGCGCATTTAGAGGGTGAGAGATTACCTCCCTATAGCGCCAAGAAAGAAACTAAATTTGTATTTAGTCCAGCGTATCAACCGCGGTCTCTACAGATTTAAAGATCGACTAAGTTACATCTTTGAGAGCCGATCGCGAATTGTTCGGAGATTTTTTGACAACGCTCATGCTGCCGTCGGTTTCCAGCACGACTGCTTCGATTTCTTCGATCGACGCGCTGCCCGTCCCCCGAATCGCCGCCCGAATTTCCTCTTCACTCACGCGCTGCTGCCGCATCGCCACAGGCAGAAATTGGCCTTGGTCGAGCAGCATAGTAGGTTCGGCTTTGATGAGATTTTTTACCCACTTTACCCGCACGGCAAGCCACGTGACGATAAATTGCAGCCCGATGAGTAAGCCGAGTCCGAAAACGCCCTCGACGAGCGAAACGTCTTTTGACATGATTACAGTCGCCAGCGTCGAACCGAGCGCGATAGTAACGATGAAATCGAAGGCATTCCACTTAGACAGAGTTCGCTTGCCGGAGATGAGCAGCAAAAAAATCAGCGCGGCGTAAGCAGAAACGCCGAGCGTCAAAATCCGAATTATTTCATCCCAATTGTCAAAAAACATATTTTTATTTCGCCGTCCTGATTTTGGGCACTTTGCTGCTGCGCCAGTGCTAGATGCTTGGTCTGCTTGAGATCGCGGTCGCGGGTTCTGTTAGTTTGCATTGTCATTGTAGCAGAAGGGTGGATGTGAAAATTCCCTATTAACAATAGTTTCAGCTATTAAGAATTCCTTGACCGTGCCAGAAGGTTGCTATCGAACTCAGCCACTTTCCTCATCTCCCTCCCCGCCGACAGATGAATTTTTTGTCAAAAAGGACGATCGCACAGTGGTAAGCTACCAAAGGCATTGAAATATCTAAGGTAGAGAAAAGTTAAAATGTCGGCATTAAATGAAGTTCCCTTGTTGTTGCGGGCAGCCCGCGGCGAAACTCTAGACCGCCCGCCCGTGTGGATGATGCGTCAAGCCGGCCGCTACATGAAGGCTTATCGAGATTTGCGAGAAAAGTATCCCTCGTTTCGCGAACGTTCCGAAATTCCCGAAGTGGCGATCGAAGTTTCCCTTCAGCCGTGGCGCGCGTTTCAACCCGACGGCGTAATTCTGTTTTCCGATATTGTCACCCCTATGCCCGGTTTGGGCATCGAGATGGACATCGCCGAAGGTAAAGGCCCGATTATCAACTCACCCATTCGCACTCAGCAGCAAATCGACAACCTGCAACCGCTGAACCCGGAAGAAAGCTTGCCATTTATCAAAACTATCCTGAAATCCCTGCGCGAGGAAGTCGGCAACAAATCGACCGTGCTCGGCTTTGTGGGCGCGCCGTGGACGCTGGCGGCCTATGCCGTTGAGGGCAAAGGTTCTAAGGATTATG
Source organism: Microcoleus vaginatus BM001213989 (assembly GCA_036700245.1). Taxonomy (GTDB): domain Bacteria; phylum Cyanobacteriota; class Cyanobacteriia; order Cyanobacteriales; family Microcoleaceae; genus Microcoleus. The sequence continues at coordinate 5,866 of JAUBOM010000057.1, forward strand.
CAATTATCAAAAACATGGCATTTTCCGATCCAACTTTACTGCATCAGTTGCTCTCAAAATTTGCAGATGCGATCGCCGTTTATATGCGCTACCAAATCGACTGCGGCGCGCAAGTAGTGCAAATGTTCGACTCCTGGGCCGGCCAACTGTCCCCCCAAGACTACGACACCTTCGCTTTACCTTACCAGAAACAAGTATTCGAGCAAGTCAAAAAAACCCATCCCGACACCCCGCTAATTCTGTTAGTAAGCGGCAGCGCCGGCATCCTCGAACGTATGGCAACATCCGGGGCGGATATCGTCAGCGTCGATTGGACAGTGGATATGGCCGACGCGCGCCGACGTTTGGGCCCCAATATGAACGTTCAGGGAAATCTCGATCCGGGCGTGTTGTTTGGTTCTCAAGCGTTTATTCGCGATCGAATTCTTGATACAATTCGCAAAGCCGGTCATCGCGGACACATCCTCAATTTGGGACACGGGGTGTTACCGGGAACTCCCGAAGACAACGTGCGTTTCTTCTTTGAAACGGCAAAACAAGCCGACAAATTGCTTGCAGTTGCTGCTTGAAATTGATTGCGAACTGGTTTTAACTGGTTCCCAGGCTTAACTGGTTCCCAGGCTCTGCCTGGTGAACCCATATCCAGAGGCTCTGCCTCGCGTAAAATGGAGGCAGAGCCTCCGGATCTGCGTTACCAGGTCAGAGCCTGGTAACGAGTAACAAAAACACAATATTTGTAGGGACACGGCAATGCCGTCTCCAACCGTGAAGAAAGGACACGGCAATGCCGTTTCCCTACCGCCCTTAAAAACGTCAAATCCTCCCTCTTCCCCTGCGGCAAAATGAACTCCAAAAAAATTTTTGTGACGGGTGCAAGTGGCTGTATCGGTCACTACATGGCCGAAACTTTGATTCAAGAGACAAATCACGAACTTTACTTATTAGTTCGCAACCCCGAAAAATTAAAATTTGACTGGAAAGCCCGCCCCGGCATTAATATCATACAAGGCGATATGCGAGATATCGATCGACACGCCGAACTTTTGCAAACAATGAATGTAGCAATTGTAGCCGCCACTGCTTGGGGAGGAACTCAAGAAGTTTTTGATGTTAACGTGACCAAAACTCTGCGCCTAATTCAACTACTTTCGCCAGAGACTTGCCAGCAAGTAATTTATTTTTCAACTGCCAGCATTCTCGGTCGAGACAACAATTTGCTCAAAGAAGCCGGGGAACTGGGAACAGATTATATTCGCTCAAAATACAACTGCATGGTGCATTTGTCAGCCTTGAAAAATCTGCCCCCGATTACCGCACTTTACCCGACATTAGTATTGGGAGGAGACGCAGAAAAACCAGTCTCTCACTTGTCATCTGGCCTGCCCCTTGTCGCAAAATGGATTGGTTTGATTCGCTGGTTTAAGGCAGATGGAAGTTTTCACTTCATCCACGGTGCAGATATTGCCAAAGTAGTTAATTATTTAGTTGAGCATCCGCCTGCTTCCGAGGAACCGCGACATTTTGTGCTAGGAAATCCGGCAATTACAGCTAACGAAGTGGTAGAACAAGCTTGCCAGTATTTGAATAAAAACATATTTTTTCGGATTACTCTTTCACCTTGGCTAGCCGATTTATTTATTTGGCTGTTCCGAATTCAGGTGGCTGCTTGGGATAGATTTTGTATCAGCTACCGCCATTTTACCTATCAAAATCTTGTGAATCCCGAAACCATAGGAATGCCGAGTTACTGCGGCACAGTTGCCGATATGTTAAGAACTAGCGGGATTCCTGCCAAAGATTCAAAGTAGGCCAGAAGGAAGAGGGAAGTTCGGCAACGGATTATCTACCGGATGTAACGGATGTAACGGATGTCAGGAAGAAGGAAGAGGTTCGAGGGAAGAAGGAATGTGTACCAAACGAGTAATGTAGGGTGATTTGTGCGCACCAAACGACTAATTTACTGTTTCAAGTTCTTTTTTGCCTTAATCCCATGCTTTTTAAATGCGATTATCGTCAATTAAGGGTCAAATACGATAAGATATCAGCATTTGCAAACTTTAACAGGGAACTGCAAGCTAAAAATTGCGCTGACGATATTTGTTTTAGGGGGTGTTACCCCTCGCCAAATATTCGATCGAGTGCAAGATCGTAATTTTAGCCTTAACATTAAGTCTTGAGAGTCGATCGAACTCTCAAACACGCCAGGCCGATCGCAAGTTGTTTACTGATGTGAGGTTTAACATATAATGCGAGTTCTTCTAGTTTACCCGCTGTTTCCGAAAACATTTTGGTCTTACGAGAAAATCCTAGAATTAGTCGATCGTAAAGTGCTGCTGCCACCGCTGGGTTTGGTAACGGTAGCAGCTATTTTACCCCAAGAATGGGAATTTAAGTTAGTCGATCGCAATATCAGACAAATCACCGAAGCAGAATGGGAATGGGCAGAGCTCGTTATTCTCTCCGCAATGATTGTCCAAAAAGAAGATTTGCTCGACATAATTCGCGAAGCAAAACGGCGCGGTAAATCCGTAGCTTGTGGCGGCCCTTACCCGACTTCCGTACCCGAAGAACCTCAAGCAGCGGGCATAGATTACCTGATTCTCGACGAAGGCGAAATCACCTTGCCGATGTTTGTCGAAGCAATAGGGCGCGGCGAAAAAAGCGGAATGTATCGATCGGACGGCGTAAAACCCGATGTTACCACAACCCCAATTCCCCGCTTCGATTTGCTGGAATTAGACGCCTACGACTCGATGTCAATTCAATTTTCCAGAGGCTGTCCTTTCCAGTGCGAATTCTGCGATATCATCGTTCTCTACGGCCGCAAACCCCGCACCAAAAACCCCCAACAATTGATAGCAGAATTAGACTGTCTCTACAACTTGGGCTGGCGGCGCGGCGTGTTCATGGTAGACGACAACTTTATCGGCAACAAACGCAGCGTCAAACTGTTGCTAAAAGACTTAAAAGTCTGGCAAGAAGAACACAAATTCCCGTTTACTTTCAACACAGAAGCATCCATCGATTTAGCGCAAGACCAAGAATTGATGGACATGATGGTTGCTTGCAATTTTAATGCAGTGTTTCTAGGGATTGAAACTCCCGATGAAGAAAGCCTGCAAATGACGAAAAAATTCCAAAATACCCGCAATTCTCTTATCGAATCTGTAGAGTTAATTGCCAAATCCGGTTTGCGAGTAATGGCCGGATTTATCATCGGATTTGACGGCGAAAAACCCGGTGCCGGTCAGCGGATTGTCAAGTTTGCCGAAGCAGCAGCCATTCCGAGCACAACCTTTGGAATGCTGCAAGCTTTGCCGCACACTGCATTGTCCCACAGACTAGCAAAAGAAGGGCGGCTGCGCGAGAAATCGGGCAACCTCAACCAGACTACTTTGATGAACTTCATTCCGACGCGGCCTCTCGAAGATATTGCCCGCGAATATGTCGAGGCATTCTGCGAAGTGTACGATGCTGAGAAATATTTAGACCGGACTTATCGCCATTTCTTAATGTTAGGTGCACCTACTGCAAATATACCTGCTCGAGTTCCCAGTTGGATAGACTTGCGAGCACTGTTAACTGTGGTGTGGCGTCAGGGAGTCAAGCGCAAAACTCGGTGGAAGTTCTGGCATCATTTGTTCAGCATTCTCAGACGCAATCCTGCGGTTTGGGATCATTATTTGACAGTGTGTGCTCACAACGAGCATTTCCTCGAATACCGCCAGATTGTGCGGGATGAAATCGAAGCTCAAGTGGCTGAGTTTTTGGCTAATGAGCCTCAAACTGTATATCAAGAACCTGTTTCAGTTGAGGAAAAGCAAGTGCAAGCGGTTTAGGGTTCGAGAATTCAACCGCAGATAAACGCAGACAAACGCAGATGAATGTAAGATTGTCTGCGTTTATTTTGTTTTTAATCTGGTTTGCAGGTTCTGGCTGCAAATGTCATATCCTGCAGCTATGCAGCCTCTTGAGATCAGGCGAGAGAGTCTCCCGAGGCATTCCCAGTTTCTGACTGAAAAAGTGAAAATACTACTATTGGCGGCAGTAGTTATTTCGGCAGATAGAGACGCGATCGCCCCCAAGTATGAAAATGTAATAACAAGCTCAAAAATATCAAAAAAATATCGATCGCCCTCAACCCGCCATGCTAGGAACAAATCAACTCAGGACAGCAGCTCTTTTAGGACTCCTAAGCGGTCTTCTAGTTTTAGGAAGTTATTACTTAATCGGCAACGAGCAAGGACTTTACATCGGTTTAGCCCTAGCCGCCTTCTCAAGTTTTAGCTCTTGGTACTATTCCGACACGGCCGCTTTAATGGCTTACCGCGCTCGCCCCATCGCCCGCAGCGAAGCACCAGAAATCTACGATATGGTAGCATCGCTGAGTGAAAAAGCCCAAATTCCCGTACCGAAAATCTTTGTAGTTCCCACTCAATCTCCGAACGCATTCGCCACAGGAAGAGACCCGGAACACGCGACAATAGCAGTTACAGAAGGCATCATGAATCTGCTTTCCCGCGACGAATTGGAAGGCGTTATAGCACACGAACTCACGCACATCCGCAACCGGGACACTTTGACTCAAGCAGTTGCAGGAACAATTGCGGGCGCGATTACATTTGTCGGGCGAATTCTGACTTTTGGAGCGCTTTACGGCCCGGTGACGCGGGATAGCAGACAAGGCCCGAATCCGTTTGGGTTGCTGTTTTTAATCATTTTAGCACCGCTATCAGCAACCGTAATTCAAATGGCGATTTCTCGGACGAGGGAATTTGCAGCAGACAGCGGTGCGGTGGAAATTACCAATAATCCCATCGGTTTAGCAAACGCGCTACAAAAATTGGAGAAACTCGGTCATGAAATTCCGATGCACGGCAATCCTGCGATGTCGCCGCTGCTGATTGTGAATCCTTTTTCGACTAAAGGTTTGCAGTCACTTTTCCGCACTCACCCGCCGACAGAGGAGCGGATTCAGCGCCTTTTGGAAATCGCGCAGCAGCAGCAAGGTTCTCCAGTGATGGCTTACGTCAGCGGAACTTAATCAGTCGAAAATGCAGAAACAATATTTAGAAACCCGGTGTTTTGAAGCAGCCGGGTTTCTGTATGTTTATCATGGTAACTCTATGGAGCGACTAATTAGATAGGTAGGGGCGATCGCTAGTATAAAACTTTTGCCTTCTTCATGACCAAACTCGCTGAATTGGATAAGCATCAAAAGCCTCATCGCGACTAATCAAAACCAGCGAATGATTCATTGTCTGTGCTACCAGAATGCGATCGAAGGGATCTCGATGATGCAGAGGAAGACCTGCGTAAATCTCAGTGTCTTCAAGTGTAATTAATTGGTAAAATTTGAGCGTTAATGTATTGCAATTCCTTCGGCAGGTCTTCAAATGGTCGATTCAGTTGAAGCTTACCGACATTAATTTTAATAGAGATTTCCCACAGGCTGGCAATACTAAAATATAAACCTGTTTTAGTATCGATCGCTTCTTTTGCTTTACTACCTAGATTGGAATCGCCAAGCAAATACCACAGAAAGGCATGAGTATCTAAAAGGGATTCCATGTTACATATATTCCTTTAAATCTTCCAGCGGTTCATCGAAATCATCAGACATAACAATCTGACCTGCCCAACTACCATAACCATGAGGTTGTTCAATTTGTTCGGGAGATGTTTCTGTTTTGGCGTGTTTTTCAAGTAGATATTTTGCATAATGCAATATCTCTTGTTTGAGAGATTCTGGCATCTTGACGACAGTTTGAAAAATCTCTAGATCGATAGTCATGATTTCTGTACAATTTTTACTATGTCATATTCACCAATTATACTGTAATGGCAGTCAGAAGGTATTTGGTGCGAAGGGAGAGCGCCTCGTGATTGCTCTCCCTTAATACGATTACTTGCGATCGCACAAACGCGGGTTTGTCTGTTTGCCCTTGTCTGTTTCAGTCGGCTCATCTTTCTGCAAGGCTGTCAGGATTTGAAAGCACAGCTTGAGCAGAAACAGTAATCCGCCTGCTGTTGGATCGCACAAAGTCGCAAAGCCAACCACCGCAAATTCAATTACTTTGAGCCATTTCTTTTTGTCTAATTTAGGCATTAGGAGAACCTTTTTTGAATCATTAAATCCATTGGAACAACTGGATTTCAGAGTTAGTTAAGCTGAGTTAGCTGACTTGGGCTGACTTGGGCTGATTTAGCCTGACATAGAGAAAAAAACTAGCTATACTATGCCTATAGCCTTCACTGACTCGCCTGCAATGCCATTTCCTAAGGACTTTTTGACCGAAATCGGTAATGAAAAAAATCTCACCGATAACCAGAGAGATGTTTTTGTGCTGCTATTTGGTGAAGATAAAAATAAAGTCCAAATCGCGAATAAGCTTGGGACAACTGAAACGGTTATTAGTACCCGACTAACTGAGATCTACAAAAAGTTTGGAATTAATGATCCAGGCCCTGTTAAGGAAAGGCAGTTACGGCGTTATTTGGAGAATTGGCAGAAACGTCAACCACCGAGTTCACTCTCAGATCTGCCTGCTGAGAGCAAGAAAGATGACATTGATGCGTTAGTTCAGGAGGTACGATCGCGCCTCCATGATGACATCCAACGCTTACATGGCACGATGCCACTTTGGGGTGTCGATTGTGGGGTGCCGTTGGGTGAGTTGTTTGTGGATGTCAATATTCTGGAGAAACTGAGCAGTAGTCGTATGTCTGAACTCGATGACTTGTGGCAGGATTTCAGCAAAAATCCCAGCTATCGCAGTTTAGATCGCATTGGCTTGGGCAGGGAACAGGAACGAAAGTCCGGCTTAGAGGTGGTGGAGAAGAATAAAAACCTGATGGTGGTGGGCAAACCGGGTTCGGGAAAAACCACGTATTTGCAACGAGTGGTGACGGAGTGCAATGCAGGAAAATTACAAGCGCACCTGATTCCATTTTTGATTAGGCTGCGGGATTTTGTGAAGGAGGGACGTGAGGTAGCCTATGCCCTAAAGCCTTATCTAGAGAAGCGTTGGGAGTTATCCAACGCGGAAATCCTATTCAAGCAAGGTCGGGCGCTGGTGCTACTGGATGGATTGGATGAGGTGACAGGGGAAGATGGAAAGAAAATCGCTGAGGCAATCAAGTGGTTTGCTGATCACTATCCGCAGGTGCAAGTAATTGTGACGTGTCGAACGCAGAGTTTTACGGGCGAAATGAACTGGAAATCTCTAAACTTTCAGTTTGTGGAAGTTGCGGATTTTAATGAACCTCAGGTGCGATCATTTTCAGAACATTGGTTTAAGACGGTGATGAGGGATGAGTCGGCAGGACTGGCGAGGGCGGGCAAGTTTCTAGAGCAGCTTTTTTTGGAGTCGAATAAGCCGATTCAGGAGTTAGCAATTACGCCGATTTTGCTGAGTTTAACCTGTTTGGTATATGACCATAATGAGAAGTTTTACTCGAAGCGTTCCAATCTGTATGAAGAGGGCTTGGAGTTGCTACTGGGGAAGTGGGACGAGTCGCGGGAGATTGAGCGAGATGAGATTTATCGAGATTTACCAGTGGAGCGAAAGTTGGAGTTACTGAGTTATCTAGCGGTAAAGAAGTTTGAGCAGACGCAGTATGTGTTGTTTGAGCAGACGGAGATTGAAGGATATATTACGGAGTTTTTGGAGATTAAACAGCGAGATAGTCGGGCGGTGTTGAGGGCGATGGAATCGCAGCATGGGTTGTTGATTGAGAGGGCGCAAAAGGTGTGGTCGTTTTCGCACCTTACGTTTCAAGAGTATTTGGTAGCTAAATATGTTGTTGATAATAGAGCCACACAAGAAGAAGTTTTCCAACACTTAGAAGTTTACATTACAAAATCTCAGGGGAGAGAAGTCTTTTTATTGACATTAGAGTTATTAGAGAATGCTGACATTTTTTTGCAGGCGATGAAATGCAAGATCGATTCTCTTCTTGCAAAAGATTCACAACTTCAGCAGTTTCTTAACTGGGTCAATGATAAATCTCAGTCGGTGTCACATCTTTATAAAACTGTGGCTATACGTGCTTTTTACTATGCTATAGCCTATGATTCACCAGGCTACTTATTTCAGATCAATAGAGATCAAATGACCAGCAATTCTGTCTTTGATCTTGATTTAGCGCTTGTTACCGCTCTTTTCTTTGCTGAAGCGCTTACCTCTAACCAAAACATAATCAATGCTTTCCGAGGTAACTTTGACAAAACCAGAACCCTGGCAATTAAACTTGGATTTACTCCCGGATTTCAACTTGGAGCAACAAATAGGGATGACCATGAAAATTTGCTAGCCGAGGGTATTAGTGATTTTCTCAAGCGCGCTTGCATCCATGCCGCCAATTTTAAACCTCAGCTAGAGAAACCTCTCAAAGAACTTCTAGAATATTTACAGAAATTTGATATAGTTCCCCATCTCCTTAATTTTTTAGAAACCGACAGTAAAATAGATGCCCGTCGAGAGTGGTGGCGGGATGAAGGAAAAGCATGGACTGATCGGCTTAGAGAATTAATAGTCAAACATCAAAATGTGGGTCATAACTGGGGCTTCAATCCTAAACAAAAAGAATTACTTGACTGTTACTGCGATGCCAATAAGTTATTAATAGATTGTCTTAATAGCAGTTGTGTGGTGAGTAATGAAGTGAGAGAGGAAATTGAAGATTCGTTGCTGTTACCGATCGCCGAAATCGAAAAACGCCAATGTGAAAAAACAGATTAGGGCAATTATTGGACGATCGCCCTGTGCTATCATAGAATACAAAACTTATTGAGTCGAATTATATGACCACAATAACTACAGTAACAACAGCCTCCAAACTGGCTGATTACTACATCTGGTTCGCGAATGACGTAGGCTCCTACCTCAGCAACCACAAGCTACAAAAACTATTGTACTATGCCCAAGCATGGTATCTAGCCTTTGAAGATAAACCGCTTTTTGATGAAGATTTTGAAGCCTGGGTGCACGGGCCGACTATCCCGGCTTTATTTTACGAATACAAAGAACAATTTGGGTTTAAGCCAATTCTCAAAGAAGTTGAAAAACCAGAGTTTCCACAGGAAGTACAAGAGTTTTTAGACGAGTTATCCGACGAGTATTTCTTTTGCGATGCTTATGAGTTAGAATTGATGGTGCGACGCGAAGACCCTTGGATTAAGGCGAGAGGTGACTTGCCAAAAGATGAACCTTGCCATGCTATTATTACGAAGGAATTAATGAGAGAATTCTACAAAACCCGTGTCATCGAAGAAAATTAAAAAAGCAGATATACGTCGCCAGCAATCTTTATCTAGCATCAAACGTCTAGATGTAAAAATACCCGAAGGAATTAGTTTTTCTTTCAGATATTATCAGGATGATAAAGATAAATTTTCACTTGCCGATCGAGATTCGAGATATCTAGCATCTCTATTGAGAAGGCTGCGCGATTTATCACAATTGAAATCTCAAGAAATTATCAATAATCAGAGTAAAAGCCTGCGCTGTCATGGAATTGTCTGGCAAGATACAACTGAACCTCATGGCTTCGGCATTCCCAATGAAGATCAGCTAGTAAATATCCCCTACCAGTTTCAAATATCTGCTAATGAATACGGCAGGGTGCATGGATTTTTTAGTGAAAATATTTTTTATATTGTCTGGTTAGACCCAGACCACAATCTTTACAGTTGAAATTATTATAAATTTTCGGGTAGTCAATCAAAAAACGCAGATGATATTGCACTCATCTGCGTTCATCTGCGTTCATCTGCGGTTTAATTAAACCCTATTAAACTGAAGCCGCAACCTTATCTAAAGGCCGCACTTGAGCGAGGAATTCGCGAAGTGCGTCACCTTCCACCACCTCAGTTTCCAACAGTTTCTTGGTAATTGTTTCCAACAATTCCCGATTTGCTTTCAGAATATCCAAAGCTTGCTGATGTGCAGTTTCGACAATTTCCTTCACTTCTTGGTCGATCGCCTCAGCAGTCTGAGCACTTACCGCACGGCGGGCATTTCCCATACCGTCATTGAGGAACATTGATTGTTGACCTCGATCGTAAGCTAGAGGCCCCAAAACCTTGCTCATCCCGTAAGTCGTCACCATCCGTTCAGCTAAATCAGTCGCCCTTTGCAAGTCATTTGAAGCGCCAGTAGTAATGCTACCAAACACGACTTCCTCAGCCGATCGCCCGCCCAACAAAGTCGCAATTTGGCCCCGCAACTCCGACTCATCTAACAAGAAACGGTCTTCAGTCGGTAACTGCAAAGTATAACCCAAAGCAGCCATCCCGCGAGGGACGATCGAGATTTTGGCAACTTCGCCATTACCAGTCATCAAAGCACCCACCATTGCGTGGCCGACTTCGTGATAAGCAACAATGGTTTTCTCTTTTTCATTGAGCACGCGGCTTTTCTTTTCCAAGCCCGCTACAATCCGTTCGATCGCCTCTGCAAAGTCTTCCTGTGCTACAGTTAGGCGCTTGTTGCGGGCTGCCAACAAAGCAGATTCATTGACCAAATTTGCCAAATCTGCGCCGGAAAAACCGGGGGTGCGAGTGGCGATCGCCTTCAAATTAATATCCGGGCCCAACTTCACTTTTTGAGCGTGAATGTTCAAAATTGCTTCGCGGCCAGATAAATCCGGGCGATCGACTAAAACTTGGCGATCGAAGCGACCAGGACGCAACAAAGCAGCATCCAAACTTTCCGGGCGGTTAGTTGCAGCCAGCACAATTACAGTAGTATTGCCCGCAGCAAAACCGTCCATTTCAGTTAACAGTTGATTGAGAGTTTGTTCGCGTTCGTCATTCCCGCCGTACATACCGTTACTGCTGCGGGATTTGCCGATAGCGTCCAATTCATCAATGAAAATAATACAAGGAGCCTGTTTCTTAGCCTGCTCGAATAAATCTCTAACTCTTGCAGAACCGACACCTACAAACAGTTCCACAAACTCCGAACCCGAAATGCTAAAAAACGGCACGCCAGCTTCGCCCGCCACTGCTTTTGCTAACAGAGTTTTGCCAGTTCCCGGAGGCCCGACTAACAGCACGCCTTTCGGAATTCTCGCACCGATTGCCGTAAATCTGTCGGGAGTTTTCAGGAATTCAACAACTTCGACTAATTCAGTTTTAGCCTCTTCTACTCCAGCCACATCAGCAAAAGTAATTTTCGCCGATTCGCCTTCTACATAGACCTTAGCTTTGCTTTTGCCGATCGAGAGCGCGCCCTGAGGCCCACCACCCTGCCTGTTCATGAAAAATTGAAAAATCGCCACAAAAATCAGCGGCGGAACCACCCAGCTTAAAACACTGCCGATCCAGCCATTTTTAGCCGGCGGAGTTGCCGCAAATTCAACGCCTTTTTCTTGTAAAAGTTGAGGCAATTCCAGGTCAAAAATCGGCGTAGTGGTGAGCACTTGACCGGGTTTGTCGCCTTCGCCTTTGAGTTGGTAGCGAATTTCATTTTGGCCTACCGAAGCTCGCGCCACATCTTGTTCTTGTACTTGATGGACGAACAAGCTGTAAGGCACTTGCGGTATTTGCGGCCCGAACAAATTCGGTAAAAAGATATTCGCCAGCAGAAACAGACTTGAGAGCAATAACAAAATATTGCTAATTTGCCGAAAACGAGGTGGTTGGGGCTGGTCTTTAATGGCCATTGATAACTGTCATCCTTTGATTTAAACCAGTTTTATTCCTCTATTTTCTCATCCAATACCCGCACACTGTTAAGCGGATTTCCTCACTCTATCGGTCGGTTAACCCGGTAGCAGGGATTGGCTATTCTTAACAATGTTTTTTTTAAGGAACCGCGAAGACGCTAAGGACACGAAGGAAGAGAAGAGAAGAGCGTTATAGTATGTAGGGTGCGCGGAAGCTCACCTGAGCTTTATGCAGCTTCTGGGTTTAAATCAATCATTTCCCAAGTAGTATAAGTGCCGATCGCACCCCAAATCGCGTAAGGCAAAAGTAACAAAGCTGCTGTTTGAGAAATCGGCAAAACAGCCAAGGTCAGCACAACTCCCAAAATCTCGCCAGCCCCTCCCAACATTGTCCCTACTTTGAGACTTTTGGCTCTGAGAGTAGTGGGAATATAAGCAACTGTTACCACTTCTAAAAGCAAGTACAAAGCCATCAGCAGCCATGTTTTAAGGCTCCCAGGCTCATGTTCCCAAACGACAGAAGCGCTGCCGGCCCCGCAAGCAAAAATTACCGTCCAAATCAACGGAATAGCAGGCTCAAAAAACATCCAATCCGGTCTTTTAAGTTTGACTGCCCAGTTAATATCGCGCAGTTTAAAAAACAAAGTGCCGAAGGCGACTAAGAATGTCACGCCGCCGATAATCATCCAAGATTCAATCATGGTTTTCAACCTTCCAATTGCTCGATCGCTCATTAAGTCGATCGTGCCAACTCAAAGCCGAACTTAGATCCGCCTTTAGTAATAACTTCTGTAAAGCCCGATGCAATTCTCGCTAACCGCCCGACACATTCTTAGCAAACTCATCGCGTCCAGACACCAAATTAGCTGGAACGCCGTTAGGGTAATTTTTCGTGATTAAATCTTGCAACTTTTGAACTCGGTTTTCAGGGTTTGGGTGAGAACTCAAAAACTCCGGTGGCGCTTCGCCCTTCCTAGCAGCACCGAGAATTTTCATCACCTCAACAATACCTCTAGGATCGTAACCCGCCTCCGTCATAAACCGAAAACCGAGCTGATCGCTCTCAAGTTCATCAGACCTACCGTACCGCAAACCGACAACTTGATTGACAGCTTGAGCAATTAATGCTGCCTGCTGACCGCCGCCGCGCTCGTCGCTAGTAGCCACCCCAACCGCCGTTACCAAAGACCTCCCGAACTGCTGTTTTGCCAAGTGTTCCGCACCGTGGCGCGCCACCACGTGACCTGCCTCGTGCCCGAGTACAGCAGCCAACTGAGCCTCGGAATTCAGCCGCCGCAGCAGCCCCGCAGTAATGAAAACTTGTCCCCCCGGTAAAGCAAAAGCATTCACTGTTTCGGCGTCTCGCAGCAGGTGGAATTCAAACGGATAACCCGCTTGTTTCGCCACAGAACCGTTGACAACTCGTGCTCCTACTCGATCGAGATACTGCTGAAGACTCTGGCTGGGATAAAGCCCCCCGTGCTTGCCGGCCATTTGATCTCGCGCCTGCACTCCCAAAACTACCTCTTGGCGGGGAGAAAGCTGCACCCGCTGTCTCTCTCCTGTTACCGGATTTTCTACGTCGCTTGTAAAATAGGTGATTGCCCCAAAAAATGCCATTAATAGCCCGATCGCCGCTCGAAATAAAAATTTATTCACAGGCTCTTACCTAAAAAGTTTCGCGCTAACAATACTATGGTGACTGCTCTCTAGACATCTGTCTGAAGTATTAATAATGGAATATTGTGGTAGCAATTATTGCAGGACTTCTGAACAAGGCTTTTTAAAACGAACCGCGAAGGCGCGAAGGACACAAAGGAAGAGAAGAGAAGAGAAGAGCGTTATATTTGTAAATGGTTGGTTAAGAGTTAGTTAATGATTATTGCTTGACAATCGCTTTAAGATTATCTCGCTGTTTTCTTCTTTCGCGCCCTTCGCGTCTTCGCGGTTCGTTTTAAAAAAAAATTCCCCATTTCCCATGTTTCAAGCTACCCGCCGGCGCCTCGCTATTTGGTACACTGCCGTTACTGCTGTATTGTTACTTGTATTCGCCACAGGTTTCTATTTCTACGTCCGCCATACTTTGATCGATCGCATTGATGACACCCTCAATCATGTTGTCGAAGTAATAGAGCGAACTCTCGTTATCGAACCGCTAACTTTCCCTACTACCAAAGATAAAGATAAGTTGCAAGTTAATATTCAAGCCAGTTTTCCAGATAGCACTGATGCAGTAGAAGACGACCACATTGATTTAGAATGGTTCAGTCCTACGGGCGAATTGCTGTGGTCTACTTTATCGGAACCGCTGAATATTCCCATTCACGCTAACCGCACCGGCGAAACAGTTTGGATTATTAATAATAAGTTGCAGTCCGCTCAAAACTATTCTCTCAGACAAGTAACGCAGCGAGTACAAATCGGCCGCCAAGTTCTGGGATATTTGCGAGTCAGCCATCCTTGGTTTGAAGTGACAAAACCCATCCGCCAATTAATTCTCGATTTGATTTTGGGCGCGGGTTTAACTCTAATTTGCGTTGCAGCTATTGGGTGGCTGCTGTCGGGATTGGCGATGGCACCGGTGCGGGAGTCTTACGGGCGTCTCAAACAGTTTACTGCTGATGCTTCTCACGAACTTAGAAATCCGATCGCCACTATTCAAACTAACGTCCAAGTAGCTTTGGCGGAACCGGATATCGAACCGCAGCAGCATCAACAGCTACAAGTTATCGAACGCCTTACCCGCCGTTTGGGGCGCTTGGTTGACGATTTGCTGTTTTTAGCCAGACAAGATAGCGGCATCGTCCAGCAGCAGTGGACTGATGTTCCCCTCGATGCTTTGCTGATGGAGGTAATTGAAGAACAACAGGCGATCGCCACTACCCAAAATCTCTCTCTTTCTTTGGAAATTGTCGATCTGCCCAACGCTGAGGACAACTTTACACTGTTAGGAGACTGGGATCAACTAGCCCGACTGTTTACCAATCTCGTTAGCAACGCCGTGCAGTACACGCCATCGGGGGGGGAAATTGAAGTAGAATTGCAACTTGCAGCTAAAAACAAAAGAAATTCGCCGATGTTAAATCCAGCCCTCCAAATAAAAGTAACAGACACCGGCATCGGGATTTCCGCAGAAGCCCTGCCGCATTTATTCGATCGATTCTACCGCGCAGATCCGGCCCGCACCCACCGCAGCGCCGCTGGTTCCGGTTTAGGATTAGCCATCGCCAAAGCAATTGTCGAAAATCACCGCGGCCAAATCCGCATTGACAGCCAAGTCGATCGAGGTACCGCCGTTACCGTCACCCTCCCCGCCCACAAATCAGAAGCATCTCACCTTTAAAAATCCTCTCTTCCCCTCAGACTCTCGGACTCTCTTTCCCTCCTCTGCGCCCTCTGCGCCCTCTGCGGTTTAAAAAAAATCTACCCCTCAAACCCTTACTTTTCCTACCTCGCGCCCAAACCCAGCTATTAAAATTCATTTCCGCCATAGATTAACATAAACGTTGTTGGAAAACCTCGATCGAACTCGTGAGGAGTTATTTATGTTTCGCCACAATCTACCGTTCAAAAAAATCAGCTTGCTAGCAGCCACCTGCGGAGGTTTACTCGTTAGTCTCGCAACACTTTCCCAGGCAGGCGGCCCCCCGCCCCAACAAGGAAAACCCGTTGCCCAACCCGCAGCCACTCCCGCAGCAAATGAAGAGCCCGTCAGCCAACCGACTCCCGCTGGGGCTGGCAGCGGGATGCCCTCAACAACCACAGACGCGCCTTCCCGCTTTCCACTGCCCAGTGCGCGAGTTACCCCTGCCGAAGGCATGATAGTAATTAAACTGGTGAATACCACCAATGCTGTCATCAATTATCAAATCGTAGGTGTCACCCCGCAGCGCACTCTGGGCGAACAATCGGAAATTGTCCTCAAAACCATCCAAGTGCCAATCACCCTCACTTACCAGCGCCCAGACGGCGGATTGCTGCTGGTTCGCCCCCAAGCAACCGCGATGCCGGGAATGTTGCAAGTCAGTTTCGGCGCGACAACTGACTTGGCCACTGATACAAAATCGTTGGAAATTCAGGAAGATGGCAAGGTAATTTTGAATTAGTCATTAGTTATTAGTCATTAGTTATTAGTTATTAGTTATTAGTTAGCTGCTCTCAATAACCAATAACTAATAACTAATACCTAATCTGACTTATGTCTTAATCCCCCTCTGCTGGGACTTTGTTTTTGTAGACGCGATTTCAATATCCGAATTAACCATCGACAACAGGGCTATTGAGGACACCGCACCGTGCCGTTTCCCTACGCGAAAATATCGATACCGAAAACGTCGTAGCAGGGGCGAGGACTCGCCCTCGCTTGGATGTAACCATCCCCCTAGTTGTAGGGAAACGGCACGGCGCCGTGTCTTGATTTCGGGTTACGGGTAAAATCAACCGGATTGGATGATGAAATTCCCCGATCGCGAGTGCGATCGGATATAACTGAGACGAAAGTTTGACTCTTAAGGAATTTCAATCGCCGAGTAACAACGGAGGTAACTTAGTAAAAGGTAAATCCTCGTTGACTGCATCAATTTCTTCCTGTTCTCTTTCGTTGATTTGACCGATATAAGACTTGAGAATTTGGGCCAGACGGTTGTTATAAAATCGGTGCAAACTATAATTTGGCGTAGCTGGAAAGCCGCGCCGTTTTTTGTGCCGCCCGCCGGCACCGGGGTCGAAGCTTTGGATGCCCCGATCGATCCCCCATTCGATCGGCGTATAGTAACAAGCATCGAAGTGCAAGCAGTCGATTTCCTCCAAACTTCCCCAATAACGCCCGTACAGCCGATCGCCCTTATACAAACAAAAAGACATACCCACCGGCTGTCTCTCATCTTCCTTGTCGTAGGCGGCTACAAATAAAACTCGATCGCGATAATTGTGGTGCAACTGTTCAAAAAATCGCTTAGTCAGATACTTGCTTCCCCACCAACCAAATTTGTCGCAAGTATTCTCATAAAAAGCATACATTTGAGCAAACATGGCTTGGGGAATTTCATCGCCCGTCAGCGTTTTTACCAACAAACCAGCTTGGTCAACTGCTTTGCGTTCGCGTTTGATATTGCGGCGCTGGTTGGCATTAAATGCGCCTAAATAATTGTCAAAATTTTGATAGCCTTGATTTTGCCAAATATAGCTGTGGTGCAGCCAACTGCTGAAACCGTGGCGTTCCATTCTTTCGCGCCATTCGGGATCGACATAAAGGAAATTGCAGCCGGAGATATTGTGGCGATCGCAAAAATGGTCGATCGCGCTTACCATTACTCCCGTTAACTCGTCTTCATCTTCCCCGTCGGCAATCAAAAACCGATAGCCTTCAGCCGGAGTAAACGGCGTCATTCCCATCAATTTCGGATAATATTTAACGCCCAAACGTTGAGCTAAATCGGCCCACTGATTGTCGAACACAAATTCGCCGTAGCTGTGGCTTTTGACATAAAGTGGCGCGCCAGCAATCAACTGTTTGTCTCGCCACACAGTCAAGTGATGCGGCAGCCAACCGGTTTTACCTGTCGCACTGCCCGAGACTTCGAGATTGTTAAGCCAATCCCATTCCAGAAATGGAGTTTTTAGTGGCATCGCCAAGGCATCCCACGACGCTTGCGGGATTTCGCCTATTTTGCTAATCCAGGCTACAGAATATTCAGGTTTTGGCTGTTTCAGCATAGGGAGAATTGAGCGTAGAGCGATCGAACTTCATTTAAGTTAATATAATTTCCCCTGTTCGACACTTCTTACCAGGCTCTTCCTGGTAACGCAGCAGAGTTCGAGCCTCGATTTTCCTTGCGCTTGCGAGGCAGAGCCTCGCTTACATGGGTTCCCAGGCAGAGCCGGGGAACCCGTTACAAATGCGCTCCTCATCGATCGACCCGATAATGCAAAAATACCTCTTGTCCCACCTGTTTAACCGTCAAAAGTTCCAATTTCGGGGCTAAATTCGCCAAAAAACCCTTTCCCTCAACAGGCGTCGGTGCATCAGCGCCGCCCAAAATTAACGGGCACACCGTCAGCCAAAGTTCGTCTACCAAGCCTGCAGCCAGCACAGACGCTACCAGTTTTCCCCCGCCCAGAATCGCCAAGCGCTTGATATCGAAGTTTGCTAGCTGTTGAAACGCATCAATCCAATCAATCTCTCCACCTGCGGTTTTCGCATAGATAATTCGATCGAACTTACTGTTTGTCATCGGGTAGGGAGACGGCATTGCCGTGTGCCTGCTGTCTTGCCCCGTCAGCAGCCACCGAGGCACCGGTTGCTGGAAAAATCGCAAGTTTGGGTCAAATTGGGCCGATCGCGAACATACAATTTGCACCGGTTGTGGGGGCTTCCCTTGCAGTTCCCTCTGTTTGACCAATTCCGGCGAAATCACTCTCATCGTCGTCCCATAAGCCTGTAAAGTGCCGTTGCCGAACAAAACCGCGTCACTTGCTGCTACTTGCTGTTCGAGGTGGGCTTTGTCTTTGGCAGAACCGAATCTCGCGGGCGATCGTACTGCATCTGCAATTTTACCGTCAGCACTGATCGCGAGTATTACTGTTGCGTGAAGTCCCGTCATTACTTATCAGAATTTCGCAGAACATTTAACTGTAGCAAGTCACAACTATTTGTAAAGTTTGTTTTCAACTCGCTCGCACTGGTTTTATTTGACGGATAATGTGAGTTTATTTATTTTGCAACGGCAGCGATCGCCCTAGCAAAGTATTTACTTTTCTTTACAAACAGCAGACAAAAAACGGCGCCGGAGGTAAAAAATCCGTTGCAGACTTTAAATGCGCCGCGCGATCGACTAGAGTAAAAAAAATGGCTTGATCCGTTTATTCATCGCAAAGGAAAAAAAGCTCATGGTTCAACGCGGTTCTACAGTCCGGATTCTCCGCAAAGAATCCTACTGGTATCAAGAAGTGGGCACCGTTGCTACGGTAGACCAAAGCGGCATTAAATACCCAGTTATCGTTCGCTTTAACAGCGTAAATTATGCAGGCGTCAACACCAACAACTTCGCCCAAAGCGAATTAGTGGAAGTGTCAGCACCCAAAGCAAAAGCGAAAACAACGACCCCAGTAGCTTCCGGCGGCAAACAAACCACGCTCGACGAGAGAACCCGGAAAACAGGCCAGGGTACCCCCTCGCAGCAGCCGAAAACTACCACGGACAGCAAACCGGGCGCCGAAATCACCGGCACGGTCGAAGGTTCGCCTCAAGGTCAAGGAACAGAACAGCGCTAATTGTGCCAGAACTGCCAGAAGTTGAAACTATTTGCCGGGGTTTGAATCAAGCAACCCTCGATCGAGAAATCTTGGGCGGCGACGTGCTGTTAAACAGCACGATCGCCCGCTCCATCTCTGCGACCGATTTTTTGACACAACTCAAAGGAAAGTCGATCGCCCGCTGGTACAGGCGCGGCAAATACCTCCTGGCAGAACTATCTCAATTGCCAGAAGGAGAAAGAGAGAAAGGGAAAGGGGGAGAATTTAGGGCTCAAACTCCAAACTCTTCCCCTCTTCCTTCTTCCTTCCTCCTTCCTTCAAAAGCCGGCTGGTTGGGCGTTCACCTGCGAATGACGGGACAACTGCTGTGGGTGAACCGATCCGAACCCCTGCAAAAACACGCGCGAGTGCGGCTATTCTTTGAGGGAAACCAAGAATTGCGGTTTGTAGACCAGCGCACCTTCGGGCAAATGTGGTACGTGCCCGCAGAAACCGAGGTTTCCAGCACAGTCATCGGTCTGAAACTCTTGGGGCCAGAACCGTTTTCCGACGAGTTTACAACAGAATATTTGACCCGCAAGCTGCACCGGCGGGCGCGACCCATTAAAACAGCTTTGCTAGACCAGTCACTGATAGCTGGTTTGGGCAATATTTACGCAGACGAAACTTTGTTTTTGTCGGGAGTGATGCCCACAACTCTGTGCGCGGATTTGACCGCAGAGCAAATTGGGCGCATCCATACAGCTATTATTCAAGTTTTACAGAAGGCGATCGAATCCGGTGGCACCACTTTTAGCAATTTTCTCAACGTCCAAGGTGTCAACGGCAACTACGGCGGCGTCGCTTGGGTGTACAATCGCGCCGGCCAACCCTGCCGCACTTGCTCCGCAACCATCGAACGTATAAAATTAGCAGGGCGATCGACTCATTTTTGCCCCGCGTGTCAGCAATAAGAAGCCAAGCGTGAAGTTCGGCAAGTCGCAGCATACGGGATTTAACGCATTTAACGGATGGATATTGAGGTTCGAGGGAAGAGGAATTTAGTTATTTAGGAGACAGGGAAGAAGGAAAAGTGCCGTTAAAGACAAATCGGCCTTAAAATTTCTATAGTTTTATAAACTAAACAAAGCAAGTTATGGCAATCAAAAAAGGCAGTACAGTTCGCGCTGTACGCGAAAAATTGGAAAACAGTCTAGAAGCCCAAGCCAGCGACCAGCGCTTTCCCTCCTATATATTTGAAACAAAGGGCGAAGTGATGGATGTTCGCGGCGACTATGCCTTCGTCAAATTTGGCAAAGTTCCCACCCCCAATATTTGGCTGCGGGTAGACCAACTCGAAGATTTTAAGTAACTCACCAAAACTAAACATCACTGTTCTTAATGTAGCGAAGGGTGCGCGCCGCGCACCTTCCCCCAATTAAGCTCATTGCTAAAATCTAAAATCTAAAATCTAAAATCTAAAATCGAATGAATTCTCCATCAACCCGCGTATCAATTATTGGTGCAGGCAAAGTCGGCAGCACCTTAGCCCAGCGAATTGCCGAGAAAAATCTGGCAGATGTAGTATTGCTAGATATTGTGGAGGGTTGGCCGCAGGGCGTTGCTTTGGATTTGATGGAAGCAAGGGGAGTGGAACGCCACGATCGCCAAATTGTCGGTACAAATGATTATACAGATACGGCTAACTCAAATATCATAGTAATTGCCGCCGGAGTGCCGCGCAAACCCGGTATCAATCGCGAAGATTTAATTAAAATCAATGCTCGAATTGTCACCGAAGCCACAAAACAGGCGATCGAGCATTCTCCAGAAGCAATCTTAATCGCAGTCACAAATCCCCTAGATATCATGACTTATTTAGCGTGGGAAGCTGCTGATTTGCCAAAACACCGAGTCATCGGTATGGGGGGAATTCTCGACTCCGCCCGCTTTCAAACTTTTATTGCAATGGAATTGGGCGTTTCAATTGCTGAAGTCAGTGCAACAGTCATCGGTTCTCACGGCGATTTAATGGTTCCTTTACCCCGCTATTCCACTGTCAACGGTATTCCTATCGGTCAACTTATGGATGCTGGGGCGATCGATCGAATCGTACAGCGAACTCGCCACGGCGGCGCAGAAATTGTAGAATTGATGAAGACTGGTAGTGCTTATTTTGCACCCGCATCTTCTGTCTGTTTGATGGTAGAATCTATTTTATTAAATCAGTCGCGACTCTTGCCTTGCTGCGTTTATTTGCACGGCGAATACGGCGTGCAAGATATCTTTTTAGGAGTTCCCTGCCGCTTGGGATATCAGGGAGTCGAACAAGTAGTCGAACTCGAACTCAGCGATACTGAAAGAGCAGCCTTTATGGAATCTAGCAAATTGGTTGCCCAAAATATTGAGGAAGCGAGGGCGATACTGAAAGCTTCTAGTTAAGCTTGTATCCGTTTTTTTTCAGATACTCCTGAACGGGGTTTTTTCACGGAAATACTTTGTTGCAGCCTTAGAACCCGGTCAAAAACCTTTCTCCCGAATGCCTTCTATTCTGCCTTTGGGCGGTCAATGCAGTCTCTTCTACTTCCTACTTGGAAAAAGTTAATATTCCCGATCGCGCGAAGCATTCCAGCAATAAACCGTTGACTAAAATCCAAAAACTGCCCGATATTATTCGCCCTGACTTGTTGAAATAATTGCCAAAAACTATGCTCCCAATTGATAAGTATAAAATACATTCTCTCCTGCAAAATAACCGCTATCAGTTTGTAGTCAGGGCTGAAGTTTTCCGAGTTTCGGTTAATTAAAACTCTTCCTCGTTATAGCATTTTAGATTTTAGATTAAAGAATAGGGAATGACTGATTCCACAACGGTTGGGAGCTTGTTTACAGTTGCATTTTGTTAAATGGTATTACTAAAAACCAACTTTATTATAATCGCTCTACCCTACTCAATTTTGCATCTATAGCAATCCTAAATCATTTGTGAATTTCTTACTTCCTCCCCGCGGGTTTGGGGAGGGTTGGGGTGGGGTAAAAGATTTACGCCTCCTGCAAGGATTGCTATATATCTAACCAATTTAATTTATAGGCACAATCAATGGCGATTTTCTCTGAATATCACATCCCAGATACTTTGCACGAAAGCGTCAAAACTGTCATCTATCAAGGAGAAAAGTTAAACCAAAACAATTCAATAATTTTCAAACCGATCGAAGCCAAATATCCGACAGTAAAAACACTTGCTCGACTAAAACACGAATATCTAATCCGCCCAAACTTCAATCACGAATCTCTCGGAGTTTTAACTGCTGGAGTCGCTCGCGAAATCCGCAATCCTCTTAACTGTGTTAATAATTATGCTGAAAGCTCGGTGGAATTGAGGGAAAAACTACTAGAATAATTTGACGAAAAATTCTAAAACTTAGATGCCGATACTCTCAATTATATCAAGCATATTTTAATAGATATTCGAGACAATAATGCAGCTATTAACGGGTCGAAAAAGCTGAAAATATTATTCGCAGTATGATGCAGTACCCGCGGACTGACACCGATCGGCGGCAGTTGGCGGATATTAACGCTTTGCTAGAAGAAGCCGTGCATTTAGCCCGCAGCAGGCGATCGCTCGACCGCCGCTTCAATGTGACGATTTATACTGAGTATGAAAGTGCGATGTATGAAAGTACGATCGCTCTTTCCGAAGTAGCATTCTCTGAGAGCACCCGCGCTTTTATAAATGTCCTTGATAGTGCGGATTATGCTGTCTTTCAAAAGCAGAAAAATTGGCAGCAAGGAATTGAGCCACAAACTGAAAGTTTGACTTCCAAAATTAGGGTAAAAACGCATAATTTGGTAAAAACAGTTGAAATTCCCCGCGAGAACAGCATCAGAATTCCTCTATAAATTCCCGAAACCATCTTCCATCCTTTCTTTACTTCTAAACCGACTCAAGAAGCAACAGGTTTGGAGTTGTCTCTGACTGGCGATAGGATTGCAGGACTGCACAGTTGCACTTTAAAGGTAGAATGCGAAAAACCAGCTTATACGGAATTTATTATTACTTTTCCCAAACTTTAAGGCAGGTGATTGCCCTTTCTATTAATCCAGCTTGAAATACCTTGATTTTATTCAAAAATATGATACGCTGAGCGTTAGTATTATGTAAACATTCTTACACTTTCTCAGGAAATGCAAAAATCGGGCGAAAAGTATTCGTGAAGCGAAGGTATGCCGAACACGCCTGCCTTCGGGAAGGGTAAGGAATCCCCCTTGAGTTGAGCCAATTTAACCGTAGCCTGCAACTACTTTAACTCTTTAACCTAAAACTCATACCATTTGAGATTTGAGATTTGAGATTTGAGATTGGGACTGAGTGATTGTTTATGGGTTTGGAGTACGGGGCTACAATTGCATTCTTTTTTTAAACTGGTATCACCTCTGCTTCCGTTGATGTTAATAAGTTTAACAAATAAAAAACCTAGCATAAAGCAATTAGAAGGCAAGGAAAACGATCTAAAAAATCAGATTAATGCCAAGACTGTATAAAATAGAAGGTAGGGCAGAGAAATCAAGAATTACTTACTGTAAACTATAGAAAAGACTCTCGGGTTAATAAAAAAAGAATTAATGGTGGCGTTTCCAACCGGATATTCGATCGCTACAGCGAAGAAACTATCATCAAGTTTGCGGTAATAATAAAAGGGTGACAATTGCAACCGCAGGCGGTCGGAAAAAATGTCAAAATTAGTCAGGACGCTCCGCGTATTCGCGCCCTGAAACCGGGTTTCTAGTTTCCACTTCCGCAGCTTCCCTGACTTAATTACGTTAACAAACCGGGTTGATGCTTAAGTTTGGTTAGTATAATTCTCAATAAGTGACAGTTTATGGCGTAGGAAATCAGCGCCCGCTTTCCCAGTAAGTATACCGAATTAAGATGCTCGCTCCGCCTCCCAATTCATAAAAACTAGGGAACTGTAGCGTGAGTAGGTGGTAAGTGCTAGCAGAAGCAGGAGAATTTGTCCTTGGCCCTTGTGATTTAGCAGGCTCAACTTGCAGAGCGCTATTGAGATGCCATCAACCTCGATACTAAACCGCAAAATAACGAAAGAAAGAGCATTATGTCTAATCAATACCTGTATCAAGAACTAACCAACCTGCGCCAGAAGCTAGCTAACCTAGAAAAAGAAACGCAGTCTCAAACCTGGTTCAAAAAACTGCAAGCGCTGATGGGCGTGATTGGCAAAATTCGCCAATCCCTAGACTTAGAAACAATATTCAAAATTACAGCCACGGAACTCCGGCAACTCCTAAATGCCGATCGAGTCGCCATATACCGCTTTCTTCCCGAATCCGAATGGAACGAGGGCGAAGTAGTTTCCGAAGACGTACTTTCCCTATACAGCCCATGTTTGGGAGCAAGAGTCCTCGACTACTGGTTCGGCGAACAATTGGCAGCTAACTACACCGAAGGTTACGTTCAAGCAGTCAGCGACATCTACAAAGCCCGATTGAACCCTTGTCACCTCAAAATCCTCAAGCGATTTCAAATCCGAGCCAACATAGTCGTACCGCTGCTGCAAGGGCAACACCTGTGGGGATTGCTGTCCATTCATCAGTGCGGCAAACCCCGCCATTGGCAAGAAGACGAAATCGAATTTGCCAGACAAGTAGGCGACCATTTAGCAGTTGCCATCTACCAAGCCGAACTGCATTTGCAAACCCAGAGGCAAATAGCAGAAATCGAATCCGCGCAGCAAAAACTCCGCGACAGCGAACAA
Source organism: Microcoleus vaginatus BM001213989 (assembly GCA_036700245.1). GTDB lineage: Bacteria > Cyanobacteriota > Cyanobacteriia > Cyanobacteriales > Microcoleaceae > Microcoleus. The sequence goes on from JAUBOM010000057.1 coordinate 30,552, forward strand.
AAATATCAGCAAATTCTCGATTCGATCGCCGATATGGTATTAGTCAAAGGTCCCCAATCGAAAATCGTCTGGGCAAATCAAGCATTTCGCGAATATTACGGCATGACTCAAGAAGAACTTCAAGACATCGTAGACGCACCTTTCGCCAATCCCGACAATACTCTCCAGTACGTCAGAGATGACGCCTTCGTATTTGACACCGGACAAACTCTGCAAATTTCCGCAGAACCGGTGACGCGGCACGACGGAGAAGTGCGGCTGTTCAGCACAGTCAAAACACCCATCCGCAGCGAAGACGGCCAAGTTGTAATGACAGTCGGCGTCTCCCGCGACATGACGGAACGCAAACAAGCAGAAGAAGCCATCAAAGCCAGCGAAACCAAATACCGCAGCCTGGTAGAAACCTCCCAAGACATGATTTGGTCGGTCGATGCGATCGGGCGCTACACCTTCGTCAACCCAGCAGTTAAGTACATCTACGGTTACCAACCAGAAGAAATGATCGGTCGGCCCTTCTCCGACTTTTCGACACCAGAACAAAGCCAAAAAGATTTAGAAGTTTTCGCTCGCGTGTGTGCCGGAGAATCACTTTTCCAGTACGAATGCACCCACATCGCCAAAGACGGCAGCATAAAACACTTGATGTTCAACGCGATCGCCCTGTACGACGAAACCGGACACGTCCTCGGCACCACCGGTACAGCGACCGACATTACCGATCGCAAACGAGCAGAAGCAGCCTTACAACACGCCAACGCAGAACTAGAGCGCAGAGTAGAAGCACGCACGGCAGAACTGCGCCAGACTTTTGCCGCCCTCACGGCCAGCGAAACCAGGTTCCGGACGATCGCAGCCACCATGCCCGGAGCTTTGTTCCAGTTTTGCAACCGTGACGGAGTTTGGCGCATTGACTACATGAGCGATCGCATCGAAGATCTCAGCGGCGTCACAGCAGCAGAAATGATGCGAGACATTAATACATTCATTTCCCGTGTCCACCCCGAAGACTTGGAGAGCTACATCGCCTCCGTCAGCGAAGCCGTAGAAAACCTCTGCCTGTGGCACTACGAAGGGCGGTTAGTCAAGCCCGACGGTGAGATTCGCTGGTGGCAGGGCGACTCGATGCCCACCCGCAGCGAGAACGGCGAAATCATATTTTGCGGCGTATTGTTCGACATTACCGATCGCAAAGTTGGCGAAACCGCCATCCGCGAGAGCCAGCGGCAGCTACAAGAAGCCCAGAGACTCGCCCACGTTGGCAGTTGGGAAATCGACGCAGCCACCGGAACCGTCACTTTGTCGGAAGAACTTTTCCGCATCCTCGGGCTCGAACCGACCTCCTTGGCGCCCAACCTAGCCGAACAGGTCGCTCTGATTCATCCAGAAGATTTGGAAGTGTGGCAGACTCAAGTACAGCGGGGACTCGCAGCAGGCATCCCCTTTGATTTTGACTACCGCCATTACCGTCCCGACGGCACGCTGCGGCACGTGAACGCCCTGGGCAAAGCCGAAACCGATGTCAACGGCAAGGTGGTAAAACTGCTCGGAACGGCGATCGACATTACCGATCGCAAAGCCGCCGAAGCATCGCTGCGGCAAGCTGCAGCCGAGTTAGAAGACAGAGTGAGCGATCGCACGGCCGAACTGTCCGAAGCAGTCTCCCAGTTAGAACAAGAAATTGGCGATCGAAAACTTGCAGAAGCAGCGCTGCAAGTTTCCGAGCAAAACCTGCGAACCATATTTAACAATGTCTACGATGCTATCTTCATTCACGATTTAGAAGGCAACATTCTCGATGTCAATAATCGAATGTTAGAAATGTACGGAGTTAGCCCCGAACAAGCAACAAAATTATCCATTAAAAACGACTATTCAAGCGCCGACAATCCTATTGAACAAATGGAAGAACTTTGGGAAAGAGTATTAGCCGGCGAAACAGGTCGCGTGGAATGGAAAGCGAGGCGTCCCAACGACGGTTCAACTTTTGATGCAGAAATTGCCCTGTCCAGAATTCATCTCAACGGCAATCTCAGGGTCATTGCCAACGTCCGAGATATTAGCGACCGCAAACAGACAGAAGCAGAACTGCAACAGACCCAACATTTTATGAAATCCGTACTCAACACCATACCCATCGCAGTATTTGGCAAAGAAGCAGAAGACTTGCGATTTGTACTGTGGAACCCGGCCGCCGAACACTTGCTCGGTTTCAGTGCAGCAGAAGTTATAGGCAAAAACGACCTGGACTTTTTCCCCAGAGAACAAGTCGAATTTTTCACCGCCAAAGACCGGGAAGCGCTCGCCAGCGGGCAAATTATAGACATTCCCGAAGAAATGATTCAAACCAGAGAAGGCGCTACTCGCATATTGCATACGAAGAAAACCGCAATTCTCGATCGAGAAGGCAATCCCCAATATTTATTAGGAGTTACCGAAGACATTACTGAGCGCAAGCGGGGAGAAATTGCTTTGAGGCAATCGGAAGCCCGACTCAGACAGCAGGCCGATCGAGAAAAATTGCTCAACAGTCTCACCGCTCAAATCCGCAATTCCCTCGACTTTGACAGCATCGTTACAGTCGCAGTTAAGGAAATTCGCGCTTTCATGCAGATCGATCGTTGCAATTTTGCCTGGTATCGCGGCGACGGGGAGGAGCCTTTCTGGGAAATTATTAAAGAATCTCGCCTTCGGGAACTTCCCGATTTAACAGGTACCTATCAAGCTTCCGACTTGGGTACTCTGGGAGAAAAACTCTTGCAGATGGAAATGCTGCGGGTGGATGATGTCGAAACAGTCGCAGATCCTGTTTGGAAACAAAGCGTTCGATCGATGGGCTACCAATCTGTATTAATCATCCCCATGCAGGCACTTTCCGGGGTAATGAGTGCAATTAGCTGCTGCTCCTGCCGTTCTGTGCGGGCTTGGAGCGACAGCGAAGTAGAATTGTTGCAAGCGATTACAGTTCAATTGGCGATCGCCCTCAACCAAGCCGATCTTTACGCCCAAACTCGCAATAAAGCTCTCGAATTAGAGCAAACATTGCAGCAATTAACCAGCGCTCAATCGCAGTTAATTCAAAACGAAAAAATGTCATCTCTCGGTCAACTTGTGGCAGGAGTCGCCCACGAAATCAACAACCCAGTTAACTTTATTTACGGCAATCTGGCCCACGCCAACGACTATACTCAAGACTTGCTACACCTGCTCGAACTTTACCAAAGCCACTATCCGGAGCCAGCCCCGGAAATTCAAGAGGAACTAGAAGCTATTGAACTCGACTTTCTGATGGATGACTTGCCGAAACTGCTTTCCTCGATGAAAGTCGGTGCAGACAGAATTCAGCTAATCGTGGCATCTCTGCGCACCTTCTCCCGCATGGACGAAGCAGAAATGAAAGCGGTCAACATTCACGAAGGCATAGATAGCACCCTGATGATTTTGCAGCATCGGCTCAAAGCCAAACACAATTATCCAGAAATTGAGGTGATTAAAGAATACGGCAATTTGCCTTTGGTAGAATGTTATGCCGGACAGTTAAATCAAGTATTTATGAATATCTTGAGCAATGCTTTAGATGCTTTGGAAGAGAGAGGGTCGCGGCTTTCGGCCGATCAACTGCGGGGAAATCCTAGTATCATTTCCATCAAAACTGAGATGCTGGCTCCCGATCGGGTGCTCATTCGGATTTCTGACAACGGCTTGGGAATGACAGAGACTGTCTGCAATCGACTTTTTGACCCATTTTTCACCACTAAACCTGTGGGAAAAGGCACTGGGATGGGCTTGTCAATTAGCTATCAAATTGTTACAGACAGGCATAAAGGCTCGCTGAAATGCACTTCTTCGCCGGGACAGGGTGCAGAATTCGCGATCGAGATTCCACTCAAAGCTAATTGTTAATTGTTAATTGTTAATTGAGAATTGGGAATTGGGAATTGGGAATTGCGAAAGCGTTACCGTGCGTCAGTTTTGTAATTCTAAATTATCACCTAATATCAATTCCGGTTGCACCGCCCGTGATAGTTGACTGTTGGCTGTTGACTGTTGACTGTTGAAGGAGGGGTGGAAAAACTCAATGGTTGAGTGTTAACTGTTGACTCGATTTTATTATTGTGATGCAGCCGGAAACGATATAAAATCTCATTCTGATGCACCATTTATTGTCTGGTGCGTCAGTTTTGGGATTGTGAGTTTCTAGCAAAAATCTCCCTACCTGAGGCACCATACTTTACTTTCTTACCAATTACCAATTACCCATTACCCATTACCCATCTGTACCTGACTCACTGGAGAATTGCTATATTACTGATATTTATCAGCATTTCTGTCACCGCGGAACTTTCCAAAGGTTTAGAAAACAAATATCCCTGAGCTAATTCGCAGTCTAGTTCTCGAAGCTGTGCTAACTGTTCGGCTGTCTCCACACCTTCGGCGATCGCATTCAATCCCAAATTGTGAGCCAAAGTGACGATCGCCCGCACAATCTGCAAAGGCTGACCCCCGCCCTCACCGTTTTCTACAGCCCCCAAGCGACTCACAAAAGATCGATCGATCTTCAGCGTATCCAGTGGAAAGCGGTGCAAGTAACTCAAAGACGAATAACCAGTACCGAAATCGTCTATCGACAATCGAATATTTCTATTCTTTAATTGGGCGAGCACAATATTTGCTTTCTTCACATTGTCCACGAGCGCGCTTTCAGTAATCTCCAATTTTAAACAGCTCGGAGCGCACCCAGTTTCTGCTAAAATTTCATCGATTTGCTCGATTAAATTCGGCATACCTAACTGTTTAGGAGAAAGATTGACGCTCATTGTTAATTGCGAAGCATCAATAGTTGGTAATTGAAAATTGGGAATTTGTAACTGAGAACTTGTACTGAGCGTAGCCGAAGTATTGGTAAGCGGTAATTGGGAATTAGTAACAGGGGAGTGGAAATCGGTAAGCGGGAATTGGGAACTGGGAATTGGGAATTTTTTACCGATTCTTTCTTTCCTGTTCCTTCTTCCCTGTTCCTCATTCCCTGTATCCGTTAGATCAGTTAAATGCGGTAGATGGCCGGTTGCCCTTTTCCCTCTTCCTTCTTCCTTCTTGCTTATTCCGACGGACATCGGACTTCTTCCCTCGGACTCAGTTAACATTTCTTGCCAAAAGCGCAATTGCCGACAAGCTTCCCGCAACACCCAGGCTCCCAGAGGCACGATCAAACCTGTTTCTTCAGCTACAGGGATAAAAGTAGACGGCGGAACTAGACCCCGAACCGGGTGCTGCCAGCGCACCAAAGCCTCAAAACCCTCGATCGCACCGTTGGCGATCGAAACAATCGGTTGGTAGTGGACAATAAAGTGGGAACATTGATCCTTGCTCTCCCCTAATTCCTCCTTGCCCAAAATAGCCAACCGCAGGTCAGTTTCTAACTGCAACAGCGACATAGTTTGGTCGTGCATCGCCAAATTAAACACCTCGTGGCGGGCCTTGCCCAAAGCTTTAGCGCGGTACATAGCGATGTCAGCATCGCGTAGGAATTCTTCCGGGTGAGTGTACAGATTTGATTCGCCAGTATCCGTGGCTTCGCCTCGACTGAAAACAATGCCAATGCTAGCGGTGGTAAATACTTCGTGCCCTTCGATATTAAACGGTCTCGTCAGTTCTTTTTGTATCTTTTTAGCTGCTAGAGTGGCGTCGCTGAGGCTCTGAATGTGGTCTAGCAGGATGGTGAATTCGTCTCCCCCCAGCCTGGCCACGGTATCAGAAGCCCGCACGCAGCTTTGCAGCCGATCCGCGAGGGCGACTAGCAGTTTGTCTCCTAAAACGTGCCCTAAAGAATCATTAACTACTTTGAAGCGGTCTAAATCTAGGAAAAGTAAACCAAATTTGTAATCGGGGGACTGATTGGATCGGCGGATGGCTTGTCCTAGCCTGTCAAGGAACAAAACGCGGTTGGGCAAACCTGTCAGCGCATCGTGAAAAGCGCCGTGCAGCAGTTGCCGTTCTACTCGCTTGCGCTCGGTGACATCTCGGATAATAATCTGGGCGGCGGTCAAGCCTTGATAATTAGCGGGGATGCCGGCAACTTCAACGTCTATTATTTGTCCGTCGAGCCGCATCAGTTTTTGTTCGGCAAGGTTGATCGGCTTATTTTCTTCCTCGACTAGCCGAATGCGCTCTCTGGCTGTTTCCACATAGTTTGGATGGACGAAATGCAATACCGGAAAGCCGATTAACGCCTCGGGAGAGCTAGCACCTAGGAGTTTAGCGCCTGCAGCATTGATGTAGGCGATTTTCCCTTGACTGTGAACGGCGATCGCTTCTGGAGATAGTTCTACTAAACGGCGATAGCGTTCTTCACTTTCTTGGAGAGATACTATCAAATCGCAGCGCTCTTTTTCGACTTGCTGGCGTTCGACTTCCATTTGGTGGCTCCCCAGAATTTTACCGATGCTTTGAGCCATCAATTCTATGATTTCTATTTCCTGGTACTCAAAATCTTTATTCTTGATTTCTCGCGAACTAAAACTCAAAGTACCGTAAGTTTTATTGTTAATAAATATCGGCGTTCCGATGTAAGATTCCGACTTACATAGTTGATAAGCTGGATGTTCGCGCATCTCCTCTTTTGCTCCTATATGAGCATACGCAACTGTTTTTTTAAGTTGAATCACCGCAGCGCAGAAAGTATCGCTGAGCTTCAATTCTAAGCCTCGCACGAAGTATGCTAAATCTGTTTTAGCTGCCCGCACAATAAAATTTTCCCCCTCAACTTCAGCCATGATGCCCATAGAAAGTCCAAACATCAAACAGCCGGCTGTTAGATAATCGTCTAGCAGTTCTTCAAAGTTTTGATAATGATAAGTTGTAATCCGGTGCAAGTGTTTGAGATTAGCGCTAAAAGCTGCTAAAGCTTGAGAATTTAAAAATAATTCTTCTTCAGAGCGCTGGCGGTCGGTAATGTCTGTTTGCACTCCAATAAAGTGGGTTAAGTGTCGCCGCGAGTTGTAAACCGGAGCGATCGACAGTTCGTGCCAAAAAGGCGTGCCGTCTTTCCTAAAGTTGCGCAGGATAACTTGAGATTCTCTGCCTTCTTCAATCGCAGTTCGCAATTGTTTGGCTGCGGCGGTGTCCGTGTCGCTACCCTGCAAAAATCGGCAATTCTTCCCAATTAACTCGTCTCTGCTATAACCGGTGATCCGCTCAAAACTCGGATTGACATAAATAATCGGATTATCTGCAACGGTCGCGTCGGTGATTGCAATGCCGTTGCTGCAACTTTCGATCGCCCGTTCCATCATTTGCAAACGCTCTTGCGATAAAATACGCTCGATCGCCGCAGCTAATACGTTGGCGATCGCTTCTACAAAATAAACGTCATCTTGACTGAAAACTCGCCTTTGGCTGGTATGAACCCCCAAAATGCCCCAGGCCGGCGAGGAGGAACTGTTCGCTGGTTCTGCTTGTCCCCAGTTGCTCCCCAGTCGCCGATTGCCGGGAATGATGACAGTGACGCCGCTGACAGCCCCGTGGTTGTGCAGCAGCGGCAACCCGCTAAAGCGCGTTTCCACGCGCAAATCTTCGACGATCGTCGGTTCCCCCACTAGCAATGTGTAACCTGCTTGCGATCGGGCAGAAGCGCTAACCGTAGCGCTGCCGACGAGGCCCGGCTGCCAGCCAACCCCCGCTCGCAGCATAAAAGCATGGCCAGAGGGCAACAGTTCTAACAACTGACAATAATCAACCTCCAGCGTTTGAGCAATTAAAACCGCAGCTTTGTCCATCAGTGCGGACAAATCTGTTTCAGCCAGGGCCTGCTGCCCCAAGTAAGCGACGGCCGCTTGCTGGCGGGCCCGCAAGTGGATTGACGCGAGCAATTCCTGCTCTTGCGCGGCGGCTCGCTTGCGATCGGTAATGTCGCAGAACACCGACAGAACAGCTTTTCCTGACAGCAATGTCAAATACCGCATCGATACACTTGCCCAAAACAGCCTGCCGTCAGCTTTTTTAAGGCGGACTTCTGTCTCGCGGACGTGTCCGTTGCCAGCGAGTCGCAACAGCATTTCCTCGCGGTCTGCGGGGTTGTGGTAGAGCATGGAGGCTTTTTGGCCGTCGATCGACTTGAATGCTGTGAACCCGAAAGCCTGACGGCATAAATCGTTGCTATAAAGAATTGTGCCGTCAGCCAGACTGCTGACGATCACGGGTACCGGCATCGAGTTGGCGATCGTCAGCAGTAATTCTGTGGTTCCTTGCAGGTCTTTGTATAATAAGTCTGGCTTGGAGACCTGGCCCTGACTGTCTTCAGAGTTTTCAGGGATAAAACTTTCCATTTTTTAATCGATCCATTAGCAGGACAACTTTTTTAAACTTGTGGAAAACGACGATGGAAGATGCAGAGGACGATCGACTGTAGCCTAAAACACATTAATCTTAACCAGAACAATACAACTGAACGCCCCTAAACTGCTCGGCTGGAGTTTGATATCCTGCACTCCCGGTGGATAGAACACCTCTCTTTGGTATGACAATCTACTGTTTTTAAAGTTGCGTTAAGTTTTTATGTATAGCGAGGTACTTTGCCCAATGTGCAGCGGAAGCTCCTAATCTAAAAAGTAAAGTCACCTGCAAACAACCACCGAATAATCTTCGAGGAGAGAGAGGAGAAATGCTTGAATCTTACCGCCGTACCGCGGCCGAACGGGCCGTTTTGGGAATTCCACCGCTGCCGCTAAACGCCCAGCAAACGTCGGAACTGTGTGAACTGCTGAAAAATCCGCCTGCTGGAGAAGAAGAAACCTTAATAGAATTATTGCGCGATCGCGTCCCGCCCGGAGTAGACAGCGCCGCTTACGTCAAAGCTGGTTTTTTAACCGGCATTGCTAAAGGCGAAATCCACAGCCCTCTAATTGCTCCCAAATGGGCAGTTTACCTGCTGGGGACAATGATGGGCGGTTACAACGTCCAATCTTTAATAGATTTGCTCAATCCTACTGCTGAAACCGCCATTCCCGCCACTGCAGCCCGGGCCTTGAGCAAAACGCTGTTAGTATTCGACGCCTTCCACGACATTCTGACTTTATCGGATACCAATCCCTACGCCAAACAGGTAGTCGATTCTTGGGCGGATGCCGAGTGGTTCACCACCCGCCCCCAACTGCCGGAAGTCATTACCGTTACAGTCTTCAAAGTTCCCGGAGAAACAAATACTGACGACTTGTCGCCCGCACCTCATGCTACCACGCGGCCCGACATTCCCCTGCACGCTTTGGCGATGCTGGAAAGTAAGATGCCAGGAACCTTGCAAACGATCGCAGATTTGAAGCTAAAAGGCCATCCCGTAGCCTATGTTGGTGATGTTGTCGGCACCGGTTCCTCGCGGAAATCGGCGATTAATTCCGTGCTGTGGCACATTGGCAATGATATTCCCTTTGTGCCGAACAAGCGCAGTGGCGGTTATATTTTAGGAAGTGCGATCGCCCCGATTTTCTTCAATACCGCTGAAGATTCCGGCGCTTTGCCGATCGAATGCGATGTCTCCAAAATGGAAACAGGGATGGTAATTACCATCCATCCCTACAAAGGCGAAATTACCAACGAAGCCGGAGAAATCATCTCCACCTTCACCCTCAAACCCGACACAATTCTAGACGAAGTTCGCGCAGGCGGTCGAATTCCTCTATTAATTGGACGCACTTTAACCGACAAAACCCGCGAAGCTTTAGGGCTAGAACCAAGCACTATTTTTACCCGCCCGACTATTCCCGTCGATACCGGAAAAGGCTTTACCTTAGCACAAAAAATGGTAGGGAAAGCTTGCGGTTTGTCCGGCGTTCGTCCCGGTACATCTTGTGAACCAGCCATGACAACAGTCGGCTCCCAAGATACCACCGGGCCAATGACTAGGGACGAACTGAAAGAACTTGCTTGTTTGGGATTTAGCGCCGATTTGGTAATTCAAAGTTTCTGCCACACCGCCGCTTATCCCAAACCAGTTGATGTCAAAACTCACCATGAATTACCCGATTTCATGGCACAGCGCGCAGGCATAGCTTTGCGGCCCGGAGACGGAATTATTCACTCTTGGCTGAACCGAATGTTATTGCCAGATACAGTGGGAACCGGCGGCGATTCTCACACTCGTTTTCCTTTAGGAATTTCCTTTCCTGCGGGCTCTGGATTAGTGGCATTTGCTGCCGCCTTGGGCGTCATGCCTTTGGATATGCCCGAATCAGTTTTAGTGCGGTTCAAAGGCGAATTGCAGCCCGGAGTCACCCTGCGGGATGTTGTGAATGCAATTCCCTATGTGGCGATTCAAAAAGGCTTGCTGACAGTCTCGAAACAGAATAAGAAGAACGTCTTTTCTGGGCGGATTATGGAGATTGAAGGTTTGCCAGATTTGAAGGTCGAGCAGGCTTTTGAATTGACCGATGCGTCGGCCGAGCGTTCTTGCGCCGGATGCACGATTAAATTGAGTGTGGAGACTGTTTCCGAGTACATTCGTTCCAATGTCGCACTGCTGAAAAACATGGTGGCGCGGGGCTACCAAGATGCGCGGACGATGATGCGCCGGGTGGCGAAGATGGAGGAATGGCTGGCTAATCCGGTGCTGATGGAGGCGGATGCTGATGCGGAGTACGTTGAAATCATCGAAATCGATCTGAACGAGATTAAAGAGCCAATTGTGGCTGCTCCCAACGACCCGGATAATGTTAAGTTGTTGAGTGAGGTTGCGGGCGATCGGGTTGACGAAGTATTTGTCGGTTCCTGCATGACAAATATCGGTCACTACCGCGCCACAGCGAAGGTGTTAGAAGGTGCAGGGGAAGTTAAAACTCGCCTGTGGATTTGTCCGCCAACTCGCATGGACGAACAGCAACTCAAAGAAGAAGGTTACTACAGCATTTTTGGAGCCGCTGGAGCGCGTACAGAAATGCCAGGATGCAGTCTTTGCATGGGCAATCAAGCGCGGGTTAAAGATGCGACAACCGTGTTTTCAACTTCTACTCGCAACTTTAACAACCGCATGGGCAAAGACGCCCAAGTTTATCTCGGTTCGGCCGAATTAGCGGCAGTTTGTTCGCTCTTAGGTCGAATTCCCACAGTCCAAGAATACAACGACATTGTGTCAAAAAAAATCGATCCTTTTGCTAGCGATTTGTATCGCTATTTGAATTTCGATCAAATTGCTGGATTTGAGAATGAAGGACGAGTGATTGCCTTGGAAGATATGCCTCGCATAGAGGATCTTTTGGGAATTCCCGATGGTGTGTTGAGCAAGTAATTTCATCGAAACTCAGCGAACTGCTTATTTTGAAACGCAGATGAACGCAGGTGTACGCAGATGAATTTTATCTGCGTTCATCTGTGTTAATCCGCTGACATCTGCGGTTACAACAAATCCCAGAATCTCCATGAATCATCCCCCGTTTTTTGTTTAAAATATAAGTAGAGGCGAGTTCGATCGCCAATCTCTAATTCCGATCCAGGATATCGACCTGCCAATTCCTATAAATCCGATTGAGGAGAAAAAAAGTATGTCTGAACGAGATTTAATCACTAAAAATCCAGAGACACCAACTTCAGCGCCAGAAATTCGCATTGGTAATGAAATGGTAGAGTTTCTCAGTGTAATTCAGCAAACTCCGAGAGAATATTGGCCTAATTTGCTTAAAATGATGAGGTTATTTCTGGAAACTGTGACAGTTAAGCCAGGATTGTCGGAACCCGCCGAGACACCTGAGAGCAGAGCATGGCAAGTACATAGCAGACTATGGGAAGCGGGGCGAAGGGAAGGAAATGAGGATAACGAAAAACCAGAAATTATCGATTCTTTACAGCAGCACGAAGCTCTGAGCAAGCTGTTACAGTCTTGGGTAGATGAGGGAGATGAAGAGGAACAAACAGAAACCGCTGAAGTTCTCCGCAAGGCACTAGAAGAAAACCCGGTGCATATATAGTCCATGAGCAGAATAGTTTTGTTAGATTCTGGGCCTTTAGGAATTGTTACAAATCCCAAAGCCGCCTCTCCTTTATCTCAAGAGGGTAAAGTCTGGCTGCAAGATTTGCCGGTAAAAGGTTACATTGTCATGCTTCCTGAAATTGCTGACTATGAGGTGAGGCGCGAATTAATTCGTGAAGGTAAAACGGCAGGTATTAGACGACTCGATCAACTTAAATCGCAAATCCCCTACCGTCCTTTGACTACCGAGGTAATGCTTCTAGCGGCTCAGTTGTGGGCGGATGCACGAAAGAGAGGAAAGCCAACGGCAGACTCCCATGCACTTGACGGGGATGTGATTCTGGCGGCTCAAGCAATATTGGAAGTAAATGCAGGCAATGAAGTGGTGATTGCGACAACAAATGTGGGTCATTTGTCTCAGTTTGTGGATGCTCGCGAATGGCGATTAATCTCATGAAGCTGGATTCGGGGATAAAACTCAGGAATGAACTCGTTAGCGAAGGTTGCAGAAGCCGATCGCACTTACGCGCTTACCCTGTCCCTGCTATACTTTTAATTACAGCTATTTGGGCAGACACCGTTAGCGAGATAAACAGGATGGTGGAAACAGTGGACACAATCGAAAAAACTGACGAGCGCACGCAAACCCGCTACTGGGGCCAAGTTACAGTCATAGACTCGGGCGATCGCTACAAGATCAATCGCATTGAAGTCAAGCCGGGGCACCACATCAGCACCCAAATGCACTATCACCGCAGCGAGCACTGGGTTGTCGTCTCCGGTACAGCTAAAGTTATCTGCAACGACTACGAAACGATCCTCATGCAGAAACAGTCAACCTACGTTCCCATGAATACTGCTCACCGCGTGGAAAACCCAGGCGTTATTCCCTTGGTGATGATTGAAATCCAAAATGGCGAATACCTGGGCGAGGATGATATTATCCGTTTCCCGCAGGATGCTCACGAGGAAGATTGAGCCAACATCATAAATATGAAGCAATCGCACAAGCCAGTGAAAAGCTTCATACAGCGAACAAAGACCGACGCAGCGACCGGAAACGAGATAAATCCTACAATTAAAACTGTAGGGGCAATTTCAGAATTGCCCCTACATTATTATATTAAGTTGGTTAAGCACCCAAATTTGATATAGCAATTGGCGATCGTCCTACGGCAAAGAAGCGTTTTTCAAATCTACATTTGCCATATTGGCATTCTTTAAATTAGCACCAGTCAAGTCCGAACCGTTCAAATTTGCACCGTTCAGATTTGCATTGGTCAAATTTGCATCCCGCAAGTTGACTCCCTGTACGTCTATTCCCGACAAACTGCCACCTTTGAGGCTGACATTAGCTAAATTTGCTACAGACTGGCGAGCATTTCTCAGGTTGGCACCCCCCAAATCGGCACTTTCTAAATTAGCGCCGATTAAATTAGCGCTGGTGAGGTTGGTATTTTTCAAACTAGCAATCACTAAACCCGCCAGACTCAGATTAGCCCGGCTCAAATCAGCACCCTCCAAATTGGCCCCGTGCATTTTAGCCGCAATTAAACTCGCACCGTGCAATTTAGCTTTTTTCAGATTTGCTTCGTTCAGTTTGGCTTCGTTCAAATTTGCACCGTTCAAATTTGCACCGCTCAGATTCGCACCGCTCAAATCTGCACCGCTAAGATTCATACCAGCAAGTTGCGCTCCTGTCAAGTCACATTTGCTACATTTTTTAGTTTCTAAGAGTTGCTTGACGTGTGATACGTTTTCTGCCTTGACTCCCGAGGCAAAACCGATCGCAATCAGCAGCCCTGTTGTTGTTAAAATCCCAAGTTTCATATACCCACCCTCAGCAAGATCTCTCTTTAAATAATATCCCACACTTTTTGAGAGGGTAGGGTGAGCAGTCTCTTTAATAAACTGTGACAATCATCACCCTATTGTGCACAAAATATGCAATAATTATACGTTTCAATTCCTAAAAATTCTAGTAAAGAATTATTGCTTTTTCAGGAACCAAAAGGGAAAAGATTGCGTCGGTTCCAGACGGACGCCCGTGATACTGTTTTGAGCAAAGGTATAGTCCTTATCCTGCCAAAGAGGAATGAAAGGTACATCTTGACCCAGTATGTCTTGAATTTCGGCAAATAGGGCTTTGCGGGTTTGAGGGTTTGGTTCTTTGCGTTGCTTGTCGATCAGTTGATTTACCCGATCGTTATAATAAAAAGAACCCTGACCTTGACTAGCACCCTTAGAGCAGCCGCCGGCAGCCGAACCCGTCGCACAATCCAAAAACGGCTGAATGTAATTGTCGGCGTCGAAAAAGTCGGCGTACCAATCCACTAAAACCGCAGGATAAATTCCCTTTTCTATGTTTTGAAACAAAGTCGGAGATTCAACGCTGTTAATTTCTACCTGCATTATCCCGTCCATTTTGAGTTTAGCTAGCGCCTCGATCGTACTAGCCACTAAAGCTCGTTTTGTGGAAGCGGAAGGATACCAAATTTGCAGAACACAAGGATTTGTGGCCGAGTATCCCGCTTTCGTTAAAAGTTGCTTAGCCTTTGCAGTGTTGGCATCGCCGTACAGTTCTTTAAAAATCGGTTTTTGAACGTCGAATGTTGTGGGAATCAGACTGTAAAGCGGTTGTCCTTGTCCCCGCAGTACGCGATCGTTAATCAGGGGGCGATCCATCGCTGCTGCGATCGCCTGTCTAACTTCTAACTTGTCCAGGGGTGGAGACTTGATATTCAGCGTCATGTAACTAACCGTACTGCTTTCCCCCGCGATTTCCTGCCATTTCCCTTTTTTTGCTCCCTCGTCCAAGCTGCGAACTTGGTCTGCATCGAGAGACAAATAAGCCACATCGATCGCACGAGTCCGAAAAGTATTGAACAAATTTGACGAACTAGAAAGCAGCAAAAGGTCAATGCCTTGATTAACTGGTTTTTCCCCCCAATACTTGTCAAACACGTCAAACTTGAGAGAATCGCTGCCGTACTTCGCCAGCTTGTAGCGTCCAGTTCCCACAAACGTATCCGGTTTAAATTTACCCTCCCCAATCTCGTAAGCTTTCGGAGAAACTGCACAAATACCGCGAAATGTCAACAGGGAAGGGAAAGCAGCAAAAGGCTTTTTGAGTTGAAAAGTTAATTCGTATTCGCCCGTCGCTTTCACCGATTCTACGGCATCGCCCAACAAGAAAGCGGGACGGCCGCCATTTTGGATAAACCGCTGCAAGGAAAATTCCATTGCTGCGGCGTTAAACGGTGTGTCGTCGTGAAAAATAACGCCTTGACGCAAGGGGATTGTATATGTCAATCCGTCTGCGCTAACTTTTGGCATTGCTGTCGCTAAATGGGGGATTAACTCTGTAGTTCCCGACTCGTAGGTGTAGAGAGTGTCGCCCAAATTTTGCAGCAGTTGTCCTGATAGAATTTCGTAAGCGTCCGCAGGGTCGATCGTCCGCAATTTCAAAGTTGTGCCAATAGTAACGCGATTATTACCATTGTCGCCGATCGAATTAGCCGAGCGATTGGCCCCCTGTCCGCAGCTTGCAGTTAACAAGCAGCACAGACAGAACAGAGCTATAACTTTAATCACTGAAGGTTTTATAGATATTTTAGGCTGCTGCTTGTTGATTCCCATCGTCTTTTTTTGACACTCCAAATTACTCATTATATTATCACAACACTTCGCCGATTTTCAGGGTTTACTCATGGGTGGGCTAGAAACTTGGTTTTTCGCAAACATCCTGGGTTTATTAACGAGCAATCTAGTCAGAAATCCGGTTTCTGAGGGATCGAATGCGATCGCAAACGCTTGGGTTTTGAGTTTCTAGTTGGAAACTCTTGGTTTTTCCATATCCTGTGCTGCGGCAAGGGTTTCCCCGATCCTGAGCGCCTTAAACCGTCATTCTACGGTTGGGAATCAAAAACAGTCCGAAGTGTTGACTAATGACCGAAAGCATCCAGGATACAAGCCCCCGGATTCATTCCTTCGCAGACTCA
>JAUBOM010000295.1:0-2936 GCA_036700245.1 Microcoleus vaginatus BM001213989
TGAGTCTGCGAAGGAATGAATCCGGGGGCTTGTATCCTGGATGCTTTCGGTCAACTTTGGGAAATCCCTTGTTTCAAAGGACTCTGAGGCGGATGGTTTCCACGAAAGCGGGACAAAGACTTTATACTCAAATTGCTGGTGCGATCGACAAACTCGAATCAATTCCGCACAAAAACTCAACCGCCTAAACTCCACAAACCATCAGAATCGGTACGCCCCAAGGATTTTTTACCGATCGACTTCTGGGTCAATTACCACAGGACGATCGCACTTTTTACACTGTACAATTTTTGTTAACAGCAGAGTTAACCCAAAAACTCAAAGCCGGAAAGCTAGACATTCTAATTGCTACCCAAAAAATTACCTTGTCTGATATCGAATATGAATTGCTATTCGAGGAAAATTTCTGGCTAGTCGGACAGCCAAATGCGATGTTCCGATTTCTGAAGGAATCAGTCAAGCAGATTTAAACCCACTGTCTCAATGGCCGTTAACTCAACCTTGGATTGCTTGCAGTGAAGAATTGCCGATCGCCCCCGCTTTTGGCGCGTGGTGTTTGGCAGAATAATCGACCTTCAACCAAAACTAATTATTCCCGGTTTAAGAGCAATTAGACAAGCCCTTGAATCGGGATTTGGCTTTAGCGTTCTTCCCGACTACTTGTGTGCAGATTGGATGAAATAAAATCGCTTGACACTTTTCCTAAAACCTGCACAGGCTGTTACCAATCGCATCTGGCTGGCTTTCAGGAAATATGAAAGACAGTTGCGAAAAATCAAACGGATGTTAAAATCTTACCAATTTCAATAATTCTCTCAACGCGAGGCTAAGCGTCACAATCCCTATTCCCAGGCACTGCTTGCAAACGAGAATTACCACTTTAGAGCGGTTCTCATTAGGATGACGTACAGGCTCAGAATGCCGAAAAGAAGAAGCTCCTCGTTTTGAGTGTACTTCATCCAATTGCCAACTCCTATCTCACTGTGCCAGTTTTGTAGAAATCCTCGAAGTCAGCCGAGTTGTGTAGAATTTGAGACTTCTATTATCCAGGTAGATATTAAAAAAATAGAAGCTGTTAAACAAATTGTATAAACTGGTCATAAAAAATAAATACACCAACTAAAGCATCATAATTTTTAGTAAATTATCTAATATTTTACAGTGAAGAAACCTACATCTTATTGTATAAAAACGTCTTGGTATAAAGCCGATTAAGGTGCGGTCTACCCTACAATTCCCTACTCAACAAAAACGTTACCGGGCTGAACAAACAGAGCAACTAACAGCCAGGTTAGCCGCGCAATTACGAGCCGCTGGGATTGACTTTGAACAGCTATGAGACCACCTTAATGAGAAGTTAAACCAACCTTATCTCGGTCTTGATGCAGGTTTAGTAGGCTTTGTTTAATTCACCCGAAAAACTGATGCAACTATCACGACGAAAGTTTTTTACCTTAGCAGGAGCGAGTGCTGCTGGCACTTTGATGATGTCTCCTCTACAAGCCCTTTATGCCAAAAAGGCGAATGGTGAATCAGTATTTGGAGGAGGGTATGGGCCCCTCGTACCCGATCCGAATGGATTGTTAGATTTACCCCGTGGGTTTCAGTATCAGGCTTTTTCACGAACTGGCGAGATCATGAGCGACGGTTCCCCTGTGCCCGGTGGTCACGATGGCATGGCGGCTTTCCCAGGTCCCCAAAACACGGTGATTCTGGTTCGCAATCACGAACTGAGTCCGAATTCTACAACACAAGTTGTGGGGCCAAATCCTTACGATCCTCTTTGCAAAGGGGGGACAACCACACTACAGGTGGGCCCCAATCGTCAGCTCGTTAACCACTACGCTTCGCTTAGCGGCACCTATCGAAATTGTGCGGGCGGTCCGACTCCCTGGGGTTCTTGGATTACTTGCGAGGAAAATGTCTCGACTCCGGCGACTAATAGACCTGGCAATGCGACAAATGTATCTCAACTTCACGGCTACAACTTTGAAGTTCCGGCTCAGGCAACAGTTCCTGTGAATCCCGTACCTTTAGTTGCGATGGGACGGTTTAACCATGAAGCTGTGGCGATCGACCCCACAACCGGAATTGTCTACGAAACTGAAGACCAAAGAGATAGCCTTTTCTATCGCTTTCTGCCATCTCAACGGAAAAATTTAAGCGCCGGGGGCACTCTGCAAGCGCTGAAGATTCAGAATATGCCTCAGGCAAGGACTTTTGCAGGCTTTCCCAAGGGCCAACCGATACCGGTGGAATGGGTGACAATTGACAATCCTGACCCTGCTACGGATACGGTACGGGTCGAAGGTTTCGCTAAAGGTGCTGCCCAGTTTGCTCGTGGGGAAGGCATCTGGTACGGCAATGGTGAAGTTTATTTCTGTTGTACGAACGGTGGCTCTGTTGACGCTAATGGCAGACCGAACGGATTTGGTCAGGTTTGGCGGTATCTTCCCGATCGAGATACGATCGAACTTTTTGTTGAGGCTAAATCGGCTGACGAACTCGATGGTCCTGACAACATTGTTATAGCACCTCACGGCGATCTGATTATTTGCGAAGATGGCAATGATGAGCAGTTCGTGGTGGGCGTAACTCCCAACGGGGAACTGTATCGTCTGGCAAAAAATGCTATCAACGATCGGGAGTTTGCCGGAGCCTGCTTCTCGCCGGATGGTCAAACTATGTTCGTTAATATCCAAACCCCAGGCATCACGTTTGCCATTTGGGGTCCTTGGAAGTCTCAACGAGGAGCATAACATTACTGCCTTATAGTGGGAGCATTTTATTTGCCTGTAAAACGCTCTTAGGTTTGCACTATGCAGAATATGGTGAGTCACGCCGGATTGTGGCAACATCCGGTGTGGGTTCTCTATAAGCCTTTGACATCCACCCCGACCTGAAGGTACGGGGATTCCCAAACCTCACGATTTGAA
>JAUBOM010000058.1:0-7482 GCA_036700245.1 Microcoleus vaginatus BM001213989
TTGGTTTAACTATCGTTGATTTGTTAGTATTCTATGATAACCGGATTTGGTATAACTCTCAAGGAGATTTATAAACTTACACCTGAAATGCTGGAACCTAAATTTAAAGAATGGGAAGAAAAGGTAAAAGAAAAGGAAAAAGAAAAAAAGGGGCCGCTAAACAATCCTAAAATTCCCTTAAGGCTAGTAAAAAAAGGGCAACTTGTCTACTCTTACAGTAAATAATAGTTGCCCGATAGTGTTTAAAGGGGATTAGGTTGTGTTTGTGTAGAAACGATACGTTGCCTACAGGAAGCGACTTTTACACTCAAGCTACCACGAAATTAACCAACTTTCCAGGCACCACAATTACCTTTTTAATCTCCTTACCTTCCAGGTGACGCTTGGCTAATTCCGACTCGCGAGCAAACTTTTCCAAAGCAGCTTTATCAGCACCAGAAGGCACTTGAATTGTGCCGCGAGTTTTGCCCATAACTTGAATTACCAGGGTAATTTCATCGGTAATTAAGGCAGAAGCATCCACACTAGGCCACGTTTGGCTGTGTACCGATTCACTGTTACCAGTATTGTGCCACAATTCATCAGCAATATGCGGCGCAAAAGGCGCTAACAAGCGAATCAAAGTGTTAATTCCTTCTGTATAAATTGGCGAATCTTTACATTTAGCATCATTCAAAGCATTGCTGAGTTTCATCATTTCCGAAACAGCAGTATTGAACTGATAATCGCCCTCCAAATCTTCGCTCACTGCCTGAATTGCAGTGTGAATCGCCCGCCGCAAATCCTTCTCAGGTTTACTTAATACCTCTTTCTCTCCCCCTTGAGCGGGGGAGGCCGGGACTCGTGCAGCAAACTCTGTCACCAGGCGCCAAACGCGATTTAAAAAGCGAAATTGCCCTTCCACATCAGCGTCCTCCCACTCCAAATCCTTCTCTGGCGGCGCTTTGAATAAAATAAACATCCGCGCCGTATCTACCCCATATTTGCCCATAACTTCCAAGGGGTCAACACCATTGTATTTTGATTTGGACATCTTCTCGTAGAAGACTTGCAAAGCTTCGCCAGTTTGAGGATCTTTGGGATTTGCCGGGTCTATATCTGCTGGGGGAACGTATTTGCCAGTAACAGGATTTTTATAGGCCATTGCTTGCACCATGCCTTGAGTTAACAGGCGTTTAAATGGTTCGTCACAATCGATCAAACCCCGATCGCGCAAAACCTTGGTAAAGAACCGCGAATACAGTAAGTGCAAGATTGCGTGTTCGATGCCGCCCACATATTGGTCTACGGGCATCCAATCATTTGTCTTCGCCGTATCGAAGATTTGCTCTTGATTTTGAGCATCGGGATAGCGCAAGAAATACCACGATGAATCGATAAAAGTATCCATCGTGTCTGTTTCCCGCTTCGCCGCCGTGCCGCAACTCGGACAAGGAACGTTTACCCATTCTTCCATCTTTGCCAAGGGCGAACCTTTGCCCGTAAATTCCACATTTTCCGGCAACAATACGGGCAAATCCGATGCGGGTACGGGGACTGTTCCGCAGGTGGGACAGTGAATTACGGGAATCGGAGCGCCCCAATAACGCTGTCTAGAAATTAGCCAATCTCTCAAGCGATATTGCACTCGCGCTTTGCCACAACCTGCATCTTCGGCAGCTCTAATAATTGCTGCTTTGCCTTTAATTGAATCCATGCCGTTGAAGCTTTGGGAATTAATCATAATTCCGGGTTCGGTGTAAGCTTCCGTCAGCGGCATCTCATCATCATCGACAATTACTACTTTAATTGGCAGTTGATATTGATTGGCAAATTTGAAATCTCGCGTGTCGTGGGCGGGTACTCCCATGACTGCGCCGGTGCCGTATTCGTACAGCACATAATCGGCTATCCAAATGGGAATTTCTTCGCCGCTGAAAGGATTGATTGCTTTGCCGCCTGTGGGGATGCCGCGCTTTGGTTTGTCTTCGGCTGTGCGATCGATCTCGCTTTGGGCGGCGACTTCTTTGATGAAGGTTTCTACGGCGGCTTTTCTGTCTGCGGTTGTCACGCGCTGAGTTAGTGGATGTTCCGGCGCTAAAACAAGGTAACTGACGCCGTAAACTGTATCGGGACGTGTGGTAAAAACGGCGATTTTTTCATCATCCATTCCGACAATCGGGAATTCTAAGTAAGCGCCGACTGATTTGCCGATCCAGTTGGCTTGCATTAATTTGACTCTTTCTGGCCAATCTGGCAATTTGTCTAAGTCGTTTAATAACTGTTCGGCGTAATCGGTAATTTTGAGGAACCACTGCCGCAATAATTTGCGCTCAACTTTGGCACCGGAACGCCAGGAACGTCCTTCGTTATCTACTTGTTCGTTTGCTAAGACTGTTTGGTCGATGGGGTCCCAATTAACTGCGGCTTCTTTTTGATAAGCTAATCCTGCTTCTAAAAATTGCAAGAAAATCCATTGAGTCCACCGATAATAATCGGGAGAACAAGTTGTAACTTCTTTTGTCCAATCAAAGGAAATGCCGAGGCTGCGAAATAAGCCTTTCATTTGGGCAATATTTTCATAGGTCCATTTTGCCGGGGGAATTCCGCGCTCAATGGCGGCATTTTCTGCGGGCAAACCAAAAGCGTCCCACCCCATGGGATTGAGTACGCGATAGCCTTGCATTCGCTTGAGTCTGGCAATTACATCGATGATTGTGTAGTTGCGGACGTGCCCCATGTGCAGGTTTCCCGAGGGGTAGGGGAACATGGATAAGGCATAAAATTTAGGCTTTTGGGTATCTTCTGGCATCTGGTCTAAGTTTTGCTCAGCCCATGTCTGCTGCCATTTTTCTTCTATGGATTGGGGGTTATATCTGGAATCCACAACAATTGCTCCGTGTAGGCTTTAGTAATGTTTGCTTCAGTATTTTTACACATTCAAGGGGCTTCGATTCTGATTTTTCTGAGCTCCAAGGATTTTGGCTCTAATCTCTGTATTATATATTGTAGTATATGTAATTTTAGCTGGGGGGCGATCGACCAAATATCCCCGTTCGCCCTGAAAAAAGTAAATAACTGCAATCCCCAGAAACCCGATTTCTTTGACAAACCGGGTTTCTTCTCCTAGTTCGAGCTTAGATGCTATCTGGATCGATGTTCAATTCGCGCAGTTTGGCAGCTAAACGTTCGGCTTTTTGAGCTTCTTGTTCGGCCCGCTGCGAGGCTTCTTCTGCGCGCTGAAATTCTTGTTCTGCGCGCTGAAATTCTTGTTCTGCGCGCCGTCGCTGTAATTCTCGCTGTTCATCTAATTCGGAATAGGAAAGAAACTTTTGTCCATCAGGTCGATAAATTTCTAACCCTTCCGATCCTAACTCAAACCGCACTCCCAATCTTGGACTTATCCAGCCCTCCATCGGTTCAATTACTTCTAAAATTCCTTCAATTTTTTGCCAACCTGTCAATTCATTTTGTGCTGGGTCATAAAGGTAATACTCCTCGACTCCATAGCGATTGTAAAATGAAAATTTCTTGTTCATTTTTAGTTGGCTGTCGCTGAAAGAGCGAATTTCAAACACGACTTGGGGAGGAATATTATCTTCACGAAATTGTAGGTAAGAACGCCGATCGCCCTTTGGCCTCCCAAATACGACCATTACATCTGGCGCTTGAGAAATATCTGTTCTACCCTCAACCGGATACCACAGTAAATCGGCGGCTATAAACACGTTTGGGTCATCTTTCAACAGCAACTCGCAACCTTCTTTGATTGTGACAATTAATTGGTATTGAATTGTGCTATCTGCCATCGGTTGACCGTCGCTGCATGGATAAATAATTTCTTCGGTTGTGACTTGCATTGTGGTTGTCTCCGAGAAGTTCATCGGGTCGGGGCGGGTTTACCAGATTATGGGTTTTAGGCAATTATTGTTGGTGAAATCCGCCCCTACATAGATATTGTACAACCCGCAATTTATCATTGGTAATTGATAATTTTGTATGGGCTGGTTTTACCAACTATCTATGTTTAAAACAAATAATCTCATAAACCCGCCCCACGCAACGACTCCTGAAATTAGAAAAAATGGCGATCGGCGATCGAATATATCGCTCATTCGCGTTCTAATTCTGCCAATTTTTTCTGGGCAAATTCGCGGAAAATTTCGTCAGACTCGCTCTGAGCGCGATCGCGGAGGATTTCTAAAGTTTGAGGGCGATCGGGATATAACTCAATCAGAGCTGCAAGAGCTGTTTGTCGCGGGTTACGCCAACGGCTCTTGCCGCGATGATCGAAGGGGTCATTGATAGCAACCTCGCACAATAACTCAAATAATTCGGGGTCATCTTTCCACCCCCGTGCTAATTCTTCTACTGCTGCAATTCGCACATCCCCATCATCGTCTGAGTGAGCCAGTTGTTTGAGCCAAGGTAAGGTTTCTGGGTCATCTTTCCAAGTGGCTGCTACTGCTGCTACTGCTGGTCTGTTAATTTGATAAACTCGTCGGTAATATTCTAGAGGTTTAGAACCAGTGATATTTCCGTATTTAGTTAACTCTTTAACTCGATCGCACAACTGACTAGCAATTCCATCAATAGTATTTCTATTCCTCACTTCATCCAAACACTGCGCCGCCAAAAAGAGATTGCTAAAATTTTCTCCTTCTCCATTTTCACCAATCAAGTATTCCAGGATTTCACCTGTAAAATTAGCATCCAGCATTCCCGCCATTAAACGCAACACTTCATGCCAAGACTCATCTCGCCAGTGTTCCCGAAAAATTTGAATCAAACCATCTAATTCAAGCGGTTTTTGTTTCTTACATTGCCGCACCAACTCCCAAGCACAAAAATATTCCAAAAACGTGCGATGGACAAAAGCAAAATAATCCTCATTGTATCCACCCAAGAAGCACAAAATAAAATTGCGCTCCCGCAGTTGCTCTACCATCAACTTCGCACAAGCAGTTGCCTCAGTTCCCATCAACCCGCTCAAAGATTCTGCTATAGTTTGCCGCAAATCATCGCTACTAATAATATTTCCGGCTAATCCTTTCTCCCTCGACTGCATTTTGTAGGCAATTCGCCCGCAGATACTTTGTTTGACTTCTTCATCTATTAAACGAGGATCAATTTTGTCATTTTTTAGCTCTTCTTTTTCCTTAAAATCCCATTTATGCAGCAGTAGTTTTGATGCTTCTCCATAGAGTTTCGCCCGAAAGCGCGGTAACTCTTGATTGCGATTCAGAATTGCCATCATCGTCAGCAACAGCGGATTTCCAGCTAACTCTTGAATCGCCCTCGATTCCCCAATGGCTTTATCCAATCTTTCTAAACTTGCAGCTTTTTTCAAGGGGTCTGGAAACGTCAATTCGTGCCATTTCTTGATAAAATCTTGAATTTGTTCCGGTTCAAAATCTTGCAGCATGAAGTGATGAAATTCGGCATTTTTTAGCGGTCGCTGCTCGTAGCCAATCACGCGAGAAGTGACAATCACTTTAACCGTTGGATAGGTTTGAGTGAAGTTATGAATTTGGTCAACAATACGATTGCGTTTTTGCACCTCAAAGACTTCATCTAGCCCATCAAACATGACGACAGCGCGGCCAGCTTGCAGCCTTTCGTGCAAAATAGATTTCTTTAAATGCCCGATCCACCTAGTACCGCGCTCCATAAATTCTAGGAAATCAATGCACTCGTTTTCATCTTTACTGCGGTTGTACTTTCGCAATTCAATCAGTAAGTGAATCGGTTGAGATGACAACTGATTTGGAGACTGTTTTGCCCACTGAAGCGCCAAGTATTTTAAGAGCGTAGATTTCCCCGAACCCGGATCGCCGAGAATGACTAGATAAGGGTAATTGACATCATCAATTACGTTTAAAACAGAGCGAATTTGCTGTTGAGTGTAAGCTTTTTGGTAGCGGGCCAAATCTTCTGGACGGACTTCGGCGGCAATGTCTCCCCGTTCCCGCAATAGCTTTTGAATCTCCTTGGGTAATTCATAATCTTTCGGCAAATATTCCTGACACGATCGCCCATTTTGGGGAATAAATATTTCTTTAACAGTCAGTTGTCGTTCGTATTCTCCCGACCTAGTATCTAAATTACCTAAATCCAAATATTCATATTGTTCTCGCAGTCCTTCTTGATAAGTTTCTAAGTTAAAATCAGCCGGAATTGGACTACTATCTGTCAAACGTCCCAAGATGCCGTCTAAATTTTGAGCATTCAGAATTTCTCGTAGTTCCGCATTTTGCTGTATAATTAATTTAAGACTTGCCAGATATTTTTCTGCCACTCGTTCCCAACTAAACGCATCGGGAAGCGAGGCAGTTTGTTGCCCCTTAAGAAGATGAGAAGGTACGATCCGAGTAAACGTGGGCAAATGCTGTCGTACCGGATGTTGTAAGGTCAAAGTTTGCCAATACTGAGCTAAGATAGCAGTATCTAAAACCCGACAATTTCTTTGAAACGCACTTCCCAAAACTTGCCGCACTGGAGGTTGTTTAATAAATTGTTTTAAAGGTTCCAGATATTGCTGAATCTGTTTTTTATCTAAATGCGATCGCTCTAATTCCTGCTCGAACAATATAATAAAGGATTTCAGGGCATCGCGAACAGCATTTTTAGCGAAGGGCTTTTTAGCAAGTCCTTCAACATCTTTAATGCAGTCTTGAAAAAAATCTTTAAGGTAGTCGTCTAAAGCCTCTTTTGCAAATTCCGTCAAAATAGGTTGCACCAATAACCAACCCAAACCCGCGCTGACTGGATCTACCATTGCTTTTTGCTCGATTTGAATGCTTTAATTTGAAATATTATAGCGAAGCTAAAAAGTTTAGGTACGGGTAAGGACGCGAGACGATCGCCCCTAAATATCAATAAATATCAACTTAATGCACTTTCCCCCACTCCGGCAGCAGTTTAAACCCCTGCCGGAGAGTGAAAAAGCGCATTATTCTGCAGCTTACCTTGTCGGCGGCTTACTGTCAGTCGATCGCACTTTCCGGCGAATCAGCACACTCATCACCTGCTTCGGATTTGCCGCGCGCTGTAGGGGGCTCCAATCGCCGACTTGTGCAAATCCCAGCCGGTACAAAGTAAGAATCGTTTCCCTGACACCCTGGGGCGAACCCACAACCGTTACCAGCAGCACATCCTGTTCCGATACCGCTGCGGGCTCGGAATTTGGGCAATCAAATTCGTTTTCGTCGGACACGAATTCCTGTG
This sequence comes from Microcoleus vaginatus BM001213989, assembly GCA_036700245.1. Classification (GTDB taxonomy): domain Bacteria; phylum Cyanobacteriota; class Cyanobacteriia; order Cyanobacteriales; family Microcoleaceae; genus Microcoleus. The sequence continues at coordinate 7,207 of JAUBOM010000058.1, forward strand.
ACATATTATGTTCTCCTGACTTTGGGTTTTCTAGGAAAACCCAAAAATCCAGCCGCCCCGCATTTCAACACACAGCAGGGCGGCCACAGAGAATGTTAAGATACTCCGTTAGCCTCCAGACTGCTAGTACCAGTTTGGCGGTTATGCTGTCCATTGCTGTTGGCGCAGCTTTGGGCAGTGCAACTAGATTTTTGGGCGACGCGGGCTGCCTCCTCTACAAGCAAAGCAACCTTACACTTAAAAGCGTAGCCGCAGATGGGGGCCCGCGTCAATCGA
>JAUBOM010000058.1:7582-45957 GCA_036700245.1 Microcoleus vaginatus BM001213989
TTTTAGATTTTAGATTTTAGATTTTAGATTTTAGATTTTAGATTTTAGATTTTAGATTTTAGCAAGCTCCAGCGTGGTAACGCATATCGGCTCTGCCTCCGTCTTCTTGAGAGTGTTTTGATGCGGAATTGGATAGTTACAGCAGATTCCACGTTGATGAAGTACAGCCGTCAAGCGATCGATCGCTGTAGGGAAACGGCACTGCCGTGTCCTCTATCTTTGCTATGTACCTCACTTACCTAAAAAATCCTGTATCCGATTAGAATCAATTTCAGAAGTGCGATCGTCCCCGCTATCATCGGCAGTTTCCCCCCGTAGAACATATTTAAAATAGCGAGCAGCGGCGCTTTAAAGCTTCGTGCAAAAGAGTGTTGTACAGTTTTTCCTTAACAGTATAAGCTCCGAATCTTTCCAAGTGCGGATTGTTCATTTGAGCATCGAACATTAGATAAGATCGATCGCGCAATCTCTCCACCAACTTCACCATCGCCACCTTAGAACCCTCGGGAATTCGGTAAAACATCGACTCCCCAATAAACGCACCGCCTATAGACAATCCGAGAATACCGCCCGCCAATTCGTCCCCGCACCAAGTCTCGAAGCTGTAAGCCCAACCGGCCTCATACAAACCCCAGTAAATCTTCTTGAGCTCCTTAGAAATCCAAGTAGTTTCGCGATCGGCACAACCCTCAACCACCGCCCCAAAATCGCGGTTCACAGCCACCGAAAATCGATTTTGATTAATTTGGCGGCGCAGGGATTTCGGATAAGTAAATCTTCCATCCAGAGGAATCAGCGCCCGCTGGCGGCTCGAATACCACCCCAAACTCTCCTCCCCGTCATTTGCCATCAAGAAGTAGCCTTGCGCATATCCTTGTATAATTGTCGGTATATCATATTGCATATATTTATCAGTTCTCATTTGTCAATTGACCTTTCAAAGTCAACATTAGCAATTAGGAATAGTCATGTCTGAAACCATCGAACCTATTACCTTACCGCCCGCCAAAAACCCTGAGCAAGAAGGCCAATGGCTCCAACAAACGCTGCTGGCATGGCTAGACTCCGAGTTTATCCCAGAAGCAGCCAACCAGCAAATAGCTAAAAGGGCTGCCCAAATCTATGTCCGCCAGCGTATGGAAGGCGAAAATGACGTGGGCAGCCTCGTAATTGCGATCGTCACCGAAATGCAGGCCTATGATTTTTCTAAAAGCTTCTACGGCGAATTTGCGATCGCCAACGCCGTCAGCGACTTGTTACTCGAAAGTCTCGGCATTGATAAATGCTGCGGCCAGTGAAGCAAGAAGGAGGAAAATTTAACTCATAAGTCTGAAACAAAAATCAACCCCAAACATAATCCTGCCGATTAATTGTGAGTTTTTTTCTTCCTTCTTCCTTCTTCCTTCTTCCTTCTTCCTTCTTCCTTCTTTCTTCCTGCTACCAGCTAGACTTCACAACACCGGGCAAAAGACCTTCGTGAGCCATTTCTCGCATCACGTTGCGAGACAGTCCGAAGTCACGATAGACACCTCTGGGGCGTCCAGTTGCCCAGCAGCGGTTCCGCAAGCGAGTCCGCGAACTGCTGCGAGGTAGCTGTTGCAGTTGGCGGTGAATCGCCATTTTGTCCATCTGATTGTTAGCTTGGTCAAACTGGTCTTTCAGGTCTTCCCGCTTGTCGGCGTACTTGTCTACGAGTCTCTGGCGCTTTTTCTCGCGCTCGACCATGCTCTTCTTAGCCATAATCTGTTGATATCCTTAGATTAATCACAATCTACTATTTTACTATATTTTTGTCTTTTTGGATAACTTTTATTTGAATTATTTCTTTTGTCAACAAGATTTTTAGCAGCAGGCAAGATGCCTGTTCCACAATATCTCAACATTTTTAGCAACAGGCAAGATGCCTGTTCCACAATATCTCAACATTTTTGTGGGACAGACATCTTGCCTGTACTTGCCATTGGTGCAACACCTAAGTATTAGCAAAAGGGTACAAATCTGCAATAACTCAAGCTTTTTGTGGTACAGGCATCTTGCCTGTACTTAACAATGGTGGAAAACCTAACTATTAGCAGAAGGGCACAAATCTGCAAGTTCGCAAATATTGCAAGCCGGCTTTCTGGCATTACAAACCGCCCTGCCGTGATAAACCAACCGAATCGACCAATTTTCCCAATCGGGCTGCGGCAACAATACCATCAAATCCCGCTCGATCCTTGTAGGATCGGTATGTTCGGTCAATCCCAACCGCTGACTCAAACGTTTGACGTGAGTGTCTACGGTCACGCCCATATTAATACCAAAAGCGTGACCGAGAACGACATTAGCCGTTTTGCGGGCAACTCCGGGCAATTCTAGTAGCAGTTCCATGCGCTGCGGGACTTGATTGTTAAATTTATTGACGATCGCCTGACAAGCACCTTTAATGTTTTTAGACTTATTGCGATAGAAACCAGTCGATCGCACCAGACTTTCGAGATCTTCTAAATCAGCATTTCCCAAAGCAACCGCATCGGGAAAACGCTCAAACAAAGCCGGCGTTACCAGATTTACTCGATCGTCCGTACACTGAGCCGAGAGAATCGTCGCCACCAGTAACTGCACGGGAGTTTCGTAGTTGAGAGTGCAAGGAGCTTCTGGATAGAGGCGTTTGAGGCGAATCAGAATTTCGAGCGATCGTTGTTTCAAAATTAACTTTTTAGTCATTAGTCATTAGTCATTAGTCATTAGTCATTAGTCATTTGTTATTTGTTTTTAACTTCCAGGCACGACCGGGGAACCCATAACCAGAGGCTCTGTCTCGCTGGCGTAGGGAAAAAAGAAGATGAAAAAATAAGAAAATAGGAAAACGGAAAACTAGACATAATTCTTCCTTCTTCCTTCTTCCTTCTTCCTTCTTCCTTCTTCCCTCTGCCTTCATTTACTATTGCATGAAATTTCGCAAATCAAAGCCAGCCAAATTAGCAGTATCGCGAATAATCAAGAAAATTCCCAAACCCAGCAACAAAACCAAACCAGTCTGCATGACATTTTCCTGAATGCGGTTCGGTAGAGGCTTGCCCCGCAGTCCTTCTATCAAGAGAAAAGCTAGCTGACCGCCGTCCAAAGCAGGTAAAGGCAAGATATTAATCACAGCCAAATTGACGCTAATTAACACCGCATACTGAAACAAACTCGCAGCATCCGATTTGGCAATCCCTGCACCAATCGCCACAATCGCCACAGGCCCGGACAACTTGTCGGCAGTCTGGCTGAAATTGCTAAGTAACTGCCCGAAACCTTGAACCGTCAGCACCACAATCCGCTCAAATTCTTTGGCGGCCTTGCTAAACGCCTCTACAAATCCGGCCCTCTGCCGCACCACAGTGCCGTTAGAAGTTAGCTGCACGCCAATGCGACCTTTGCCGTCGGGCGACTCTTCAGGAGTTACTGTCACCACAAATTTTTGTTCTTGGCGCTGAATTTCCAACGCTAGGGGTTGGTTGGGATGATCTTGGATTGCTGCGACCAATAATTTGATTGCTTGGGCGTCTGCGCCCAATTGCTTGCCGTCAACAGACAGAACAACGTCGCCCGATCGAATTCCCGCTTGTTTCGCGGCCGAACTGACTTCCGCGGCGACTTCCGGGACTTTAACTCCCGGTAGGTAGTTCATGGATGCAGCGCCGACAGTGCCCAATTGCACCACCAACAGGAAGTAAGCAAAAATCAAGTTGGCAACTACCCCTGCACTAATGACGATCGCCCGATCGAGCACGGGGCGATTTTTGAGCAAATTCGGGTCATTTGGGGGAATTGTACTGTCTGGATCGTCGTCCGGGAAACCCACGAAACCTCCCAGGGGAAAGGCGCGGAGGGCGTATTCAGTTTCCGGGCCTTGGTACTTCCAGAGGACGGGCCCGAAACCGATAGAGAAGCGGTTGACGTGGATGTGTTGAAGTCTCGCCGCCAGGAAGTGGCCGAGTTCGTGAACGACAATCAAGATACCTAAAACTGCGATCGCTGCCAAAACTGACATGAAGGATTCCACTAACACTTTTATTTGACTTTGACTTATTTTAATATCTTTTTAATATCGATGGCTTCGCAGCGGCAATTTTCAGTCAAACTGGAAGATAGAGTTTTTGTCGGAAGTCCCGGGCGCGGAGATCGGCCCGACGCTGCCAAACCGATCGCGCGATCGTACCTGAGTTTACCCCTAAAACCAATTCCCCATTACCAATTCCCCATTACCAATTCCCCATTAGCAATTCCCAGTTATGAAAGACACTTCTTTGAATATTATCGCTATTTCTATCTTTGCCATCACCCTTTCAATCTTGTTGGGGCCCCTATTCAACTTGCCAGAAGCCGTACCTGCGATCGCCACTTTTTGCTTGTTGGGGCTAGCCACCCTCGACAGTTTCCAGTGGCAAGGTCAAGGCGGTACAATTTTATTAGATTGGCTGGGGGGAACTTCCAAACAAAAGCGCGATCGTATCCTTCACCACGAAGCCGGACACTTCCTAGTTGCCCACCTATTGGGAATTCCCGTAACCAGCTACGCCCTCAACGCTTGGGAAGCATTTAAACAAGGCCAAACAGCCCAAGGCGGCGTCCGATTTGAAGACGAACAATTAGCATCTCAACTCCAAAGCGGCACTCTTTCCGCCCAACTTTTAGACCAATACTGCACCGTATGGATGGCCGGAATAGTCGCCGAAAAATTTGTTTACGGCAGCGCACAAGGAGGAGCAGAAGACCGTACAAAAATTAGCGCAATTTTAACACAACTGCGCCGTCCCAGTTCCGAAATTCAACTCAAACAAAACTGGGGTTCGCTGCGAGCCAAAAACCTGATCGAAAGCCACAAATCAGCTTACGAAGCCCTAGTCGCAGCAATGGAAAAAAGAGCAACCGTCGCTGAGTGCTGCGACATAATCCAGCAAAATTTATAAACAAAAGTTACGCATTCTTGCCTTGCTCAACCCGGTTTATTTATTGATTTCTCACTAAAACCCAGATTTTCCGTAGAAACCGGATTTAAGAGCGTAAATTTTATAGGGATTAAAAATTCATGTCACAACCAAAAAATTTCCCAACAACACTGCAAACAGCAAACCTAAATACAGAAAAATTGCTGTGGCTGTTCGGTTTCCGCATCGACCCCGACACCGAAATACCAAATCTATATACTCTAATTGTCTATGGAGAACAAGAGCCGCCTTTAGTAGCCGGGGGTCAACTTGTATTTTTTACCCGTCCAGAACTAGCGATTAACGCTCTCCAATTGTGCAATATCGATGTCAGAAAACAGGGAAAGCCACCCACACAAATAGACGCTATTTGTGACATTGCAGAAACGCTGTACTTGCTCGATGCAGAAGATATTGACGAATCAGGGACTATACTTAACTGTTTGAACGCGCTGTTAAATTTAGTTGCAGCCACATTAACACCGATGCCCACAGAGTACAAGCAAGTGCTTTATGCTTTGGCAGACAACCTGAATATTGATCGAGAGTTTGCGAGTTTTTTAGCTGAAGAGGACATCCAGCGTTCGGAGATTGTCAATGCTATTTTGTGGTGTGTGGGAGCAATTACAGCAAAATCTAGATTGCTGACATAGCAATTTTAGATTTTAGATTTTAGATTGGGGATTTTGGATTTAAAGTAGTCCGGGACTATACCAAAGAAACCTGGTTTTGTACCAGTGTTAAAGTCTCTAATCCAGTATTTTGATAAAAGACCCGATTTCTGCCTTTAGGATAATAGATAATATCGCCAAAAGAAATTGTGCCATGACTGTAACAGATTTACGCTTGTGGACTGTAGACGAATACCGCCGCATGACCGAAACTGGCATTCTCAATCCCGATGAACGAGTCGAATTAATTGACGGGCAAATTATTTCAATGAGTGCAAAAAATCCTCCCCACGCAGCATCTAATCTCTGTGCAGCCGACTATCTAAGAAGTCGGCTGGCAGGACTTGCTTTAATTCGCATTCAAGACCCGATCGCTCTAAGTTATAATTCAGAACCAGAACCGGATATTGCGGTAGTGCAAATCGACCCTCGGCTGTACCAAGATTTTCATCCCGCGCCCGACAATATTTTTTATTCGTAGAAATAGCTGACACGACTTTAGAAACAGACCGCAAGGGGAAAGCACCGGCTTATGCTAAGGCGGGAATTACCGATTATTGGATACTGGATGTTAACACGCGGCAAGTTTATGTTTTTCGCGAACCGGGCGAGGCAAACTACCGACAAGAAACAGTATTTAATGAAGATAATGTTTTGTCAATGCTGGCATTTCCCGAAATAGAAGTTCAGATTTCGCAACTGTTTCCTTAAGTAGGGACGGGTTTTACTAAAAATAATTGCCTCAGACAAATAATCTCGTAAACCCGCCCCCACCAACCTATCAATTACCAATTACCCAATTATCAATTACCGAATCTTCAGGCTAGTCCCGAACCCCACAAAAAACTTAGTATTAGAGCGTAGTGCGAGTTATACTCCTACTGGAAAGACTGTGACTGCCAAAAAATCCCGAAATCAAAGTTTATGACCAACACTTCCGGGCCTCAACCAGCCGCCGACAACCCCGAAACAAAAAAACTCAGTTTTTCAACAAAATTAGCTTACGGTGCCGGCGACCTCGGCCCCGCAATTACTGCGAATGTTTTGGTATTTTTCCTGCTGTATTTCTTTACCAACGTCGCCGGTTTGGCTGCGGGTACTGCTAGCAACATTTTGCTGATCGGCAAGGTTTGGGACGCGATAAATGACCCGATTGTGGGGGTTTTGAGCGATCGCACATCTCACCGCTGGGGGCGCCGATATCCTTGGATCGTTTACGGGGCAATTCCTTTCGGCATCTTCTTCTTTTTGCAGTGGATTGTTCCCAGCAAAGATCCAACGATACTATTTTGGTACTATGTGGCGATCGCCATTTTGTTTAACACGGCCTACACCGCCGTCAACCTGCCTTACACCGCCCTCACCCCAGAAATAACCCAAGACTACAACGAACGCACTAGCCTTAATAGTTTCCGGTTTTCTTTCTCGATCGGCGGCAGCATTTTGTCACTAATTCTAGCGCAAATTATCTTTGCAATCGTTAAAGATGACACCCAAAAATACTTAATCTTAGGCGCACTATGTGCAGTAATCTCAGTATTGCCTTTGTACTGGTGCTTTTGGGGAACCCGCAAACACGTACTCTCTCAATTGTCAGAAAATCCAGTAGCAGACAATTCAACATCCTTGCCGATGGGAGAACAGTTGCGGATTGCATTTAACAATCGCCCTTTTTTGTACGTAATTGGAATTTATCTCTGTTCTTGGCTGGGAGTGCAATTAACTGCTTCTATTTTGCCCTACTTTGTAATCGACTGGATGAAACTGCCGTCAGCAACTTTTACCCAAACTGCGATCGCAGTTCAAGGCACTGCACTCGCCATGTTATCTGTTTGGAGTAAAGTCAGCGAGCGATATGGCAAAAAAGCAGTTTATTTTATGGGCATGAGTTTGTGGATTATCGCACAAGCCGGACTATTTTTCCTGCAACCAGGACAAGTAGTCCAGATGTACCTGCTAGCAGTCATGGCAGGTGTGGGAGTTTCCACTGCTTATCTAATACCTTGGTCGATGATACCGGATGTCATTGAACTCGATGAGCTTCAAACAGGAGAAAGACGCGAAGGCGTGTTCTATTCGTTTATGGTGTTGTTGCAAAAAATTGGTTTGGCGCTCGGCTTGTGGTTAGTAGGACAAGCATTAGAAAGAGCCGGATTTCTCGCCACAATTCAGGGACAGGCTGCGCCAGTACAGCCTGATTCTGCTATGTTTGCGATTCGAGTTGCGATCGGGCCGCTGCCGACAATTGCTTTAATTGCTGGCATGATTCTCACATATTTTTATCCGATTACTCGCGAAATTCATGCAGAAATTTTGTTAAAGCTTCGAGAAAAGAAAGCAGAGAATCAGTAAGGTTTAAGCAGTAATGGGTAATTGGTAAAATCCGAAAGTAACAACTACAAACAGCTAATCCCGGCATCTATAGCAATCCTCGCATTACTGGCGAACTCTTTCTCTTTTCCTCTCTTCTCTTCTCTTCTCTTCTTTTACCGATTTGTTATCTGCCTCTTTCATCGGTTCCTTCAAACAAAAAAAACCGTGGCGCGTTTCCCGAAAGGATTGCTATAGCTTGCTCGGATGGCGAATCGAGAAACCGCGCCCGACGGTGAGGAGGTTTTTAATTGCTGAAATCCTTGCTTTTATTCCTTCTCGCTTCTTTCTTCAACATCCACCCGTTAGGTCCGTTAAATCCTCAGAAAGCGAATCCGTTGCCGAACTTCCTTCTTGCTTCTGCTATAAAAGCGATAGTTTTAGTAATAGCCCAGGAACCCAGAAACCTAGTTTTTATACGAAAAAACATAACATTGCTCCGCACCATCCCGAACGGTAGAAAGAGCCAGAAGGCTTGAGTTTTTCGAGATGTCGATCGAGTTTGAGAACACAAATTATTAAATTTTATGTCTGTCGCTCACTCTTGAGAGAAGTTTGTGATATAATAAGAGTCATAAGTAATTATATAGACTTAAGCAGTCATCCAGCTCCTCAAAAAGTTTATAATTAAAAGAAGAAAGAGATTTTCATCGGAAATTGATTCGAGTAGTTGCCGTTCCAAAAATCGGCTGAATTCTGCTAATTATATCTACATGAGAAAAGGAAAACTTTTTAGCCTCTCAGTTAGCGGATAAGTTAACAGGTGCAGCAGCCGCGGCAGGCGAACAGAAAAATGGCATAGATGACAAGGCAATACCCGCCCAAGCGCCTGCTGACGTGTTACGGTCAATTGTAAAAGTTTCGTAAAGCTATTGCGCCCCCTGCCGCGAAGCTGAGCGAGACCCGAAAAAGTTTGCTTCGCCGCCCGGAAACCCTAAATACAAGCACAACGCAGCAGACCGAAATGCAGTCGGATAAAACTCTCAAGCAGTTGTAAAAGAACTTTTGCAGTCGGCACACCATAGGGATTTAGTGATTTTTGTATACTATGTGAAAGTAGTGAGAACTATTAGAAGGAAGTCGGCTCGGCTAACCAAGAATCTCCTGTGATATCCTTAAGCCAATGCTCACAGTATCAAGCAGAGGGCTCGCAGAATAAAGCTGATTTTACCAACAAAATCTCAAAGAGGTCAACATGGAAAGAGAACAGGATGCTCATATCGTACCCATTAGCAACCAGAGCCGACAGGTGCAGCAATTTTCCGTTGACGAGGGAGAAGAGTTAAGCGCGCAGCCTCAGAAAGCATTGAATCTAAAGCCGTTGGTCAGGACTTTTCAGCGAAAAGCCCTAATCATTATTGGGGTTATAGGTCTAGTAGGCGCTGCTGTTGCTTATAAGATCAGCGCAGGCCAGAAAACATATCAAGGCGATTTTCGGATACTAGTGGAACCCGTGACAACGGAGGCCAGAATTGCTGACCCCTCTGCCCTCGCCAATCAGGGCGAGGGGGGGGGAGTGCCTAGTCGAGATTTTTTTAGTTTGGACTACCCAACTCAACTTGAAATTCTCCAGAGTCCTCAGATGCTGTCGGCTATTGCTATACAAGTCCAAAAACGATATCCAAAAGTTACCAAGGAGTTTATTAAACAAGGATTACTCGTTTTGCGCGTCGGAGAAAATGATTTGGCGGTAACTAAAATTTTGGAAGTTCGCTTCATCGGACAGGAGCCTGCAATAATTGAGTCTGTTTTACAAGAAACTAAAAAGAAATATTTAAAGTACAGTCTTGACGAACGCAAGACTCGCATTGGTGAAGGTGTGAAATTTATTGAAGACCAGCTTCCGGGACTCAGTAAGCGCGTCAATGACTTGAAGTCGGATTTACAGATGATACAGCAGCAGCAAAAGATTACCGATCCTAAAGAACAAGGCACGCAATTGCTCTCTCAAGTTCGCACCGTAGAAAGTTTAGAGTTAGAAACTCAAAGGCTGCTGCAAGAACAGAAAACGCTGTACGCTAACTTGCAAAAACAATTAGATTTTACACCAGATGAAGCAATTGCCGCTTCAGCTTTAAGCGAAGAACCTCAATATAAAGAGTTGCTGACCAAGGTTAAGGAAGTAGAAGGTCAGATTGCTGTAGAAACAGCTCGTTTTAAATCTGCTAACCCTATAGTGGAAGCTTTAGAGCGCAAGCGGGCAAATTTAGTAGCTTTGCTCAACCAGCAAACGCAGCGAATTTTGGGGCAAAATTTAGTAGGCAGGGAAGCCAATTCTAAAGTTCAGAATTTTCAAAATTCGATTCGCATAGGCTTGATTAAACAATTGGTTGATACTGCCAACCAAATTCAAGTATTAGAAGCTCGCAGTCAGGCACTCGCCCAAACTAAAAACAATTTGAGCCGACAAGCCAGAGAATTTCCCATTATAGCCCGCCGCTACAACGAACTGCAACAGCAATTAGACATCGCCGCCCGCACCCGCGATCAACTTTTAAGTCAGCGGGAAACTCTGCGCGTCCAAGCAGCTCAAAGCCAAGTACCTTGGGAAATGGTTTCTGAACCACAGATACCGCGAGATCGTAAGGGCGAGCCGATTCCAATTGCAGCGAACTATAAAAACAAATTGGTGATGGCAGTTGTTGGGGCGCTAGTTTTGGGTCTGGGCTCGGCTATCCTGATTGAAAAGTTGCACAATATTTTCTACTGTGCTGATGACGTTAAAGATGCGGTTGAAGCGCCTTTGTTGGGAGAAATTCCTCTTGACAAAAATGCTAGAAATTTTCCGCCTTCTATTGCTAATGCCTATGCTTATCTTGAAGGAAAAGAGCGTAATAAGAAAAATGCTTCGGAATTTATAGAAGCTTTTGACTCTCTTTATACTAATATCCGCTTTCTTTCTTCAAATCGAACGATTAGCTCTTTGGCAGTTGGTTCGGCTACAGTTGGCGAAGGGAAATCTACCGTTGCTTTAAACTTAGCTCACGTGGCAGCGCTGGCGGGTCAGCGAGTGCTTTTAGTAGATGCGAATTTGCATTCGCCCAGCCTGCACTTGCTGTTGGAACTGCCTAATGTCAAGGGATTGAGCAATTTGCTAGACAATCAAAACGCACCCAATGAAATTATCCAGCGATCGCATCTAGCAGATAATCTTTTTGTATTAACTGCAGGTCTTCCTATTCCCGGTACTGCCAGACGCCTTGCCTCCTCTCAGATGCAGTATTTAATGGAAGAACTTCAGGCAACATTTGACTTAGTTATCTACGATACGCCGCCGCTCGTTGACAGTAAAGATGCGAATTTTTTAGCGGCGCGCACAGATGGCATACTGCTGGTTGTAGCACTTCGCCAGGTCAGTTTTTCTGTAGTCCAAAAAGTTTTCAGTCAATTAGAAAATTTTGGCATACCCTGCTTGGGCACAGTTGCGAATCATGCCACCAAACGCAGGAGGTATCTAGCATCTAAGTCATCAGTTGTTGAAGAGAAAAATGAATATTTGAATTTTTCACCAGCACCGTCTGGCATCCCCAAACTAGCTCCGAAAAAAGAGTGAGATCAAAAAAAGATGACCCCACCCCACAATGGATATAAGCCCCTGACAGGAGTCGTGGAATCCCCAAAATTTTAGACTCTTGTTCCACCTCCCAGATTCATCTGTGAAGTAAATCTAAAATCTAAAATCGTTCGACGGCGAGCGCAAACCGAACGTTTTACGCGCCTGTCTAAAATCTCAAATCTAAAATCGACTGATGGCAGACTAATTTCCATCCGGCTTGATAGGAAATGTGACGGTAAAATTAGTCCAGCCATTGCTGCTTTCAACCTCAATTTTTCCCTGCAACTGTTCGACAAGTTTTTGAACCAAGGCTAAACCCAAACCTGTACCTCCTTGTTTCCAAGGATCGGCGTTGGGAACTCGATAAAATTTCTCAAAAATTCGAGGCAATTCCTCTAGGGAAATGCACGATTCATTGCTGAGTGTAAATTGGATTTCTGAAGCCTGAGCACTTGCTTGTCGCGAATTTTTCCTTCGTCCTCCTTGTTCCCAGTCTCCCTTTTTGCACTCAACTTTCAGATAAATTTCGCCGTCATTGGCAGTATATTTGCAGGCATTGTTGAGGAGTTCTGCTAAAATTCGTCCCAAACTAGCGCGGTTGGAACTAATCGTGGGGAGGTGGCGATCGCACTCTACTCGCAAATGCTGGTGGCGGTCGTGGGCCCGGGTGTAAAACGGGTCGATAATAGTAGGCAGCCAGACTTCTAAGTTTACTGGTTCGAGGTCGATCGGGCAAGTTGCGGCTTCGAGCCGCTGCAAATCTAGCAAAGCATTAATCAAATCTGTTTCTCTAGTACATTCTGTTTCTAAAATTTCTAGATAAATCTGGCGCCGGTCTGGCGTGGGAGAAATTCTCAGCATATGAATAGCCATTTTTATATTAGCTAAAGGCGTCCGCAGTTCGTGAGAAACTGTGCTGAGAAATTCATCCTTGAGGACGTTTAAATGCTGGAGTTCGTGAACTTTTTGCTGCAATTCGGCGGTGCGTTCTTGGACTTGGCGTTCGAGATCGGTGTTGAGATTTTGCACTTGCTGATAGAGTTGGGCTTGCTGAATGGCGATCGCGATTTGAGTGGCCAGTTGCAGCAGCAAATCCACTTCCGAAGGCTGCCACTGCCGGGATTGGGAACACTGATGGACGCACATCATCCCCCACAAATTGCCGTCTTGCAAAATTGGTACAATCAAATAAGCTTTGATTTGCGCTTGCTGGAACCGCGCATATTTTTCGGCGCTCAAATTGGCTTGGTCGATGTCGGGGACGGCATAAATTTCCTGTTCGACGATCGCCGAAGCAGATTCTTGCCAAATATTATCGGGCATGATTTCTCCCAAGATTGAAGGCCATTTCTCGGCAACGGATTCGGCTACTACAATGCCGGAATTGCTCGACTCTAAATGCAGGATTGCTACTCGGTCAGCTTGCAAAACTTGCCGGACTTCATCGACGCTGGCGTGGAGAATTTCTTCGAGGTTTAAGGATTGGTGAATCCGCAAGGAAATTTGAGTTAACAGTCGATCGCGCTGCAATTGTTCGTGGAGTTTTGCAGTCCGTTCCCGCACCTGCTGTTCCAGTTTGGCGTTGCGGTTTTGCAGCAGTTCCACTTTTTCGGCTTGCAGTTGATAAACCGACTGCTGCAACTGTTTGACAACTCGGTACATTTCGGTGGGATCGAGGACTCTGAGCAAGCTGGTCTGAGTAATAATTCCCAACATTTCTCCGCGCCCCCCGCACACGACCAACCGCTGCACTTGTTGCTGCTGCATTTCTTTGTGCGCCGTCCACAGGGAATCGGAAGGTTGCAGAAATTGCAGGGGAGTTCTCATGACTTTTTGAGCTGGGGTTTGCTCGAATTTTAGCTCGAGAAATTGTGCCTGCACGATGTCGTATTCGGTAAGAATTCCCAGGGGTTGGTGGAAGGAATAGTGAAAAATGGAGGTATAGTCATCTTTGGGCTTCTCCATTGTTAATTCTTTGTTTTTTGTAATGACTACGCAACTGACTTGATGCTCTGACATCAGTTCGGTTATGCTCTGCAGCGAGGCGGTGTGGGGCGCTGTAATTGGCGTAGTCATTAATTCTGCTACCCGCCGCAATTTGAGAATGTTTGAAGGCTGCAATACTTGGCGAATTCTTTCCCGCGTCAGCACTCCTACCAAGTGACCCAATTGATTGACGATCGGCAAATAGCGAATCCGGTGCTGGCGAAATAAGGATAAAGCGGTAAACACGTCTTGATCATCGGATTCTGTCAGGGAGACCGGCACCGGGGACATCACTTCGGAAATTGGTATTTTGTGCAGGGCTACTTTTTGCTGAGTGTCTATTTTGCCAGAAGCTATCAGCCTCACAAGGTCGGCGGGAGTTAATATGCCGATTAACAGCCCTTCTCTGGGGTTGTTGGAGAAGTTGCCTGTGGTAATGGTCTGCTGGTTCTTCACGACGAGCACGCAGTGGGCCCGCACCTTTTCCGGCGCGGACCCTTCGTTCATGGCTCCCCGGTCTGAGGATAAAGGTATTTTGACTAGGGGACAACTGTTTTGCAATTGACTCATCAGGGCGATCGCCACTGCTAAGGAAGTTTCTGGTCCGGCAGTGAGGGGGTAGCGATCGATCGCTTGTTCTAAGGCTGAGGAGTAAAAGGGCGGGTGGTAAAAGGGCATAGTTGATTGCAAGTTGTCAGAGGGCGGCTAACTATCGGGCAAAGCCTTGGGGAACGGCACAAACACCTCGCCTGTGCTTGGGATTTAAATAATAGACTTCTCATTGATTTTTTCTACGCAATCTCAGCTTTAGATTAATGGTGTCACTCATTCGCAATCTCACGCTTGCTCAAATACGCAGGGCGGTTTTTACTGCCTGCTTTTCTCCTGAGACCCCCCTATAATCAAAATAACCCGAATGTAAAGTTTTACTACAAGATTTATCCATAATGACAACTTTAAGCTTAGAGCAAATTGCCGCCAAGTTAGAAAGCGAAAATTCAGCCGATCGAATGGTGGCTTTGGCCAACTTGCGGAACGTGCCGGCAGCTATTGCGGTGCCTTTGATTAAAAAGGTGTTGAACGACGAAAGTTTGCAGGTGCGCTCGATGGCTGTGTTTGCTCTTGGGGTCAAACCGACACCAGAGTGCTATCCCATTCTAGTCAAATTGCTAGAAACAGACCCTGATTACGGCATTCGCGCTGACGCAGCAGGTGCTTTGGGCTATCTGGAAGATATCAGAGCTTTTGAGGCTTTGGTGCGGGCTTTTTACGAAGATACTCAATGGCTGGTGCGCTTCAGTGCTGCTGTTTCTCTGGGGAATCTCAAAGATCCCCGGGCTCGCGACGTGCTGCTAAAAGCTCTTGACAGCGAGCAAGTGGTGATCCAGCAGGCGGCAATTTCGGCTTTGGGGGAAATTAAGGAAATTGGGGCGATCGATCGCATCCTCAATTTTGCTCAGTCGGAAGATTGGCTGATCCGCCAGAGGCTGGCTGAAGCTTTGGGCAATTTGCCGAGTGTTAAGAGCGTTTCGGCTTTAAAATACTTAGAAAAAGACAGCAATTCTCAAGTATCTCAAGCGGCAACAATTTCTCTCGATCGCCTGTCAAAAGCAGAAGTGTAAAAATTTGTTGAGGCGGGTTCACTAAAATCTGTAATTTAAGTAGTAAAATCAGAGCAACCCGCCCCGGCTGCGATGTTTGAAAAAATTATTGTTTTGAGAGAGGGAGTTAAATGCCCTACAGTCAATTTAGCATAGAACAAATTAAGGCAACTTTCGGCATCGCCTTTTCGAGCAAGATGGGCTTGTTTGCTGACATTCCCGAAGTAGAACCAAGCAGTTTTTTGCAAGAAACTTTGCAATTCAATCTGCCTTTAGCACTAGAAATTAATTCCGAGAAAGCTCGCTCCGAGCTAATTGTTGCGCCAATATTAGTTGAGATAAAAAAACTGCTGCCGCAACGGATGAGTTTATTTTCCGGTCGAGAATTCAATGTAGACGCTGCTAGGGGTTTGAGCGGTTATTGCGATTTTCTAATTAGCCGATCGCCGGAACAGCTAGTCATTGAATCCCCAGTTATCGCCTTGGTTGAAGCCAAAAATGACAACATCCAATCCGGCTTAGGACAGTGCATGGCAGAAACGATCGCAGCACAAATATTTAACCAGCGTCAAGAAAATGACATTCAGACAATTTATGGAGTGATCACCACTGGAAGTATTTGGAAATTTTTCAAACTAGAAGGAATTGTGATTGAGATTGACACCAGCGAATATTTTATTAATAATGTTGGTAAAATTCTCGGTATCTTAATAAAATTTATAGAGTCTTGAGTGAAATCAGAAGTTATTATTATTTAAGCTGCGACGGCAAATCGCAAGTTAAAATAGTTGTTGAGCTCCTTTAACCAAAGCCAGCCATGAATCAAGCGCCCAATCCTTTTAACTCAAATCCATCCAATCCGCTAGACCCCCTCGAGCAAGAAGTTGACGAGCAAGGCCAAGAATTGCCGAGACAGTACCACCCAGCGACTAAAAAAACTCTGCAAAAAGTCTTTCTCATCCTGGTAGTTGTTGGGGCAATCATTGGGGGAATTCTATCTATAGGGGTGATTTCGCTGATGCAGAAGGCGGGACTGACAGATGTGCCGGCGCGGGTACAGAATTCTAAGTGAATCGGTGAGGTGAGCGTACCGTCCGCGCTCGCCGAGCCTTAATTATAGTATCGTTCAATCTCGCTCCCATGTTGCGCGAAAATAAGACGCGATCGCTCGCCTTCCAAAGAAATCTTAATATTTTCATTATTTTATTTGAGGCCACTGTGTCTCTACAATTAAATTCGGTGCTGTAGGAACCCCGGTCAAAACACTGTTTCAAATAAATCCTACTTATTCTGACTAATAGAATGTTACTTATTGCGCTATTTCTCGCCACGTTTTTTTTAGCATACTGCAATGGTGCTAATGATAATTTTAAAGGCGTAGCGACACTGTTTGGGAGTCAGACGACGAACTATAAAACAGCAATTGGTTGGGCAACGATTACAACTTTTGCAGGTTCAGTATTTTCTATTTTTTTAGCAGAAACGCTGGTAAAAAGCTTTTCGGGAAAAGGGCTAGTTCCAGACGAGATCGCCAATGCCTCAGATTTTCATTTGGCTGTCGCGATTGCTGCGGGTTTAACCGTTATTCTTGCTACCTTAACTGGATTCCCTATTTCCACAACTCACGGTCTTACAGGTGCTCTTGTCGGTGCAGGTTTAGTAGCAATTGATACTCAAGTTAATTTTACAGCATTGCAGAAAAGTTTTCTAATGCCTTTGTTGCTGAGTCCCATGATTGCGATTATATTAGCAGCTTTAATTTATGCGCTGTCTCGCTACCTGCGAGTTTATTTAGGAATCCAGAAAGAATGGTGTATTTGCGCTGGTCAAATTCAACAGATTATTCCCATTCCCCAGCCCGATGCAACTAACATACTGAAGTGCATCACCACCGCTGATGGATCGGTCGATTCTCTAGAAAAATGCACGCAAAAGTACCAGGGAAACTTCTTACAAATTCCCAGCCAAAAGTTAGTGGATGTTTGCCATTTTATGAGTGCGGTAATCGTCAGTTTTGCCCGAGGATTGAACGATACTCCGAAAATTGTTTCGCTCATGTTAGTCGGTCAATCAATATCAGTTCAGTGGGGAAGTTTAGCAGTAGGTTTGGGAATGGCGATCGGCGGTTTGTTGAATGCTCGAAAAGTTGCAGAAACAATGAGCAAAAAGCTTACAGCAATGAATACCGGTCAAGGGCTGGTGGCAAACTTAGTGACGGGATTTTTAGTTATTGCTGCCAGTCGCTATGGACTTCCAGTTTCTACTACCCATGTTTCGGTAGGTTCAATCTTTGGTGTAGGATTGATTTCAAAAAAAGCTAATGTGCGCGTTTTCTATCAGATTCTACTATCATGGATGTTGACCTTACCAATTGCTGCTGCAATCAGCGGCTGCGCTTACTGGGCGTTGCATCGGTAAGAGAATTAATCGTTAGTCCTCGAAGTGAAAGAGTTCGCAGTTGATTTGGGATTGTCATCACAGGATAACCCGATCAAATCTAACGGTAAAAACAAGAAATCGCACTGGGAGTTTTTGAATAAAAATTTAAGGGGAATTAATTTATGGTTAAAAATTATACGATCGCGCCACCTGTTGCAGATAAATTGATTGCTGCTGGCTTTCACGCTCTTTCCGATCCTTTGCGGCTTCAGATTTTGGAGTTGCTGCGGGAACAGGAGTTGTGCGTGTGCGATTTGTGCGATCGACTCAACGTCACTCAGTCTAAACTCTCTTTTCACCTGAAAGCCTTGAAGGATGCAGCTTTAGTCCGCAGCCGCCAAGAAAGTCGCTGGATTTACTACAGCCTCAATTTGACCCAATTTGTCGCCCTCGAACAGTACCTCGCCGAATACCGCCGCTTCAGCCAGATCCTGCCGGCGCGCCCCTGTTCCGACGCGGGTTAACCCATCAACCTTTCTTAATCACTCAAATACTTATCTGGCTTGTTTGAGGGTTGACATATCAACTTTTATTGATATGATGGGATGGAACCAATTAGTTGAGAGCGATGGATGCAACAGCTCAGAGGTTAGGTTGTGCTCGGCCAGATTGCAGGCGAGAGGCGATCGCGGAATTTCTAGGTACATTTATTTTGGTTTTTGCAGGCACCGGTGCGGTGATGGTTAACAAAACTAGCGCTGGTTCCGTAACTCATTTAGGTATCAGTTTTGTATTTGGTGCAGTAGTAACTGCGATGATTTACGCCCTAGGACACATCAGCGGTGCACACTTTAATCCGGCCGTAACTTTAGGGTTTTGGGCGAGCGGTTTTTTCCCAAAATACAAAGTTTTGCCTTACGTTTTAGGGCAGTGTGCGGGTGCAATCGCAGCTTCTCAACTGCTGCTAATTACTTTAGGTGAAGTAGCAAATCTCGGTGCAACTATACCTCTCAATGGTAACTGGTTGCAGTCTCTAATTTTAGAAACTGTTTTGACCTTTATCTTAATGTTTGTTATCCTCGGTTCGGGATTAGATAGACGCGCTCACATCGGCTTTGCCGGGATAGCAATTGGGTTAACTGTTGGGTTAGAAGCTGCATTTATGGGGCCGATTACCGGAGCGAGCATGAATCCGGCACGGTCTCTCGGCCCGGCTTTAATTGGCGGTATTTGGAACCACCATTGGGTTTATTGGGTTGCTCCTATCTGGGGAGCACAATTAGCAGTCGCAGTTTATCGGGAACTGTCTAACGGATTTAGGGATTTTAATTAAAAGCATCATGGCAAATTTTACGCACAAACCGAGAATTTTGTTTTTATACGGCTCGTTAAGAGAGCGTTCTTACAGCCGCTTGTTGGCGGAAGAATCGGCGAGAATTATTGAGGATTTCGGCGCAGAGGTTAGGTTCTTTAATCCTCTAGAATTGCCGATTTACGGCAGCGTTCCCGATACGCATCCGAAGGTTCAACAGTTGCGGGAATTGAGCCTTTGGTCGGAGGGTCAAGTGTGGTCTAGTCCAGAAATGCACGGCAATATTACCGGCATTATGAAAAATCAAATTGACTGGATTCCTTTAAGCATGGGGGCTGTCAGACCGACTCAAGGCCGAACTTTGGCGGTGATGCAAGTCAGCGGCGGTTCCCAGTCTTTTAATGCTGTCAATACTTTGAGAATTTTGGGCCGCTGGATGCGGATGTTTACGATTCCGAATCAGTCTTCGGTTGCTAAGGCTTATCAGGAGTTTAATGAAGATGGGACGATGAAGGATTCGCCTTATCGCGATCGCGCGATCGACGTGATGGAGGAACTGTACAAGTTTACCTTGCTGTTGCGGGAGCAAACCGACTATTTGACCGATCGCTACAGCGAACGCAAGGAACAAGCCGCTAAACAGGCGATCGCCCTAGCAAATCGCGCCCTTGAAGTTAATTAAGGCAAAAGCATCTAATCAGATCAGTATCGCCGTATATATCCGTGTCAGGCGCAACCAAAAAATCAGATCGTGTCCGGTAAATAAACCGCAATAAAAGTAGGGGCGGGTTTCACCAACAATCTTTGATTCCTACTAACAATCTAAATAAACCTGCCCCGCAAAATATTGCCGTAGCTCGATATAAAATCCTATCATATCAATTCCGGTTGCGCCGAAATGATATCAAATCCGCGCTTGATCGTCGCGCGTAAAGTCGAATCAAGCTGCCAACAAATAATTCGCGCAATTTTCATTTTTTTGACTCACAGTCATCAGTCAACAGTCAACAGTCAACAGTCAACAGTCAACAATGATTCCGGTGCAACCGGAATCGATATTACAACTAACAACACTCATGAAAAAAGTAATGTTTGTTTGCAAAAGAAACTCCTGCCGATCGCAAATGGCAGAAGGATTTGCTAAAACCATCGGAGCCGGCAAGATTGGAGTCACCAGTTCCGGATTAGAATCAAGCAGAGTTCATCCGACAGCAATTCAAGTCATGTCAGAAATCGGCATCGACATCACAGATCAAACATCCAATCCATTAAACGAATTCAATGCAGAAGACTACGACGCCGTAATTTCTCTGTGCGGCTGCGGCGTGAATTTACCCGAAGCGTGGGTATTGCGAGAAGTATTTCAAGATTGGCAACTCGACGACCCCGACGGACAATCCATCGAAACTTTTCACCGCGTTCGAGATGAAATTAAAGCACGAGTTGAAACATTAGTTGACTCTCTCAAGTAAAATTAGTGTCAAACTTATAATTCTTGCCTTGTCGGTTTTAATTCAGCTCTTGCAGTATTGTCAATAAGCCTTTTATGAACAGGCAAGATGCCTGTTCCACAATAAAATTCCTCTCCTGTGGAACAGGCATCTTGCCTGTTTTTAATAAGGGTGCAAAATCTGAGTTTCAATTAACTTTGTAGCGACCATTTAAAATTTGGATCTGTCGCATCCAAAAAATTAGTGCTAAATTATGAGAGGCGTTCCGCCGGAACGCCTCTACATTCGTTGCGAGCACAGACCAAAAGGTGAGCAAATGATTCAGACAGCAGTCACCCCTTTCAAAAACAAAATTCACTCAGCTTTAACTAAAAAGCAAATTACAGTTTTACAAATTAATCTCGGCAAACGCTGCAACCTGGCTTGCACTCACTGTCACGTAGAAGCTAGCCCGAAACGAACAGAAGAACTTTCCCCGGAAATTTGCGACCAATTAATTGAAATCATTCGCCGCTTTCCTCAAGTTCAAACTGTTGACCTCACAGGCGGTGCTCCGGAAATGCTTTACGGTTTTAAACCGCTGGCAGAAGCTGCCAGGGCGGCAGGTAAAGAGGTAATTGTTCGTTCTAATTTGACGATTTACTTTGAAAAAGGTTTTGAAGATATTCCCGAATATTGCGCGCAGCACCAACTAAGAATTGTGGCGTCGCTTCCCTGCTACCAAGCTGACAATGTGGACAAAATGCGCGGCAGCGGTGTTTTTGACAGTTCGATTCGGGCGCTGCAAAAGCTAAATCAGTTGGGATACGGGAAAAACCCAAATTTAATGGTAGATTTGGTGTACAATCCACAAGTGCCGGCAACAGACAAATTTTCGCTAACACCAGAACAAGGGAAGTTAGAGCAAGATTACAAGGTTTATTTAGCCGAACATTTTGGGATTTGTTTTAATCAATTGTTCGCGATTACTAATTTGCCCGTGGGACGGACTAAGTTTCATTTGGAACATAAGAAACTGCACAAGCCTTATCTCGCGTTTTTGGAGGATAATTTTAATCCCGGTACTCTGGAACATTTAATGTGCCGTAACGAATTGTCGATCGACTATTTGGGCAATGTCTACGACTGCGATTTTAACCAGATGGAAAATCTGCCGGCGAAAACTGGCAGCGGAGAAAAGATAACTGCTGCTAAATTGCTCGAATCTGGGAGTTTAGATTTGATTCAAGAGGTGCAAACTGCTGCTTATTGTTATGGATGTACGGCAGGTTGCGGTTCTAGCTGCGGCGGTACTTTGATTTAATTTAAGGGAAAAGTTGCGCTTTATTACAGAGTATTGCAGCGCTAAAGCGCAACTGCCAACCTTACGGTGTATGCAATTTAGACAGGGAAGTTTAGGTAATGAATGATTCGCGATCGCCCGGTGAAAATCCGCCAACATCAAACAGGTGGAAGCTGATTTTAGGGATTGGTTTAGCTGTGGCTTTAATTGCTGCAACCAAGTTTTTTAACTTCCAAGGAATTCTGAAAAATGCCCTGGAGTCGATCGCTAGTCTCGGTCCTTGGGGCCCGGCAGCTTTTATTCTAATTTACATTGTAGCAACAATTCTATTTATCCCCGGTTCTTTGCTGACTCTCGGTTCTGGCGTTTTGTTCGGAGTCGTTGGCGGTTCGGTTTGTGTTTCCATCGGCTCAGTTTTAGGCGCAACTTGCGCTTTTTTAACAGGAAGGTATTTAACTCGCGACTGGGTTTCCAAACAGATAGAGGGCAATCAAAAATTTAAGGCGATCGACTCCGCAGTTGCCTCTGAAGGATGGAAAATTGTACTGCTGACCCGGCTTTCTCCCATTTTTCCGTTTAATCTGCTTAACTATGCTTTTGGAGTCACGCAGGTATCTCTAAAAGACTATTTTTTCGCATCTTGGATCGGCATGATTCCCGGAACAGTCATGTATGTTTATATCGGTTCCCTGGCTGGGAGTTTGGCTGCACTCGGATCGCAAGGGAGATCGCGCACTACTGCTGAGTGGGCTCTCTACGGCATTGGTTTGCTAGCAACGATCGCCCTCACCGTTTATGCAACCCGCTTGGCCAAAAAAGCCTTAGACGAAAAAATTTCCCCTTGAAATCCCAGCGCAAATTGGTAAAATTGTCAAGAGGGTTTGGTCATACATTATAATACATTGCTAATTTAAAAAACTCCGTATTTTCTCTGTGTTATTTAGCATTATTTTGTTATTGAAAGGAGATAGATATTAAAGATATCGTAAAGAACTAACCTGAAGTGGTAAACCGAAGGTAGAAATATAAAATTGATGCCACAATAGAAGGTGATCGCGCGAACCGCATAAGAATTGTTTGCAGTCAGGACTGCAAGTCATACCATTTGAGATTTGAGATTTTAGATTAAAGAATTGGGAATGACTGATGACTAACAGGGTTTGGATATTGGCTACAGTTGCATTCGTTTCTTAAACTGGTCTCACTACTTGCCTGATATTAATTCGGCCGGATGACGAAGACCGTTTGATAAATTTGACTCGAAAGGAACATTTGATGATGCAAAACCCAGTAAATCAAGCCGGATGTGTGTCTGCGCCGTCGCCGCACCCAACAAAAAAGCTGTACCGCTTTTTTTGGCAAAACATCAGCAATTCTGCTCAATCAGGGTGGCAGCAAGCGCACAGTCTTTGGCAGCACAGACGGCAGCGCCGCCATTTGCTGACCCTGCTAATTCTAGGCACCACCGCTTTAACCGTTAGCACAAGTGCTTGCATCAGCTATTTTTTTGTGCGCGGACTAATCCTCGACAATTTAAAGGAAATAGCACTATTAAAACTAGAAAAAGGCAGCGACGAAATCGACCGCTGGCTCAGCAGTCGCAAAGCAGAAATAGGAACCATTGCTTACGATCCTACAGTTAGCACTCTCAATTGGAAATTAGTCGAGCCCCAGTTGCAAGGAAAAATATACAGGTTAAAAGAGTATTTCATCCTGTCATTAACTCAACCCGACGGGTCATTCATCAACACTCTAGGCAACCGCGCGAACAGCAAAGACCGCCAACACTTCCAAAAAGCAATGGCTGGGCAGCTCAACGTTTCCGATCCGCTGATCGGCCGCAGTACAAAAGTTTCCACGATCATCATTTCAGCTCCTATTTGGGGCTTGCCTCCCGCTCCCAATCAAGTAATTGGAGTCCTCTCGGGCGGCATTAAATTAGATAAAGTAGCATCTGTGGCTAATAGCTTGCACTACGGTTCCGACAGTTATGCTTTTGCACTCAATTCACAAGGAGTGCCAATTGTTCATCCCAACAATAACTTAATCGGAAATATCGACCGGCTGGCCCCAAGCTTTTTACATTCACAAGACCCCGCACTCTCCACAATTACGCGGCAGATGATCGACCGCCAGAGGAACATCGAACTGGTAAAAATAGATAATAAATGGGTGTATGTAGGCTACGCTCCCCTCAAGGAAGTTAACTGGTCGATGGCTTTAGTAATTCCCCGCGAAAATATTGAATCCCAACTGCAAGCATTAAATTTGCTGACATCCGGAGTTGCCGGACTGCTCCTCCCGGCAATGCTAGCAGCAATTTGGCTAATTTATTGCTCGGAAAACAATCGCGCTCAAGCGGAGCGAGAAGCCATGCTCAACCGGATTGCCGGACGCATTCGCGCTTCCCTGGAATTAGACGAAATCGTGCAAAGTACAGTCGAAGAAATAGTAAATTTGCTGCACCTAGAACGGGCGGCTTTTGGTTGGTACGAACCGCAAAACAAAATGTTACAAATCCTGTGGGAATTTTGCCCGTCAGATTCTGCGACACCAGCCCTAAAGTTTG
Organism: Microcoleus vaginatus BM001213989; assembly: GCA_036700245.1. GTDB lineage: Bacteria > Cyanobacteriota > Cyanobacteriia > Cyanobacteriales > Microcoleaceae > Microcoleus. The sequence goes on from JAUBOM010000058.1 coordinate 31,715, forward strand.
AGCCTTACTTTGTCGGGAATGTGTTAGTACCGAGTGGCAAAGGCGAGCCAATTATTCTTTCGAGCGACACTTGGGCTGAGGGTGTAACTCAACCGCTCGAACTTAAAGCTAATAGCTATTTAGCCGTACCTGTCCAGACTCAGAACCAGCCGCAGGGTTATTTAATTTGCAGCCACGCTACTTATTGGGTTTGGAGTCGGGAGGAAATCCAACTGTTAAAAGCTGTAGCAGATCAATTGGCGATCGCAATTACTCAATCTCACCTTTACACTCAAACCCAAGACCAAGTAAAACAGCTCAATAGTGCCTTAAATCAACTGAAAAAAACTCAAACTCATTTAGTGCAGAGCGAAAAAATGTCATCCCTAGGTCAAATGGTGGCCGGGATAGCGCACGAAATAAACAACCCGGTTAACTTCATTGCGGCTAATTTGCCTCACACCAGCCAATATACTAAAGATTTATTAGACTTGGTGAATTTATACAAAAAAACTTTCCCAGAGGTTCCCCGAGAAATCGCAGATTTTGTCAAAGAAATCGAGTTAGAATTTATTGAGGAAGATTTGCCGCATATATTGAATTCTATGAAAATAGGAACCGAGCGCATTCGCGGCATAGTTCTTTCTTTGCGCAATTTTTCTCGCCTCGATGAATCTGACAAAAAGCTGGCGGACATTAACGAAGGTATAGAAAATACCTTGCTGCTGCTCTCCAACCGCATCAAAAATAGAATTGATATAGTCAAAAACTACGGAAAAGTGCCTTCAGTCGAGTGCTATCCCTCTCAGCTCAATCAGGTGTTTATGAACTTGCTGAGCAATGCGCTCGATGCTTTGGACGAAATCGATGGCCTGGATAAAATTATTACTATTTCCACGGGAGTAGTTCGCGAAAATGGCGGGAAATTTCTGGAAGTGGCGATCGCCGACAACGGCCCAGGCATTCCCGACAGCGTTAAAGACCAAATTTATAACCCATTTTTTACTACTAAACCAGTGGGCAAAGGCACTGGTTTGGGGTTAGCAATTAGCTACAAAATTGTTGTGGATGGACACGGCGGCAGCATCAAAATTTCTCAGCCTCCGGGCGGGGGTACGGAGTTTTTGGTAAAAATTCCTATTAGTAATGGGAAGTAATACCATTTTAGATTTTATATTTTATATTTTAGATTTAGGAATTGGGAAGAAATGATAAAATAAGGGTTTGCAACTTGTCTATAGTTGCATTTTTTTTTGAAAATGGTATAACAAGGAAGTGGGAAAGGAACCCACGGATTTTGTAACGGAGGTAACGGAGAGAGGGAAGAGATTAGAGGTTCGAGGGGACAAACAGTTTTAATTAATGCTAAGTTGACGGCCGTTGGCTAAAATTAGAAGAGTTTTTGTTAAAGGAGTGTTTTATGGCTGTTGGCAAAGATACAATTTTCGAGCGCTTTTTGGCCCCCCTGATGCGACTTGCGATCGACGAAGAAGCACTGGGACGATTATACGAAGGTATCAACTGGGAAACAGCGGCCGATCGCTACCGACAACGCGACTTAGTTTATCCCGAATATTACAGCAGCCAAAACTTTCACGGCATTAAAGGCGGCTACCTCAACCCCAGTGCCGCCATTTCCTACGATCCAATCACCCAATATGTTTTGGTTCCCCACGAAACATTCGTCAGGCAAGGCTTAATTGACGCTGTGCGGGTGAAACCCCGCCGAATCATCGATTTGGGATGCGGCACCGGTTCGACAACGCTCATGCTCAAGCAGGCTTTTCCCGAAGCGGAAGTTGTCGGGCTGGACTTGTCGCCTTATATGCTGGTAGTCGCCGACATGAAAGCGCAAAAAGCCGGCTTAAATATCCAGTGGTTGCACTCCAAGGCCGAAAGCGTTGCTTTTCCCGATGCCAGCTTCGATTTAGTCGCATCTTCCTTGCTGTTTCACGAGACGCCGCCTGCTGTATCGCGGGCAATTTTGCGAGAAAGCTTCCGACTGCTGAAGGTTGGGGGACAAGTGGCAATTTTGGACTCAAACCAAAAAACTTTGCGGCAGACAGAGTGGCTGACTGATATGTTTGAAGAGCCTTATATAAAGTCTTACGCGGCTGGCAGCCTCGATGCTTGGGCGGGGGCGGCTGGATTCGCGGCGGTGCAAACTCGCGAGCACTGGTGGACGCAGGTGACGCAGGGCGTGAAACCTTTGCCTGGGCAAGATTTGGAACAGGTGCGGGTGGCGACGGGGTGGAATCCTATCGATCGGGCTCCTGATTTTGATGGCGATTTACCAGGCATTACAGCTCCCGCTTGATGTATTAACTGTTGATTGTTGACTGTTGACTGTTGACTGTTGACTGTTGACTGACTAATGACTAATGACTAATGACTAATGACTAATGACTAATGACTAATGACTAATGACTCTAAAAGCAGTTTTATTTGATTTTAATGGCGTGATTGTTAATGACGAGCCGATTCACGAGAAAATACTCGATCGATTGATGCTCGATGAAAATCTCCAGCTCAAACGTGGGGAGTTTCGAGAAGTTTGTTTGGGAAGGAGCGATCGTGCTTGCATTACCGCACTTCTCGAGCGCCGGGGACGATTTCTGACAGAAACATACCTCGATAGGCTGCTGCAGCGCAAAGCCGAAGCTTACAAAGCTCAAATAGATACTTTGGATAAACTGCCGATTTATCCGGGTTTGGCAGAATTTATTGACAAAATTCGGGTCGCCGGACTGAAAATGGCTGTAGTTAGCGGGGCAATCCGATCGGATATAGAATTGGTGTTAGATCGGGCCGGTTTGGCAGCAAACTTTGAGTTAATTGTCGCAGGCGACGACTTGAGATCGAGCAAACCAGCACCCGACGGCTATCTATTGGCTGTGGAACTTCTCAACCAGAAATATCCCGACTTTAATCTGCAACCGATCGAGTGTTTGGCGCTAGAAGATACTTTTGCGGGGATTGAAGCGGCAAAAAAAGCGGGGATTCAAGTAGCGGGTGTGACTCACACTTACCCGTTTCACATGATCCAGCGCCAAGCTAATTGGACGGTGGACTATTTTGCTGATTTAGAGTTGGACAGAGTGGCCCAACTTTGCTCGATCGCCCCCACTGAGCCGGCTGCGGAAAACACTTGACCTTTTTAGCAGTTACGTGCTAACGTAGGTCACGGTCTGCGAAGGTGAGAGCAAGCCAGACCTGTAAGCCTTTTAGATTCGTCCATCCCGCATCTAAAATGCTAAATTAAAACTCAATCAGGGGAATTAGCTCAGTTGGTAGAGCGCTGCGATCGCACCGCAGAGGCCAGCGGTTCGAGTCCGCTATTCTCCATCCATCAGGGGCATTTCTACAGGTGACGATCGTATTCAAAGCGAACTGCGATCGTCACTTCCTTTGACGCCTGCCTATTTTGTGCCATCGACCCGGTTGCTGCCATTCGTTCTAGCATCAATAACCTGTTGAGAGCGATCGACCTAGTTTCTATTTTGTGCGATCGACCCGGTTTCTGACTAACTCCTAGCATCAATAAGATAATTTCTGTAAAGAAACCCGGTTTCTATTTTCACACTGATTGCTGAAAAGACGTATTTTGGTGTCTAAACGCGGTTTCAGAAAAGAATGCAACGGTAGGTAAACTCCAAACCCTTATTTCCTCAGTCAATCTAAAATCTAAAATCTAAAATCTAAAATGGTATCAGCCCCGTTTCTGCAGCAATTGCCATCACTCCCCAGCAAACATTGATTTTGTCAAAAAGAATAAGTTTGGTATCTAAAAATACAACAGTCTTCTGAAGCGAGTCTTAATATCAAGTCGCTATGTGTTATTATTCTCAATCATCTGACTCATCTATTCAAGAGTAACAAGAAAAAATGACAAAGCGATTCGATCGGCGGAAATTTCTTTTATACAGTTCTGCTACCCTAACATCAAGTTTATTTCTAAAAGCTTGTAGAACTCCCACTCCAACAGCAACTCCAGCCGCTTCTCCCACATCAACAGGAAGTACACCAGCAGCAACCGGGGGCGGAAACACGATAAAAGTAGGAATTTTGCATTCCTTGAGCGGCACAATGTCAATCAGCGAAAAAAGCGTTGTCGAGGCAGAACAATTAGCGATCGAAGAAATTAATAAAGCTGGGGGTGTCCTCGGGAAACAAATCGAAGCAGTAATAGAAGATGGCAACTCAGACTGGCCGACTTTTGCCGAAAAAGCCAAAAAGTTGATCGACCAAGATAAAGTTGTCGCCGTCTTCGGCTGCTGGACATCCGCCAGCCGCAAAGCAGTATTGCCAGTCTTTGAAGAAAAAAATCATATGCTGTGGTATCCCGTACAATACGAGGGTCAAGAGTGTTCCAAGAATATCTTTTATACCGGGGCGGCACCGAACCAACAAATCGAACCAGCAGTTGACTGGCTGCTAGAAAATAAAGGCAAAAAATTCTTCTTAGTCGGGTCTGACTACGTTTTCCCCCGCACAGCAAATACCATTATCAAGGCACAGCTAGCAGCCAAAGGCGGCCAATTAGTTGGAGAAGATTACATTCCTTTGGGCGGGACAGAAGTCACGCCAATTATTTCTAAAATTAAGGAAGCTTTGCCAGACGGGGGCGTCATTTTCAATTCCCTCAACGGTGACAGCAACGTAGCATTTTTCAAACAGTTGCAGGGTGCAGGCTTGGGGCCGGATAAATATCCGTCAATGTCTGTCAGTATTGCGGAAGAAGAAGTAAAGGCGATCGGCGTAGAATATCTTAAAGGTCATTACGCCGCCTGGAATTACTTCATGACAGTGGATTCTCCGGCCAATACAAAATTTGTGCAAGCTTTCAAAGCAAAATACGGCAACGATAGAGTGACTAACGACCCGATGGAAGCAGCTTACATCATGGTTTACCTGTGGAAGCAAGCCGTCGAAAAAGCAGGGACAGCCGACGATTTGGAAAAAGTGCGCGCCGCAGCTTTAGGTCAAACTTTTGACGCGCCGGGGGGCCAAGTAACGATGGATGTTAACCATCACCTTTCTAAATTTGTGCGGTTGGGCGAAGTGAGAGAAGACGGTTTGTTTAACATCGCTTTTGCTACGCCAGCAGCAGTGAAGCCGATTCCTTGGAATCAGTTTGTCGCTGAAACAAAAGGCTTTTCTTGCGATTGGTCAGACGCCACAAAAGGCGGCAAATTCAAGAGTACATAATTAAGGAAATTTTCAACTCTCTCCGGGTGCGCGTAGCGCACCTTCCCCTTCTTACATAACTCCGCACCTAAAACGTCGCTCCGGGTGCTTAGGGCGCACCTTCGCTTCATACAAAAACTCGCGTCTTTAGGGTGCGAATGCGTACCTTTACCGGATTTAATAGCTCACATAAAACATCGCTCTGTGCGCTGATGTCCCACCTTACGCTTATACAAAAACTCGCGTTTGTTGGTGGCGCAATTCCCACCTTACCATTACATAATTGCACCAAATATTCTAAGAAAATAGGAGCATAAAAAGTGGCGATCGGCTTATTAGACGGTTTATTTAATGGCATTAGCATAGGCGCTGTTTTACTAATTGCAGCCCTGGGATTAGCGATTATTTTCGGGCTGATGGGCGTGATTAATATGGCTCATGGCGAGTTGATGATGCTGGGGGCTTATACAACTTTTGTGGTGCAAAATGTCTTCAAAGGTATCGGAGGATTTGCTTTTGAAACCTATATTTTATTTGCGATTCCCCTAGCTTTTTTAGTAGCTGCATTGGTAGGATTAATTCTCGAACGCGGAGTGATTCGCTATCTTTACGGGCGGCCGCTAGAAACTCTGTTGGCAACTTGGGGCGTAAGTTTAATTTTGCAGCAGTTTGTCCGCAGCGTCAGTTGGGTGCTGGTAATTGGGATTGCGGTGTTTTGTTTGCTGTTTTTTGGCGGCTTGCGGCTGCTGAAGCAGCGCCCGGATTTCGATCGCATTCGCAGCAAAATTATAGCCATAATTTTGCCTTTATCTTTGGGTATTTCCTGGGCGGTGAGCGCCTTTTTAGGGCAAACTTACCAACTCGCAGTAACTAAACCTTGGTTTGGCGCTCAAAACGTGGATGTGACTGCGCCTGCATGGCTGCGCGGCGGCATCCCGCTGGGCAATTTTCAATTGCCCTACGCCAGACTTTTTATTATTGCGCTGACAGGAATTTGTTTGGTGGGAATTTACCTATTTTTGCAAAAGTCTGTGTGGGGACTTCGCATTCGCGCTGTGACACAAAATCGCAGCATGAGTGCGTGTTTGGGCATTCCTACCGAACAAGTAGACGCGCTGACTTTTGCTTTGGGTTCGGGGCTGGCAGGTGTCGCTGGGTGCGCGATTAGTTTGATCGGTTCGGTAGGGTCAAATACCGGACAAAATTATATAGTCGATACGTTTATGGTGGTGGTTGTGGGCGGTGTCGGCAAGATTGTGGGGACTGTAGTTGCTGCGATGGCGATCGGCACTGCAAATTACCTCATCGGTTCGGGAACCTTAGCAATAATGCTCGCTCCTGTCAAGCCTTTAGCCGACTTCTTCACATTTTTCGCCACAACCAGTATGGCAAAAGTAATGGTATTCGCCTTAATTATGGCTTTTCTGCAAGTGAAGCCGGGAGGGATTTTCCCGCAAAAAGGGCGGACGGTAGAAAATTAAAAATTACACCTGCGAGGGTAGCGAAAAATGCAGAACAAACATCAAAAAGCCTGGCTAAAAGAAGCGGCAATTGTCAGCGCGATCGCCCTCACATTCATATTGCTGATCCCAGGAATAGTCCCCGACGTTCGCCTCAATCAATTAGGGCGATTTTTAGCACTAGCAATTGCAGCCCTCGGCATAGACTTGATTTGGGGATACACGGGTTTGCTGAGTCTCGGACACGGCGTATTTTTTGCGATCGGCGGCTACGCCTTCGCCATGCACCTAAAACTGCAAATTCCCCCAACCGCCAGCATCCAATTGCCCGAATTTATGGGTCTCTACGGCGTCACCGAACTGCCCTGGTTTTGGCAACCATTTTATTCATTTCCCTTCTCAGCAGCAGCAACAGTTCTAATCCCCGCTATTTTGGGCGCACTTTTGGGTTATTTAGTATTCCGAAATCGGATTAGAGGCGTTTACTTTTCAATTCTCACCCAAGCAGCAACCATAGTATTTTTCAACTTCTTTAACGGTCAGCAAAAACTCATTAACGGAACCAACGGGCTCACCGACTTTAAAACCTTGTTCGGAGCCACAGTAAATGACCGAGATACTCAATATATTTTCTATATTCTCACCATACTATTTCTAGCAGCAACTTATGCCCTCTGCCGCTGGCTGACCAGCGGGCGCTTCGGCCGCCTGCTAGTAGCAATTCGCGACGACGAAGTGCGCCTGCGTTTCTCAGGTTACAATCCCACAGGATATAAAGTTTTAGTCTTTGCAATTTCCGCCGGTTTAGCCGGGATTGCAGGCGCATTATTTACCGTACAAACCGGAATCATTTCGCCAAAAGCAATGGATATTGCCTTTTCAATTGAAATGGTAATCTGGGTCGCAGTCGGAGGTCGCGCCACATTATCAGGAGCAATACTGGGAGCGCTGCTAGTCAACTTTGGCAAGAGTTTCTTGAGCGAACAATTCCCCGAAGTGTGGCTATTTTTCCAAGGTGCGCTATTCCTAATAGTAGTCACAGTGCTGCCCGACGGCTTAGTCGGATGGCTGCAACATCAAGGTTTCGACCAAATCCGCACCCTGTTCAGAAGACCGAGGTACGTCTCTACTTACCCCAGCCTGGAACAAGACCCCCAAGTGCAGCTCGAAAAAGAAGAACTTGAACATTGAGTGCAAAAATATCGTGTAATTTAGAAGTAGGCGGACATAAATAAATTTCACCTGAAAGAGACAAACGAAGGAATTGCAATAGACTTGGGAAAAGCTGCGTTTCTATCTGAGGAGACGCAATATAGAGCGTATCCCTGGTCGATCGAGTGCAGCTTTAGACACCGCCGGGCAAGAGTGTCCCTACGGGGATCGATAGGCGGGTGTACTTCATAAACCTACAATCTGCTCTATATCTCCAGCTACTTAAATATCAGCAGCAACCAACCTAGTTCTCTAACTTTAGAGGTTAAATATGGCAGATATTATTGACTACAAAATCTACGGCGACGATTTGCAACTCATCGAGATTGAACTCGACCCCAAAGAAGGCGTCAGGGCTGAAGCTGGAACCATGACATACATGGAAGGCGACATCCAAATGCAAACATCCACAGGCGGCGGCTTATTTCAAGGTTTCAAACGAATGCTGACAGGAGCGGGTTTTTTCATTACCACCTTTGTCAACGCCGGAAATCGCAAGGCCCGCGTCGCTTTTGCCGCCCCCTATCCGGGTAAAGTAATTCCCCTTGATTTAGGCAAACTTGGCGGTAAATTTTTGTGCCAAAAAGACTCATTTCTCTGTGCGGCTAACGGCATTGAAATTGAGGTAGCTTTCACCAAGCGGCTCGGTGCCGGTTTCTTTGGCGGAGAAGGTTTTATTCTGCAAAAATTGCAGGGTGACGGGCTAGCTTTTGTTCATGCGGGAGGAACCATAGTTGAGAAAAATTTGGGGGTTGGCGAAGTGTTGCGAGCGGACACTGGTTGTTTGGTAGCTTTTGCGCCCACAGTAGACTACGATATTCAGTTTGTGGGCGGGTTTAAAAATGCTCTATTTGGCGGCGAAGGCTTGTTTTTAGTCAAGCTAACCGGGCCTGGAAAAGTATATTTGCAAAGTCTGCCACTATCGAAGTTAGCGGAACGAATTATGGCTGCAAGCCCAACTGCAATTCCGAGCAGTCCTAGCAGTTTTAGTTGAGAGTAAACTAGCAGCAGGAAGTAGAAAGTAGGGTGCCACCGAATGGTATAAAATATGCTTAATAAGGGAGGATATTTGCGCTCGGCACCTACAAGGGGTATCGCTTGTTGTCCATTAGTGACTTAATTGCTAATTATGAATGGAAAAGTCTTAGAAATAGAAAACTTGACTGTTAGTTTTGATGGTTTTAAAGCTATCAACGGTTTAAATTTCAGCATGGATGCTGGCGAACTGCGAGTTATCATTGGCCCTAACGGTGCGGGGAAAACAACTTTTCTCGATTCGATTACCGGGAAGGTGCAGCCGACAGAGGGCAGGGTGTTATTTAAGGGACAAAATCTGCGCAAGTTGTCTGAAGATAGGATTTCTCGCTTGGGGATTGGCCGCAAGTTTCAGACGCCGCGAGTTTACTTGAATTTAACGCCGCGCGAAAATTTGGAATTGTCTTGCAGCCGCCATAAAAATGTTTTTTCTACTTTGTTTAAGCCTGCTTCTGCTGCTGAAAAACGCACGGTTGCCGGTTTGTTAGAAACAATTGGTTTAGTGGCTAAGGCTGATGTTTCGGCTGGTTTGCTTTCTCACGGGGAAAAGCAATGGTTGGAAATTGGAATGTTGGTGGCTCAATCTCCTGATTTGTTGTTGGTAGATGAACCTGTGGCGGGTTTGACGGATGAGGAAACGATGTTAACTGGTGAGTTGCTAATTTCGCTGGCAGAAAGTCATTCGGTGTTGGTAATTGAACACGATATGGAGTTTGTGCGGCAAATTGCGCGGCAGGTGACGGTGTTGCATCAGGGTGCGGTTTTGTGCGAGGGGACTATGGATGAGGTGCAAAATGACGATCGGGTAATTGAGGTATATTTGGGCAAACCGGAAGACTAAGAAGTTATTAGTCATTAGTCATTAGTCATTAGTCATTAGTCAGTTGACTGTTTCCGATTACCAATTACAGATTGCCGATTACCAATTGTCAAGTACCAATTGTCAAGTACCAATTACCAATTATCCATTACCAATCTAAAGAATATGCTTCAAGTTTCTAATTTGAATGTTTATTACGGCGAAAGTCACATTTTGCGTGATGTCGATTTAAGCGTAAATGCGGGGCAAATGGTTTGCTTGATCGGCCGCAATGGTGTGGGCAAAACTACTATGCTAAAAACGATTATGGGGTTGCTGCCACCGCGCGGTGGCACTATTGCTTTTGGCGGAGAATCTATTGCTTCTAAGTTGACTCACCAGCGGGCGAAAATGGGCATTGGTTACGTGCCTCAAGGACGCGAAATTATTCCCCGTTTGACGGTAAAAGAAAATCTCTTGTTAGGTTTGGAAGCGAAACCAACCAAAACCAAAAATCCTGAAGTTCCCGAGGAAATTTTTGATTTATTTCCCGTTTTGAAAACTATGCTCGATCGCCTGGGAGGTGATTTGAGCGGGGGACAGCAGCAGCAGCTAGCTATTGCTAGAGCTTTGATGGGTGAGCCGCAGTTGCTGGTTTTGGATGAACCGACGGAGGGGATTCAACCGTCTATTATTTTAGACATAGAAGCTGCGGTGCGCCGTGTGGTTGCTACTAGGGGAATTTCTGTTTTGTTGGTGGAGCAACATTTGCATTTTGTGCGGCAAGCTGACTGGTATTATGCTATGCAAAAAGGCGGGATTGTGGCTTCTGGAAGCACTAGCGAGTTAAGTGATGAGGTGATTCAGAGGTTTTTGGCTGTTTGATTCAGAAGGAAGTTCGGCAACGGATGTAACGGATGTAACGGATGTAACGGATGTAACGGATGTAGCGGATGGAAGGAAGAGGGAAGAGGGAAGAGGGAAGAGGGAAGAGGGAAGCCGGAAACGAGGAAACGAGGAAACGAGGCAGAGCCTCTAGATATTTATTCCCAGGCAGAGCCTGGAAACAAGGGGCAGAGCCTGAGAACAAGGAGGCAGAGCCTGGAAGGGATGCAGTCCGCGCACCATGCGGACTTTGTTTGACAAGAAGCGATTTCAATCGCCTAGGAAACGAGGCTATATTATTGATTTTTCCGGCCGTCGGGCATTGTGGTGCCGGCCATACTTGCTCGATCGATACTAGCGCCATCTATATTAGCATTGCGGAGGTTGGCATCGGAAAGATTGGCATCCCTCAAGTCGGAAAATCGCAGGTCTGCACCGTCTAAATTTGTCTTTGTCAAGTTAGCTTTTCTGAGGTTAGCGTTGCTGATTCTGGCTCCTACTAATTGGGCTCCGCTCAAGTCTGTGCGAGCTAGATTGGTGTTGACAAAATCTGAGATCTCGAAGCGACTACCGCTGAGGTTGGCATCTGATAAATCTGCTCCTGTAAGGATGGGATTTTTTAAGTTAATGTTAACTAATTTTACGGCTCGGAGGTCGCAGCGGGAGCAGCTTTGAGTTAGCAGCAGCGTTTCGACGTTGGCGTTGATTTGGTCGATTTGTTGCTGGGAGAAATTTTCGGCAAATTCTGGGGAGACGTAGCCGAGGTTTTTGGGGTCCTCTGGTTTTGGTTGGGGTGTTTGGATTTGGGGTGTTTGGATTTGTTGGGGTGTTTGGATTTGTTGGGGTGTTGGGATTGGTTGGGGTGTTGGGATTTGGGGTATTTGTGGTTCGGGTGTTTGTGGTTGGGGTGTTTGTGTTTGCCCGATCGCGCTTAGTTGCAGCCCCACATATAGCAATTCCACAGTTGCGGCAATAATTACCAGGGCGATCGACATTATTGTGAGTTTTTTCATAAATAACTTTTTGCGAAAATACGATTTCTATTGTATAATACCTGGAAAAGTGAACACCCTACATTTCGCTAAATAGATCCAAATTCAGATAAAATACTTCGGATCCGTCAGGTGCGCGAATTAACTTTTCTATTACCGGAGGCAGTTGCTTTTGACGGTACAATTCTGGAATTTCGCAGAAGCTTTCTTCGGAAATTTCCAAAATTTTTGGCATATCAGGAATGGGAAACCCCAACCGATCGCTCTTATTTAAAGTGCAAATAATCAGGTAGTTGCAGTCAACAATGCTCTGGCTGCTGGGAAATATTGTGGATAAATTAATCATGGTAATTAGTTCTTCTTGATGTCGCACTAAACTATTACCGCTAGGTAACAGACCGTAGGAATTAAAGTCTTTAACAATGCGTTCCACTCGTTCAATAGGAACAGCATAGTAAACATTTCCTAGTTCAAAAGAAACCAATTTTTTAGAAGAAAGTCTAACATAGCCTTGTTTCTTGCTCCGGAATCGGCGATTGTAATTGGCGTGAGTCATTCGATTTTAGATTTTAGATTGAAGATTTTAGATTGAAGATTTTTGGATTTTAGTAGGGTGCGCCAGCCCGCGGACTTTACCGCTATAATTCGCGTGTCAAACCACTTTTTGCCTAAGTTTTGTTTGAGATTGGGAATTATTTGATTGGAGATGTGAGATTTTTGATGGGATTATTTAGTGTTTTATTAATTTGGGGATGGCTTGTAAAAGTTGGGTCTCGCTGTAAGGTTTGGTGAAGTATTGATTGGCGCCTAATTCCATTGCCATTTGCCGATGTTTTTGGCCGCTGCGGGATGTCAGCATGGCTACGGGAATATTAGCAAACCGATGGGTCGCTCTGATCGATCGCAACAATTCAAATCCATCCATCCGGGGCATTTCAATATCCACGATCGCCAAACTGCAATCAAGACCATTTTGCAACTTTTCCAGGGCATCCAGGCCGTCTTTAGCCTGTACCACCCGGTAGCGAGCACGAGTCAGCGTCAGAGACAGCAACTGCCGAATTGTATAGGAATCGTCCACTACCAAAATCAGCGGTGACTGACTCGCAGTCGGCGCCGCCTCCTGCACTGTACCGGACACAGCGGCGCTCGGACTACTTGCCAAAGGTTGACCCACCAAATCGTCCACATCCAGAATAGTCACCACGCGCCCGTCCCCCAAAATCGTACTCCCCAAAACCCCGCGAGGCTTGGATAGAGGCGGCGGCAAAGGTTTAACCACAATTTCCTGCTGGCCGATCAGCCGTTCCACGGCCACCGCCAGCATTCCTTCGGGAGAAGCCAAAACCAGGACGGGAATTTCGTCTAGGCTCAAAGGGTCAGGAGAGGGGGCATCCGGCGCGACGATGCTGTATTCGAGCAAATCTTGCATCCTCACCAAACGAATAAATTCCTGCCGCCACCACAGCATCGGCTGATTGCCGGCGATGTGAACTTCCGAGGCTTTAATGTGCAAAATTTCCTCTACTGCATCCAGCGGCACTGCTATTTTATTGTGATCGGTCTTCACCATCAATGCATCAGTAATCGACAGCAGCAGCGGCAGTTTGATGATAAAACTCGTACCTTTTCCCAGGCGAGAGTCTACCTTCACAGTCCCCCGCACAGTCCGCAAATTTGTTCGCACCACGTCGAGTCCGACTCCCCGCCCCGAAAGGTCGCTGACCCCTTCTGCAGTGCTGAAACCCGGCCAAAACAGAAAATCGTAGAGTTCGGTAATGGAAAATTCTTGAGCTTGTTCCTCCGTCGCCAAACCCTTTGTGACAATTTTACGGCGAATGATTTCCGGGTCAATGCCTTTGCCGTCATCGGCGACAGTAATAATAGTCTGCCCGCCTTGGTGGCGGGCTTCTATTTCAATTTGACCGCTGGCGGGCTTGCCGGTTGCTTGCCGAACTTCGGGCATTTCGATGCCGTGGTCAAAAGCGTTTCTCACTAAGTGTATTAAGGGGTCGCGCAAGGCGTCGAGCAAACTTTCGTCAATTTTGGTATCTCTTCCGAGTAGCAGCAGGTTGACATCTTTCTCGTATGTGAGACACATATCCCGGAGCGCTCTGGGCAAGTGATCGACGGCGCGGCTGAAACTCACGACTCGCAACTGCATGACGCGGCTGCGCAGTTGGTCGGTAATGCGGCGCAGTTGGTCGGTACTGCGCTCGAATTTCATGGCTAAGGTGTCTAATTTGGTGGCGGATTGAGAAATTGCTTGGGCAGTTTCGATGACTTCTGCGGCTGTCGAGTGGAACTCTGTATAACGATCCATCTCTAAGATATCGAAGTGAGCATGGGGCACAGAGGATTTGCCGTTAGCAATCATTGGGAATTCTGTTTCTGCTGCTGCAAGTTTTCCCAATCCAGACGAACCGTTTCCCCCTCTCCAGTCTGCAAAAGTCAGTCTGTCGTATTCTTCTCGCAACTGACCGCCGAATTGGTTCAAATCTAGGATACTGCGGCGGATGCGCTTGACTTCGCCGCGCAGTTCGGATTCTTGAAGTTCTAAATTTGTACGGTTGATGACTAATTCTCCGACTAGATTCACCAATTCATTTAAGCGTTCTAAGTCTACGCGGATTGTCGGCCTTTGCGGGTTGGGGACTGGAGGAGAGGAGGAGGCGGAGGGGGAGATCGGAAGAG
>JAUBOM010000059.1:0-8126 GCA_036700245.1 Microcoleus vaginatus BM001213989
GGATTGATTCCACGGATAAATCCGGGGGCTTGTACCATCAAGAAATTCTTGGTCACATCCAAAACAATAAATCAACCAAACACCACATCAATCAACCCTTGGATCATCCAATCCCAGCGGCACAAAATATTGACTGTAAACCACACTATCCGGCTCCCAAAGCGGCCGCCAATAAACATTTTGCATCACCGCCTTCTCCCCATCACCATCAGCAGGCCACTGAAAACTGACGATCGCAATATTGCTATATCCCACAATCTCATAACCCTCTTGCAGCCAGCGATTGCGCCACAACAGCGCTATCAAATTCCACAACCTATGCAGCACAGACAATTGTTTATTTTTATGAGATTTATCTGACGGAGTTCCCTTTTCTAGCGGCAAAAACACGCGAGCTCTTTGCCGTTTAATCCAGTCAATCCGATAGCCCCAATCAGGCAGAGATTGTCTATGTTTGAAACCAGCCGCCACAGCCTTCTTTCTGCTCATCCTCGCAATATTCATTAATTCCAGCGGCTCATTCCATCCCAAACATTGGTGCGATCGCTCAGGAAGCAACGACTTAATCTTAGTATGAACTAAATGCGTTTTCCACTCCTCATTGATAAAAGCACTAGCAGTCAACTGCGCCAGCACAGAATATTGACAACTTGACTTATAATTCCCCCCCCCCAAAGGCTCAATATTCGATCGAGAATCGCCAAAGTGACAATCATACCAATAACTCAGTCGCACAGCAGCAGCATAGTGAATATCCCCCGTCAACACAATCACCCGATCGCGCTGTTTAAAAAATTCCACCAACAGCTTCACAAAAGCCAACTCATGAAAATTCCAAGCATCCCCCGCATCACTACTAAAAACCTTCCCCTGCGCCACATCCCACTTTTGCACCGCATCAATAAGCCACAAACCCACCAAATTTGTCGGCACAACCACCAGCGTCGCCTCAACCTCAAACTCCCCAGTTTTATTCAGCAAATCAGTCTCCTTCAAAGGTTTCTGAATTTGCTCCTCAAAACCTTTGTGAGTCAAAAGCATCGGCGGATCGATCGGGCTTTCCACCGGATACCCCCGCCAAGTCCGCGTATCCAGCACAATCACCTCGTGCTTAAAACTTCTCACAGTAAAATGCCAATTCAAAACCTCATTTACACCCTCGTCATCTCGATCCAAAATAAAAACATCTTCATCTAATTTCAACTTAGGCAAATTAGTTTTCGGATCGATCCTGGGAATTCCCAAATACGAAGCCGCCTCCTCCCAAACAGAAACATCATTCCCCGCCGAAGCCGACCATTTTTCAGCCGCCTTTAATAATTTATCTCCCGGTTTTTCGCGATCGAACTGTGCGGGCGTATTTCCCCAAGCCTGAAATACAGCATAAGCCAGCAAAGCATTCTGCAGCACCCGCCGGCCCAGAGGCTTCCCCAGCACCCGGTAACACCACTCTCGATTCAAAAACAAATCATCGCTAACATCATGGTCATCGCAAATCATATAAGTAGGAATATTCGCTAGCGCCCTCCTCACCCTCCACAAATTGCGGGCAAAACCCTCAAGTTCAACAACTTCTCTATCCCAGACTTTTGCCTGCTTAGAATTTGGGCAAATATCCTTACCCTTCGGAAAACGCGCGCACCAAAGAATCGGCGACCAAACTAACAAATACATCGCGCAATATTCCCCCAAACCGAACAAGTGACTTTTAGCTTTTTCCGATTGATTCACCAACATCGCCGTAAAGCCGCCAAAATCTCTGGCAATATCGCTGCGAGTCCCCGGCTGTAACTGAATTGGTTTTTTGGACTCATACTCAGTATCAGACGGTTTCTGAATTGGCGACTCTCTAAAAATTTTTCTCTCTTGGTCACCTGCATTTTCGTTTTCCGAAATTTTAGGTATACTGATACACAAATTCTTTTTAATTTGGGCATCATCCATCAGGGGTAGACTCTCTTCCCAGCCCAAAAGTGTATCGCCAGCATCAGTCAAAGCCCACAGCATCGCATCGGCAACATCATCGCCGTAAATTTGGTCGCCCGTTAAAAAGAGTTGGTGGGGTCTGCTATTTGCCATTCCTGCAAACTGTTCGATGGAATTATCCAAGATTGGCAGGGCATCTCTGCCGTTTCCGTGGGGCTTGCGACAAGAACCGTGAACGATACGCAAATAGTTTAAATCCTTCGGTGGCAGCGCAAAAGTCGGCAACTGGTGAGGGAAATAACTAATCGTCTCCGGCCCCAAAGCCGACAAATCAGGGGAGGCCGGCCACAGGCAAGAAATGAGATTTTCTTTCTCATTTTCTGGGACTCGAACCCCAGACTGCGACTCGGGACTCCCAGCAAACTCGATGTCATAAGCATAAATTTGCCCGAATGTCAAGACATTGCTGTTAATTGGTTTAGCAGTCACCGCCACTACGTGCAGGTATTTGCCGAGCTGCACGGTAGAGTTCGCACCTTGGAGCAAGGGCCGATCGACAATTTCGCCGGTTCCGCCCTCAGTCGAATAAACCTTGAGTTCGACTTGGCGGGGTGCTTTCAGAGCCAGCCACACAGTCACGGCCTCTCTTTGAGTCCGGCGCAAAATCGGGCCCGCAAGGATGAGCGGCAAGTGATGAATTCGATGACTTAAGGGAGTCCACGACATAGGATTTAAAAAATAAAAATTAAATAAGGGTGTTCTAGCAATCAGATTTTAGGCGATTGACAATCTGTCACCCGCTTAATTAATGCTAAGTCTGCCAACCGCTGTCAGCAAATTTGTAACAATTCATTAAGTAAAATTAATAATCAACCATGCTACAACAACAACAATTACAGCATTTCCTAGATTCAGCCCTGCAGTCGCCAGCAATTAAATCACCAGAACCGGCCGGACGGCCCAACAGCGGGCCGATCTGCTCGTCACCTTTAGATCGGGCGATCGACCGCCACCCCCTTACCGTGGCTCCAGAAACCCCGATAGCCGAAGTGTTGGCTCTCATGAACCCGATGCACGTCTCCTGTGAGCTTTGTAGCGAAAAACAAAACGCTCTTAAGAACACAGCCAAGCGCAGTTGCGTCTTAGTCGTGGAAGATAATCGGCCGATCGGCATTTTTACAGAACGGGATATTATCGTCAAGCTAACTACCGTCGCAGCTTGTGCGGTAGGACTGACAATTGCTGACGTAATGACTCGATCGCCCATTACCCTCAAACAATCCGAGTCTCCAGATATTTTCACAGCTCTGTTCACGTTGCGCCAGCACCAGATCCGGCATTTGCCCGTAGTCGATGAGGACTCGCGACTTCTGGGCATCATCACCCGCGAAGCCATCCACGAAGCCCTGCAACCGGTTAACTTGCTAACGAATTTGCGCTGTGCTGCAGATGTCATGACGCACCAAGTCATTTCGGCCCCAAAAACTGCCTCAGCCCTCGATTTAGCCCAGCTCATGGTCAAGCATCGAGTTAGTTCCGTCGTCATAGTCGAAGAGCAAATTCAGCATCCCGATCGGGCGATCGCACCTACACAAAATTACGAAATTCCGATCGGCATTGTCACCGAGCGCGACATCGTGAAGTTTCACGCCCTCGAATTAAACCTCTCGGAAATCTCCGCAACAGAGGTCATGAGTGCGCCTTTATTTTGCATATCTCCCGCCGATTCCCTCTGGAGTGTCCACCACTCCATACAGCGGCACAGCGTCCGCCGTTTGGTAGTAGTTGGCAGCCAGGGAGAACTTTTGGGCGTTGTCTCAGAGACAAGTTTGCCGCAAGTTTTTAACGAATCTGAAGTGTACGGGACGATCGAGCTTTTGCAGCAAGCAGTGGACGAGCGAGCCGCCCAATTGCAGCGCGCCAACGAACTTTTGCAGCAAGAAATTTTAGAGCGGCAGCGGGCCCAAGAAGCCCTGCGCCAAGCTCACGACGACTTAAAAAAACAAGTTGAAGAACGCACCGCTCAACTTTTAGAATCAAACGAATTGTTGAGACGGGATATTATCAAGCGCCAGCGAGTCGAAGAAGTGCTGCGGCGAAAGCAAAGTTGCTTGAAAAACCAAGCGCAGCAATTAGAGCAAACTGTGCGAAAGTTGCAGCAAACTCAAACTCAATTAGTGCAAACCGAAAAAATGTCTTCTTTGGGACAAATGATTGCCGGTATCGCTCACGAAATTAACAATCCTGTTAATTTTATCTACGGCAACCTTTCCCACGCCAGCCACTACATCAAAGAATTGATCCAACTGCTGGAACTTTACCAGCAGCACTATCCCGAACCAGTCTCGGAAATTCGGGAAGCATCAGCAGACATGGAAGTCGATTTTTTGGTAGAAGACTTATCTAAGATCGTGTCTTCTATGCAAGTAGGAACCGAGCGCATCCGCCAAATAGTTGTGTCGATGCGCAATTTTTCGCGATCGGATCAATCTCACATCAAGCTTGTTGACATTCACGAGGGACTCGAAAGCACTTTGTTGATTTTGCAGCACCGGCTCAAATCTTACGGCGGACATCCACCTATTCACATCATCAAAGAATACGGCAATTTGCCCCAAATCGAGTGCTGTGCCGGTCAGATCAATCAGGTGTTCATGAATATTATCGGCAATGCGATTGATGCTTTGGATGAAGAAATCCAGACAGGGAAATGGGCGACAAAAAATGGGAAAAATTCACCCCCGTCAAATCCTAGTTCTCCATTGACTTTTCCCACTATTACCATTCGCACTGAAGTTGTTGGCGGCGATTTTGTGGCCATCCGCATTTCCGACAACGGGCGGGGCATACCGGAGGAGATTCGCCGCCAATTATTTGACCCGTTTTTTACTACCAAACCAGTCGGCAAGGGAACAGGGTTGGGACTGTCGATTTCTTACCATTTAGTGGTGGAACAGCACGGGGGGCGGCTCGGCTGTGTTTCGGAAGCTGGACGGGGTACTGAGTTTGCGATCGAGATTCCGATCGTCAGGTGTCATTAGTCAGCAGTCATAGGATTTTCGATTTTCGATTGAAGAATTGGAAATGACTGAGGAAGCTCGTGGTTGGGATCACAGGCCTACAGTTGCATTCTTTTTTTAAACTGGTATCAGTAGGATTTTAGATTTTCGATTTTCGATTGAAGAATTGGAAATGACTGAGGAAGCTCGTGGTTGGGATCACAGGCCTACAGTTGCATTCTTTTTTTAAACTGGTAATTAGTCGGATAGATTCTGTACTTGCAGGCTTTTAACATTGCACTTACCAAACTATATTTGCTTTGGCAACATAAAGTGAAACAAAAGTAAAGTCCCCCTAGAAGGGGAGGTTTTAAACCCAATTTTTCGATAATACACGGACAATCTTCCACTCTCCCTCGGACCCTCCCCCATTCTCGGACACTCCCTCACTCGGGCACTGGGACACTCCCCCACCAATTCCTAAAAATTCACAATTTTTTACAAAACACCAGAAACCCCAGCAAAATCACTCTTTACCAATCTAAAATCTAAAATCTAAAATCTAAAATCCTATAAATTTGCCCTCTCCTGACCAAACTGGGCCGAACTCACTCTCCCGTGTGCCTCATCCACTAGCGCCTTTGTGCCCGTTCAAGTTACCCGCACAAGCCCTCAACTGCTTGCATCCTAGCCCCAAAGCCAAAAGCCCAAATTGTTTGATTCGTTAATTTTTGTTTTATTTTTGTACCTCTTTATATTAAAAAAGTATTCTAAAATCAATTAAAAATCTAAAAAAATTATAAAAATAGATTTTTAGCTCAAAAAAGCCGTTAAGATTCCAAAAGGTGCAAAATAAACAAATTTACTAGCATTTTCATTTAGACGCCCCCTTTCCTTTCATCGCAAGTTAGCTAATAATGCTTTCAACGAGGTGACTCAGGGCAGGCTCCAAAATTGGCCTAACCCAAAGAGGGATACAAGCCCCAAACAAAAGTCGTCGAGAGCGAAAAATTTTAGACATTAGGGAGAACCATCAGATTCATCTGTGGAGTCAATCTAAGATCTCAAATCAGAAATCTCAAATCGACACACAGTAAGGGCATGGCAGTTGGGCTATGGCAACGCCTGCTATTGCAATGGGGCTATTGCAGTTGGGCGATCGAAAAAAAGCATGAAACCCCAGGCCCGATCGTTTTGATAGAAACCTATAGGAGAACAAAGAGTGAAACTCGCAGTTTACGGAAAAGGTGGAATTGGCAAATCGACAACAAGCTGCAACATCTCCGTTGCCCTAGCCAAGCGCGGCAAGAAAGTTTTGCAAATCGGTTGCGATCCAAAGCACGACAGCACATTTACCCTCACGGGCTTCTTAATCCCCACAATTATTGACACCCTTCAGGAAAAGGACTATCACTACGAAGACGTTTGGCCCGAAGATGTCATCTACAAAGGCTACGGTGGCGTTGACTGCGTAGAAGCAGGCGGCCCTCCCGCAGGAGCTGGCTGTGGCGGCTATGTAGTCGGCGAAACCGTCAAACTGCTCAAAGAACTCAACGCCTTCGACGAATACGACATCATCCTGTTCGACGTGCTCGGCGACGTAGTGTGCGGCGGTTTTGCAGCCCCATTGAACTACGCAGATTACTGCATGATTGTTACCGACAACGGGTTCGACGCTTTATTTGCAGCCAACCGCATCGCCGCCTCAGTCCGCGAAAAAGCCCGCACTCACCCGTTGCGGCTCGCCGGTTTAATTGGCAACCGCACCTCCAAACGCGACTTGATCGACAAGTACATAGACTCTGTACCCATGCCGGTGCTGGAAGTGCTGCCCTTGATTGAAGACATCCGCGTTTCTCGCGTCAAAGGCAAAACATTGTTTGAGATGGCAGAGAGCGATCCTTCCCTCAACTACGTCTGCGATTACTACCTCAACATCGCCGACCAGATTTTGGCAATGCCCGAAGGAGTCGTACCCAACGACACGCCTGATCGCGAATTATTCTCGCTGCTATCAGATTTTTACCTAAATCCAGTGCAACCAGTGGTCAAGAAGGAGGAAGATGAGCTAGACCTGATGATGGTTTAATAGGTCTAGCGATCAGGATGAGGATAAAGAGGTTATGGCTTTTTTTGATACTTTTTCAGTTGCTCTCAAACAGAAGTGGTTGGACTACTACCAGGTTAATCGGGCTTGGCTGCTCCTGCACATGACGGCTGACAACACGGTCGCCACACCCGACGGCGGGAAAAGGCCTGTTTCTTACCTCATCCTGGGAATTGCGGCTGCCCTGGAGCCGGAACTCCAGCAATTAATGCTGCCCTTCTCAAAACTCAAGCCGGATGCAGACAGCCTGATCGAAGTGTTGGGGCTAAATTTTGACCCGGACCTGGCGCTGGGTATACCCTCAAATACCACGCAACAGACGGCCAGCCAAACTCCCACAACTGCTGCAGCCGCTGCAGCTCAAACGGCAACTGCTGCACCCGCAGCGACTCAAACGACAACTGCTGCACCCGCAGCGACTCAAACTGCAACTGCTGCACCAGCAGCGGCTCAAACTGCAACTGCTGCACCAGCAGCAGCTCAAACTGCAACTGCTGCACCAGCAGCGGCTCAAACTGCAACTGCAACACCGGCTGATGCCAAATCAAATCAATTAGGCGGTGCGGCCTTAGCAGCAGCCGGAGTAGTCGCCGGAGTCGCCGGAGCGGCCGGTCTGGCTGCTGCTGCGTCAGCACTGAGCTCCGAGGAGGAATCCTTCCAGGACGATGAGGAAGAAGGATTCTCTGACTTCGACATCGGCGACGAGGATGAGGAAGAAGCAGTCTCCGACTTCGACCTCGGTGACGAGGATGAGGAAGAAGCAGTCTCCGACTTCGACCTCGGCGACGAGGATGAGGAAGAAGCAGTCTCCGACTTCGACCTCGGCGATGACGATGAGGAAGAAGCCTCGGCTTTGGACGGTCTCGACATCGGCGACGATGAGGAAGAGGCAGTATCTGACTTCGACATCGGCGACGATGAGGAAGACGCCGTATCTGACTTCGACCTCGGCGAGGATGAGGAAGATGTTGTATCTGACTTCGACCTCGGTAACGACGAGGAAGAGGCAGTATCTGACTTCGACCTCGGAGACGACGAGGAAGAAGAAGCCTTGGCTTTGGGCGATCTCGACATCGGCGATGACGATGAAGAAG
>JAUBOM010000059.1:8226-45561 GCA_036700245.1 Microcoleus vaginatus BM001213989
AATCCTCGGCTTTGGACGGTCTCGACCTCGGCGATGACGATGAAGAAGAATCCTCGGCTTTGGACGGTCTCGACCTCGGCGATGACGATGAAGAAGAATCCTCACACTTTGGGACTTTGACCTCTGAGGATCTCGAAGGGGGGATATCAGATCCGTTTGGGGAAGAAGATGAAGATTTTGTCGCGGAAGAAATACCCGATCCGTTTGGGACAGCGACCTCAGATGACCTAGACATGGATCTGGGCGACTTGGACGAAGACGGTATTGACGATTTCTCTGTATCTGATGACGATGACCTCGACGATCTCGGACTTGACGATCTCGGGGAAGCAACTACCGGAGATCCTGACGAAGATGATTTAGATGCTTTAGGTCTCGGCGATTTGGATTCCGACGATGAGGATGAAGAAATTTCGGGCTTTTTGTCGGATTTTAAGTGAGGTTGTTGCGCGATCGCCCGCGTCTGTCCTAGCCTTGAAGTTTCCCGCTCTAGTTGTGAGTTGCGAGTTAATTTTTAATTAGCTCAAACTCACAACTGCCAAAAGGCTTTTTGCCTTAGGGAGTTGATGAATACTAAATCCCTGCTGTGAGGGATTATATGCCCTCGCGCAGAATTTTTTAGCAAAAATTTTGGATGCTGCGGCTGCTGCGGAAATATTGAGTGGGCTGCATCTATTTTTCAGAGGAATTACGCGAAAACCAGGTATTTCTATTATTGTTCGCTGCTTCAGCGCGATCGCACTTTCACAGGTGTTTTCTCGCCGCTGCGCCTGTTCGCGTTCGAGAGGAAAAACAACCTGAAAAACCACTTATGCTTGTCCGCAGCAAGAGATGCGATCGCAAAATACAGGTATTTCCTCGCTAGGCGAGCCTGTCCTGTTTCAGACTAAAAACAATTTAAAGGGAGAAGATTTGAGATATGACTGCTATTACTACTAATGAACCGGAAGCTTTAAACTTTGAATGCGAAACAGGCAATTATCACACTTTTTGTCCGATTAGCTGCGTAGCTTGGCTTTATCAAAAAATTGAAGATAGCTTTTTCTTGGTCATCGGTACTAAGACTTGCGGCTATTTCTTGCAAAACGCAATGGGTGTGATGATTTTTGCTGAGCCTCGCTATGCGATGGCTGAGTTGGAAGAGGGCGATATTTCCGCTCAGTTAAACGATTATGATGAGTTGAAGCGGCTGTGCTTGCAAATTAAGCGCGATCGTAACCCCAGTGTAATTGTCTGGATCGGCACTTGCACCACCGAAATCATCAAAATGGATTTGGAAGGGTTAGCGCCGAAACTCGAAGCAGAAATTGGCATTCCCATCGTCACAGCGCGCGCTAACGGCTTGGATTACGCTTTTACTCAAGGGGAAGATACCGTTTTAGCAGCGATGGCTGCTAAATGCCCTGAGAAAGCGCCCGTGATGGAATCTCAGAAACAAGAACGCAATGCTATCTCTCAACTGCTGAATTTCGGCAAGAAAAAAGAGGAAGTTGCAGCAGATGAATCGGAATATGTCAAGCACACACCGCTGGTACTTTTCGGTTCTTTGCCCGACCCGGTTGTTACTCAGCTAACTCTAGAATTGAAGAAGCAAGGAATCAAAGTTTCCGGTTGGCTTCCTTCCAAGCGCTACACTGAATTGCCAGTCTTGGAAGAAGGTTATTATGTATCGGGTATGAATCCCTTCTTGTCGCGTACTGCTTCTACGTTGATGCGCCGCCGCAAGTGTAAGCTAATTGGTTCGCCATTCCCGATCGGCCCTGACGGAACTCGCGCTTGGATTGAAAAGATTTGCTCAGTGTTGGGAATTGAACCAAAAGGTTTGGACGAACGGGAAGCGCAAATTTGGGCTGGTTTGGAAGATTACCTGCAAATAATTCGCGGTAAATCTGTCTTCTTTATGGGCGACAATTTGCTGGAGATTTCTTTAGCACGTTTCTTGATTCGCTGCGGCATGACTTGCCCGGAAATTGGCATTCCTTACATGGACAAGCGCTATCAGGCGGCTGAGTTGGCTTTGTTAGAAAAAACTTGTCACGAGATGGGAGTTCCTACTCCTCGGATTGTGGAGAAACCAGACAATTACAATCAGCTTCAGCGGATTTACGAGCAGAATATTGATTTGGTGATTACTGGTATGGCTCACGCTAATCCTTTGGAAGCGCGGGGGATTAATACTAAGTGGTCTGTTGAGTTTACTTTTGCTCAGATTCACGGCTTTGGTAATGCGCGGGATATTTTGGAGTTGGTGACTCGTCCGCTGCGCCGGAATAATTCGCTGAAGGATTTGGGTTGGGGTAATTTGGTGAAGAATGAAGCGAAGGTTTAATCGTTTTTAGTAAGATAGTAGGGTGGGCTTTGCTCACCTTATTTTTTTTGGAACCGCTGATGAAGGCGGATTGACGCAGATGAACGCGGATGAAGTGTGCGATCGATCTTTTAATTAGAAGATGAAAGTCAACCTTAAATCTCTAGATTATTACTTGAGCCTGAAATATGCTATCAGTTTTTATCCAGAATCTGAAGGTTATACAGCCATAATAAAAGACCTTCCGGGTTGTATGTCTGTGGGGGAAACTTTGTCGGAAGCGATAGATAATATTCAAGAAGCTAGAGAATTGTGGGTAGAGACTGCTTATGAGTGCGGCGATGAGATTCCTTTACCTGCGGCTGATGTTTAGCATAAAGGACGATCGAGTTTGAGGGAGGGTTAAAGGGCGATCGCTCTTTTATTTTTTTATGAACCGCTGATGCAGGCAGATTAACGCAGATTAACGCGGATGAAGAGTGCGATCGTACTTTTCAATCAATTTACAATTACGCCAAATTTTAATAACATTCTAGGCAAATAATCATCCAAATTCTTGATGTGTTCATCTGTTAACTCAATCAGGTTGAGTTCGTACTTCTGATATAGTTCTTGCTTCACTTTCTTACGCGCCACATACTCCGGGTTGTTCTCATATCCCCAGTATTCAATATACACTTTCCCCCAGGAATATAAAAGTCACAGTAAGCTTCTTCCTCTATGGGTAGTCGGCGTTCCTAGGCGTGAACTAGCTCCGCCATATAGAGCCAATTATCAATCAAAACTTCAGCTTTAGACCTCACAAAATGACCGTCGGTTGTTCGATGCTGTGTACTCGCCCGGAACTTCTCGCGGAACCCTAGCTTTGTGTTTACTTCTGTTTTGCTCGGTTCTGAATTGTCACCTTTAAGACTCTCAATAGTCGCTAGAAAAACTTGATTTGTCAGTATAGATTCCGCCCAAAGCACATAAGGAGTGTTGTCTTGAGAATAGGTTTTTTGCACCGCCCCAAAACCTATTCCCCGCTTAGTGGCTACCCAGCCGTTGCGCTTTTTGTTTACCAATCCTAACTCCGCTAAAATCGGGTTGACTTTGTGCTTTGATATTTCTAGTTTCTCGCTGATGCTGGTAGCGGACAGAAGTGAGGGGGAAGAGGATTGTTGGGGTTTAGGTTTGGGCGCTGACACGGGTTGAGCGTTGTTAGCTTTCCAATGTTCGTAGCATAATTTGTAACCGGGTTTTGAAACTGCTTGATTGCATCCGGCGCCGTGCAGGTTTCTGCTGAAATGGCAGATAAAGCTTGATTTATGGCTGCTAGCTTGCGGAGCAAAGGATCTAAGGTCATATTAACAGCTTGAGATATATTCAAAAATAGTACCACTTTAATTTCTATGCAGTCAAAAATTAAAAACTGGCGATTCCCTTTGGGGTAGCTTCCCTCGCGCGGACTTTTCCCCAACTTTTCCAGAATCTCAGGCCACAGGCCCGTAACACGATCGCAAGTACGATCGCCTATAATCAAAACTAGCCCAACTCTCATCAGTTGAGAAACCGCCATGAGTCAAGACAAGGAAGAAATTAGCTATTCAGAGAAAACAGAACGTCTCAGAGTTATCGGTCAGTTTATCAAAACTGTCACACCGATGATTTGGACGATCGTAATTTTAGTAGTCATCATTCCCCTATTAGGTAACTTTCTAATTTCCCAGTCACTAACCAATTCGGGAACCACAGCAGTTGTAGTCTCGCCGCCACACGATTTTAGCAAAGTCAACCAAGACATTAAAAACGCTATCCAACAATCCCATACAACAGCCGAAACTTTCGCCTCAAAAGAATTGGACAAATGGGAAGCCGAAGTAATTGCACGAGTAGACAATAGTTTCCTTGATTGGTACTTCGATTACTTCAATCAAAAAAAGATGGAGTTTACCGTACCTTTTAATTTCGTGAAATCTGCCGTACTCAACAGATTTGATATGACAGCAGCTTCTCAAGCTGTTTCCGAAAAATTAACCGAAGACTTTCAAAGAGAATTTGCTAACCGCGTACTCGTACCCAAAAATGCTCAACTGCGATTTCAATTAATCACTCAAGATACTGCTAACTTGTACATAGCCGAAGTTAGCAAGAATGTGAAAGTAGTTCAAAACAATTATAATATACCGCAAGTACAGTGGGACAAATATTTGAACGATATTGCCACCACAATTAGCGACAAAGGAAACGTCTCGAATTTATCATTAAAAGTATTAGTTGGCGGCAGCGGCTACTTAATTGCTAAACCCTTAATTTTGGGAGTAGCAACTAAAGTTGGCAGCAAAGTTACCGCAAAAGTTGCCAGCAAAGCCGCCGCCAAAATGGCAACAAAAACAGGCGGTACAGTTGCTAGTCAGTTGGGAGTAAGTTTAATCGACCCGATTGTCGGCATCGGGATTATCATCTGGGACTTGTGGGATTACAATCACACAGTCAAAGTAGAAAGACCGATTTTGCGGGCACACATTGTAGAATACTTAAAAGATGTCAAAAAGTCCCTGCTCACAAATCCTGAAAGCGGGATTATGGCAGCAATTTATCAGTTGGAAAGCGGTATTTTGAAGTCGCTCCAATCTTAATGAGTTCCTAGAGAGGACTTCTGTCCTCTCCCTTAGTTTGAATCAATAAGCACTAAAATTCTTACTACCAACCTCAAAAATTATGTCCTCAAAAACAGTTTAAACCTCGTACACACTACCACAATTAACGCCACAATCGCCGTATATCCCAACCCCCTCAAAAACCCCATAAACGGATTGGTTGAAGTCATCTCAAAAATCACGGGTTCCAATTTACTTAAAACCAGAATCGGCCAGATAATATTCGCAAATCCTGCATAGCCAATCATCGGATTCACCCCGTTATCAATAAACAACTGCAAAAACCATTTTCTTTGAAACACATCGATAATTATAATCAACCCAATCAACAGCAAAATCGCCATTCCAGCCGTTAAAAACAAGTAACTCATCGTCGCTGAATCTTTCTTGATTCCGCCTTCATAAGGCTCAAACAGCAAACCCAAAACCACCCAATAAAACCCCCATTTGTAAAGGCGGTTCAATAAATTTTCCGTGACATTCCCTGGCTTTCTCAACAAAACAAAAGCGCACAAACACAGCACCACCGTCACTAATGCAGTCTGCCACACCCATCTAGCTTGCAGTCCAATTAACAAGACTAAATTGACAGCAAACATCAAAACCATAATGCTGAAATAGCGCCAACTCTTCCAGCTAGCATAACTCGCCTCTTCCGGCGAACAATACTCTATCCACCGACCCAGCCAATCGCCCACAATCGTACCGGGAATCACCACAAACAAATACTTTAAATAATCAAATTGAAACAGCCAAGGTGCAGGAGAGTACAGCCAAACAAACTTAATCCAACCGTCAGTAGGAGAAGACAGTCCCGCCGCCAACAGCAAGCCCAAAAATCCCACTCGCAACCACGTATTTGAACGAGTAAACAGCCAAATTAGCGAGCCGAAAACGGCCATATTTGCTAGTACAATCAAGGTAATATCGCTACGGGTAACTAAAAATCCTACACCGTTGGGATATTTGATGTGAGATACGAAGCCAATCCCGGCACTCCAAGCAGCAATGGTTAAGAATCTCCGCCGCCACACAGACCACCTGGACGGCCAGCGAACATACATTAAAAATAATATTAAAAATCCAAACAATGCCATCCACCACTTCTGCGGGGTGGATGCGTCTGGGTTAATTATAGTCGGGCGAATGTGCTGGAGAAATATCGCAAATGACGCTAACAAAAAGCCTCTTTGCAAAATAGATAAAATCACTTTTTTTGTATCCCATCCCTTGGCGATGCGGCGCGACAAAGCTAGCGGTATCGCGGCCCCCATTGCAAACAAAAAGAAGGAGAAAACTAAATCAACCCAGGTTAATCCCGGCAGTTTGTTATTAAAAATGTGATCCGGCGGTGGCAGTTGGGCGTGATACATCCACGCCGGCAATGTTTTCTGGGCTATTGTACCGGATAAAACCATCGCTAAAACTGCTAGTCCGCGCAGGGCATCCAGCGCGTCTGCGCGTTGGGAAACGGCAGCAACTGCTAAACTATTTTCTTGTTTCACCATGTCTTTTACCTCTGATGTTTGGGATTCTAATTTATATCAAGTACGGTTGGTTGAGCGCAAGATATCGACCGGGGCGGGTTTACTGGAGTTCTTGCGCTTTTTGATAGATAATGGTAAACCTAACCCGGAGGGGAATAACGGTTAATTTAGGGTACAGGGTCTTACTACACATCTTTTTTGTTCAAAAATAATAGAATATCTCTGGCTTATTTGCCAATTAATTTGTGCAGCCAGCTTCCTGAAGCTAGGTTGCTTAGTCTTTTGGCGGAGTATTTTTTATTGACTGTCAACCTCGAAATTCGGTATTTATTGAGTGGAAAGAACCACAGTTTTAATTTTGAAGTGTCGTACAAGTATCCTGATGAGAAATATTTGGCAACGTATTTGTCAACTTGTTTGTTGACAGCGCCAAACGGGTAGGCTATGTGTGAGGCGACTGTCCGATTTGGGTCTAAATCTTGGGTGCATTTCCTCAGTCTAATTTGATCTTCAGATAATTCTTGGTCTAATGCTGTCAGAGACATTTTTGTTAAATTTTGGTGATTCAGTCCGTGGGATTGAATATCATAAAAACCTTTTTGCATTCCGTCTCTCAAGTCTTGACAAGTTACTTTTTTTATGAGCGAGTCATGATGACCGAAGAAGCCAGAGTTGATAAATACAACTACTTTGGTTTTTCTGCCGTATTTATTTTCGAGTGTTTCTAAAATCAGCAGTAAGTGCGTATAAATGCTTTTATTTCCGTCGTCAAAAGTAATCATGACTTTTTGGCGCGATATTCACTCGGCACCGAATTTTGGGGATTTGCTATGAAATACTCGTAAAGCTCTTGGGATGACAAAAACCAATAGTTGTGGCTAACTAAATAATCTAAAAAAGATTCCAAACTTTGCTGGCTGTAGTCGCCGGGAAATTCTCGTCGCTGCGACGGTATTTCCTGGGAATTCTGAAGGTCAACAATATCGTGAAAGCCGAAAATTGGAATTTGTACTGTGATGATTTCTAAGATTACTTGATAGGTGATAGAAGTTAGGATGAATGCTAGTAAAAAGCTAATAATGCGTTTTTTTCGCAGGGTAATACGCGGTTGAAAATACTCGGGCAATTTGTTAACTAAATAATTTACCATTGACAATTACAAGCTGATGAAGTAAAAGGTTCGGATGGGAGTAAGAGGGTTTTTCTGGCTGCTGGGAGGATCTAGATTGTCGATCGCCCGCGTTTTCCGTAAAGAGAAGCTGGCTCAACTCCAGCATGATAAAATTTTCTCGATCGCACTTATCCCGCAACCCCCGTTCGCAGGACAGAAGTCGCGCTAGAGGAGTGGCGATCGTCCGCTTGCTCAAAAATCATCATTTGAGATAGATTAGCTAGTATGGGCGATCGACAGCAGCAATTCCGACAGCACCCTCCAACCCCTAAACTGCCCCCTGTTCAAATGTTCCAAAAAGTCCAACTTCCTCTTTACACTTTCAAGGCGAAGTAGAAGTCAATTTTCTCAGCAGCAGTGAACAATACCTCTCCCCGCCAGAAATTTTCTCTGTAATTTTTTTACTTGTGATTTACCTCCCGAGGTGGTACCATATTTGACCGAAAGCCATATCCAACAACCATGATGAAGATAGCGGTAATTCTGCCTGTTTACAACCAAGCAAATTGCATAGACCAAACCTGTGACAGAATTTGAGGAGTTCTCAAAAAAATCATGCTTACAATTTTATCATTGTTAATGACAGCCCGACCGATAATACACTGCTAATTATCGAAAACTAACTCAATACTTTCGCCACACATCACATCAAACTAATTTCTTACAGCCACCGTCAAGGCAAAGGATATGCCGTCAAAAAAGGCAGCGAATGTGTAGACGCCGAGTGCATTTTATTGATGGATGGCGACTTAGCTTACTCCCTCGAACCCCTCGTACTCTTCGTCGAAAAATTAAAAGAATTTGATGTCGTAATTGGTTGCAGAAACCTCGATCGAGGAAACTTCCGAAATCTTACCTTTCTCAGAAAGATATCCTGCAAAATATTTAACTTCATTTCTGGAGAAATTCTCAATCTACCATATAGAGATCTGCAAGCCGGACTCAAAAGATTTAACAAAATACCAGCCCAGTAAATATTTAAAATACAAACAACTACTGGCTTTTTATTTGATGCCTAATGGTAAAAAAAGGATATACAATTGGTAAATTTTCCGCCAAAGTTTCCCAGCAACACCTCTACAAAAGTTATCAAGTAAATATATTTAAAGATTCCCTAAAAATGCTACTATGCTTATTTCAAGTTGCAGCCGTCAACACTATAACTGCTTTAGGCAATTATCAGTCAGCCTCAGCTCATAATTGAAGTATTTTTTAAAGATGCAAGTCGGCGAATTTTATATCGTTTAGGTTATTGGTTGCCGCTAGCATTTGTACCTACGATCGCTCCTAGGGTCTGGTTAATGACTGTTTTTCCTTTACTGGTTCTGTTGCTGCAAGTTGTTAATCAGGGCGCTACTTCTATCAACACCCGCTACACATTTGCTGTAATTCCGGAGTGATTTTACGGTACAATCCTGTGGTAGTCGCAACCTCAAGATAAATTCCAACCCAGGTTCCACCGCTTCTGGATTGGGTGTATAGGTCTGTCAATACTGCTTACCTACACTTCCAATCCGCATCGAGCTTTGTATTTCATCTCTCCTTATTCTTTTTAACCTTGGGTTTATCAATCTTTGCCCGTTCTACTCGGACACGCAGCTAAGGTAAAAAAAATATTAAACTTGATTCCCCAAGAGGCTAGCTTTTCTACCAGCGTTTATATAGTTTCCCACCTTTCGGGCCGCCGGAACATCATCGGTTTAGAAGTGATGCAGATAAAAGACGCAGAGGGAAAAGTAGTCGATGTCGATTATGCGCTGTTAGATTTGTGGCAGTTGCAGCAAAACAATTTAAAAGTTCCCGTTGACAGAGGTAGACTTCGGGGGGGAGTGCGTTTTACCGATGAAGCTCTACGGCGAGGTTTGTACGGAATTGCCGAAGTATTGGACAGAGTTGTTTTAGTTCAAAAATGCATACCTTCTAAGCCGGAAGTTTTGTCGGCTTAGTCGAAATTGCGGCAAGAAATCGAACCGTTGATGAAATAGTCGAAAGTCAACGATCGAGCAGGGAGTTGCGATCGCCCCCAGAGACTAAAATCAAGTAAAATTGCAAGTATTGGTCGATCGACCCCCGTTGCTAGACGAGATTTTGATTAAACGTTTGCTATACTCCAGAAATAGACACATATTAACCTTTGGAAAATTAATAGGCCGGAGCTATGACATCCTATGCAACCTCTACAGCAAGAGCCGAGATGAGTGAGATCCGGCGCTTGAAAAACATACTGCCCCCAGAACTCCAAAGTTGGGTAACAGTAGAAAAAACAATAGAAGTTAATCCTACCCTGATCCGCAGCGAAGAAATAGGCAAAGACCAGGTAGAAATCCAAATAGACCTGATCCGCTGGGAACAGCTAGCAATGGATCAGCGCAACCTCCTATTTTGGCACGAAGTCGCCAGAATCCAAAACGACACCATCCCCAGAGACGGTTGGGAAATGGCAGCCCTTGCCATTGGTTTAGGCGGCGCCGTCGGCGAACTTTGGGTGCAAGACGGCTTGCTGCTGTTACTGGCCCTATCCCTGTGCGGCGTCTCCGGCTGGAGACTTTACCAAAAAAACAACGGAGAGAAAAGTTTAAAAGAAGCAATAGACGCCGACGAAAAAGCCCTCGCCCTAGCCACCCGCTTCGGCTACACTCTCCCAAACGCCTACAAAAGCCTCGGCAGCGCCTTAAAAACCTTAATCGAGCAAACCTCCAAAAAACAGCAGCGGGCTAAATACGAAGCTCGTCTCCAGGCCCTCAAACGCAACGCAGCCAAAGCCAAAGCCAAAGTCAAACCCATCACCCGCGAAACCTCCCAGTCAGAAAACGTCTACAATTCTTAACCTCCTCCCCCGACGCTTGGTACGGGGGTTTTCCAGTTAACGGTTAACTGTTGACTTCTGTGTTAGCTGTTAACTGTTAACTGCGGTAGCTATCCGCCCAAAGAGGGACACTCGAATTATTAACGACAAGATTAATCGGCCCCCCTCCACAAAAATCTTGAGGCCGATGTAGTGAAAGTTTGGCCGCGGCTGCGTTTAAAAATCTTTGGGTCAAAACAGGGACTGGTAAACTCAAGTCTACCCTTGCCTTTGAGAGCACGCTCGGCGGCACAGTTTTAAGGCGTTTTTGTAAAGTTTGTATAAAGCTAGCCTTTTGTTAACCATAATATTTGGTAAAGGTGGAGCTGCTAGGACACAATAAGCTAAAGACATCAGCTTGAAATTTGAAACCAGGACTTCATGTTCAGCCAAACCCCAGAGGTAGATTTTCGGGTTACGTACTTGGACGAGATTCCCTCAGTTCACATACCCGTGCGCTTGAGCGTACTTGAAGCCGTAAACTTCAAGACAACCTGCCAGCAACTTTTCTCCGGAAGCACCGTTCCCAGCAAAATTGTCCTAGACTTCAGTCAGACGACATTCATCGACAGTAGCGGGATAGGCGCTTTAGTCAGCAATCTGAAATTTGTCAAACAGCGCGGCAGCGACTTGGTGCTCCGAAGCCTCAAGCCGCAGGTGATGGCAGTATTTGCTCTCACCAGCCTAGATCAAGTGCTGACGATCGAGCAGCCCTCTGCAACCTCAACTCCCACAGAGACCCTACGCTCGGACAATCACCTACCGATGACCCACCCCTCAGTGCAATCGTGGGTGAAGCGGCTGATAGACATCGTTGGGGCAATAGTCGGTTTGACGATTACAGGAATTTTGCTCGTACCCATAGCTGCTGCAATCACTATCAACGATCCAGGTCCGATATTTTTCGGTCAAACCCGCTGTGGCTGGATGGGCAGACAATTTCGGATTTGGAAATTTCGATCGATGTGTACCAACGCCGAATCCATGAAAGCCCAAATCAAAAACCAAGCTTCGGGGGCATTTTTCAAAAATGACAACGACCCGCGGATTACCAAAGTCGGGCGCATCTTGCGCAAAACCAGTCTCGACGAACTGCCACAGTTTTGGAACGTGCTCAAAGGCGAAATGAGTCTAGTCGGCACCAGACCGCCTACCCCAGACGAAGTTGAGCGCTACGAAGTCCCTCAGTGGCAGCGTTTGGATGTCAAGCCTGGGATGACCGGCGAATGGCAAGTCAACGGTCGCTCTAAAGTTCGGGATTTTGAAGATGTAATCCGTTTAGATTTAAAATACCAACAAAATTGGAGCCTGATGTATGACTTGAAACTAATTCTTAAAACCGTAACAGTCCTGTTTAACAAAAATAGCGGCGCTGTGTAGAATCCCTCAACAACCCACCCCTGAATTTTCAGGTGTTGTTGCCGACGGGCGGCGGGAACTCGAACTCGATACTTACTCAAACAGGCGATCGATAGCGATAGCTACCTTAGGATTAAGTGTTAAAATTCACGCCGAAGAAAAGGCGCAGCTAGTTGCTAACTCTGCAATCAGAGCATTAATAATTAGCAATTTGCGAGTTCGAGGTCCTACTCAAATTAGCCCAGCATGATTTTCCCAGACGAGAAGAACTCACCTGTGTGTAGAAAAGTACCGACTGCTAACATGAGCGAAGCTCAAATCACTGCCTGGCAAGCTGATTCGGGAATTTTCCCTATAGGGCGTGACGCGCAAACCCCGGCCTTTCAAGCTCTTGATGAAACGCAGTAGCAGCACGGATCGCTTCGAGCGATCTATGTCATAGTTAGTTTGTCCAACAACTGTATCAACTACGCGATGAATCATCAAGAGTAAGGGTGAAATCCTCACCAGTAAGACACTGCCAGCACCGCTGAGTAAGACGCTTGGTACAGGTAAGTAAAGGCAGAATGATGAGCGTACCGAACTCGCTAGTGTTGACGCATTGCGAACGAAAGTATAAACCAAAAGTAAGCGTAATTACAGCACCGAAAGGTAGTTGTTTTGAACCTAAAGAGGCGTGTTGACACCGCCTTTTTGAATTACCTTTTGGTAGTTTCTTAAGAATCTCCGTTCCTTGAGGTCGGAGAGTGTCAATTAAACGCCCTACCGAGGCGGGTTAAATTATCGGAAGTCTCTCATTTGCTGTGCGAGTAAATGGTGCGAAAGGAATGCTCACCTTGAGGCAAAACGGGCTTCTTCTACTCAAGCTTGACTTAACTAATATGTTGCCAAGACCTTGCCCTCCTTTTTCACTCCCACCGGCGCTGAGTACAGCGCTGGTGGGGGCCTACCAGGGAGAAGAAAGATGAAAGACAAGCAACCAAAGGCCGAGTGGCACCTTCAGGTTGAAACAGACATGAAGGCTTTAACATCCGTTATGGAATGGTTGGAGAATATCGTTTTGCCCATGATACCAGCGGATTTCCGGTGGCAGTGCGAGCTGATATTCACCGAAGGCTTTACAAACGTTGTCCGCCACGCTCACCAGAACTTGCCCCCGGCGACGCTGATAGACCTTGAGGTAAAAGTGTTTGACGATTACTTAGAAATTAGGATTTGGGACAAGGGTCAACCCTTCAAATTAGAAGCAATGCTGGACTCGATCATACAACAGCAGCACAATCCCGAGAGTGAAGGAGGAAGGGGACTGGTGTTCATGTACAAGCTCACAGACGACCTTCAGTATATCCGTACCGACGATCTCCGCAACTGCCTGGTAATGCGCAAAAACATTACCTGAGAGCGCGATACCCGCCCGGTCAGGGCGGCTTCTTTGGCAAGGAGTGGAAGGTCCCAACGTCGCCCCCTGTTGTGCTAGCGGGAACCCAACCACATCATTTTGCAATTCCAGGGGTGCAGGCTCGAGGCAGACGGCAGCAGGACAATTTGCTTCAAACTAAATATTATGCGTATTCTAATTTATTCCTATAACTACTATCCAGAGCCGATCGGGATTGCCCCCCTAATGACAGAACTAGCCCAAGGCTTAGTCAAGCGCGGCCACCAAGTCCGAGTAGTCACAGGAATGCCCAACTATCCCCAGCGCCGGATTTATCCGCAATATGAGGGCAAATTTTACTTCACCGAAGAACACAAGGGTGTGACAATTCAGCGCAGCTATCTGCGCGTCAACGGCCCCCACCCCAGCCTGCTAGACCGACTTTTGCTAGACGCCAGTTTTGTCGTCTCTAGCGCCGTCCAAGCCTTCAGAGGCTGGCGTCCCGACGTGATTTTCTCGACAATGCCCCCTTTACCAATTTGCGTCCCAGTCGCATTTTACGCCTGGATTCGCGCTTGCCCGATCGTCCTCAACGTTCAGGATATCGTCTCAGAAGCAGCCGTGCGCGTCGGCTTGGTCAAAAAAAACGGACTGCTAATTCAGATTGCTGACGCCTTAGAAAAATTTGCCTACAGCACAGCCAGCCAAGTCAGCGTTATCGACAAGGGTTTTATCAAAAAATTGCGCTCTCAGGGAGTACCCCAGGAAAAAATAGTTTGCGTTCCCAATTGGGTTGATGTTAATTTCATTCGCCCCTTACCCAAGGAAAATAACTCATTTCGAGAAACTCACAAACTCAAGGGCAAATTTGTCGTTCTCTATGCTGGCAATATTGCCCTCACTCAAGGCTTGCAAACAGTTGTCCAAGCAGCGGCTCGTTTGAAACACATACCCGAAATCGCTTTTGTAATTGTGGGGGAATCAACAGCACTGGCGCGCTTGCAACAAGATTGCGAAACTTACAAAGCTAATAATGTAAAGCTGCTACCATTTGAACCGCGAGAAAAATTGCCCGAATTGTTGGCTGCTGCTGATGTTAGTTTAGTCGTACAAAAGCCCAGGGTTACTAACTTCAATATGCCTTCAAAAATTCAAGTGATTCTCGCCAGCGGCCGGGCAATTTTGGCTTCGGTTCCAGAAACGGGTACGGCTCAGAAAGCAGTGCAGCAAAGCGGTGGCGGGGTGGTGGTAGCGCCGGAAGATCCGCAAGCTCTGGCCGATGCGGTTGAAGATTTGTACTTGCATCCTGCTAAGGTGGATGCGTTGGGCGAGCAAGGCAGAAATTATGCTGTGGAGAATTACGGATTTGAGGAAGCTTTGAATCATTATGAAGCTTTATTTGCGGCGGTGGCAGCGAGTCATTCTGAGAAAATATTGGAGCCTTTGCCGAAATGAGCGCTAGGGGCGATCGCTGAGCAAGTAGACACCGATCGATTCCGCCGCCTCACGAATTCCGCTTTAGAAGGATTAGCTAAGCGGAACTGAATTTAAGTGCGATTATTGGTAAATCAGCAGAAGCAAAAGAGCGACGTTTAGTGCCAGAAGTGATTGATAACTTTTTTGTGCAAGCGGCCCCGATTTCGGGGATTCACCCCAAGGAAACGCGCCAGCATCAGAAGGTGTACCGCATTGGGCGAGTACCGCGTACTCTATGGCCGATCGGGGAACGTTTGGAAACCCGCTTTGGCAAATTGGGTCATGAGTACAAAAAGATTACGTTTGATAAACATGAGTTGACAGATGACCCAACGCTGGAATGGGTGACGCCCGGACATCGTCGCGACCAGACAGAACAAGCGTTGATAGAACAAGAATTGAATCGTTTTTTGACAAAAATCAGGACTCAACGACAGCAGGAAGTTAAGACTATTTCCGACCGCATGGAAATTAGTTTTAGTACAATTTTTGATAAAGTGCAGTGTCAGTTTGCTGAGTTAATTTCGCGACAAGAATCTGGTGCCAAGGAATCTGGACTAGACGGCCGCATCAAGCAAATGGACGACCGATTGTTTGAGTTAAACGGGCGATTGGAAACGCGGCGGGAGGATCTCGAAAAAGAGCGCAGTTGCACGATCGCCGATATTCAACATCACGGACGGGCTTGGGTACTTCCCCATCCAGAACGCACATCCCCTGAAATGGCAGCTATGGTTAGCGATCGCAAAATTGAGCGAATTGCAGTAGAGGCAGTTATTGCCTATGAGGAGGCGAGGCGCTGGCTGGTAGTGAGTGTAGAAAAGGAGAATCGCGGCTTTGATTTAATCTCCCGCAAACCTCATCCAGAAGATCCAAGCACTGCGATCGCCGTGAGGTTTATTGAGGTTAAAGGGCGATCGCGGGTGGGTGAGGTAGCCATCACCACCAACGAATACAAGACAGCAGAACGCTTAAAAAAAGACTACTGGCTGTATGTAGTCTTTAACTGTACCTCTACTCTAGAAGTGCGTCCCATACAATACCCCGTGCAGTTGGGGTGGGAATCGTTAGTGAAGATTGAACATTATCATGTTGATGCAGAGAAAATTTTGGAGGCGACCAAGTGAGTAACAAAACTAATTATCCCAAACGCCTCATCGAAGTTGACCTCCCCATCAAGCGGATTTCTGCCCACGCCAGACGGGAAAAATCTATCCGTCACGGCCATATTTCAACGCTGCATATTTGGTGGGCGAGGCGACCTTTGGCCGCGTGTCGGGCGGTGATTTGTGCTTCGTTGTGGATCGATCCAGTTGATAAACTCTGCCCTCAAGAATTTCGGGATAAAGCAGCCAGCATTATTAATGATTTTGCTAAGAAAGTGGCGAGGGATAAGGATTTAGCTAATCATTGTTCTCCTGAAAATTGGAGTAATTGGAAGGTTTTAGCCAAAACGGAAAATCAGTTAGATCCTAATAATCCCCAGCATCTCAATATTCTCCGCGATCGGTTATTGGATTTTATTGCGGATTTTGCTAATTGGGATAATTCCACACAGCAAGACTATTTAGAAACCAGTCGCGCTTTAACTCAAGCAGCCCATGAAGCATTAGGCGGCGTTCCCGGAACTCGTCCCCTAGTTGTTGACCCCTTTGCTGGGGGTGGTTCGATTCCTTTGGAAGCGCTGCGAGTGGGTGCGGATGCTTTTGCTTCTGACTTGAATCCGGTGGCGGTTTTGTTGAATAAAGTGGTGTTGGAATATATTCCTAAATATGGGCAAAAGTTAGCGGATGAAGTGCGGAAGTGGGGAGAGTGGGTTAAGGAAGAAGCAGAGAAGGAATTAGCTGAGTTTTATCCGAAAGATGCTGATGGAAGTACGCCGATTGTTTATTTTTGGGCGAGGACAATTATTTCTGAGGCTCCTGATGATGGGACGGGGATTCCTGTGGAAGTGCCGTTAATGCGTAGTCTTTGGTTGGCAAAGAAAGCTGGGGGATATAGGGCTTTGCGCTGGGTACGGGATGCTTCGGGTATTGTGCAAACTGAGACGATAGAAGTGACTTATGCCGATCGGGTAACGCGCAAGGTGCGCCGTCCTTTGTTGGAGATTTTTGAGCCAAAGAGTGAGAAGGAAGTTGAAAAGGGAACGGTGGCTAGGGGTTCGGCGACTTGTCCTGTGACGGGATATACAACTCTTTTAACATCGGTAAAACAGCAGCTTAAAAAACGTTTTGGAGGAACTTCCGATGCGCGTCTATTTGCTGTTGTAACTTCTCGTTATGACAAGCTAGGACAATCTTACAGACTTTCAAAGTTGGATGATTTACAAGTAATAAAAAGTGCCACTATTAAGCTAGAGAACAAGAATAAAGATTGTGAAGTAGGGTTGACATTTATTCCCACTGAATCCACGGAAAATTATCATTCCTTTGTGAATCGAGGTTCAATCTATGGCATGACAAAATGGTCAAATTACTTTACAAGTAGACAATTACTTGCATTAGGTACTATTTCAGATTGCATTAAGGACGCAGCAATAAAAATGTGTTCTGAAAAAGATGTAGATGTAAGCTTATCCATTGCAACTAAGACGTGTTTAGCTTTTGCTCTTGATAAATGCGTAGATTACTGGAGCAGCATTGCAACTTGGATGCCTAGAGGTACTGTTGGACATACATTTTCAAAACAAGCTATTCAAATGACATGGGATTTTCCTGAAGCTTCCCCTCTAGTAAATTTTCATTGTGCTTGGCATGAAGCATTTAATTGGGTAGAAAAAGTATGTACAATCGAGGCGTTGGCAAAAACTCATCAAGGGAGAATAGAAATTTCTTCGGCAACTCAACAACTTTTACCAAATGACTCTGTAGATGCTCTAATAACCGATCCACCATACTATTTTTCTGTTCAATATTCAGATTTATCGGATTTTTTCTATGTGTGGCTAAGGAGAACTCTTGAAGGCGATTACAGTGAAATTCTCAAAGGTTATGAGGCTCCTAAAGAAGAAGAAATAATTGTTCAGTCTCCCGGTCATGAATTTGCAAAGGAAGGAAAGAATAATGCTTTCTATGAATCACGGATGAATTTAGCAATGGCTGAGAATCTCCGTGTTCTATCTCCCAATGGGATTAGTATTGTCGTCTTTGCTCATACATCAACATCTGGGTGGAAAGCCATGTTACAAGCAATGGTAAACGCTGGTTGGACTATTACAGGTTCTTGGACTATTGACACGGAAAGATCTGCTCGTAGTTTAGCTCAGAACCGCTCTGTACTTGCTTCTTCAGTTCATCTTGTTTGCCGTCCACGCAGTAATAATGAAATTGGCGATTGGCGCGATGTATTGCAAGAACTTCCCCAACGAATTAAAGAATGGATGCCGCGCCTCACGGATCAAGGCGTAGTCGGTGCTGATGCCATCTTTGCTTGTTTGGGACCCGCCCTCGAAATTTTCTCCCGCTATTCCAGTGTTGAAAAAGCCAGTGGCGAAGTCGTCCCCCTGCGCGAATATCTCGAATATGTTTGGGCTGCTGTTTCCAAAGAAGCACTCAGCAACATTTTCAAAGATGCAGATACTTCCAGCTTTGAAGAAGATGCTCGATTAACTGCCATGTGGTTGTGGATACTTTCATCAGGTGATGGAGAAACAGGCATCTTGCCTGTTCCACAAGAGGAAGAAGATGTTAGTGATGATGATGGCGAAAGCACTGGCAAAAAAGCAAAAATCACAGGCTTTAGCCTGGAATATGATGCCGCCCGCAAAATTGCTCAGGGACTCGGCGCTAACTTGGAAAACCTCACCAGTCTCATACAAGTAAAGGGGGATAAAGCCCGACTGCTGCCCGTCTCGGAGCGATCGCAATATTTGTTGGGCAAAGACGCAGGCCAAGCCCGAGTCAAGCGCCCGAAAAAAGACTACAAGCAATTGAGTCTCTTTGATACTTCAGAGAGCACAGCCGATGAAGTGTCGGAAGATTGGGGCGATACCAATATTGAGAATCAAGGTAAAACTGTACTCGATCGCATCCACCAAACCATGATTCTATTTGCGGCTGGACGCAGCGAAGCCCTCAAGCGCTTCTTAGTCGATGACGGCGTGGGAAGTGACAAGCGCTTCTGGACATTAGCCCAGTCCCTCTCAGCCCTGTATCCCACGGGCACCGATGAAAAGCGCTGGGTGGATGGAGTTTTAGCAAGAAAGAAAGGACTAGGATTTTAAATCAATTAACCCATAAATAGGGAGTAATATTGTGGCAGGACTCAAACCTTGGTATAAAATTGAAGGACTTATCCCCCGCGAAGACTTGCGCGAAGGCAAACCTTTAGATGCTTCTGAATTTGCGGTACATCTCGACCAAGTGCGAGACAAACGAGCGCCCGCAGATTATCAAGAACCCGATCGCTTTTTTGATCGCACTTATCTTACCAAATATTTAACATACCTCGCCGCTCAGGTAGTCCGGCGACTCTCCGGTGAAACCACAGAAACCTCAGCTATATTTAATCTTTCTACGCAATTTGGCGGCGGCAAAACTCACGCATTAACTCTACTCTATCACTTAGCAAAACACGGCCCTGCTGCTAACAAATGGACGGGAGTCGATAATATCTTAAACCAAGCAGCCATTTCCGCCATCCCCGAAGCCGCTGTAGCCGTATTTGTCGGCACTGAATTTGACTCCATCACCGGGCGCGGTGGCAATGATGGTACTCCTCTACGCAAAACACCTTGGGGTGAAATTGCCTATCAGTTGGGAGGGGAAGCGGCTTTTAATATTGTCGCCGAACACGAAAATCAATTTATCGAACCCAAGGGCGATGCGATCCGCAAGTTTCTCCCCAAAGATAAGCCCTGTTTGATTTTGTTAGACGAGATTATCAATTACGCCAGCACTTATCGCAGCAAAGGTTATGGCGATCGGCTTTATAACTTCATTCAAGCACTTTCAGAAACTGCCCGAGGTGAAAAGAATGTCGTTTTAGTAGTATCTATTCCCGCCTCGGAGATGGAATATACTGCTGCTGACGAAGCCGACGAACAGCGCTTCAAGAAAGTGCTCGACAGATTGGGTAAGGCAATTATGATGTCTGCCGCATCTGAGACATCAGAAATTATCCGCCGTCGCTTATTTGAATGGACTGCTAATGCTGTCACCCCTGAAGGTAAAATCATGCTTCCCAAGGATGCTGTTACTACCTGTAACGAGTATGCAGATTGGGTGATTGAACACAAGCAACAGTTGCCTAGTTTCCCGATTGAAAGTGCGCGGGAAGCCTTTGTCGCGACTTATCCTTTTCACCCAACGGTGCTATCAGTATTCGAGCGTAAATGGCAGGCTTTGCCTCGATTTCAACGCACCAGAGGTGTCCTCCGACTCTTAGCTTTGTGGGTGTCTATTGCCTACCAAGAAGGTTATAAAGGCAACCATCGCGA
Source organism: Microcoleus vaginatus BM001213989 (assembly GCA_036700245.1). Lineage (GTDB taxonomy): Bacteria > Cyanobacteriota > Cyanobacteriia > Cyanobacteriales > Microcoleaceae > Microcoleus. The sequence continues at coordinate 28,327 of JAUBOM010000059.1, forward strand.
TGCCCTAATTGGATTAGGAACTGCACCCCTAGATGACCTATCATTTCGAGCTGCCGTATTCGATCAACTTGGAAACGATCGCCTAGAAGGGCCGGTGACCACTGATATTTGCGGCAAAAAAGGCTCTCACGCCATTCGTCTTGATGCGGAAGCTACGGAAGATATTAAGAAATCACGACTGCATCGGAAAGTGACGACGGCGATTTTTTTTGAATCCAATGGTGGCTGCACTCGCACAGAAGCAACTGTCCCAGAAATTAGACTTGCTGTAGGTGAGCCAAAGGTAGATATTGGGAATGTAGAAACGGTTTTGGAATCTCTAACTAGCGATTGCTATTACTTAACTGTCGGGCAAACAAAATATCGATTTAGTCTCTATCCAAACCTCAACAAAATTCTAGCAGACCGCCGCGCTAACGTGCAGGGGCATCGCATTGATGAGCGAATTCTCAATGAGATTCACAAGCTATTTGCCCTTAATCAGGGAATTCAGGTTATATGTTTTCCAGAACAACCTAACAATCTTCCCAATCAACCTGTGCTGACTTTAGCGGTGATGTCTCCCACTCATTCCAAACAGGATAAGAGTACCCTAAAGTTTGTGGAGTCAATGATTCGCGAGTCTGGTGCGTCAGCGAGAACGTTTAAGAGTGCGCTAATTTTTGCGATCGCCGATTCTGATGTTCAATTGCGCGAAGAAGCCCGCAAGATGCTATCCTGGGAAGACATTCGTGATGAGGAAACCAATTTAGATGACGTGCAGGAAAAGCAATTATCGGAAAACCTAAAAAAGGCTCAGCGCGATTTGAGTGAAACCGTATGGCGCGCTTATAAATACGTCGCGTTGTTAGGGAAAGATAATAAGTTACGGGTGGTTGATTTGGGTTTAGTTACGTCGAGTTCTGCCAAATCAATTGTAGACTTAATTATCGATCGGTTGCGTCTGGATGGGGATGTGGTAGAGGCGGTGAGTCCTCGGTTTTTGGTTCGCAATTGGTCTAATGTTTTCCAGGAGTGGAGTACCAAGGCTGTGCGGGATGTCTTCTTTGCTTCACCTTTGTTTCCGCGACTTTTGAAAGGGGATGCGGTGAAAGAGGCGATCGCTCGCGGTGTCAAAGATGGTACTTTAGCATTAGTTGGCAAAGCATCAGGCGATCGATACGAACCGTTTGAGTTCCAAACCGATTTACCAGCCAGCCAAATCGAAATTTCAGACGATTTGTTTATCATTAAATCAGAGGTAGCCGCCGCTTACCTGCAACGTATCACCGATCCCCCCAAGTTGAGCGCGTTGATAATTTCCCCCACGAAAGTGCAACTCGAACCGGGTAAAAAGCAAACTTTTATCGCACGGGGACGCGATCAATATGACAAAGAAATTGCTATTGGTGAAATACAGTGGACTACTACAGGCGGTAATATTGAACCCAATGGCTTACTCACGGGTGGAGAAAATGAGGGAAATTTCACTGTGAGAGCAACAGTAGAAACAATCAGTGCTATTGCTGAATTTGCCGTAAAATCTTCTCATGGTGTCAGAGCGAAAGAAAATGCTATAATTTATGAATCACCAGACCCCAAAATCATCCCACTTCCACCTAAAGGATTGAGATGGATTAGTGAAGTTAGTCCTCAGAAGTGGATGAATTTTTATACTAAAGTTCTGAGTAAATTTGCTAGTGACAAAAATGTTAAGCTCACAGTGAAAATAGAAGTTTCTATCGAAGGTGAGGTATCTCAGCAAAGGCGGGATGAGACTAAAGTTGCACTACAAGAACTCGGATTGAATGATGAGGTGGATGTTCTAGAATGAAGTAAATTATTGACTAAGCTTTTAAGGGTGAACTGTGAAACTAGCTAGCCGAGAGAGGTGTGTTGATGCGATCGCCCCCTTCACCCCTCGCCATCCCAGATGTCACCGCACCCCTGTCAGACGACGCAGCAGCCGCTCGAAACAAAACGCTAAAATAAAAATAGCAGATCACACAATTTCGGAGTTAATATTTGACACTTGCACCCGCGCGCGAAATCGTCCTAGCTTGGCTCTCTGAGCGCGTTCCTGCTGCTCGCATCAAACACATCCTCGGAGTCGAACAAGTAGCAGGTGACTTGGCTCGCCATTACGGCCTCGACGAAGCAAAAGCCCGATTGGCCGGTTTGTTGCACGATTTGGCAAAATACTTCAAACCTCAACTGCTGCTGCAAATGGCAACGGCGGAAGGTTTAGAGTTAGACTCAGTATTGGAAGCACACCCGCATTTGCTGCACGCAGACGCAAGCGCGATCGTCGCCAGAGACGAATTCGGGGTGGTCGATCGAGAAATTTTGGACGCAATCGCCAATCACACCCTCGGCAGACCAAACATGAGCCAGCTCAGTTGTACCGTATTCATAGCAGATACCATAGAGCCGAGCCGCGGCAACACAGCCCAACTAGAAGCACTGCGCGAGGCAAGCTTGCAAAATCTTTATGCAGCCCTGTGGCAAACTAGCGATTATTCTCTTAAATATTTGCTAGAAACTCACTGCTACATCCACCCCCGCACCGTACTTACCCGCAATTGGGCGCTGCTTATGGCTAGATCGCCGGAAATAGGAAATTCGACGGAGAAGTCGATCGAACAAATCACAAGTTAAAAGTAAAATTTATCAGCAATCCTGTCCTTACTTTTGGCTTCAATTTAACTCCTATTTCCCGTCTCAAACTGCCAACAATCGATCGCGCAAGCGCACCGATTCCCCCTTACCGTATCAATTAGGAAATTAAACACTTAATGTCAGATCTAACTCAACTCGAATACTCCAGGGCTCAGTCTACAGCAACGGACAACACCTCCCCAGACGAAGCTCGCGGCCTGATCATGACCGTTGCCCAAGCAGCCGAGGATCGCAAAGCAGTAGATATTGTATTGCTCCGCGTGGCCGAAGTATGCTATTTGGCAGACTACTTTGCGATCGTCACCGGATTTTCCAACGTGCAGGTACGAGCCATCTCCCAAGCGATAGCAGACCAAGTGGAAGAAGAGTGGCAACGCTTGCCGCTGCGTACACAAGGGCTATCAGACGCTAGTTGGGTCGTCATGGACTACGGCGACGCGATCATTCACATTTTGAAGCCTCAAGAGCGCGAATTCTACAATTTAGAAGCGTTCTGGGGACACGCCGAACGCATTGAGTTTTCCCCCGCGCCCTGAGGATGGCTAATGTGAAAGACGCTTCTGTTTCTATTTGTCCGGTTCCGCAAGAACAGCGACCGATCAATGAATACCAAGAACTTAAAGAATCCTGGTTTTTTAGCTGGGTAACACTCAATTGGCCCGGATATTTGGCAAAACTAGCTTGGGTGTGGGCTTGGAGTTGCTTACTATCTGGGCCGATAGCTGCTTCTAGCTTTGCTCCTGTCAAGTATCCAGCTCAGTTTGTCCTCAGCGGTGCTGCAGGTGCCAGTTTTATTCTAGGATTAGCTTTGCTGCGACTCTACTTGGGTTGGTTCTACGTGCGATCGCGCCTTTCAAATCCCACGGTCGTCTACGAAGAGTCTGGCTGGTACGATTGTCAATCTTGGCCTAAAACTCCGGAAGTTTTGCTTCAAGACCAGTTGATTGTTAACTACCAACTAGAACCAATTCTCAGGCGTCTGCGGCAGACATTTTATGGTTTGGCAGTATTGCTGGTTGCCGGGGGACTAACTTGGAGTTGTTTGTAATCGGTCCGGTTCGGGAGTTTTGAGTTTTGAGATTGCCGCGCACAGCCAACCTGTGCACGCTCCCGTGCATGAGTCAGAAACGATCGCAGAAAGATTAACTTTATAACTCGTAACTGGCAGCTCGCAACTCAAAACTTCCACCGGCCTCAATCTAAAATCTAAAATCTAAAATCTAAAATTGATATGACAAGGGGAAAACGAACCCAAGCTCCCGAACTGGAAGTCACACTGCTGCGCGAAGGTATTGTGGAATCGAGGCACCGCGCCCAGGCCGCTGTCTGCGACAACCGCGGGCGCGTTCTGTCCGTTGCTGGTAACTCGGAAACGGCCTCATTTGTCCGTTCTTCACTCAAGCCTTTTCAAGCTCTGGCGGTGACTGGGACTGGCACTTTAGAACGCTACGAATTGACCGATCGAGATTTAGCGATTATTTGCAGTTCCCATCAAGGTACGATCGAGCAATCGCGCCAGGTATTTAACGTCCTGTGGCGCTGCGACATTGACCCCTCTAAACTTCAATGCCCCATTCCCGAAGGCAAAAAGAGCGCCCTGCAATACAACTGCTCCGGCAAACACGCCGGAATGCTCGCTGTCTGTCAGCAACTGCACTGGCCTCTAGAAAATTATTTGCGCCGCAAACATCCCGTCCAGCAGCTTATTGTGGGCAAAGTGGCTGACTTGCTGGCAATGCCTGCCGAAGAGTTTATCAGCGCTCGCGACGACTGCGGCGCTCCTACCTATCTGTTGCAGTTGGGGCAAATGGCGTCTTTGTACGCTCAGTTAGCCTCCGGCCACAATGTTGAGATGGAGCGGATTGTCCGCGCTATGACTCACCACCCGATGATGGTTGCCGGTGAGGGCAAATTTGATACGGAACTGATGCGCTTGACTCAAGGGGAATTGGTGAGCAAGTCCGGCGCCGAAGGGGTGCAGTGCATTGGCCGCGTTGGCGAAGGCATGGGGTTGGCAATTAAGGTGACAGATGGGGGAAAGCGCGCTCAATTTGCTGTGGCGATTCACTTGCTCAAGCAGTTGGGGTGGATTACTCCGACTATCGCCGAAACTCTTTCAGAGACTTACCTGACTCTCAGCGACTTCAAGCGCTTGGAAGTAGTCGGCGAAGTTTCGATGCTTTAGTGCGATCGAGACTCTGAGTCGATTTCAGCAACCCCTCCCATCATCTAAAAAGTTTTTTGGATTTAGGGGTTGCAATTTTCAGAAAGATATGTTTATATTATAGAGAGACAAAGCAACGCGGGATAGAGCAGCCTGGTAGCTCGTCGGGCTCATAACCCGAAGGTCAGTGGTTCAAATCCACTTCCCGCCACCAAGTTCAAGCAAACCCTCTAATCGTTAAGGTTTCAGGGTTTTGTTTTTGGAAACCACTAGAGAGAGACAAAGCGACGCGGGATAGAGCAGCCTGGTAGCTCGTCGGGCTCATAACCCGAAGGTCAGTGGTTCAAATCCACTTCCCGCTACCAAATTAAATAAGACAAGCCCCTGTAATCCAAAAGGTTATGGGGGTTTTGTTTGATGAAACCACTACTAGCTGGTTTCTTTGCCTACCTACTTCCTCTCAGTTTTCTCTCAAGTCTCTCTAATCTACACTAAGCAACCCCGGTCTAAAGACACGGGGCTTCAGCAAACAAACTGAAGCCGTGCTTACCAGCTATCGTCTTAATTGACTACGTTTTTCGGGTCACGATACCAGTGGATGCGTAGCTAGTCTCCTGCTCTATGGTTTGTAGTTAAACAACTTTAAGGTCACGCTCGGTAGTGCTGCAAACCTAACAAGCCCTTAAAACATTGGCGAAGCTAACATTACGAGAAATCGAAGGGACACAACAATGTCTATCAAACCCAACTACGTCTTTGTTTTAGATACTAACCGCAAACCAACTAAGCACCCCTTAAAAGACGCCTCTGCTGTCAATTCAACCCGATGGGCTTTGTTTACTCGGCTAAAAGAGACAGGTAAAGAGATTGCCACGGGTTCTGGCGGGTTGACAAAATTCAACCGTATACGGTTGGAATTACCAAAAACCCACTTCTTTGATGCTGCTTGCGTTGGTGATACACCTAAAATTTCCGTATTAGCAAATCAGCCCCTAAACATCAAAGCGACGGGGCATGGTTCAAGGCAGATGTGTCGCACCGATAAGTTTAGATTTCCTTCTCGGTACGTTCCTAGATTTAAGTTCGTCAAGGGTTTCCAGACAGGCGACATTGTAAAAGCCGTTGTTACTTCGGGCAAGAAGATTGGAACTTATACAGGTAGGGTTGCTGTTCGCTCATCTGGTAGTTTTAACGTTTCAGCAGCCCAGGGCTTAATTCAAGGAATCAATCACAAATATTGCTTTTCTATTCATCAAAAGGATGGAACTATGGATTTTAAAAGTATTGACGGGACGCTAAAGTATCCCATGTCGCTTTTCCTCCCTTTGTTGTTTTTTGCAGGCATTCTGAGAAGATGGAACCTCTATTGTTGCTTCGTGGCGTAATGCTTGTCGGTAGCATTCCTTGAAGGTTAGAAAGTAAAATGTAGGGGTAGGTTGAGCTGATTTTACTTTTGTATATGCTACTTTTTTTGCTTGTTTATATTCTTTTTCCCAATCACCATAATTCATTAATTCAACGACGTTAGAGCAAACTTCCTCTAAATCTTTATTAACTGCCATCTCTATCTATTATCAACAAAAAAACTACCTAATAAAGGATATTTATCAAAAAAATATATTCACTAGCAGGAACACACAAGTAATCAAGTAAATTTAAAATAACTCTAGGATTTGCATCATATACAAACTTATTGTTTCGCTAAAAGTTTTGAGCAATATTTTCAATTGTGTTTCTGTTTTCATTAAACCACCTGAGCCACGCCTCACTCTCTATTTTATATTGAGCCACTAAGATTTTACCGTTAGCTATTTGATTAGGAATCTGAGAGTAGGAAATTTGTTGATGTTGAATTATGTCCCGTTCAATAATCCCTTTAAATTTAGTCGAGAACTTTCCTAAGCTTTGTTTTCTCTTCTCTGAATCAGTATCTTGTGTACTGCTATCGCTCTCTTTTCTGCAGTGAGAATTTTTATCGGTATCTCTGAGATGGGAAAAGTGGGGACTTCTTACTTCACCTTTTTTAAGAAAGCTAGATTCCCTACATTCACCACCAATAAAGCTTAGCTCTTTATAGGATTCATAGTTTAGCCTCTCATCATCACCTTAAAAGGTTTCATTTGAGTAAATAGCTATTGCCAAAGAAGTAGATAGTTATGATTCTGCTTTCATAAAAGTTAATCCCTGATATTTGGTAATTTTATTTAATATAATGAGGACTTACGCACGCGGGGTCAAAAACCCGGTTTCTGGGGGGAGCATCTCTCGGAGAAATCTATGATTTTTCGGAGAAACTGGGTTTTTTTTGTCTTAGTCCTACTAATAGAGAATTCGCGATCGCTCAATTTATTTATTCCTCGCAATTGGGGCCCACTCAGACCTACTGGTACGGTGTTGGGCATCCTTGCGACCTTTTGTCGGTGAAAATTTTAAATGGCTCAGTCGGCTGAGCTTCCATCCAATCAAAAATTAGGTTTAACTGTTCGAGTGTAACTAACCCGTACTGCCACAGAACCATAGGCAGTTGGCTGGCATCTTGTTCACCGTGTCGGAGAGCAACGGCGATCGCAGAATTCGATATCGCCAACTCCCCCCGTAAATAATCGAGCAGTTGAGCCTTTCCCATCACCTTCACCGCCAGTTTTATGCGCTATTGTAAAGATATGTAGCCGATCGCAATTAATCAGAAGTTTAATAGTCCTAATCATCGGTTGAGAATCGGCGATGTGGTGTGATGGAAATCGCACACAGCTTGTGATAAAACTTATAAAAAAAGGCGATCGCAGTCACCCGAGTTCCGACTATCAAAAATTAGCTTCCGCGATCGCTCGCTTGCTTCAAATGAATTCATTTAAAATTGCTAAAGTCCTAGCTGAAGCTGAACTCCCGCTTCTGTGCCGCTGTCGGTTTGTCTTGGAGGTAAAGGATTTCCTTGGCGCTGGGCGTCCGAAGGAGTAGTGATAAATTCCAATGGGCCATCGATTTTGAGGCGAAATGTGTCGCCCAAGCTGCTTTCCCTTCTACCAGAATTAGCGGCCGTTTCTCGTTCACCAATCAAGTTTTGGTAGTCCGAGTCTACGGTTCTGTCCTCCACAGTCCTGAGGGAGTCGCCGGATAAAGTCGTTTCCGAATTTTGGGGCGCTGGTTGCCGTCTTTGTTGGGCCAGAACCGCTGGGGTGAAACCGATAAAAATTGAACTAAGTCCAAGAGCAGTGCCAAGAGTAGCAATAACTGCGTTCATCATCAATGCCTCCGCTAGTTGCATCCTACTACGCTTATTGTACCCAACCGGAATTAAGTTGCACTCTATCAAAAGTAGCTGCTTGTGCAGATACCAATTAAAGTTCCTGTGAAAACTTATAACTTTGGATAGCGTCATAGGAAAAATAGAACTGACCCAGCAACCGGGTTGAAACACCAAAATACGTCATTTCAGGAATGAGTCAACCAAAAAGTCGGTTTGTTTGATTAGCGCGCGTCAGGAGTGGAAAAATAGTTAGTGCTGGATGCACTGGTGGCTATCCGCCTGGGCATACATCGGTTTTTTTTTTCACGAAAATACGTCGTTGCAGGCCGCCGAAACCCTAAAAAAACTCGGTTTCAGATACCAGTTTAAAAAAAGAATGCAACAGCAGACAAGTTCTAAACCCTTACAGAATCAGTCTTTCCCAATTCTTTAATTCTTTAATATCAAATCTATAATAGTATGAGCGTGTAGAGTGAGTCCAGGATTGATACTGCATTCATCTCGATCCCCCCTGTTCTCAAAGCGGACGATCGCGCTAAAATGTCGGTGGAAGTCGTTAAAAATTCAGTTGCCAGCTGCAGATTCTGAGTTATTAACAGCACTTTGCGTACTAAAACGATCTCAACTTCAAAATCTGCGCTCATCAGGTTGCACTTTACGGAAATGTTGTGGGGTCATAATAGTTCTGCTTTACCATGCCAATCAAATATCTGACCGACCAGATTTTAAAAATGTCGGGCAAAGTGCCAATTCGCATCGTCCTTGTGGTGCCTTTTGCCATCCAGACTTTCGCGGCTGTAGGGTTGACGGGGTGGCTGTCGCTGCGGAACGGGCGGATAGCCGTCAACGATGTTGCCACACAACTGCGGGCAGAAGTCACATCGCGTATCCAGCAACATATTTATGCTTATATCACAACACCCCACCAAATCAATCAGCTCAATGTCGATGCCATCCGTCTCGGCATTTTGAACCTGCAGGATGCTGATAATTTGCAACGCTACTTCTCCCAACAAATCAAAACATTTGATAAAATTAGCTTCATTCAATTCGCCTCCGAACAAAAAGATTTTATTGGAGTTGAACGCCTCGACGACGGCAAGTTGCAAGTTCAGATTTCCAATCAATCTACTGGCTATAACTTGCAGCGCTACGCGCCGTCGGAGTTCGGGGAACCAACCAAGCTATTAAAAACTACTCTCAACTACGACCCCCGCCTCCGGCCTTGGTACATAGCTCCGGTGCGGGCAGGTAAACCGACTTGGAGTGAAATTTATACTTATTTTGACGCTCCCAAACTAGCAATTACGGCGGCTCAACCAGTTTATCGCGAGGATGGCAAACTAATTGGAATCCTGGGTTCTGACTTGAGACTTTCCAAGATAAATCAATTCTTGGAAAGTCTAAAGATTGGCAAATCAGGACAGACTTTTATTGTAGAAAGGTCGGGGCAATTAGTGGCAAATTCTACTCCTGAACCACCATTTATTGTTAGCAACGGCGTTCCGAAACGGATTGTGGCAGCCAGTAGCAAGAATGTTCTGATTCGATCGAGTGCCCGCTATTTGACAGAACGCTTCGGGGATTTGGGCAAAATTGACAGATCTCGCCAGTTAGATTTTACGATCGACGGTCAACGGCAATTTCTACAGGTGACGCCGCTCTCAGACAGCAGCGGCCTCGACTGGTTGATTGTGGTGACGGTTCCTGAAGCGGATTTTATGGAAAGGATTAATGCCAACACTCGGTATACTGTGGTGATGTGTCTGGGTGCTTTGGTGCTGGCAACGGCGATTGGCGCTCTGACTTCTAGGTGGATTGTTGTACCGATTCGGCGTCTGAGCAAGGCTGCGGATGCTTTTTCGCGGGGAGAATGGGACGGGATGGCGGTAGATCCCGGCTTGATGGCGTCTCTAGAACGGGAGGATGAGGTGGGTGTCCTGGCTCGCTCTTTTAATATGATGGCCAATCAATTGGAAGAGTCGTTTACTACTCTCGAAGATCGGGTGGAATCTGCGATCGCTGACAAAAATCAATTAATTATTTCTCTGAAAAACTCGCAGCAAAAACTGGCTCTCCATCTTCACCAAACTCCTTTGGGAGCGATTGAATGGAATCTCAAATTTGAAGTAGCGGAATGGAATTTGTCAGCGGAAAGAATTTTTGGGTACAAGCGCTTGGAAGCAATGGGACGCCACGGAGTCGATCTAATAGTTCCAGAAGATGCTAAGGAGTATGTCAGGCAACTATCTATAACTTTGCTCACTAATAAAGGAGGAGTTACCAGCCTTAACAAGAACATGAGAAAGGACGGCAAAATTATTCTGTGCGAGTGGTACAATACGACATTGGTTGATGCTAATGGCAGGATCGTGGGGGTGGCTTCGCTGATTCAGGATGTGACTGAATTTCACAGCGCTATGGAGAAGTTGCGGGCTAGCGAGGAGCGGTTTCGCCAGTTGGCAGAAAATATTCATGAGGTATTTTGGATTAGAGAACCCAATCAAAAACAGCTAGTTTATGTGAGCCCTGCTTGCGAGAAAATATGGAATTTGAGCTGTCAGAGTTTGCACTCAGAACCGGAGGCTTTTTGGAATGCTATTCACCCGGAGGATCTCGATCGCGTCAAGGCTGCTTTTGAGAAACAGGTGCGGGGCGATTATGATGAGGAGTATCGGGTAGTGCGATCGGACGGTTCAGTTTGCTGGGTGCGCGATCGGGCTTTTCCAGTTCGCAGCAAAACAGGGGAAATTTACCGCATCGTCGGTATTGCTGAAGATATTACCCAGCGCAAATTAGCAGAAGAATTCCAAAAGGTCGCTCAAACCGCTCAAGCTGCAAACCAAGCCAAAAGCGCCTTTTTAGCGAATATGAGCCACGAATTGCGAACTCCTCTCAACGCGATTATTGGTTATAGCGATATGCTCAAAGAAGACGCCGAGGATTTAGGCTGCGAAGATTTTATCCCCGACTTGCACAAAATTCAAACTGCTGGGAAACATTTGCTTTCTTTAATTAGCGACATTCTAGATATTTCTAAGATTGAAGCCGGGCGAATGGAACTTTATTTGGAAACTTTCAACCCGGTTAATTTAATTGACGAGGTAGCTTCTACTGTCAAACCCTTGGTAGATAAAAATTCTAATAAGTTTGAAGTTTATTGTGCTAGCGACTTGGGAATGATGTATGCTGACCTTACCAAAACTCGTCAAATATTGCTCAACCTGCTGAGCAATGCAGCCAAATTTACCGAACGTGGCACTATTAGCCTCTGCATTGAAAGAGTTAAACATGACAGCTTAACAACTCAAGAAATAGCAGAACCTTCCGACTTAATAATTTTTCGCGTAGCTGATACGGGCATTGGGATTCCCCGGGAACAATTGCACCATTTATTTCAAGCGTTTATGCAGGGCGACGCCTCAACTACCCGCAAGTACGGCGGCACGGGTTTGGGATTGACTATTAGCCGTCACTTTTGCCTGATGATGGGTGGGGATATGCAAGTTCAAAGCGAGTTAGGTAGCGGTTCGGTTTTTACTGTGTGCTTGCCGGCGCACGTTGAATTATTAGTAAGTAGTTAGTCCTAGTTTGCTGGAGGCAATTGTTATACCAATTAAAAAAAGTTGGGCGACAATCCTCCAATATTATACCAATTATTAAAAGTCGCTCAATCTATATTTAGCCCTACTTTTGAGAATTTGTATCACAAAATAAATCGGGTTTCTTGCCAAAACACCTGCGCTTTCAGATAATTTATGAGCAAGAAACCAAGGTGATGATACGATGCAGCCTCAGTCTTATTCTAGTTAATTGGCCGTTTCTGCCGCCCCAAAAGTTGGGCTGTTAATACCCCGCCAACAAAGCCAAAGAAATGCCCTTGCCAGGAAACTTCCGGCTGCGAGGGCAAAACTCCCCAAATTAAGCTGCCGTAGAAGAAACAGACAATTAAAGATAACAAAATAGAGGTAAAGCTGCGTTCAAAATAGCCCCGCAGCAGCAAAAAGCCGAAGTAACCAAAGATTAATCCGCTAGCACCAATGTGAACGGAATTAGGCGCGCCGGTCAGCCAAACTCCCAATCCGCTGACTAGCACAGTGACAGCACTCACGATAAAAAAGTCGCTAATTTCTCGCAGCATAATCAACCAACCCAATGTTACAAAAGGGAGGGTATTGGCAGCTAAGTGAGCAAAACTGCCGTGCAGAAAAGGCATAAACAAGATGCCTTCAAGTCCGTCGATGCTGCGGGGGCGGACTCCGTAGGCATTCAGCCTGCCTCCGAACAGGAAGGCATCGACAATTTCGATAATCCAGAGGAGGGAGACGAAGCCGCCGAGAATGGCGGCGTGGCTTTGCAATTCGCGGGTGATAGTTTTGGTTTCTGGGTTGCTCATGGGTGGTGAGGGCGGTGATACCGATTATTTCTAATTGTAGGAGTTTCTGAGCGATCGCGAGAAAAGATAGTGGGCGCCAGGTTTCAGGGCTGTTTGCAGCAGAGCTTATTTAAAAATATTATAACTTTCATTAAAACTTCCGCATTTTCACCTATGGAATAATTCACCTTGATGCGTCAAAATTGTAGATGAACTACAAAAGGAGAGTCAACCAATGGTTGAACCTAGAACGTAGAAGACAGAATTTTTACCCTATGGATAAATCCTTGGGTTTGAAATGAGGACACTTTTTAGATCGCACACCAGGCCTAAAAAAAATCAGGAACTAATTTTCTCGCAGAAAGTCATTAATTTAAGAAGTTCAATCCGGTAAAGCCAAACGAGATGCTGTAGATCCTGATTGTAGATAAGATCGCACAAGCTCTACAAAGAGTTCTTGGCACCTCGTTATAAAAGAGGAACAGAGCAACATGAATGTATTTGAGCATACAGTCTCCCACCGAACTCTACGAAGTTGGGTATGGTTGGGCAAACAAGAAACCGCAGTTAGTGTCGCTACAAAATCTCAAGCTTACGGTCAAAAGCCACACTTTGACCCCTTGCATCCGCTAAAACAATGGCTTGATAACACCGCAATTAAAAGTCAAAAGTTGGCTCGGTTGCTGTGTAAATTTATTCCCAGCCAGTGCCCGTTTGAGCGGGAAGTCAAAATTGGCGATCGCACTTTATTTAACATTCCGCCGCTGTGCAAGTTAAATCCGCTTTACGAGCAAGTGGTTGGGCTGCGCTTTCGTGCTTTGTGTTATTTGGCTGACGAGTGTGGTGTGGATGTGACTCCTTATTGTTAATTCTGCAAAAACTTAAATTTCTCACTGTCTTTTCACCCTCCCTTATCCTTGTTGGGGAGGGTTTTTGTTTGGTAAGGAAACCTGTGTGGATGGGGGGGAAAGTCCGTCTCAGAAAAGAAGAGGGAGAAGGCTGTCACTGGCTTGACTACAAGGCTGTGCGGCTGCACGGCAGTTATTACGGGGCATTTTTTCTTGACAATCAAGCGTTAATTAATTATGTGAACAGTCAGCCTTTATCAGAGCTACTAACCTGTTTGGGAGATGGTCATGATGGCATTTGCAATATAATTGTCGAGTTGAATCCTGACGGGGCCGGGCTGGAAATTTTAGATTGGGATCACGAAGGTTGAAAATCTATGTAAGGTCGGTGGGTCGTTGAAACGCCTGGCCTGACGGGGTAAGGAACTTCTGTCCCAAGGAAGAGTCGAGGAAACCATCAATTGATTTAAGTCTTGCCGTCAAAAACAAGCGGAGAACTTTTATGCTTATTTGGAGAAGCTTCGCCTCCGGATTGTTAACGAAGAGCAATTGTCAATACAAAAGGTTTGATCGATCGGTTCGGGGGCTGTAGAGTCTGCAGTAAAACAAATTGATAGAAGGTTGAAAATTTCAGGATTGCTGTGGTTGATGAAAAATGTCAATCAAATGCGATCGCTTCGGTGTATCTTAACGGCTCAATATCCGTTTGATGCTCAACAGCGCAAAACCGGGATGCTGCAGGTTCGCCTTTTGCCTAACTTTATTGGGTAATCTCCCCAAATATGTACGGTTTTTTCCCCTCTACAGCGCTATGGGCTAGATACGATTAGAAAAGTGTCAAGGACATCACCAATCTATGTAGGTTGAGCAGTGGAGTGAGGCAACTCACAATTAAAGTTCAGTTTGACTCCCCCACATTTTTTACCAAATTGATATATTAGTAATTGGGGCTAACATATCAGCGATTTCAAGAATATAACTCACACTAAATCTCAAAATCAGGAACTCGGTAATTACCGGGTACAAATTATTAAATATTTGAAGGATCTAACTAATACCAAGTGTTGAAAAAAACGTTTTTTGCAGTAATTATTGCGCTTTTATCTTTTATGGTCGCACTCATCCTATCAGCTCAAAGTTCTGAGGCTGTCAATGAACTATATGTATTTGGGGACAGTCTTTCCGATATGGGAATGGTGTTTCGAGCAAGCGGGGGTCAATATCCCCCTCGTTCGACTTACTTTCAAGGGCGTTACTCGAATGGTAAGGTTTGGGTAGAGTATCTTGCCGATCGCCTAAAGTTGCCGCCTGAACGAATCACTAATTTTGCCTATGGAGGTGCAACAACCCGAAGCGATCGCAATAGCCTTGTCCCTGGTTTGTTAGCTCAAGTTGAGTCATGGACTAAATCCCAAAAACAGGCAAATCCTCAGGCGCTGTATGTAGTTTGGGCGGGTGCGAATGACTATTTGCAGGGGGGAAATAATGCGAATATTCCCGTTGCAAATGTGGCGCGGGCGATCGCGTCTCTTGCTGACGTGGGTGCCAAAAATATCCTGCTGGCAAATTTACCAGATTTGGGGCAGTTACCGGCGACGCGAACAACCGCTAATTCTGCAAGCCTCACTGCATTAACACAAGCACACAATCAGGGTTTGAGGCGAACGGTTAAGGTATTAAGTCAACAGCATTCTGACTTAAAGATTGCGACTCTGGATGCTAATGCGCTTTATCGGGACGCGATCGCTTCTCCGGCTAAATATGGCTTGACTAATGTGACGAGTGCGTGTTTATCGGGTGGAGGTGTTTGTGGTAGTCCCGATCGATTTTTGTTTTGGGACGGCATTCATCCGACGACGGCGGCACACAAAATTTTGGGGGAAGCAGCGTCCGCGATTGTGCAGGAAAGCGGGATGATTAAATCTGAATTGGGGATGCTTCGCTAAACCATTTTAAGGCCCGACGGGCGATCGCCACAAGACCGGGATGCTTCCTTGGAGTAGAGGTTGACATAATCTTTTGCATGAGAACAATATTGGCTCATCTGATATTGTAGAAATTTTCCTCGTGGGCGATCGCACCTTATTATCCATTCCGCCACTGTGCAAGTTAAATCCGCTTTACGAGCAAGTGGTTGGGCTGCGCTTTCGAGCTTTGTGTTATTTGGCTGACGAGTGTGGCGAAGATGTAACGACCTATTGTTAATTCTGCAAAAACTTAAATTTTTCACTGTCTTTTCACCCTCCCTTCTCCTTGTTGGGGAGGGTTTCTTGTTTTGTGCGGGCGAATTAAGGATCGTCCGTGCGATCTTTCCGAAGCTAATACAGCAGATTTCACGTTTGTAGGGGCGGTTCTAAGAGTTCCCGCCCGCGATCGACCTAAAATTTGCTGCTACGATCCAACCGAGGACTAAAGTCCGATGCTGCGAACCTATTTGGAGTGACTATCGCTGTCTTCTTCGTCTTCTTCCCTAATATCCTGGAAAATATGCCAAACCAAGCAAACAATACCAATCCAAAATCCTGAAACTGGATCTAACCACGAGATTAAATTGACGATGCCAAACTCGGTCAATTGTCCAGCAACGCAGGTGAATTTGTGATTTTTTACAATATCTTTGAACTTCATGGCGGTATTCCTAAATGTCATAATCTACAAATAACCGCATACCAGGGGCAGCATCCAGAGCAAAACAGTGCAGATTGAACTGCACCGATCTGCACTAGGATTTTTCCCTAGCTATTCACTAAACTATGAATAGTTGCAATCTCTCCACTTACCACCGATGAGCAAAACTCCCAATTCCAGCACCATAGGACTTACTCCAGAAGGATTAGAGAAAGTTCGCGACAGAATGGCCCAATTGCCCAAGCCTGAAAAACCGGATAAGAAAGGTTGGACTCAAGGGGATTTGGAAAAAAAGTCAGGGGTGAGTATTGACACGGTTAAGCGGTTTCTTAAAAAAGAGCGAATTAGGAGAGACTGTATTACTTGGCTCGCCCAAGCTTTAAATTTAGAAATAACCGAAATTGTCGATCGCCACGAATGGAGCCCACCCTCACCGCCAGCAACCCAAATTGACTGGCGCGAAACCTGTCGCGTCGCAGCCCAAACCAAGCGACAAGCAGCCAACACTTTTTTTGCTAACGACTTAGGGCGAAAAATAGACCTCAACGACATTCACGTGCCCTTGGGATTAATCGAACGCCAGCAAAAACCCCAGCGTCGCGATGATTTTTCCCCTCAAATAGGTTCCCAAGCTTATCAGGAAGCCGAAAAACTCATTCCCCTCAGTTACGACGAATTTTGCGAAAAAGTCCTCGCTAACAGCGACAGCCCTAAAAGCAAGGGCAAACGCCTTGCAGTCATCGGCGAACCGGGTGCGGGAAAAACCACTCAATTGTTCAAAATTGGCGATCGTATATTGGCGGAAACTGAATATTTGCCGGTATGGATATCCTTAGCAGAGGTGAAAAAACCTTTGTGCCAATATTTAATCGAAGATTGGCTGCGAATAGCGGCGGGAAAATTGGATGCTGCACCTGCGGAATGGGTGAAAGAATTTAATGAATTACTGACAGCAGGAAAAATCTGGTTGCTGTTGGACGGCGCGGATGAAATGGGAATAGCTGATTCCCTGGGAACTCTATCGCCACAGTTGAGAGAACGGGTATTTGATAAAGTACGAATAGTAATCAGTTGCCGCCTGAATATTTGGGAGGCTACGGGGAATTCCCTGTCTGATTTTGATACTTATAGAATGCTCGATTTCAGCTATGGAGACGGCGAGAATTCCGATCAGGTGAAATTGTTTATCGATCGATGGTTTACCCCCCTTAATCCCCCCTTGCCAAGGGGGGAAACTAGCCCGATTCCTAATCTCTTACCCAGGGTGGAAACAACCTCAATTCTTGCTCCCCCCCTTACCAAGGGGGGGCTGGGG
>JAUBOM010000005.1:0-109209 GCA_036700245.1 Microcoleus vaginatus BM001213989
TGAAAGTACATTTATTAGGACGAAAAACTCATATTCGTTCTCAAAAGCCAAAGGAGGTGGTACAAGAAATTTATGGTTTACTACTAGGACATTGGGCGGTAAGGTCATTAATTTTTCAAGCAGCAAGCAGCGCAGGTGTTTCACCATTGCGTCTTTCTTTTACTGGAACACTACGAGTTATTCGTCGCGCTCTCCCAAAATTTCAGCGGTTACAACCACAGGAACTTCCCTTTTTTTGAATTGGTTAACTTTGGAGATTCTCGATCAAGTTCTACCTGAAAGAGCTCAGAGAAACAACCCCAGAGTCGTGAAAAAACCTGGATCAAAATTTCGGTCTAAACAAGTTCAACACAGAGGTACTGGAATCATAATGAATCCTCCTGTATTTATTGTTTTAAGCACTGCATAGTCTTAACTGAACCGTATTGCGCAATTACTGACTCCTTGTGAGACAGTTTATCCTGTCATCGACCCCGACATCTTCCAGAGGCTAGGATTATCGGCTCCCTAAGTAACTTATTATGAAAATTGCTCTTTTCACTGAAACATTTCTGCCGAAAATAGACGGCATTGTTACCAGACTGATTCACACTGTAGATCACTTGCAGCGCGCGGGCGAACAAGTTCTGATATTTTCTCCAGATTATGGGATTAAAGAATACAAAGGCGCCCGAGTTTACGGTGTGGAGGGTTTGCCTTTGCCGATGTACCCGGAACTAAAAATGGCACTTCCTTCTCCGGCTGTCGGTCGCCAATTACAGCAGTTTAAACCGGATATTATTCACGTTGTTAATCCCGCTATTTTGGGATTGGGTGGTATATATTACGGCAAAAAGTTGAACATTCCGATTTTGGCTTCTTACCACACGCATTTGCCGAAATATTTGCACCATTACGGTTTTGGAGTCCTCGAACCTTTATTGTGGGAATTGCTCAAAGGTGCCCACAACCAAGCAGAACTGAATTTGTGTACTTCTACAGCAATGGTGGAGGAACTCAGAAGCCACGGGATCGATCGGGTAGATTTGTGGCAGCGGGGCGTAGATACTGAAATGTTTGTCCCGGAATTGGCAAGTCGAGAAATGCGATCGCGCCTTTCTGAAAATAACCCAGACAGTCCCCTGCTGCTGTACGTCGGCCGCCTCGGTGCAGAAAAAGAAATCGAACGCATCAAACCAGTCCTCGCAGCGATTCCCGACGCCCGCCTCGCCCTAGTGGGAGACGGCCCGCACCGGCAAACCCTCGAACAATATTTTGCCGGCACCCCCACTAATTTTGTCGGCTACCTCAAGGGGCAAGAACTCGCAACAGCTTACGCATCGGCCGACGCCTTCATTTTTCCCTCCCGCACCGAAACCCTGGGCTTAGTGCTCCTCGAAGCAATGGCTGCGGGGACGCCCGTAGTGGCGGCGCGCAGCGGCGGGATTCCCGATATCGTCACCGACGGGGTTAACGGATATTTATTTGACCCCGCCGACGAAGGAGGATCTCTGACCGCCACCCAGCGTCTGTTTGCCAATCCCGAAGAACGGGAAACCCTGCGCCAAAACGCTCGCCGAGAAGCCGAACGCTGGGGTTGGGCCGCCGCCGCTGCACAACTGCAGCGCTACTATCAATCAGTGGTATTTGCCCAGTCTGTACCCACAGCGGCCTAAATGTCCGGATCGGTAGCACCTTTAAACCTCACCGCCACCTTAGCTTCGCTGTTCGATCGTCAGTTGGTAGCGTTGTCGGGATGTCCTCAAAGACCGATCAAACTTTTTTGCTGCATAAATTGCCGTCGCTATCCTGCTGTTGCGTTTACCATTAAACTATGAGTAGCTCCCTCCGGAATGCCGATCGCGCTGCTTTCATAGCGCCCTTTACCTGACCGGATACGGTCGCCGAGTGCGCTAAAACAGTCACACCGCGCTCTTGCCGACCACAGAGCGTCAAATGCACATTCCACTCTCGATCGAACTAAAGCCTGTCACCTAATTTTCAGGCCTTCTGTTTTGCGAACTCAAGTTCAGCTTGCATCGACCAAGTATCATCAGTCTCGAGCCAGACTCGCATAGCCAAATACTTTGCTAAACTTATCTAAACCTATCCGTTGTAACAAGTTTATCTGAAAAGTCTCACCCTTGCACCTGAATTAATTGGAGTATCCTACTATGTTTGCCCTCAAGCGAGCGCTCAAATTGAATAAAAACGAAGCGACCTTAATGGTAAAACACGCGGGATTTAGACGGGTGGTGTTTAACATGGGTCTGATCCTTCGGACTCAGATGTATGGCGAGGGTAAGTTTTCGGACTCAAAAGTGATTAATGAAATCAAGAACGTTTTGACCTATCGCGTCAACAAACAACCCGGATTTGCTGGGAGGAATCAATTGTCGAGCAGGGTGTATCAAAATGCCTTGATTGACTTAAAAGATGCGTTTAGTAGGTATCGTTTGGGGCAATCAGGTCATCCCACTTTTGCTAGTCGCCGCTGCGGTCAATCGTTTACGGTAGATTCGTCAAAGGGAAAGGTTGTACTTGATGCGGGCTATACAATTAAGATTCCTACACTTGGGACGTTTAGACTTCACGAACCCTTGGACTGTGGCTTGGTTTCCCAGACTTTTACCATTTCAAAAGAAGGTAGTCGTTGGTTGGTTTCGTTCTGTGTTGATGCGGAACGTTTACCAGTCCAACAGCCTAAAAAAATCCTAGGTGTCGATCGGGGAATAAAATCCTTCGCCACCTTGAGCGAAGCCGAAGGGTCAAACCATCAAGTTTTTGATGCGCCCAAGCCGATAAAACAAGCAAAAACCAAGCTGGCGACATTGCAACGCCAAGGCTCAAGACAAGCGAGGGGTTCTAACAATCATCGCAAAACCTACCCCCGCATCAGCCGCCTTCACGCCGCGATATCTTACGTTCGTAACGACTTTTTGAACAAGTTAACAACTTATTTAGCCAAAAGTTTTAAGCTGATTAAGATTGAAGACTTGAACGTGAAAGGGATAATGACATATCATAAGCGGGCGCGAGCGATATCAAACCTGGGTTACGAATTCAAGCGTCAACTGACGTATAATTGCCTTAGGTATATGGTGACAAGAGTGCTAGTCGAGCGATGGTTTCCTAGTTCTTGGACTTGCTCGAACTGCAGTCAAAAACAAGATCGGCCACTAAGTATTAGAACATATAATTGTCAGTCGGGTGGTGTGTCTATCGATCGGGATTTAAATGCCAGTATCAATATTTTGAATAGGGAACCATCGGCAGCCAGGGGGATAGCCTACTAACCTTGGGATAGCCGACTCCCTCCACTACGTTCCGCCCAACAGCGTTGCCAGTGAACGTCAATTAGCTTTAGCTAAGTTTGAGTAAATTTTACGAAGCAGGTTGTAAAAAAACGATGTCTTGATCGAGCATATGTAACAAGCAAACAGAAGTTGCGTGCGCCACTTTTGAACTCACGATTCATGAAAGCGACAAGCGAGTGTCGGCGCGTTTCCAAACAACTTAAATCGTTTGTACGGCCGCAGAATCAAGCGCCGATCGACCTGCGGGTCAGTCTACCCCTCTGAGAAAGCAGTTAATCATGACATTCTCCAATACTGGTAGCGTTCTGGCTACACTGACTCAAGTCAATTTTATGGGGGCATTGACCTCCCGTGTTAAGAGCCTGCCAGTTCCTGAATTAGTGTGCCTGCTCGACTTTATCACGGCTGAATTTCAGCAATTTATCCGGGCGATGGACCTGATTAACAATGAAGCACTCGAAACTCTCTTAGAGCAACTGTTAGATGCCTTCACTGTCAAAATAGGTCAAATTCTGCAAGCAGACCGGACAACAATTTTTTTGGTTGACTCAAACAAAAATCAACTGTGGCACAAAACAGTCGATGCACAGACGAGCAAAGATGTAGAAGTACGTTTGCCGATGGATGTAGGCATTTTAGGCTACGTAGCAACAAGCGGAAAATCGATAAATGTCGCGTCGGCTCGATCGCACGAGCATTTTAATGCGGAAATAGACCAACCACCGGGCTACCAGATCGAGAGCATGCTCTGTATGCCGATTTTTAGCAGCAAGAGCCAACAAGAACCCGTAGCGGTGGTCAGACTGTTAAATAAAGCTGGCGATGCCCCCTTTACCGAGGAAGACGAACAGCAGTTCCAGGCTTTTGCAGATTCGATCGGGATTATTCTCGAAAGCTGTCAGTCTTTCTACGTCGTCGCTCGCAACCAGCGAGGGGTTGCCGCACTCCTGAGAGCCACCACGACTTTGGGTCAAAGTCTTGACTTGGAAACAACTTTGCGCGCTGTCATGGATCAAGCTCGCGACTTGATGCAGGCCGATCGCAGCACGCTATTTTTGTTAAATCGGGAAACCAACGAACTCTGGACAAAAGTCGCCAAGGCCGACGGCAAAACGATCGTCGAAATCCGCATTCCTGCTAATAAGGGAATTGCTGGCTACGTGGCTTCGACCGGTCAACCTCTAAATATTACAGATGCTTACGACGATCCCCGCTTTGACCCCTCTACAGACCAGCAAACGGGATACCGCACTCGGACTGTCTTGTGTCTGCCGGTGCATAACGCTAAAGGTGAGCTGATCGGAGTGACTCAGCTAATTAATAAGAACCAAGGTACTTTCACCACTTCCGACGAAGAGTTTTTGCGAGCATTTAATTCCCAAGCAGGGATGGCACTGCAAAATTCTCAACTGTTTCAGAACGTGATGGTGGAAAAGCAGTATCAAAAAGATATGCTGCAAAGTCTTTCAGATGCAGTAATTTCCACCGATTTACAGGGACGAGTTGTAACAATTAACGAAGCGGCGCTGGAATTGTTAGGCTGTCCGGTAAATCAAGCTAAAAGCAAACACAATCCCCAGATTTGGGAAGAAAAACTGATTGACCGCTATGTTTGGGAAGTTGTGCCTATCGAAAATTTGCAATTTCGGCTCGAAGACAGTCTCCACCATGCCGCCAGACATTACGTTCCCGAACAAAGTTTAACTTTGGGACTGTTGGTGGAAAAAACCAGTTGTTCTGCCGAAACAGCAGCAGCAAAAACAGAAGGAGAAACAGCAGAAGAAACAGAAGAAGAAACTTACATTTTGGCCGTGCCCGATCGCACTGACCCGAATTTATATTACGCTTGGGGCGAAAACAGCGCGTGGACTGAGGAAGTAGCGCTGGCAGAATTAGCTAATGCCCAATCTCTATTTTCGCTGTCCAAAGCAGCCCTGTATCACCCTTATTGTCCACTGCCCATCCCCGCCTCTCGAATTAAACTAATTGAACGCAGTTTGAATTTGACTGTCAACCCGCTGATCAATCCAGAAGGCGGCGTGCGCGGCGGTTTAGTGGTACTCGAAGACATCAGCCACGAAAAGCGGATGAAAAATACGATGTACCGCTACCTGACTCCTGGAGTCGTAGATAAAGTTATGGCCTTGGGCGAAGGCGCCCTGATGGTGGGCGAACGCAAAGAAGTGACTATTTTATTTTCCGACATTCGCGGCTACACCTCGCTGACCGAAAATCTGGGAGCCTCCGATGTGGTATCGCTGCTGAACGATTATTTTGAGACGATGGTGGAGGCCGTTTTCCACTACGAAGGCACTTTAGACAAGTTTATCGGCGATGCTTTAATGGCGGTGTTCGGCGCGCCCCTGCCGCTGAATCCCCCGGAAAGTCACGGTTGGATGGCGGTGCAGTCGGCTTTAGATATGCGCCGGCGTTTGAAAGAGTTTAATGATTCTCGCCCCGGCGCAGATCCGTTTCGCTTCGGAATTGGGATTAGTTCCGGAGAGGTGGTTTCGGGAAATATTGGTTCCCAAAAGCGGATGGATTATACGGTAATCGGGGATGCGGTGAATTTGAGCTCGCGCTTGGAACAGCTTACAAAGGAGTACGGCTGCGATATAATTTTAAGCGAATTTACCTACAGTTTGTGCCGCGAAGGGATTTGGGTGCGAGAGTTGGACAAGGTGCGGGTTAAGGGCAAAAATCAGCCGGTCGGCATTTACGAGTTGCTGCAAAATAGTTCTGAACCCATCGACGGGGAAACCGTTCGGTTTTTGGAACTTTACAGCAACGGTCGAGATGCTTATATTGCTAGAAATTTTCACAAAGCTATTAGTTGTTTTGAAGCGGCTTTAGCGATGCGACCGAGCGATCGAGCTGTGGAAGTTCACATCGAGCGCTCCCTCAGCTATTTGGAAATACCCCCGCCCGAGGATTGGGACGGCGTTCATACTATGACCAGGAAGTAGAATATTATATCACATCCGAGTGTTCAAAGGTAAAAAGATTGGATAAACTTTTGATATATTCCTTATGACAGAGTAAACAATTGGCAAAATGTGAAAACATAAATCGGATGCCATATTAAAGTTAGTATTTATTTCCAGGCTAACAATTAAATGAGTTATTTATCTGTTCCCAATGCCACAAAAGCCGATCGGATTCTGGTAGTAGATGACGCACCAGATAATGTTTTGTTGGTGCAGACAATCCTGGAAGAAGAAGGTTACGAAATTAGCACGGCAGAAAACGGCTTTTCTGCCTTGAGCGAAATTGACAAGTCAGCCCCGGATTTGGTACTGCTAGACGTGATGATGCCGGGAATGGACGGTTACGAAGTCACCAAGCGAATTCGACAAAATAAGGACTTGCCCTTTATCCCGATATTGCTGATCACGGCTCACGACAGTGCCAGCGTAGTCCAGGGATTGGACATGGGAGCAGACGATTTTATCCGCAAACCAGTCGAAATGGATGAACTGCTGGCGAGGGTACGATCGCTCCTGCGGCTAAAACACAGCGTAGACGAGCGCAATTCGATCGCCCTCCAGCGCGAAGATTTTGTCTCCCGGCTCGCTCACGACTTGCGGACGCCGCTGGTAGCAGCCGATCGAATGCTAACTTTAATGCAGCAGGGAGCTTTGGGAGAAATTTCGCCTCAGATGCGCGACGCCTTCGGGACAATGGTTCGCAGCAACCAAAACCTGATCGCGCTGGTAAATATGCTGCTGGAAGTCTACCGCTACGAAGCAGGCGGCAAATCCCTAAGTTTCGCTCCCGTGGACTTGCGCCAGCTTATTACAGAAGTAGCTGAAGAACTATCTCCCCTAGCCGATGCTAAAAGTTTGTCCCTACATTTGGACTTGACAGAAAGTGCAGAAAGTGCACCCATTGCAAAGTATCCGGGCGATCGTCTGGAGCTGCACCGCTTGCTGACAAATTTAATCGGAAATGCGATTAAATTCACCGACAGCGGCTCAATAGATGTCAGCTTAAAAGCTGCTAATTCACCTGCTTATACTAGCTTCAAAAACCAACCGCTGGCATGGGTAATTATAGAAATCAAAGACACCGGCGCCGGCATTTCTCCCACCCAAAAAGCAAAGTTATTTGAAAGGTTTGGTCCGGGAACTCACAAGAAATCCGGTACAGGTTTGGGTCTACACCTCTGCCGCCAAATAGTGGAAGCTCACCGCGGCACGATTGAGGTAAAATCAGAGTTGGGCGAAGGCAGTTTGTTTACTATTCGCTTGCCTTGTTAGAGCGGTATAATTAACTCTAACTTTCGGGTGTTCCATGGGTACATTACTACAGATAAACTGTAATTGTAGGGTGTTCCGTGGGTCCAACTCGAATTATGGTTAATTTACCGGATTTCATAATAATTACTTGGCAACCGAATAGATGGCAATATGTCTAACTGTCCAGTGTGCAGTGCTGAATACAGAGAAGAAAAAGCAGAGTTTTGCTCGATTTGCGGCTGGGATTTGACTCCCTACCCGCAGCGTGCTAAGCCTTCCAAAACTTATTTAAAAAAAGAACAAGTTAGATTGCAGTGGGCAAAACAAATGTGGGAATTGGCCCGCAATCAACAAAATTGGTCAGCAAAATTAGATGAGTTGCAGGGGGAATTGCAGCAAGGTGCGATCGCCCGCACGTACCTTCAATCTCAGTTAGAATGGGTTTTGTACCGCCTCGAACAACTAAACCCCGAATTGATTGTCAGCACTCTACTGAGGCTGGAAGACAAAATCGGCGCCATACCTGAGAAAACTCCGGCTATCTCTGAAGTGGGGATGGACTACCGACAACTGACAAAGCTATTAGAAACCGGAAAATGGCGCAAAGCTGATGAACACACTTGGGAAATCTTGCTGCAAATCGCTGTCAGGGAAGACGAAGGCTGGCTGAGTGCAGCCGATATTGACATTTTTCCTCCTACAGACCTTCGCACGATCGACCAACTTTGGCAACAATACAGCAGCGGGCGGTTCGGGTTGAGCGTGCAGCACCAGATTTGGGAAAGTACCGGGGCTAACTATACTGAATTTTGCGATCGAGTCGGCTGGCGAGTCAAGGAAAATTGGAAATATTACAGCGAGCTCTCCTTCAGCGAAAATGCTCCCTCCGGACATCTCCCCGTCACCGCATGGAGACAGCGCGCCTGTTACGGGGCCGGTAAACTCACCGCAGCAGAAAACTTTGCCCGCATTGCCCAGAAACTTGCAGGTTGCGATCGGTAATCATCCAAAATAAAAAATTCAAAATCGACATTAAATGCTATAATCAAAACGGTTTAGCAACTGGGGCTGTGGCTCAGATGGATAGAGCAAGCGCCTCCTGAAGAATCGGGCACCCTGCGAGGAAACTCCGGGAGTGAATGTGGTCAAACTCGGTGAAACCTAAAGAGTTCGTGGGTTCCTATGACTCTAAGGCAATACCAAGCCAAGCCTGAGTTCATGGCGATTAAACGATCGCCTTTATTGAAATCAGGAAGGTTTAGAGACTAGACGGCCACCACCTAAAGGCTGCAAGCCTATGGTGAAGGTATAGTCCAGAGAGTGGGGAAACTCACACAAATCTGAAGCGCTAGGTCGCCGGTTCGAACCCGGCCAGTCCCGTTAAAAATCCAGAAAAATTAAAAGCAGGAGGGGAAAGCCTAGGTTTTGCCCCTCTATTTTGCATATCCCCGAAGGAATTGGCTCCCTGACAAGTAGAGCAACTGCCTTGGCGTTTGCTCTAAAATCTGAAATCGAAAATCTCAAATCACCTGTTTAAGCCCCACCAAAAGCGTAGAGTCAATCTAAAATCTAAAATCTAAAATCTAAAATCTCTGATCCCCCGACCCTTTTTTAAATTTTAATTTTTAATTCCTGTTAGTGGGCTTTACGTGCGGTATTTTTTGTTATGGTTCCTTTGTCAGTTACATAAAATTTTTATAGGTTTAGATGTGGTTAAGAATCAATTTAAACAAGCAGCGTTACAAGCGTTTGAAGACTTCACGCAGTTTTTGGTTCCTAGTAGGGCTTTTGATGGCGTGTTGGTTTGGCTATCAGCAGCTTAAGAGCGAATTTCAGAGACCCCAAGCTTTGTTAGTTCTAGGTGGCGCTATTGAGCGAGAGGTGTTTGCCGCCAAATTTGCTCTGAATCATCCAGAATTGCCGATTTGGGTGTCGTCAGGGAGCAATCCGGAGTTCGCGCAATGGGTATTTTCAGAAGCGGGAATTGAATCCGATCGCGTCCACTTAGACTACAGAGCGGTCGATACGGTAACAAATTTTACTACGCTGGTAGATGAATTGAAAGCTCAAGGGATTGAGAGCGTGTATCTGATCACTTCTGACGATCATATGCGGCGAGCTCAGATTATCGGCGAAATCGTGCTCGGCAGTCGAGGCATTAGTTTTAAGCCTGTGGCAGTTCCGTCTGGGCGAACCCCCGAACCGATGGAAAAAGCTCTTCGCGACGGCGCTAGGGCTATTCTTTGGCTGACAACCGGTTATACAGGTGCTAACTTCACCCAAGCGAGAATTCAATAAACAAAAAGAAGGATTAAGCAAGTTTTAATTTTTTCCCTTCCCTCAGGTTTTCAAAGTTTTCTCCTCTAGCGATTTAACGAACCGCGAAGATGCTGAGGACAAATTCGTAATAGAAGAGAAGAGAAGAGAAGAGAGCGAGTAGTTTAAAATTAGTAGATGAACTTCAAAAGCTAAAGTTAATGACAGACCAAATTCTGCCGCAAGTTCTAGAGCAAATTTTGAGTGACAGCAAGACTGCGGATGCTGTTTTTTCTGCTTTGGTGCCGGCTTTAGGCGAGGTGTTAAATTGCGATCGCGTCTTTCTGTACCTCCGCAATCCTGAAACCCAAAGGGGTCGAGTACCTTACTGCTGGCGTCGCAACTCAAACTATCCAGATGTTAGCGGCGCGGAATGGAAAAAAGAACCGGAATCTTTAGGGGAAGAAGACCCTTTGTTTGCAGCAGCTTTGCGAACTAAACCGTCGATTTTTGTTGAGGATGTTGCAACAGCGAATCCTGAAGTTGTCAACAAAGATTTTGAAGCAAAAGTGTTCGGACATCGAGCTTTGATTCACGCTCACCTTTGTTCTGACGGCTTATTGTGGGGGGTTTTGCAGCCTTGTATGTTCGATCGCCCCAGAGTTTGGACTGACTTCGATCGCCAAGTTATCGCAGCAGTTACAGAAAAAATTTCGCCCTTAGCTGTTGCTTTTGTCACCGCCTCAGCATCAAAAGATGAGCGATAAAAATCAATAATTTACCTCTAGGGCTCAGGTGGGCAATGAATTGCTGTCAACTTAAGACTAAAACCGCGTCTAGATCATGGCGGTTTTAGCCGAATCTCAATGCTCCTCGCGTCCCCCGTCCGGGGGACGAAAGGTTGTTTCCGGTTCCCCCCTTTTTTAGGTAGGGGGGAGCGAGGCGCTAATTTTCCCACAAAACAAGCCGGGTACTAAATTTGAGCTAGTTGTTATCAGCAATGGTGGGGTGTGCATCACCCTACAGATAGAGCTGGTGCACAATTGCTGTTTAAAAAACGCCCCAATTTTGAATGCCCCGACTGCTGAAAACCCCTTGAGCCCGACTAATATCATCCTCAGTGCCATCTACTACCACCAAATAATCGCCCGCGTGCAGGCGATCGGTGTAAGTTCTAGCTGTTTCTTCGGGAATTCCCAAGTCAGTCAAGGCCTTCACCACTCCACCGAAAGCAGCAGCCGCGACGCCACTGCTTGCTACGCCAGCCACGAGTGAGGCGCCGAAAGTCCCCGCTGCAATCATCGGCCCGATTCCGGGAATAGCTAAACTTCCCAAACCCACTAGCAGGGTCGCTAAACCAGCATTTGTCAGAGTTTCTCCTACCACTCCCGCTCCTGTGTCTAGATTTTTATCGCCCACTTGAGCGATCGTTTCAGTGTCGCCTACAGCCTCGCCTGCATCCCTAGCAACAACCGAAACTTTATCCATTGCAAACCCGGATGATTTCAATTCTGTCAGAGCTTGCTCGGCATCTTCGCGGTTAGAAAACAATCCCAACGCGCGGGTTTGATTGCTTGTTACCATATCTTTCTTCTTATCTCCTGTCAAATTAAACTCAAATTCAAGCCTAATTATTGCGCTTGTTTTCAATCACTTATATTGATATTTTTCGATGTTTATCTTCAGCATTCATCTATCTGTAGATATAACCTGAAAAACAGCAACAAAAGTTATAAAATCAGCGGCCCAAATCGTGCATAGCATTAATTTCGGCTGCACATCTTTGAGTCAGCGCTTCCAACTCCTCGCGATTCGATGAACCGGGCGCTTCAATTAGCTTGCCAATTCGCACCGTCAGCGGCACCGGACGCGGCACTGCCGAACCTTTGGACGAAATGGCGTGAGTTCCCCACAAACTAACAGGTAACAGCGGCGCTTTAGCCTTAGCAGCTATCAGCGCAGCACCTAATTTCGGTTCAGTAATTCTGCCGTCTGGCGTGCGAGTTCCCTGCAAAAATACACCCGTCGCCCATCCATTTTCCAAAGAGTTGATGGCCGAGCGAATTGCACTGCGATCGGCACTTTCCCGTTTGACAGGATAAGCGCCGTACAGCGTAATTGCCTGCTTCAAAATAGGAACTTTAAATAACTCTTCTTTCGCCATAAATGCGACCGGCCGCCTCATGCAATTAGACAAAATCGGCGGGTCAAAATCGCTGGCGTGATTGCTGACTACCACCAGCGGCCCTTCTGCCGGAACATTTTCAGCACCGTAGATGCGGCCGCGAAAGTAAAGGTGCAGCATCGGGCTGACAATTGACCACTTGAATAAATAGTAGAGAAGTAAACTTTCGACTGGTTCGCGACTTTTGCTCACAGAAAACCTGAGATTTTAAATTACATCGAATATTAGCCTATCATATCAATTCCGGTTGCACCGGAATTATTGTTGACTGTTGACTGTTGACTGTTGAAGGAGGGGTCGGAAAACTGAATGATAGTTGAGTATTGACTGTTGATTCGATTTTACGCCCGAGGATGCTAGCGGAGTTGATATGACGGAGTATTTCGTGTTTCCCAATGTCAAGCGCACCCTACGGGATTTGTTTGAAATGGAACCAAAAGTGCTGAGTAATGTTGAGTTGGATGTGCGGGTTCGGGGTGAGTGCGATCGTCAAACAACCTAGACGAACGCCACCTCCGATTTCTAATTCAGCTTCAGGGAACTGCGGAGCGTTTTTGAATGCGCCCAAAAGAATGGGGACGCTTTCCACAAAAGTTTTTAGCCAGAAGCGTTCCGAACTGCACTTCCGTCCGTCGTTGTTGAAGTAGAGGAACACAGGTCGCCCCTGACTTTCCGACTCGTGGATGCGATCGACTCTGGCGAGTAAAGATGCTTGGAGTGCGTTAGACCGCGGGGCGCTTTTACGGTCATCAGAAATCCTTGGGGGAGGCGCGATCGCCAGGAACCCGAAGGTAGCGTTTGGTGGCCAGTGGTAGTAGCTGCTATTAACTTAGACGGTTTGATAGTGCTGGGTGTAGCGATCGAGCTCTTGGCGCGTCGGTAACTGGTGGGGATAAAGCACAGCTTCCCAATGGCCCTAACTCCAACCTGAAGTGCCGATGCGAACAATCAAATCCGGGTTCGTTATCCCTTCGATAATTCGGATCTTGAAATCGCTACTAAACAAACTCTCGTCCCAGCAGAGGGGGACTAAGAATTTGATATTGGGAAACAGGATGCGATTGAATTAGTTGGATCGATCGCTGCTACCTAGATCGGCAGCTTTTTCTACTGCTTCCCGTGCTGGCGTTACTGCTTCGCCCGCGTTATTTTTTACCGATTCTATAAATTTTTTGGTACTGGGGGCAATGGGTTGGTCGAGATTCAGCTTTTCTCGGATATTGTCAAGTACACCACTGGCACCATTCTCTGTATCGCTTGTTGGCTGCCGATCGGGACGGGCAACTTCGTAAGATTTACCTTCAGGGGTTAAAGGTGTAGCGATCGCTTGCATTTGGTTGCCCGACAATTCCAATTCGGAGCTAAAAATCAGCGCTATTCCTACAGCAAAGATTATGCCTAGTCGCACGCAAATTGTAACTAAGCGCGATGTAAAATTTTTCATTGAAAAACTCTGTTTTTTATGTGACTGTAATATACAATAATTGCTGTTGTTGGTTTGCAAATCTATCTAAAGATAGGAATTTAGACCAATTTATTGTGTTACCATAGTTCCCAAATCAACCTCAACAAAAAAGTTTTTGGCGCTGCGGCCCCAACAGGCGACCGAGCGCAACTACGAACTCAAGAACGGTACATTTACTACTTCCCCTGACACCGATCCGACTTGCACTTTGAGTCCTTCGCCGCCCGCTTTTGTGCGGATGTAAGCAAGACCAAAAAAGCCGGATTCTGTTTCGGTCAAACTGGTGAGCTTGCCGACTTTTTCTTCTCCGATTGTGACTGCTGTTCCGGGTTCAACCGCACCGCTCAAATGCACGCCCCAAAGTTGCTGTTTGACTCCTTTGTAGGTGTTCAACCGGGCAATTGTTTCTTGACCGATGTAGCAGCCTTTGTCATAGGTAATCGTGTGTAAAAGGCGGGCTTCTAGGGGGTTGTAATCATCTGTGAGTTCAAAATCGGGGGCGGGGCGTCCTTGTTCGATTCGCAGTTGTTCCCAAACTCGATCGCCCATCGGTACGGCCCCAGCTTTGACTAATTCCTTCCACAAGTTGGCTGCATCGCCAGCTTGCGCAATTAACGTGTATCCGGGAGTTGCTAAACCGCTACCAACAGCCACTCGGATGTCCATACCTGCAAAATTTATCAATTTGTGGGTAGCGTAAGGTTGATTTTCGAGTTCGGTAACTCCAATTTTTTCTAGTAGTTGAGTGCTTTCCGGGCCGAGGAAACTGAAAGCAACAGTGGTATCGGTTAAATCTGTTAACTCGACGCGATCCATTGGGAAAATATAGCGATCGAGCAATTCCAGTAGTTGGCGGCGGCGGTTGGCTGAGACTAGCAGCAGTACGGCATCTTCTGTAGCGTAAGCGGTGGCGAGGTCGATCGTCCGGGCGGTGGAAGTCACGAAAACGGTGTCGCAACCTTGACCGGGTTTGAGTATATTGAAGTTATTGGTACTTTGATTGTGCAAAAACCGCAGGCGATCGCTGTCTGAGATTTGAATGCGTCCCCAGTGAGTGCGATCGTACAAAGCCGCACCTTGTTTAGTTGCTGCGATCGCTTCTGCGTCGTTACCAAAGCTGAGTGGCACAATTTCTTTGGTTGTTAACTCTGCAAAAGTAGCACCGGCCGCTGCTTGAATGTCGTGCAATTCCTGAATCAGCATAAGATTTTGTTGACTGTTGACTGTTGACTGTTGACTGTTGACTGTTGACTGTTGACTGATGACTGATGACTGATGACTGATGACTACCGCTTTATTGTCAACTGACAACTGACTATTTGTCCAAATTAGCGAATATTTCTTGTATTAATTGGCTAGCTTTGGCATCAAGACGATTCCAATCTACATCGCCAGTGTCATCGTCAATCAAGCTAGTATCAATTACAACTTCTTGGCTTTGGATTTGAGTGTGGGCGGGCTGGTAGTTGAGAAAGCAGACTCGATAGCAGAGTTCCCAAATATCGACGCATCTTTGCTCGCCTTGAAGCTCTAAAAGTAGTTGATAGCCCGGAATGGGAATCTGCACTTCTTGATAAGTCCCCGTCCAGACTGACTCTTCTAATTGTTTGCGGATGTTGTCGATCACTCGGATCATCGCTGGCTGCATGAGTAGTTCAGCTTGCTGCCACGCGATCGGGCTGGTTATTTTAGGCTTCATATACACGGTTCTAAAAAAGAAAATCAATAAATTAATTTTCTAGCATTGGGTGCCAACTTTTGAGACATTCGCCACAGAATGTTAAATTTAGTCGTCACCCAATTCAACAGTCAACCCTCAACAGCAACAGCCGCTCTCGGCTTGAAGGCTAAAAACGGCTAAAACTGTTGATATTTAGTTATCGGATGGGTAATGTAGGATTTGAACCTACGGCATCCTGCGTGTAAAGCAGGCGCTCTACCACTGAGCTAATCACCCAATTGCACTCACCAGGATTTATCATATCACAGTAACTCAGAAAGATCAAGTAAAAAAAATCCTAAACTTTAAATGCCTTCTGGCCGCACGCACGATCAAATAACCCTGTGGAGTTTGCCCTTGGTGGCAGCCCTCACGTTTGGCCAGACGAGGAGCAGCCACCTGACTTTGCTCGTTTCCGGCAGTTTCTTATTCGGCGGGCTGATGTTTGGCCCCGACTTGGATATCTACTCCTGCCAGTATCAGCGCTGGGGATGGTTCAAAGCGATTTGGCTCCCGTACCAAAAAAGCCTGCGCCACCGCTCTTTTTTGTCCCACGGCCCTCTGATCGGCACTGCTTTGCGAATCTTGTACCTCGCTATCTGGATCCTGGTTTTCGGAGTGTTGGGATTGGCAATCGCTCAAAAAATTGGGAACTTAGGCTGGAATTGGCAGGATATAGTTTTCAGTTATGGGCGATCGATCTGGGAACACCACATCGAAATTTTAGCCGTTTACATCGGTCTAGAATTGGGGGCTATGAGCCACTATCTGAGCGATTGGGGCGGCTCGGCTTACAAAAGATTTAAAAAAAAAGGATTGAGCGGGTTGCGGCCTCCTGGCACAATTAAGAGGCGCAAACGCCAACCTCCCCGTCGCACTTCCAGCAAATCGATAGCAGAAGGAAGAAGGAATAAGGAAGAAGGAAGAAGGAAGAAGTAATAAAATCAATGGTTGGAGTCCTTAACAACGTTATAACCGTCTTGGCGGTTGATATAAAAGGTAAATTATTATGTCTAATTCTGAAAGTCGATCGCTCACAGCACTCAAAGAACTTATAGAAGTTGTGGCTAAATTGCGCTCGCCAGACGGCGGATGTCCTTGGGATTTAGCCCAAACTCCCGAAACTCTAATTCCTCACATAATCGAAGAAGCTTATGAGACCGCCGACGCGATTCGCAAAGGAGATAAAGATGCGATCGTCGAAGAATTGGGCGACTTACTGTTACAGGTAATTCTGCAAGCTCAAATTGCCAGCGAATCCCATCAGTTTACCTTCGCCGAAATCGCTGCGGGCATTACAGAAAAACTAATTCGGCGACATCCCCACGTCTTCGGCGATGTCGAACTCAACAGCGTCGATGAAGTCAACGAAAACTGGGAAAAAATCAAAGCAGCAGAAAAAGGCACAACTTCGGAAAAGCCGCCAACTTTAGCCTCGAAAATGAGCCGTTATGCCAGCACTTTGCCGCCGATAACCGCCGGGATGAAAATCTCTCAAAAAGCTGCGGAAGTGAGTTTTGATTGGGACAGCGTAGATGGCGTTTGGGATAAATTTCACGAAGAAATGGCAGAATTTGAACACGCTCTCAAACACGAGGATAAAGCAGCGCAGCAGTCAGAATTGGGAGATATTATGTTTGTGTTGATTCAATTAGCTCGCTGGTACGATTTAGATCCGTCGGCTGCTTTGCAGGGAACAAACGATCGGTTTGTGCAGCGGTTTGCGAAGGTAGAGGCTGCGTGCGATCGACCTTTGTCAGATTATGCCCCAGAAGAGTTAGAATCTCTGTGGCAGCAAGCTAAAGCTTTAATTGCTAAACAAAAGGGCGATCGGTAATCAATCACCGCAGATCAACACAGATAAAATGACATCAGCGTTCCTCAGCGTTCATCCGCTAATATCTGCGGTTCCAAACTCCCAATCTCAAGAATGTGGTTGCATCAGTTCAGATATCAGCAACCAACTACTCGTAAAGCTTCGCGTCATTGTACGGCGGATGTTCGCAAGCGATATACAGCGCATTTGTCGGTTCCAGGGCTTCCCCAGTCACTGGATCGATCGGCTTGAGGACAAAGCATAACAGAGAGAGCGATCGCCAATCCAAACTTTCTAACTTCCCGCGTTCGTAGCGACTAACAGTAGCATTACTAATACCGACATCTTTTGGTACAGGATCTCCGGCTGTCCGAAACAGAGCGGCCTCGTATTCTTTTGTGACCATTTCTGTTTCAATAATTGACCAGCCGCGAATCTCTCTAGCTGCTTTCAGAAGTTTGCCCAATCTACCGCGTCCCGTATCCGTAAATCGCACAGGGCGCAGTTTTTCCTGATCGACGACAGCCTTAAAGTCAAGAAATCCCGGCATTTTACAGATCCAATTTAACTCTTAAGCTAGCTGTACTTTTGCCTTGCTCAAGGCAGCACACAGGGTTTGAGCATTACACATTTAGAAACATTACTGCAACTTCTCTGCATTCGTGTAGAATGATATGATATAGTAAGATACAAAGACGAACACCAACTAACTCACCCAAGTTCAGGAGTGACTCAGCTATGACAGCCCTATTTCGCCGCATCCAACCCTCGAAAAAGCTCCGCATCACCGTCAGGTCGATCGCCCAACTGCTCAAAATCAGCCAAAACCTGATTAAGCGAGTCGAATCCTGGGCTTTCGTGGTTTTCGTCCACCATCGGGATAGAGGCGGCCTGTTTGTCAGCTACCGCAGGCTGGAAGAATGGCAAAATGCGATCGCCCATCATATCCAAACCTGCCCCACCCTTGGAGAACTCTCGCAGCTCAAAACATCCATTCTGTACGACAGCCGGAAATTCAAAAAACAATCTCTCCCAAAAACACTTGACTTTTTAAATCAAATGTGCATTGAAAGACAAGACGAACTCAACATCTGGGAAAGCTTAAACAGCATTGCTTCCTAGCAGAAATGAGGCTGATTTCCTTTCCAAAAAACAGAAGCGAAACATTTGCGAGCAATTGCGAGATTGAATCACCCCAAAAATCACCCGCGAATGCTCCGCCACATTGATGAAAGCAATCACCAAAGCAATTAAGACATTGCCTGAGCGATATAATCAAAATAAGGAGCTGCTTCCTTAGCATCATCCTGATTGAGCAAAGCCAAAGAAGCTTCCTTCAAACAGCGGATAGCTTCGACCATGCCAGGAACAGGAACGCCGAGAGAATTATACATTTCCCGAACGCCAATCAAACCGATGCTTTCGATCGGCTCCTTGTCACCCGCCAAGATACCGTAGGTAATCAGGCGCAAGTACCAGCCGTAGTCACGCAGACACAAAGCCCGTTCGCGTTGACCGTAAGCATTACCTCCGGGGGAGATAAAGTCAGGGCGTTTTTTCCAGAGTTTTTTGCTAGCTTCTTCAACAATTTTTTTCTCACTGTCAGACAGCGCAGTAGCAATACGCACCCGCTGTTCTCCGGTTTTAAAAAAATCTTTGATGCTTTGAAGTTCGCCGGTACTGGGATAGCGAAGTTCGTCGTCGGCTTGGAGAATTAGTTGGCTAACTACGCTCATTGTTATTCAAAAGAATTGAGGATATTTGAGAGTAAGATTAATTGACATTCTCATCCCTTAAAGATGAGATTCTTGGTTGAGCGATTTACTTTGCTTCTAACATTTATCAACATTAGAAGTAGCGGGTAAATCTCCGCAAACGTTATGCTTGATGTTCAAGCCAGTTTCCCTGTGTTGCAGGGTACTGCGGGAAAAACTCAAAAACTGCGAGTGAGAGTTTTGATGTCGGCAGACACTTTGACTGTTTAACGAGTTTTTGCTACCTCGCCCCAACAGCATATCGCACAGGATCGATCGAGACAACTCACGACAGGCTTGACTTGCAGGTTGAAGCTTGGCTTTAGCAGCAAGACGTTCAGCAGCAGGAATACAGCCTGCTATTGAGCTTGAGTGCGAGGGCTTACGCCCCGCTTCGCTACTACTTATCTCAGGAAAGAGAGAGCGATATTGCATTACCATATTAAATCCTACCACGACTACTTGTGACCAAATCTAAATTCCCGACCCCAAACTCGACGAAATTGGCAAACCCTTGCCAGCAAGGTCAACTGATTGAGATAGAGATTACCGACTTGACAGACACCGGCGACGGAGTTGGTCGTTTTGGTGAGTTAGTGGTGTTTGTGCCCGATACCGTGACGGGCGATCGAGTCCTTGTCCGCCTCGTGCAAGTCAAATCGACCTATGCTACAGGCAAGCTGGACACACTTCTGGAAACCTCCGAACACCGCATTCGAGCTAACTGCATTGTCGCCGACAAGTGCGGCGGCTGTCAGTGGCAGCACGTAGATTATCAATATCAGCTTGCAGCCAAGCAAAATCAAATCATTCAAGCCTTAGAACGGATTGGCGGATTTAGCAATCCCCAAGTTGATGAAATTTTAACGGGAAAAATCGAGGGATTTTCCCAATTTTTGGGATACCGCAATAAAGCGACTTATCCGGTGGCAATATCTGCAACAGGTCACGTCCAAGCAGGTTACTATCAAAAAAGCACTCACAAATTAGTCAATCTCAATCAGTGTCCGGTGCAAGACCCGCGCCTCAATCCTTTGTTAAAAGAAGTCAAAGAAGACATCCACTGGCGGGATTGGCAAGTCTACGACGAAAAGAAACATACAGGAGAATTGCGTCACTTGTCCTTGCGGATCGGACGGCGCACCGGCGAGATGCTGCTAACTTTAATAGTTCGCACTGGAGAGTTGCCGGGGCTCGAAGAGCAAGCATCGGAGTGGCTGAAACAATATCCTCAACTGGCAGGTGTTTGTTTGAATATAAATCCCGATCAAACTAATGTGATTTTTGGTGCCGAAACTCGCTGCATTGCGGGTCGTTCTTATCTGCGAGAAAGTTTTGCTGGTTTGAAATTTCAGCTAAGAGCCGATACTTTTTTTCAGGTAAATACAGAGGCGGCTGAAGCGTTGTTAGAGGCGATTGTAGGGGAATTGAATTTGCAGGGGAACGAGATTTTGGTTGATGCTTTCTGCGGAATTGGTACTTTTACTTTACCCCTGGCAAAACAAGTAAAAATAGCGATAGGTTTAGAAGTGCAACCGGCGGCGATCGAACAAGCCAGATTAAATGCTGAGTTAAATGACGTGAGAAATGTCGAGTTTCAGGCGGGAACTGTAGAGAGTTTGCTGCCTTCCTTGGGATTGACACCGGATATTCTGCTGCTAGATCCGCCGAGGAAAGGGTGCGATCGCGCGGTTTTGGAAGCTATCAAGGAAATCAAACCAAATCGCATTGTTTATGTTAGCTGCAAGCCTGCTACTTTGGCTCGCGACCTGAAGATTTTGTGCGAAAATGGGGATTATAAGTTAGCGCGAGTGCAGCCGGCGGATTTCTTTCCTCAGACTTCTCATGTTGAGTGTGCGGCTTTTTTGGTGCGGTAGCTTAAGGCGATCGCCCTAAGCTTGATTTTCGCAAGTCTATGGAATAGCGATCGCCC
This sequence comes from Microcoleus vaginatus BM001213989, assembly GCA_036700245.1. Classification (GTDB taxonomy): domain Bacteria; phylum Cyanobacteriota; class Cyanobacteriia; order Cyanobacteriales; family Microcoleaceae; genus Microcoleus. Next base: position 20,664 of record JAUBOM010000005.1, read on the forward strand.
TTAAATTTACCTCGCTATACCTCAGCAGCTTGCGGGTCTTTTTGAGATTCTAGCCAACGTTCGTAGGCTTCCCTGTCGCCACCGAATCCATCGGTCGAAACCTGACGATCGGGCATTGGTTTGAGCGCTGCATCGATCGGATTGTAGCGACAATAGCAGATAACCACCATGCCGAATTCGCTCGAACCACCTTCAGGAAGGTTGGGGATATCGGGGGTGTAGGTTTCGACTCTAGCAACTTCCCAATCACCCGTTTTGTAATGGGTACTCCAACCGTGGAAATTGGGTTCGTGTTCTGCTTCAACCCTGACAAACTCGGTTGGCCTGTATCCTGGTTGCGGGATCGGGCGATCGGAGGAATCGAAGTATTCAGCAAGGATGCGAGTCAGAGAATGAGTGTGGGAAAGCATTCGCTCTTCCCATCCCGGTTGCCGCCCTTGGGCTCTAAAAACAATGTATTTACGCATTGTCATCATCCTGTTCGTGAAATGGCTGAGGAAATTCTGTTTTACCATCGATCGCGCGATCGGCTTTCAAGGTGTCACCCTTAAGTTTTTCTATTCTCTTGAGTATCCATCCATATTTAGTCTCCATTTCGTAACAGTATTCATCATCGGTGGCTGGGTGACGAGAAATATTCTCGTCTGGGTCATAACGCAACCAAGCTGGGTTTTTTGGCCTTATTGGTATTAGTCCGAGTGTTGAGTTGACAACATTGGGGAAATCGTTTTGGTGCAGTGCTGCAATCACTGCATCAAGGCGTACCTGAGATGATAAACTTGTTTGTGGCTATACGTCAATATGACGCGCCAATATTTTAATGAAAAAAGACACAAGACCCCAAGAGAGTGCATCACCGATCGAGGCTTTGAGGATTGAGCGCACAAAGCTATCTCAGGCTGAATTTGCGGTGCATTGCGGGATTCCGCTGCGTACTTATCAGCGTTGGGTTTCGGGTGAAACTGAAGCGAAACCAACACCCCGTCAGTGGAAAGTCATGATGCGGGTATTGCATATTCAATCTTTTGAGGAGGTTCCTGATGATTTTGGCCCGATTAATTCGACAGGTGATGAAGATTAGCTATTTGTGTTTTGGGTTAGGGGCGATCGCCCTTCAGTTAGATTGGTTTGTTGAGGGGCGATCAATCGCTCTTTTCAGAAGGGATATGTGGCTCAAACTAAAGACTTGCCTGGAGGTGCGTCATTGACGCTTCTTTACTCTTTAAGCTAGGATACTTAATGAAACGCTACATAGCTAACTCACTCCATTTACAATTGGTAACATATGGAACCCTTCACGCCTGTCGCGATCGCAACTTTATTTTTAATGAAAGCCTTTGACAAGGGAGTCGACACTTTAGGAGAAAAATTAGGAGAAAAAGTATTGGAGAAAGGCGGCCAGTTGATGCAATTGCTCAAGCGCAAGTCTCCTGATACAGCAAGTGCCATAGAATTAGCAGCACAACATCCAGAATTAGTTGAACGGCAGCCAGAGGATTATGGACAAGCTGTTTTGGTGGAAAAAGTAGAGTCAGCAGCAAAATCAGACTCTGAAATCGCGCTGGCAGTTCAAGCTTTGGCTGACGCTGTGAAGTCTCAGCCACAAACAAGTCAGAATATTACGAACATGGCAGAGAAAATCTATGGAAACATTCAAGGAGGTTTTAACCCAAACCTTACTCAAAACTTCTGACTGAACTCGCCCGAAGGGGAAGGGGTAATTGTGCCTCTAGAAGAGCAAGAGATTGATGCCCAAGTAAAAGATGAATTATCCGATGAATTTTATCGCGGAATTTCAGCTCGTTACGAGCATATTTTGGCTGATGTTGATGTCTTGCGTCATAAAAACTTACAAGAAATAGCTAAAAAATTTGAAGAAAACAGAGTCGTTATTATCCACGGCGCTTCTGGTCAAGGCAAGACGACTTTAGCCTTTCGCTATCTTCGCGAATTCTTTTCCGACAAATCGCGCTTTCAAGTTCAACTAATTGATAGCAGAAAACACGCTCTTAGTATTGCGACAGCTATAGGCGATAAAGCTAATGCTATCGGTATGCCGATTGCCGTTTACTTGGATGTTTCACCCAACGATATTGGTTGGACTGAGTTAGTCAAGGAATTATCTACTCATAGAAACATTCGAGTTCTGGTCACGGTTCGCGAAGAAGATTTTCGTCGAGCCAGTATTTCTGGTGCTGAAATTCAATTTTCTGGAGTCGAACTGACCTTCAATCGAATTGAGGCGCAGGAAATCTATCAATCTCTTACAAACAAGAAACTTCCAGCAGAGTTCTTGACTTTTGAGGAGGCCTGGAACAAATTTGGCGGTGAAGGCCCCCTCATGGAATTTGTCTATCTGGTGACTCAGGGAAATTCTCTTCGAGAAAGACTCTCACAACAGATAAGACGACTTGAGGATGAAGCCAGAACAGGAAAGCTAAGTGACGCAACAATTGAACTATTGAAATTGGCTTCTGTAGCGTCAGCCTTTGAATCTCGGTTGCAGATTAGACCCCTTGTAAAACATTTAGCTTTAACTGCGCCAAGGAGAACTTTTGAACTATTTGAAAAAGAGTATTTACTTAGGCGTAGTGAGGATGGTTCCCTAATACAGGGATTACATCCTATACGTTCAGCAATACTTGCTGACCTTCTAAGCGATTCAACATTTTCACCCTGGTGGGAAAGTGCTAGCATCTGTTTGCCATTCATCTTTGAACGGGATGTTGAAAGTTTTCTCCTTTACGCCTTCTCGCGTCATCGGTTGGAAATTGAACCTTTGCTAAACTCTCTTACCTCATATCAGCCACAACAGTGGACTGCAATAGTAGGAGTCACGCGGGCTTTAATTTGGTTAGGCATTAAGGAATACGCTGAAGCTAATGAACAACTTCTTGAAGAAATATATCAAGATGTAGGAACTGGTTTTCTGTTTGTATTAGATTGCGATATTGCAGACGCTGCACCGGGCTTTGGAAGATCGTGGTTAAGCAATTTTGGACATACATTTCCTCTAGAAGTACGGCAACGAATAGAAGCCTTTCAAGCTCGTCAGACTGATAAAAAGCAGGTGTTTGTACGTGCTGAAACATGGTTGTCAAGTCGGACTCAAAAACCTACAGCACCCTCATCAGATGTGGATTGGTCTGGTATGGCGGAAACAATCTTTTGGATAGGGCGTTTAGGAGTTTCCTGGCCAGTTACAGAATGGCTTTCTCATGCTGAGATTGACCCAGCAATTTATGCGCTCCCAATCGATATCTTAGCTGATTTAATCCTGGGATTGTCTTACGGATATCAGGAAGGCTTTAGTTCTTGGCTGGAGACGAATCGCTCTAGACTGATGAATCGCTTTCGGCAAGAAACACAAACAGTAGCATTGGAAGATGATAGACAAAAACTTACGGCTCACTTCATTGTTAATATTCAGCAACAAAATGGCTCTCAATCTGAAGGTGAACCGGAAGTCGAAGCTACTAAAAATCGCTTGCATGATGAAGCGGTGAAGCGATGTGGACTATTAAGAAAACTGCTGCCCGATCGAGAACTGTATGCTTGTCAAGGTTACGGTCACAGAGTGTGGTCAGGTGAAATTCCATTCGATGAAACTCAAAAAACAGGTATTTCCAAGCCGTATCTTCCAATCTCGTGGCTGATCTCAGTCAATTCAACATTTAGAGGATTGGCGCTACAACCTTTTAGACCTAAAACTTGGCAGGAATATACTCATTTAATTTTCAACCTCAGACAGACTGTACTGCAAGCGATTAAACAACTAGAACAGGGTTTAGAAGTACATTTCCGTAACTCAAAAAACGTTCGGTTAATGGGGAAATCAATTAATGTAGAAAGATGGAATTATTGTCGGCAAATACTGCGAAAAATGCCCCTGCTTCCCCATTGCGCTATTGATGAATGGGGTTTTGTTGATGAACTGACCTCGGCTTCACCTAGTAAAGAGGCTAAAGAAAAGTTATCTGTTTTCAGTAAGCGAAATTTATACAAGCCTTTTTTAACTGATTTTATAAGTTACACCAAGACTTTTTCTAACTTTTTTGACCAAGCCATTCATGCAATAGAATTAAACCCATTTCTGGGAAAAGGATTGAAGCCTGAAGAAAAGAATGATGTCAGCAGAAACCAAATAATTAAAAACGCAGAAGAACGGTATGGAATTCAAGCTAATTTGATTCCCCTATCCAATTTCACTCTATCTAATACAATCAAAGTTTTACCCAAGCTCCAAAAGGAATTTAGACAGTTGTTCGCGCAATTTATAAGTCACAATGAATTAGAGTCTTTGGATGGTCAAGAACGGGTAGTTTATAGGCGTGTATGGAATATATGGTATTTATTTACATCTCAGCCAGATTTACGCTTAAAGAATCCTGTCCCAGAGTCTGCCAATCGATTTGATAATCTTAAAAGAGGAATTAGAAACAATCTCAAAAAAGAGTTACGAAGTATTTCGTCTGAAAGCCTAGGGTTTCAGATTGTATCTGAAGACACGCTTTGGGGAGACGAACGGGGACTGTGGATAAAAATTGATGGGGAAAATCCAATAGATGTGTATAACTCATTGGAAAGCGTACTGACGGCAATTCATCAGGTATTTTTGGAAGTTAAGAACAAGGATTTGCGACACCATGTGATTGACTTAAATTGGCCTTTTGTTGTCATTATACCCTTAGTCAAAGGCAAGTCTTTAAATGCTACGGCATGGCGCATTTCCCTAACTGTTCTTTTATCCAATGACGAAGAGCTTGAATTAAAGTGGTGGAATTTAGTTTCCCATCCTATTCCTCCAGATGCTTTAACTGAGTTGAGATTAACAACTTGGGCAGAACCGCGTTTTGAAGAGGCGCATAAGCTAATTGCTTCGGTGTCACAGTTATCGTTGTTTGCAGCCCATATTCGAGATTTTGCAAGACTTCCCGATTTAGATGACCAAGGAAAAAAAGAATTTCAACAGTATATTCAGCGTCTAGTTGCTCCTATGTATGAAGCTTTACAGTTAGTGGTAGATACAGAGGTAAAAATAGGAAATTGTTTCATTGAATTATTACCTTCCGATTATGAAAAGTATTCAAATTTAGTGGATGCAATCAAAGCTCTAAAGGCTTTACACGAGCGGGTTTTACCCCCTTCAGATTTTCAGGGTCAGGTGTCAATGGATTTAGAAGGAATCGTTGAATGGGCTAATCGACTAGAAACAGGGAAACAGTATGCTTCTTTAGTGTATTTGTTTTGGGTCTCTGATATTGTAAGTATTGCCCCTGTCGCCAAGTAACCAAAAGAGCGATCGCCCTTTTTTTCCGAAAGTTCGCTCTTTTTTCCAAAATAACACAAAAGGCGATCGCTCTTCCCTAATTTACCGCACGTTTGAGAAATCGCCATTACAAATTTCATATCCCAGCGTTTGATAAGCCTGAATATATGCTTCTAGAGTCTCCTCTTGCGGCACACCGTCAGGCAAATAAAATTGCTCTCCAGGTATCGGTTGCCACCAACTATCGTCTTCCTCAGCAGCCCATGCAAAGCAGTTATATTCTTGAGATTTAGGGCTGGTAACTTGATAATCCGTGCGAGACAAATTGGGCAACTTAAATTTAAATTCTGGTCTTCTATACATTCTCTTCAATCGCGTAGCCTTGATTTCTCCCCCCATCTATCCAAGCTGATGCCATCGGTTTTACCCTTCCCCTTTGTTCTGGTTGAATAGGATTTTCACCCGTAATTGCACTCAACGCCGATCACCAGTAAAGGGGATTTCTTTTGAGTTCCGATAGCAACAGCCGCACGATTTGTGTTCCCATACTAATAATTTCCTGATAGGCAGGATGCTGAGACATTTGGGCAGTTGAAGAAAGTCCAGCAACATCTTTCTCCCAATCCGAGGCTAGTGCATAAAATTTGTCAACTATATCAGGGGGGATTTTAGCATTTTTGTTGAGAATATTTTGAGCAGTATTGGGTGAAAGACTTTCTGGCTGTGCGAGTAAGTTTTGGATGCCTATTAAAACTAATTCTTCTATCGATACATTCAAGTCGTTAGCGAGTTTTTTTAACTTCAGGAGTCGCTCATCAGAAAGGGCGATCGCGATCGTATTCATGTGACTTACGCTCCTAGCATGATGCCTTAAGTATAGCCAATAAATCACTCACCTTTAGTCACCGTTAAACCAAATTGTAGGGTGCGTTAGACATTAATTCTTTCGATTTCAACAGGTTTGAAGGATCGGACGCACCCTACGGACAGTATTTCGATCGCCCCCACCATCAACTAGATGCAAGCTAGATCCAGTCCGGTCTGAATCGCGGGGTGTCCAGAAGTATAGAATAGAGGTTGCGGAACCGGCACACCGCCCGATCGCTCGCCCCCAGCAATTTGTTACTCTAAAAATAGAATCTCCCCTCCCTCAACTCCCTCCCATGAACAACGCTTCTCCCCTAATTCAAACGATAACTCCAGAACGCTGGGCCGGGTTTAGTATGGACTTTATAGGGGCGGGTTACACGGGTCTGTTGGTCAAAAACGGCCGCGCCGTGCGTACCCTAAAATCCGGGCGACATTTCAGCTTTGCCCTTCCCCTGCTGGAACAGGCTCAAATTGTCCTCGTAGACACCAAACTCCGCAATTTGGACGTGCAGTCCCACGGAGATTTTTTGTCTAAGGATCGGTTTTTAATTGATGCTACTCTGACTGTTATTTATCAAGTTATAGATCCGAAACGGGTAGCTTTGGAATTGTCCGATCCTATAGCTGTTTTAGCAAGTGCAGTTAAGGATTGTATGGGATTAGCGATCGGGCAAATACCCCTACAACAGCTTATCAGTCAAGGAAGGTTGTTGCTGCGCCAAAATTTGCTCGATCGCGTCCAAGATTTTTATACCCTGGGTTTTAACTTAGAAGACGTGCGAATTGGCGATGTCAGCTTTCCCGAAACCAACGGAGTTATTCGCCAAGTTGAGGGAATGAGTGCCCGACAGGAAGCAGAAAATGCCGCCGCCCTGCAAATGAGAATTGCCGAAGCCGGCCGGCCCATTGTTCCTCAAGCTCCCGTACAGCAGTTAAACTTAATTTCAGGTAATTCTCCTGCGAGTCTTCCAGCTTCAGACACAGCAGCGGGGTTCGATCGAGATTTACAACAACTGACAGAACAACTTGCTCAAAACAGTCTCCCTCCTGGGAGAAATCCTCCCCAACTTGCACCAACCGTACTCGCAAGCAGCGATCGCAAAACAACCGCATATTTAATCTACAAACTTTCTGGAGAGGCGCTCGCTTTAACGGCCAATCCTTTTACAATTGGACGCGACCCAACCAACACTTTAGTATTACAAGATCCGCAAAGTTCGCGCTACCACGCTCAAATCCGCCGGGCCACTGACGAAATTGGCAAACAGCGATATCAGCTTGTCGATAGTGGCAGTTCCAACGGCACTTTTGTGGGTGGGCAAAGGCTGGCTGCTAACGAGCCTTTTTGGCTGCCAAATGGTTGCGAAATTGCGATCGGCGACCAAAAATGGATCTTTCAAAATCCGTGAGGAAAGAGGGTTTTTTCCCATTGAACCTAACACCCTGACCAAACTTGGACTACGGGTAATTTATAATACCGCAATTATTATTGTGTACTTAGATGGGCGGTAGGGCGATCGGTGGGAATGGTAGCTGTCAAAATCGGATGCAGACACCCCGACCGCGAGTGACACGAGGCTGGAAGTCAGTAAATACAATGGTTTTGAAAGAGTGACTGTAGAATCAATGTTTCTTTTGACTGACTTTTGACAACACAAATGTCAGTAATTGGGGCGATCGACCGCATCACCAATGTCAAAATAACAGGTGTAAACTTATACCAAAAAACTGTTCCCTGCAGAACCGTTTTGTTTGTTCAAAATAGCAGCCCCTAACCAAAGATACGTTGAATGCCGACAACTTTTTTAGCGTACTTTTTGATTGGTGGCTGCGCCAGCGATGGAAGAAAAAATGAGAAATTGATAGCAAATCTGCGTTAAAAACTCTTGAGAATACTCGGCGATTAAAATCCCTACTATACAAACTTTCGTCCGCGGCTGGACTCAGCTTCGCCGAACGTCCTACGCGGACTAAAGAATAAACGGGGTAAAAAACCCGGATTTGCTAGGATGTCTCGTTAAGTCGCTCCTAAAAAAGATGCTAAACAATCCCTAACTTTTACTCGAAAAGTGCAGGAAAATTATGAATATTTTGACCTAAAATCTAGACACTGTTCACCTAGGTGACGAGCCGTTATAGCAATCCTAAATCATTTGTGAATTTCTTACTCCCTCCCCTTAGTAAGGGGAGTGTTGGGGTGGGAAAAAAAATTACGACTCCTGCAAGGATTGCGATATCTCAACTTTTCAAAAAAAACAGCGAGTTAAAGTTTGAAGGTAACACTAAGCGAGGATCGATTATTAGGTTCCCAGTGGCAGGAGATAGCATCAATCCAGAAGCAGACTTAATTATCGATTTAGGTTTGTGGAATCGCCAAACAAGACTCGGTTCAACTTTCAGTGCTTCGACGGTTTTTAAGCTACCAAACCGGGTCGATCGCCCTCCTGATGCAGCATGGATTCAGCGACAACGCTGGCAAGCCCTGACTCCCGCAGAAAGATGCAAGTTTCCACGGATGGCGCCGGATTTTGTCATTGAATTGCGCTCGGCAACTGATGCTTTGCCCATGCTGCAATAAAAAATGCAAGAGTATTTGAATGCTGGTCTAATATTCGCAGGGCTGATTAATCCCCAACAGCAACAAGTAGAAATTGATAGGCTTCGACAGACACCAGCAACGCGCCATCTCCCAACGGAATTGTCGGGTGAAGACGTATTGCCGGAATTTAGCTTAAATTTAGATCCTTACTAAAATTAAGTTATTTAAGGTGCGGCGAGCATACCCAACCCGATAGATGTTCTGCGATCGCCCTTACCACAAATTCTTCCTACCCAATTCCCTATACTCCCGAGTAGAATTCTCTTCCCAATCTTAGGGGGGATATCTCCACAAGCATTTCGAGCGACAATTTGTCAAGATTGAAAATATAAGTAGAGGACCACCCCATGAACTTTTCTATACAATCTGTTTACAACTGGTACCGCGAGACGCTCCGCAACCCCAAGTACCGCTGGTGGATTATTCTGGGAACGCTGGCATATCTGGTAAGCCCGATCGACATAGCCCCAGACTTTCTCCCCGTCGTCGGACAAATTGACGATGTGGCGATCGCAGTCTTGCTGATTTCCGAAGTGTCCCAAATGGCGATCGACTACTTTAAATCCCGCCAAACAGAGACAGCCTCAGCATCCGAAGCCACTGGCAGCCCTTCTGAAGCCAAAGGCAGCACCGTTGACGTAGATGCAGTTTCTGTACAATAATTCCAAAAATAATCCCTGTTAGAACCCCGACTTCGCAGAAGTTGTCGGGGTTCTGCCTATTTTGTATATACTGACTTACCAATTCAGTCAATCAATTTTAGATTTTAGATTTTAGATTTTAGATTGACCCCACGGATAAATGCGGGGGCTTGAGGATTTTCGATTTTAGATTTTGGATTGATTCCACGGATAAATCCGGGGGCTTGTACCATCAAGAAATTTTTGGTCAGGACTTACCCATAGGGCCCAGAAACCGGGGAAAGATGGAGGAAAAGACGTGTTGCAGCCCGCAGATTAGGTGAAAAACCGGGTTTCGAGGAGTCGGAGTGCGATCGCGAACTGTTTTTTTTTTAAGGCCAACTGCTCAGATAGTGCTCCAAAGCTGGTAATTTTAACAGTGGTAAATCCGTATTAACAACAAATTTTTATAGATGAAGTTTAGCGAAATAGTACAAAAACTTAACTTAGCCACGAGTCCCAGCCTCACAGCGTCGGTTGCTGCCGATCCGGAAATTAGTGGCGCGGCCCCAGTCGATGAAGCTGCATCGGGCACAATCAGTTACATAGAAGGTGCTAAATTTGCCGCTCATACAGCCACTACAAATGCTTCGGCTTTAATTTTACCCTTAGATGAAAGCCTCCAAGCTCAATGCGACGATCGCAACATTGCTTGGATTGCCGCAGTAGATCCGCGATTGCTGTTTGCTCAAACCATCGCCCTTTTCTATCAACCGTTTCGCCCAGCATCCGAAATTCATCCCTCAGCCGCGGTTCACCCCTCGGCAGAAATTGGTGAAAATGTCTATGTCGGCCCCCACGTCGTTATTCAAGCAAAAGTCAAAATAGACAGCAACGTTTGCATTCATCCAAATGTCGTAATTTACCCAGATGCGGAAATAGGCCCCGGCACAGTTTTACACGCTAACTGTGTCATTCACGAACGTACTCGCATCGGGGCAAATTGCGTGATTCACAGCGGTGCGGCGATCGGGAGTGAAGGTTTTGGGTTTGTGCCGACAGCCACAGGATGGGTGAAAATGGAGCAGTCTGGCTGCACTGTATTAGAAGAGGGCGTTGAGGTTGGCTGCAACAGCACGATCGACAGGCCCGCTGTCGGAGAAACCCGCATCGGCCAAAATACAAAAATCGACAATTTAGTACACGTAGGTCACGGCTCTCAAGTAGGAAAAAATTGTGCTTTTGCCGCTCAAGTCGGCATGGCCGGCGGGGTAAAAATTGGCAACAATGTAATTTTGGCAGGTCAAGTGGGAATTGCTAATCAAGCTAAAATCGGAGATGGGGCGATCGCCACTGCTAAAGCCGGAATTCACGGCGACGTACCCGCAGGTGCGATCGTGACGGGCATTCCAGCAATTCCCCACAAACTATTTCTCAAAGCCGCAGCCGTCTACAACCGCTTGCCCGAAATGTACCAGTCTCTGAGGCAAATTCAGCGCAAGCTCGATCGGTAATCAATTGGCAGTTGGCAGTAGTCAGTAGTCAACAGTCAACAGTTAACAGTTAACAGTCAACAGTCAACAGTCAACAGTTAACAGCCAACAGTATTATAGTTGCAACCCCTTAAATGTGGAATAGTATAAGTAACCTACGACTGCTGTCGCCGTCAATACCAGCAATTGTCAAAATAATCTTGTTTTTCTCGACTTGGATTGTGGTGTGGCTTCCCGCAGCGATTGTGCTGGCGATCGCCCTCAAATGGCATCCGCCCCAACCCCTAGGAAACAAAAAACTACCTTTACTAGCTTCCCTCTATGTGATTGTCCCCTTCATTTTATGGGCGACAAGTTGGATCGAAAATACATCTTTTGTTAACTGGGGTTGGGAATTGCAACCCGCAGTTTTGATATCATTAATGTGGGGATTAGGATTAGGAATAATCAGCTTAGTAATTTTATTCGGTCTGCAATTAACCGCAGGCTGGCTCGCTCTAAAAAAAAGCGAAACTTCTACCGAAACAGGCGAAGAAGAAATTAATTTTTGGACTTTAATCCTTAACCCTGCTAGTCTGCTGACCCTGTTATTAGCAGTGTGGATTAGTGCCACAGAAGAGTTAATCTTTCGCGGCTGCTTGCAAACAATCCTCCAGCAAGATTACTCAGTGCTAATCGCAGCAGCGATCGCCAGTTTCATTTTCGCGATCGCCCACCTAATTTGGGCCGCCAAAGAAACTCTACCGCAACTGCCAGGATTGTGGCTGATGGGGATGGTTTTAACATTAGCCCGCATCGCCGACAATGGCAGTTTAGGATTGGCGATCGGCATTCACGCAGCTTGGATTTGGGGTATAACTACCGTAGATACAGAAGGCGCAATTAATCCAACAGGCCGCGCACCGGAATGGATTACAGGAATAGCAGCAAAACCCCTAGCAGGTGCAGCCGGCATTTTATTGCTACTAGCAACCGCAACCTTACTCTTCCTGACTCAAATCAGCGTTAATCAGCGCTAATCAGCTTAAATCAGCGGTAAAAATTCCCACATCAATCTAATCGTCGATCTATCGTCACAATCGAAACCGGATTCAGCGCGTCAAAACGAGTTGAATTTCCCCCAGCCAGAGAACGCGACAATTGCACTTGCACGATTCGGTAACTCCAGTGCGGTTCCCGGCGCACCCGATCGCCCATCCAGCTCAAAACAGTAGCAATATCTTCCAAAGCATCCAAAGCCAGGACGATCGAGCCTCCAGGAAGCAGCCGCAGCGCGCAAACGCCCAAAATTTTAGTCAACCCTCCGCCACTACCGCCAATAAAAATCCGGTGCGGAGGACGCAAGCGATGCAAGATTTCCGGGGCGGTTCCGTAAATCGAGAACACATTTTGCAGCCCAAAACGGCCGTAGTTGAACTCGATGGCAGAAGTGCCAAAAACCGTTTTTTCGATCGCGTACACCTCAGACTGCGGGAATAAACGAGCAATTTCGATCGACACAGAACCGTTACCAGCACCCACATCCCAGACAACTTGTCCCGGTTGCAAAGCCAATTGTGCCAGCACCAACACCCGCACTTCCCGTTCAACCGTCAAACCAGGCTTGTCCCCACAACCGATAAAAGCTGCATCCGGTATTCCCAACAAAGGCAACTTTTCCAAATCCAAAGGTTCTGCCCTCGGCGGGGACTCCCGCAGCATCACAACCACGCTCAGCGGTGCAAAAGACTCTCCCAGCAAAGCTGACAGAGAACGGAGGTCCACGCGCTCCTCGGCCGAACCCAAATTTTCGCACACCCAAAACTCGTAGCGTGTAGGCAAATCTAGAGCTTTCACCAAACTTGCCAGGGCGGCCGGAGTATGAGTTTCGTCTGCGAGCACCGCAATTTTCTCAACACCGAGTTTGAGTTTTGCCGTCAGTTCCTCAAAATAACGTCCTTGAGAGCCAACAAAATGAGCGTCTTGCCAAGGGATTTGTAAGCGATTAAAAGCCAACTGCACAGAACTCAGGTGCGGGTGAAAAGTCAATTTTTCTGCAGGCAATTGGGCAATTAACAACTTTCCCCAGCCGTAGAACAGCGGGTCACCCGCCACCAAAATTACAATGAGTTGAGGCGAGGGGGTGGAGGGGGGCGAAAAAGTCCCTGTATCTGGCTCTAAATTCGCATCAGTCGCCAACCAGCGCTTAATTTCAAGAATTGCGGCCGTCAAATCTTCCAACACCCAGATCTCGCAGGAGTGCTGCGGGAAATAGCTCAAATGGATCTCGCTCCCTATTAGCAGAGCGGCCATTTCTACAACCTGTCGCGCCGAGGAGCTCAGCCCAGCAGATCCATCTAAACCTATACCAACAACGTGTACTTTGACAACTCCCTGTCCTAAAGGAGCAGGGATTCTTGGTTCATTGGGACCACTCATGTAGCTTGCCCTCCCCAAAATTCACTGCGATTTGCCCAACCGCTGTATATCCACGCTGCAACACCACTTGCGCGGCTGCAACATCTCGATTCGTTTCATAGCCACAGGTTTGACATCTATGTACCCGTTCGGATAGTTCTTTTTTGCCTGTATGAGTTTGACATAAGGGGCAGGTTTGACTTGTTCGGTTTGGGTTTACAGACGCGAAGTATGCACCTCGCTTAAAGCAAAAATGACCCAAGATATTCAGGAACTGACCAAACCCTGCATCAAGCGTGTGCTTGCTGAGCATTCCGGCTGACATTGCTTTGAGGTTCAAGTCCTCAGCAAATACTGTTTGGGCACAGGTACATAAATGATGTGCAGTCTTGAAATGAAAGTCTTTACGACTGTTCGAGATGTATTCGTGGTGCAAGGCTATTTGGTGATGAATTTGACGAAACTTTCTAGAGCCTTTTTTCTTGCGCTTGAGTTGACGTTGCAGCAATTTCAGCTTGCGTTGTCCATCCACAAAGAATCGAGGTCTATCAATCAATTCACCATCTGAAGTTGCCAAAAAATGTCTTAACCCTAAATCAATCCCTAATCCATGTCCTGAAGGTGAGGCTTGAGGCACTGCGACATCACATTGCAAAGTGAGCATGGCCGAGGAGCCAGAAGCCCTCTTAACAACGCGAATTTGCTTGACCTCAAACCCTTGAGGGATTGGACGTGAGAGGTGCATTTTTACGGGGCCTATCTTGGGTAGGTTGACCCAATCGGCACCATCAAACCGTTTAACTGATTCTAGATTCAATTGAGGGAACACTTCGGAGCGCATCCGTTTTTTGAATCTAGGAAAACCGTGTCCTCGTTCCCACATCGCCACAAACGCTGCCTCTAATTGGCGCAACGCCTGCTGCAAGACATGGGTGTGAGGCAGTTTCAACTCAGGAATTAACTTCTTTGCCAATGCCAATGATTTGCATTGGCCCGCAAAGGTTGGACGCGGTGCATCAGCAGGGATCATGTATTCCTGCTTAATGCTGCACGAGTTGATATCACACTTACGAGAATTAACCCAGTCTTTTCGTTCTCGCAATGCAAAGTTGTAGACCTTGCGGCAAATATTGAGCCACTGGTCGAAAGTCTGGCGTTGCGTATCGGTAGGAATGAGCTTGTACTCGTAGGTTAGATTTAACATAAAACCATTGTAGAGAACACCTGAATAAATGCGGTGCTGTTTATTCAAAAACCTCTCGGAGAGATTGCCAACCGAAAGTCCCCCTAGAAGGGGGAGGCTTGTATCCCAATTTTTTGGTCACAGGCGAGAGAATCCGATGGGGAGAGTGGGAGATGGGGAGAGTGGGAGATGGGAAAAAATCTTCCTTCTTCCCTCTTTCCTCTTTCCTCTTCCCTCGGGCTTCTTCACGCTTGACTTCGTTAAAACTCAAAAACAGGCCAATCCGGTTGCCGGAGGTAGCTAGTCATGTCGTCAAACTTCCGCAGTTCCACTCGGTGTACGGACAGTTCTTGCGGCGTGTCCAGCCATTGCTCGTTTAACTCCGACAGCAAAGCGCACAAGCGAGCGCGGTCTAAGTTCGGCCCGGTGTCCCCAAAATAAGCCAGAGTAATGTGTGCCGTAAAATGATATTGCTGTTCGATTCCCAAAGCAATTAAATCGGGATTTTGATAGATCGATCGGCGAAACTCCAGAATTTGCTTGTAAGAGTTTTCGTCCGTCGGTGCTAAACAAACACCCACAGATCTAGTCATCACCATCAACCCCAGCACTATCCAGCGAATGGGAGAGCCCCCAGCCAAGGGTTTGCAGGCGGCAAAACGATCGGCCATGCGCGAGCGCAGTTGCTCCTCAAATTCTGGATTTTTATCAGAGGCATCTCGAAAAGCGCTGTCCCAAATCAAATCGGCTACGGTTAAATGGAAGCTATCAGGAGGCAGTGCCACGAGCGCACCCTCCGCTATTTCCTGCAATAGCCGTTGTTGGCTCGAGTGCAAATTACTATAAAATGCAGCATTTTCTGCATCTTCCCCCGCAGGCGGCGTAATCACTGAATAACCTGGAAAAGGTACAGCAGCTCTCCGGCCTGCTTCGTCGGGCTTAAATTTTGGAGATTCCTGAATGTGTTCCACCTGGGACTTGTAGGAGTCCAGCAGCGTCATTCGCGCCACCCGATTTACGTAAGCTTGATAAGTATCATCCAATCTTGATTTCCTCGCGGTGACATACTCCCAAACCAAATTTTATATTATGGTGCGGGCTTCCAACAGTTCAATTCAGGATATGTTGGACAAGCCTCGCGTGCAACTCTGATTTTTTTGGCTACTGAGCGTTTTTCATGCAAATTTACCTGTTTTGGGGGGAAGACGACTTTGCGATCGCGCAAGCTGTGACAAGTTTGCGCCAAACAGTCCTCGACCCCAACTGGGCTAGTTTTAACTATGACAAGATTATTGCCGATTCCGCCGGAGCTGTGGTAGAAGGGCTCGATCGAGCCTTAACACCCCCCTTCGGTACCGGCAGCCGTTTTGTCTGGCTGGCAAATACGACTGTAACGCAGCAGTGTTCTCAAGAACTATTGGCCCAATTGGAACGAACACTGCCAGTGATTCCCCCTACCACCGTGTTGCTGCTGACATCCGTCAAAAAACCCGACAGTCGGCTCAAGTCTACCAAGTTACTCGTCCAGTCCGCCCAAGTCCGGGAATTTTCACCAATTCCGCCTTGGAATGACAAAGAATTAGCCCAGCGGGTGCGCCAAGTCGCCGGCGAACTGAACGTAAAATTGACAGCCACAGCGATCGAACTTTTGGCCCAATCCATCGGCAGCGATACCCGCCAGCTATACAGCGAACTGGAAAAATTGCTGCTGTTTGCCGGCAACCGCAGCCAACCTCTAAACCCGGAGGAAGTTGCAGCACTGGTGCACTGTCACGCCCAAAATACCTTCCAGCTAGCCGATGCGATTCGCTCTGGCAATACCTCCGCCGCTTTGGATTTATTGGCCGGCTTAACGGCCCGCAACGAGCCGGGTTTGAGGATTGTGGCTGGGTTGACTGGTAAGTTTCGGATTTGGCTGTGGGTAAAGGCGATGATCCAAGCGGGCGATCGCGATGATAAAATTGCTCAAGCTCTAGAACTCGGCAATCCCAAACGAGTATACTATTTTCGCCAAGAAGTCAAGAATGCCAGCTTAGAAAAACTGCAAAAAAGTTTGCCCTTGCTGCTAGACTTAGAAGCTTCTTTAAAACGGGGGCGAGAAGAAATCTCAACCCTGCAAACCAAAGTTATAGAACTTTCTAGCTTGTTTCGCTGATGTCCGACACGGCACAGGAGCTGTCCCTTACTGTAAATTTTTACAACAAATTTCGATAGCGGCTATGTGCTTGATGCCGGATCGCGGGCCAAAAGGTCAATAGATACTAGAAATACTCTCAGAATGCCAAAGTAGAAGTTAATGTGGTAAATAAATATTGTCCGCCGAATGCCGATCGGTTAATATTATTTGCCGGCTCTCCACCCCCCCCAAAAAAAGAGCGCTACCCATGACACAACAGAACCCGCGGGAACTGCTCAAGCACGGCGATCCAAACGCGATCGCATCTAGCATCAACCGTACACTCAAACCCAAAGGCATCAACGCCGATGTGACGCGGGACAACGGCTGCCTCCACATAAATCTGGAGTCAGACAAAGTACCCGATCAAATGGTATTGGTCGATTTCATCCGCACCGGCATGACAAAGCTGGGACTCGAATCAATTCACACTGTAAAGGTTTACGGGCGTCGAACAGGTGACGGTGAGCCTGCGTGGGAAGATGAAATCGATCTGATGCCTGAAGACCCAATGCCTTACGGCCTGGATAGTGGAATGCCTGACGACTCTGTAGGTTTAGATGATGTCGAGCCCGAAGGCGAAGACTATTATCAAGATGGAGAATTCGATCGAGATGAGGAAGACGAAGACGAAGACGAAGACGAAGACGAAGATCAAGCCCCGCCTCCGAAAAAACAATTCCCCAAATGGGTGATACCTGTGGGTCTGTTAGCAGTGGCTGTGCCGGTGTTCGCAGGGCTTTTCTTTACTAAGACTTTCCCCTTCGGCGGCTCCAACCCAGAACCGAACCCCCCCGAAGCTGCTTCCCCCTCCCCCAAACCCTCATCTCCCGTTTCTGGCGCCACCGCACCCTCTCGAGCCCCATCTCCGGGTATCCCACAGGCAGAATCTCCTGCACCAAAAGCGGCTCCCACTGCGGAGGCTCCCGCAAGCCCAGGTCCGACATCTGCACCACCCAAAGCTGCACCTGCCTCTGGGGCCCCTAAGGCAGCCTCTCCTGCACCACAACCCGCCGCCCCTAAGCCTGACTCTTGGAGGGAAGCCGTTAACAAAGCTCAGAGGGCAGCAATTTTGGCCCAGACGGCTCAGTCTCAAAATGAGTGGATCGCAGTAGCAAGCGAGTGGCAGCAAGCGGTTAAGCTCGTCAGAGCAGTGCCGTCAACCAGCCCGAACTATCAAAAAGCTCAGCAAAAAGCGGCAGAGTATCAGGCTAATCTGATTGTTGCCAACCGCAGGGCGGCGGCTGCGCCTTAAGAGTTGTGAGTTAAATACTCCATCTGCTAAAAGTCAAAAGTCAAAAGCCAAAAGTAAAAAATCTTGTTTTTACTGAAAGCTTTATTACCTTTTGACTTTTTTCAATTTCATTAAAATTTCATTTAACTTTACCTATTGCTTTAACTTCAAAAGCGGTATTTTTTTTCTGTCAATCGTTTTTAAGCCAATTATAGTTTCATCTTGACACCAATATTTGAGCCGGTTTTTTGCTGGCTTTGGAGTAGTAGACTCTAACCAGCAAGCTACTTTTAGCAATCTTTTTAACTTTTTTATTTCGATAAATGCCGATTCATCTTTTCTGTTTATAAAACATCTTGGTACTTTGAATTTGGCTTGACTGCGATACTAATTGCTTTTATAATGTTTGATATTTGGCCAAAAATTGAGATTTATTTTCTCCCCATTTACTACTTTATTTGTAACTTTTAAAATCACAGGATTCTTCACTTAATTTTTGTGAAATTCCGGCTATTACGGCTGAGGGGATTACTCTGGTTCTACCAGTTGCTTGCCGTATTTTTAACATTTCTTGCAGACCGCCAGCACTATATTGTTTGAACCATCTATGTACAGTAATTCTATGTACACCTCCCACGTTCACCTACATCTGTAAGGCTTTGGCTCGCTCCAGCCTTTAACCAATCTCTGTGTCTAAATTTTTTGTCCATTAATTATAGTTCACGGTGGTGCGACCAAATTATTTTTAACTCGTCTGCCGTTAAATCAATTCTTTCTTGGTAGTTGAGTTTCATAAAATATTCCTCAAACTCTCAGCTTCATTGTAGCAATTTTTTTTCGACTGGTATTAACATTCCTTTATTTACCTTGATTTTTTTGGCTGACCTACTTATATTTATATATAGCGAGCGTCCCGCTCGGACTCTTGTAAAAACAAAACTCACTCAAAAAACACAGAAATAACCCGGTTTATCAAAGAAACCGGGTTGCTAAACACAGCGCTTGGCTTAAATCTGTTCTTCCCCTTGATTAAAACGCTGACTCCCTTGATTTTTCTCAAGAGGTAAAATATTATCTTGTGGAATATTGACAATGCCTGTGAATGGCTCTTGGCTTGCTTTCAAAGCTTCTTCCTTGTTTTTGCGATCGGCAATTTCGCGCTGCAACTTATCAATTGTCCGTTGAAAACGAGCTGCTTGTCTGAGCATTTCTTGTTCCGAAAATTCTAGCAATTGAATCAGATTGCCAACTTGAAATTCCAGTAATTGGTTTTCACTAACATTGTTATTTATAACAACATTTTTAGCATTTTCTGTTAGTTCAAAAACACTTCCCTCGTCGTAAACCGATAGGGAATTTTTGACACTAAGGGCCAAATTTTTAAACATTTCAGCCGTGCTTTGGGGAATTTTAACTTTCAAGTACATCACTACAGCAAACAAACTTCCAGAGGGTAGAAGTCCCCCAAATCCCAAGACAGACTTGATTTGGTAGGGGATAATTAAGGAATCTTGCTCCGGAATAAACGGGCTGCCTTTTGCGTCTGGTACGTGAAAAATATTTAATACTGCGGGCTCTAATTGCAGGAATCTTTCGGGTTCAAGTCCGAGGAATGTAGGAATGTCTAAACCGAACTGCCGGATTATTTCCGAAATAGCAGGCATTTGAGCCACTAATTGTGTACTAACTAACGGAATAGCTGTATTTTTTGCTGCTGTGTGCCGAGAATTCCACTGCGGTTCCGTGCCTGCTGCTGCTAGCAAAGTCCAACATTTCATGTCGGCGGCGGGGGAATTGCCGTTCATCAAGCAGCGGGCGGATTGTTGCAATGAGTCTTCTAATTCCCTGTAGGGATGAGTTTTGAACAAACGCACTAAGGCACAGCTATTTTCTCCAGTTTGCGAATCGCAAAAATGTTGGTAAATATAGTTAACAATCTTCTGGCTGCTGGCTTCCATACTAGCAGTATTTCTACCTAAGTGGCGCAGGACTAAGCTGCATTTCGCTATGTCTTGGGGGGTAAATAGGGTAATATCGTACATTAAAAAACGCTCTCCTAAAGCTGAAACACTGTTTTTCATTTATCGTTAAGCCAGCTACCCCATCCGGAATCCTACTGAGAGTTTTGAACAAAGTGTTAGTTAAAATATGTAGAAAATTTGTCCGCAAAATGCAGCGGTTGTCTGGAAGTATACAGAAATTTAGATTAAGGCAAAAAAAATCTATCCTGTAGGGTGCGCCACAAGGACAGAAAAGCCGATGTATAGTGTTTGAAAGGATTTTATTACGGTGACTGGCGTAGAGAGATTAAAGAAACGGGGCTTTTCAACCGATATCCCTCGCGTTTTAAGTAAGTGGGTAAAAATAAACCTGACAGGGGAGGGCAGGTCTTGCACTCATAAACTCGCTTATAGTATAGAGAATACGCACTTTCGCACCCCAACTAAACCCTACAAGATGTTATTGTTTTTTCGTGCCGTTATACTTACTGCTAATTGTCGTACATCTAATTCGGTTTCGGGGTAAGTAACATTCACCGAAATCCTAGTAGAAAGCCAAGCTGCAATTTTTCGGGCGGGCATTGCGCGCCGATTTGTCAAAAATTGGTAATATTTCGGCAGTCATGGACGCAGAAACCGGGTTTTTTAAGGTAGAAAAAACCCGGTTTCTTTGGTTTGGGTAAGTAGATGCTGTGTTCAAAACTTTTAACCAGCGCAAACAACTCTACTCAGCAGGTTGAGACTTTGCTTGCAGAGCATCTTTAGCAGACAATCCCTGATCTTGAACGCCAAAATACCACAAACTAGCAGCAGCTTCGGCGCGAGTCACGGATTTCTTCGGCTGAAACAGAGTAGTAAAACCAAAAACGCGGCGAATATTCGCCAAATCTCCGTTGTTAAAATCAGCTAAAATGGCCCGCGACGCCTGGGAATCAATTTTAGAAGCATCTTGAAAACCCCACTTTTCTTTCACTCCTTCAATGTTAGCTGTCGGCAAAACTTGACGAGTATCTAAAGGCACTTTCCAGAGAATCATTGTTTCGCGAGTTAAAGGTGCATCCGGGCGAAATTTCACATCTTTAGTTTCTCCCGAAAGCGAACTCGGAATTACACCGGCTTCTGCTAAACCTTGAATTGCTGAAAAATCCGGGTCAGTTTTGGGTACGTCAGAAAAAGCCGGTTCGCTAGAGTCTACTGCTAATCTAATTTGTTTGGCTTGACGGCTAGCATAAATCTGATTGTTAGCTGCTACTAACCAGCGGGCGTATTCGCGACGAGTGACAATTTTGTTGGGTTTGAGCAAAGTGCTGGCAGTTTCTACATTAGCACTGTCTGTCGTTAGCGAAGCCCTCGGAGAGGATCGCACTTTTAGCACTTCCAACTGAGTTAAATCTGCCACATACTGCCGCAACTGTTGAGGAATTTGAGCCTCTTGTTCGCTAACTTTTGCTGATGGCGAGGCGGATGGCCCTGGAGTAGTTCCCTCTGAATTAGATGGAGTTGGTGAAGGTGTTGGAGATGCGCTAGACTCGGAATTATTAGGTTGAGGAGTGGCGGCAATTTCTGGGCTGTCTTTGCTGTAGTCGATCGCAAATTCTGTAGAACCCCCTACTTTCTGAGTAGGAGAAAGTGACACTGTTACCCGCAAATTATCTCGGGTTGCTACTAAAGAACCTTGTCCCTCGGCGGTTGGGCGGCTGACAATTTCCCAGTTGCCGCGCTCAAACTCTGTGGAGTAAAAGTTCTGAACGGAATTAACCGGATCTGTGCTCTCCCAGCGCAGCCGCACATTTTTTGGCGACGGATCTGTTTCCCCACTAACTTCGATTAACTCAGCATTAGGATATCGTGGAATCTCTGTGGGGAAATCGGGAGGAAGTTTGGCGGTAGAGTTTGTCTCAATTGCTGTCGCTGGTGGCGGGGAAGAGAAAACCACTGGATTTTGTTTTAATTTGGGATCGGCGGCTAAAGCTTCTTCGAGTGCCTTGCTGTTGGGGCTGTTTGCACAAGCTGTGACACCAGCCAGCAGACACACAGCCAGCCAAGTATGTACAGCAGCGAGTATATTGGTTTTATTGGTTTTATTGGTTTTAGCTGGCGATCGCCCGATCGAGTTGCCTCGCCTTGAAGTAAATATAATATTCAGCATAAATCCCCCCTTTGCGGATATATTTCTAGGCTAGCGCAGATCGATCTGGTTCATATAATTTTTACCCAAATGAAATTTCTGTATTTACTCCTAGTTACTGCTACATTGCTTGTCTCGCCTGTCAAGTTTGCCAGTCCCGCAAAAGCTCAACGAGCCCCGCAGGAAGCACTTCAGACGCCAGAGTGGCAGCCATTTTGCTCGGCGATGGGTCAGTTTGCGATCGATATGCCGGGATCTCCCAACATTAAGTCCCAAATTTTTTCAAATCAAATTATTGCTCATACATACAGATCGAGCTTAAAAAACAAAGAAACTTATTTACTTCAATACTTTGACCTAGATTTGCGGCTGAACACCAATAATTTTAATACTAAAATTACTTTAAATACTGCCGTTGATTTCTTTGTCGTGGCAGCGAATGCTAAATTGTTGCAAGTGCGGGATATTTCCCTCGGAGGCTATCCGGGAAAAGAGTTTGAGTTTCAGACACTTTACCCCAATGAACCTGTAGGTGTAGGTCAAGTTTTTTTGGTGGAAACGCGCGTTTACGGGCTGGTTGCCACTACCCCAGAACCAGAAAATGCTCAAAAATTTCTCGACTCTTTTCGTTTGTTTTGAAGCAGAAAGTTAGGCAAGAAGCCGGGGACGGGATTTAACGGATTTAACGGATGGATATTGAAGGATGAAGTCAGAGGTTCGAGGTTCTAGGGAAAATTTAGTTGGCAGTGGCGATCGAATTTATTCATAAAGCTTACCCTGTTAAACTTGGTTTATAGGAAAATATTGGCTTTGGCAACGAAAAAGGGCTCCATCTACCGGGTTTCTCAGGAATAATGCCGTCAGAACTCCTTAAGTTAAACGGGACTTAAGACCTTATTTTGTTTTTTGTACTCTATCTAACGGCATAGATAAATTTTACACCCGTGGAGCGATGTAGATACTCCCTCAAGTTTATATATTTGATATAAGGATTTTTAAATAGCAGAAAGCAGACGCAAAGATGCTCTCTTGCTCCATCTGGCTCCCATCTGGCTCAACGAAGTCAGGGAAGTCAGGCTCATCGAAAGCTTACCCGGAGGGTATTAACATATTATGAACAAACTAACACCCATTCTCCTCAGCGGCCTCCTATTATTTGGAGCTGCTGCTTGCAGCGAGGGGGCTAAAACTAGCGCTGATTCTCCTAATTCACCCACAGAAAATACCACCAGCCCGCCCCCAGCCGAGACAGTTCAAAAAACTCAGTCCGACGCCACTAGCGAGATTCGCCAAAACCAAGCAAATTCTGATATCAGGGCCAGAGAACAGCGCAACAATGTGACGGGAGGCGATGCAATTAGAGCTGATGGCGACCTGCAAAGTGAAGTGCGCTCCAAGTTAGAAGTAAACATCACTAAAGGTCAGCTAACTGTTGATGCAAAAGACGGGGTTGTCACGGTAGGTGGCACAGTTCCCAATCAAACAGATTTAGCTAAAATTGAGCCGCTAGCTAAAGAAATTAAGGGTGTCACACAGGTGAATGTTACGGCTGTTGTCGCTCCCGCTGCACCCGCATCATCCCCTAGCAGCAATCAATAAATTAGAAGGAAAAAGGAAGAGGGAAAGAAAGTAGAAGGCAGAAGGAGAAGCCCGAGGGAACAGGGAATAGAGCACAGGGAAAGTTTTGCCTTTTAAGATTGCTTTCGGAGCAGATAGCAACGCTTAGGTGACTCTAGAGGGGTAGCGGGGTTTAAACTTTACAATCTACGTACTCAAAACTCGCACACTGTCTGAAATTTCCAATTCCCAATTTCCGCTTTCCAATTCCTGAGAATTAGTTAGAAACCAGCCAGAAGATAGAGACCGAGGTTATTCCCACCGACCGATGAAAAATGTTGGGAAAGAAGGACTAAATGTGATTGATGGCAGCAAGCAGAGCATAAATTCTGTAGTTGTGAAAAAGTAGTATATTTCGTAGGAGAAAGAAAATGGCTTTAGGTCAACACAAGCGAGCTGTAGGAGCATTTTCTAATTACCGAGATACGGAACTAGCCCTGATGGAACTGCAAAGTACCGGGTTTCCGATGAATAAAGTTTCGGTAGTTGGGGAAAATCTCGATAACAGTGAAATTGCGGGCGCTAGCGCTGGTAAGGGTACCGACGAGAAAGTCGGTGGTGGCGCGAAAGCAGGCGCGACAGCGGGAGTCGTGACGGGCGGTTTGATTGGGTTGCTCGGAAGCATTGGAGCGCTGGCGATTCCGGGAGTGGGCCCGGTGATGGCGGGGGGCGCGATCGCAACTTTGCTGGCAGATACTGCGGTCGGAGGCGCGATTGGGGCAGCAACAGGCGGTTTGCTGGGCGGTTTGGTCGGTTTGGGAGTTCCCGAAGAAAAAGCTAAAGTTTATAACGATCGCGTCTCGCGCGGAGAATATTTGGTATTCGTAGAAGGAACAGATTCGGATATTGCCACAGCCGAAGGAATTATGAGCGTGCGGGGCATTCAGGATTGGGCCATTTACGATGTGCCTGCAGACACCGGCCGCAGAGATTCGGCCCGCCACAAGCGCGCAGTGGGGGTATTTTCCACCCGCCGCGAGACGGAACACGCGCTGGGAGAACTGAGAACTGCCGGTTTCGACATGAATCGGGTTTCGGTCATCGCTAAGGATGCTGATTCTAAAGGGGAGATAGCAGGCCTTGACGTGCAGGAAAGCGCGGACAACAAGGCCGATGAAGGGGCGACTAAGGGCGCACTCACAGGCGGCACTTTGGGCGGTTTGACAGGCTTGTTGGTAGGTCTGGGCCTAGTGGCAATTCCGGGAATCGGGCCGATTATGCTGGCAGGAGCCTCAGCTACGGCGATCGCCACTACACTCGCCGGTACGGCTTTGGGTGCAGCAGCAGGCAGCTTGATCGGAGCTTTAGTTGGTATGGGAATTCCCGAAGAGGAAGCTAGAGCATACAACGATCGCGTGGCAAGGGGAGATTACTTGGTACTCGTTGACGGCAGCGAAGCAGAAGTCGCTAAAGCTGAAACCATTCTCAGCCGCGGAGGCATTCAGCATTGGAACACCTACGACTATGATCCCAGCGTCGATAGCGCTCGGGCTGATTACGGCGCTCCAGGTACTCCGGGCGTTGATACTACGGCTGGTATTTACGATCCCACTCACGGCGTTACCCCCCGCCCTCTGATTTAATACTTCAGACTTTGTTTGGGTATTGTTTCTACGAACTGCAGGGTAGTCTCCGTCGCCCACTCGGATTGGGGAAAGCGATCCAACCAATACGGGCGAGGTAGGCGTTTTGCGCTTCCTCGGTAAGTAAAATTATCTCAAAAGTCGGCTTTTTCTTTGAAAGTCGGCTTTTGTTTTGTTCTGGAAACAAAAAAAAAAGCGACCAGTCAAAAGTTGAATTTTGATTGGCGAGCTGGGCTTTGCGTCGGCGGACTTTATTTTTACACCCTAAATCCGCAATGTTTTTTTAGTCTGTAACACTCACTACAGCTCGATTGCAAACCCTGCAGTATTGTCAAATTTGATGACATAAATTACAGCAGATATTGCTCGGTTAGTCAAAGAGCGACTATCTTTAATTATGGGGCTGCTAATTTCAGCAACTTATACAGGTGAAGTAGCCAGTCCCGCGCGCCCAGAAAAGCCTGCGGTGGTAGGCAACTATTACAATAATAATATTGTCGGATCCTTCGGGCAAGACTTAGGCTGGTCATTGATTGGCTGTAGCAGCCCAATTGCCGTTGGCAAGACCTGCTACAGCAATACAGTTTTTCTGGGAAGACCTCAGCGAAGCATTTGAGAAACCCAGGAACAGCTTTTATGTCCGGGAGCGCGTCTGGTGTCGGGTGTTCTGTTAATTAGAACCGCAAGCGCTCATGGATCGAGTAAAGATTGACAGCAAGCACAGCAGCGCGGGAGCCAAATGGCTCGCGACGCATTTTTTCGCGAGATCTCAGGCTACTGGCAGCGTATTGCTTGCTTCGCCTGCGACTCGCTCAGCACTCCGAGGGAAACCGCCTTCCTGTTGGATTTCACTGGCGCGCAGCACAGTGGGGGGAGGTGAAACTAGCTGAGCTGACCGGGGTCTGCTTTCATGGGCAATCGAAGATAGAAGGCACTTATGTAGAAGGCATTCGGGGTTGAAGATCCGATATCTTATTTCTTGATTGCACTAATAAATTCGATCGCCAGTACCAGCAATTTTTCCGGTCAGAATGCGGCGCGGATGCCGCCAGCAATACCCCAAATATTTGATCGACTTTGACAATATCGATCGACAACTTCTCCATATTTTGGTAAATGGTTAGCAGTTAATAGTTAGTGATTAGCAGTTAGTATAAATACAGCTAACAATTAACAACTAACATCAACCGCCAACTAATTACTAGCAAAATAAGACTTGCAGGACTTACACGCGGCGAGAAACTCGGTTTCTTCATGACTTCCGCGCTGGCAAACCTCAGATTTTACCCGAACCCGGTTTCTTTTCGTAAGTTATAACTAGGTGAGGAGGGTGCTGCTAGGAATCAAGCAGTTTTGACAATTGTTATTGTGGCAGTATTGGTTTAAAAAACTGACTGGCAAACACGATAGTACAAATTTTCAGACAACATAGAACATCGAGAAATTAAGGAAACTCACTCAATTTTTTTATGAATTTCACTGAGCTTTTAAGTGCCGATGAACTTTTAACTAGACATAGAAACGGCGAACGAGATTTTCGAGGAGCTAACCTCATTGCAGCTCATTTGAGTGAAGCTAATCTCAGTCGAACAAATTTGAGCAGCGCTAATTTCAAAGGTGCAAACTTAATTAGAAGCAAACTGATTGGAGCTAATTTAAACGGCGCCGATTTGAGCGGGGCTAATTTGTCTAAGGCGAAATTAATTGAAGCTAACCTCGGGAGTTCTAGTTTAACTGGAACTGTGGCGATCGCAGCAGATTTTAGCGGAGCAAATCTCAGCGGAGCAATATTGTCTCAGGCTGACTTGAGCAAAGCTGTGATGACGGGAGCGAGTTTAGTAGGAGCTTGTTTGCTAAGCGGCTCGAAACTAACTGAGGCTAATTTGAGCGGGGCTACGCTGAGCCGAGCAATTATGAGCGGCGTTGATTTAAGCAGAGCAAATCTGACTAGAGCGATTCTTAGCGAGGTTGATTTGAACGGGGCGAACATGAGCGGAGCCACTTTAATTCGGGCTTATCTCAATCGCGGAAATCTCAGCGGTGTCAATTTGGTTGGGGCTTCTTTGAGCGAAGCAAGTCTGCGGGAGGCTTCTATTTGCGCTGCTAATTTGAGCGGTGCTGACTTGAGCGGTGCTGACTTGCAATCCGCTAATTTAAATGGCTCTAATTTGAGCGGTGCCCACTTGCAGGGAGCTAATTTGAGTAAAGCTAATTTAAATGGTTTGATTCTGCACAATGCTGATTTGAGGGGTGCGAATTTGAACAAAGCTTCTTTGCGGGGAGCTAATTTGAGCGGTGCGAATTTGTCAGGTGCTAGCTTGCTGGAAGCGGATTTGCGGGGGGCGAATTTGAGTCACGCCAATTTGTCGGGAGCGGGTTTGCTGCTGAGTTCTCTGACAGGGGCGAATTTGACAGGAACTAATTTGTCAGAGGCTAATTTGATTGGGGCGAGCTTGAATGTTGATAATTTGAATGAAGCAGCTTTGGGCGGGGCAATTTTGCCGAATGGAGCTACTCACAGCCGGGATTGATGAGTTGATTAAGAGAAAATAGTTTTGAGTTTTAAGTTAAAGAATCTTTAATTCAAAACTCAAAACTTTTAACAATAAAGAATTCAGGATTCAAGACTCATAATTTAGTTGTGGGGACAAATATTAATAGATTGTCGGCGATCGACAATCTATTAATATTTGGAGTCAGCGATGCAGTTACCTTAGCGGTTCCTTAGCAATGTCACGATTGCTTTGACTAACTCATTGGGTTCGACAGGTTTTGCAAGATGACGTTGAAACCCAGCAGCAAGAGCTTGTTTCTGATTAAAGTCTCCAGCATAAGCAGTCAGGGCGATCGCCGGAATTTGCCCGCCCTGTTCTGGGGGTAGAGCTCTCACTTGCCGCACTAGCATATAGCCATCCATATCTGGCATTCCGATGTCGCACAGGAGGATATCGAAGGGTGTGGTTGAGAGCAGTTGCAGTGCCTCGATCGCAGACCCAAGGGCAGTCACTTTGGCTCCGGCTTGTTCCGCTACAAACGCCACAAACTCGCGTGAATCGCGTTCATCATCCACAACCAACACGCGCACAGAGGCCAGGTGAAGATCGTCCCATCGAGCTTCAGTTGCATGGGCAACTTCTTCAACCGGATTCGCGGTATGCAAGAGAGGAAGTTCAACGGTGAAGCTGGCTCCCTGTCCTTCACCCCTACTCTCAACCCAAATTTTGCCGCCGTGCAGTTCCACAATTTGACGCGCAATCGCCAGCCCCAATCCCAAACCCCCAAATTTACGAGTTATGGCTCCATCTTCTTGCCGAAAATGCTCAAACACATAAGGCAGAAACTCAGGATTGATGCCTTTTCCTGTATCGGTGACAAGAATCTGGGCATAATTTCCAGTTTGGGTTAACCTAACGCTAATTTGCCCGCCTTGAGGGGTGAATTTCACGGCATTGGATAAAAGATTCCAGATTACTTGCTGCAAACGCCCGGAATCACCCATTACCATTCCGATGCCGGGTGAAAAGGTTGTTTCAATTTGCAGTGACTTGGCTTCGGCTGCTAGCCGAACGGTTTCCAAGGCGGCTGCGATCACCATATTCAAATCAACGGACATCCGATTCAAACTCAGCTTGCCGCTCAGAATGCGGGAGATGTCGAGCAGGTCATCAATCAGTTGTGACTGGAGTAAGGCGTTGCGTTCGATCGAGGCAAGGGCGCTAGCCGTTTTTGCAGGGCCCAGTTTGTTTTGCTGCAACAGCTTCGACCAGCCGAGAATCGGATTCAGTGGCGATCGCAACTCGTGAGACAGCACCGCCAAAAACTCATCTTTCATGCGGTTGGCGGTTTCGGCGGCTTCTCGTGCGGTTTGCTCTTGTTGCAGAACCTTCTCGCGTTCAGCTTCGGCTTGCTTGCGATCGGTGATGTCGCGCGTTAAACCCGCCACCATTTCCACGGCACCCTCTGCATCAAAAACGGGCACAAAAATATACTCGTAAGCTCTTGTACCGAACGCGCTGGTGTATGGCGTTTCATCCTTAAGCGGTTGGCGCGTCTGAATCACTTTCTGAATCTGATTGTGCAGTTTGACAGCTACATCCACTGGGTAATCTAATTCAAAAAAGTTTTTGCCAATGGCTTCAGCGAAGGATTTTTGCCAAAGGTCGAGCAACGGCTTGTTGACATCAATGAACCGCCCGGACAAATCGAACGTATAAATAAAGTCCCGCACCGAAGACTTAAACGCGTTGAACTTTTGCAGTTGCCGTTCGAGTTCGGCGGACGTTTGGCGCAGGACTGCTTCGGCTTGAATTTGATCGGTGACATTCTTAAAATAAACGGTGATTCCATGTGCGGCAGGGTAGCTGCGGACTTCGTACCAACGATCGTGGTCGGGATAAAACCCCGTCAGTGACGCAGGCACGCGATCGCGCATGGGACTCCAATAGATCGGCTCAAACTCGCTACCAATCAGCCCTGAGTATTCTTCCCATACATTCTTGCCAATCAAATCACCCGGAATGCGATCGAGCAAGGTTTCGGCAAATTGATTGACGTAGGTGAAGCGCCAGTTCTCATCCAGGGCCAAGAATGCTTCACCAATGCTCTCTAGAATATTCCGGCTCTGCTCCTCGGTTTCACGCAAGGCTGCTTCTGCCCGTTTGCGATCGGTGATATCCACCACTATTCCTAACAACCGAGTCGGCGTACCACTGGAGTCACAATAAACACTGCTGCGTACCCAAATCCAATGCACGCTTCGATCGGCGTGGATGATTCGACATTCAAAGTTCCAGTTGGTATTGGCTAAGAGGGTTTCTTGAAACTTCTCATTTACAGAGGCGCGATCGTCGGGATGAACGTGGGTCAAGAAAATGTCGTAGTTCCATTCCGGCAGCAGCGACTCATAGCCAAAGATTTGATCGTGTCTGAGCGATCGATGAGCAGTGTAAGGCCGCGTCGTGAGATCGAGATCCCAATCGCCAATTTGGGAGGCATCTAACATAAATCGCAGCCGCGCTTCACTCTCGCGCAGTGTCGCCTCAGCCTGCTTACGAGGGGTGATGTCAACGGCAGTGCCGTAAACCACTTGTTCTTCTGGGTACGGCTGGGCATTCCAGAGAAACCAGCGGTAGGAACCGTCTTTGCGCCGGTAACGGTTTTCAAACGTAAAAGTTTCGTTACCGGAGAACAGACTGTCGGCTTCTGCAATGGAGGTGCCGAGGTCGTCCGGGTGGACAAACTCAGTCCAGGGGCGGGATGTCATTTCGTGTGGTGTCCAGCCGAGGGTTCGTTCAAAGGTTGGGCTGACCCAGTGGAAATACCCGTTTATGCCCGCAATCACTTGCAAATCTGAACCGACGGCAAGAAACCGTTCCCGTTCCTGCTCAATTTTTTTGCGATCGTTGATATCCCGAAAGAAAAGAGACAGCCCAGTGGGTGAAGGATAAACGTGAACCTCAACCCACAAATCCAACGGAGCATAATATTCCTCAAAGTCCACCGCGATTTGCTCGCTGAGCGATCGGCGATACTGGAATTCAAACTGATTGCCGATCGTGCCTGGGAATTCTTCCCACATCGTTTTGCCCAGCATTGCTTCTAGGGGAGTTCGCGACACTCGTTGTGCGGCTTGGTTGGCGTAGGTAATGCGAAAGTCGAGATCCAATGCCATAAACCCATCGGTTACGCGCCCCAGAATGGTTCGCTCTCGCACTGTTGCTTCCTGTCGCAGCCGTGCCAGCTTCAAACTTGCTTCTACCCTTGCCAGCAGTTCACGCGCCGAGAACGGTTTAATCAGATAGTCGTCGGCTCCGGCTGCGAGTCCTTCTATACGCGCTTCTTCGCCGGCGCGGGCTGATAAGAGAATGATCGAAATGCCTTGGGTTGCGGGATTAGAACGCAGCGATCGCAACAACTCAAACCCATCCATTCCCGGCATCATCACATCTGTCAATACCAAATCGGGTGGATTCTTCTCAATGGCAGTCAAAGCGGCAACGCCATCGGCGACGGTTTGAACAATATAAGAACCGCTCAGGAGTCGCCGAATATAATCGCGCATATCAGCGTTATCATCGGCCAGGAAAATTTTAGATTTTAGATTTTGGATTTTAGATTGAGCGGGTTGATTGACGAGTTCATGAGTGGATGGAGCCATGCTCCATTCTTCTAATCTAAAATCGCCTTCTGGCAACCAGCGTTGAGCTTCTTCGATATATGGCATCGCGCCTAACGCCGTTGATGCTAGCGTGCGACTGGCGCCAATGCGCTCCGGCGGCAGATGAGCTGTTCCGGTGGGAATCGTCACTGTAAAGCAACTGCCCTGCCCAAAAGTGCTGCTGACATCGATCGCTCCCCCATGTATTTTGACGAGTTCTTGCACTAGCGACAGCCCAATGCCGGAGCCTTCAAAACTCCGCCCTTGAGAATTTTTGATTCGATGAAACCGCTCAAATAAATGCGGTATTTCTTCGGAGGGAATACCGACTCCTGTATCTGCAACTGATAATTCAACAAAATTTTCGATGCACTGCAATCGAACAGTAATTGTGCCTGCTAAGGTAAACTTAAAAGCATTTGATAATAGATTGAGAACGATTTTTTCCCACATTTCGCGATCGATATAAATCGCTTCGGGCAATGGTGGACAGTCAACAATCAGCGACATTCCCACCCGTTCAATCAGCGATCGAAAGGTGCTGGCAAGTTCCGCCGTATAGGTTGCCAAATCTATAGGTTCATAAGCTGCTTGGACTCGACCTGCTTCGATGCGTGAGAAATCGAGCAAGCTATTAACGAGTTTGAGCAGTCGCATTCCATTGCGCTGCACCAACTGTAATTGTTCGCGTTCTTGAGGTGGAATTGTTCCATCCAGGTTGGCGATCGTTTCTTCCAACGGCGACAGCATTAAGGTCAGCGGCGTGCGGAATTCGTGCGAAACATTGCTAAAAAACGTGGTTTTGGCGCGATCGAGTTCTGCCAGTGCTTCGGCGCGTTTGCGTTCTGCTTCATAGGCTTGGGCGTTGGCGATCGCTGTTGTCACCTGCCCTGCCATCAAGTCAAAAAAACCTTTGTAATCATCATCAAACGTTCTAAACGGACTCACTCCAGCAATCAGGAACCCGAAGGTTTCTCCCGATCGAGCTAGTGGTAGAACTACCGCTTGATGAGGAGATTGGGACCACGCGCCGCCCGGTAAAAGTCCAAATTGCGCCTCCAAATCTTCAATGATTCTGCTTTCGCCCGTCTCGATGACAAGCTTCAATGGCCACTGGCACTTTTGGGCGGAGGTAAGCTCGATCGCCTCGCAAGAGGCAAGGGTTCCGGCTGCTAACCTTGTTGTACCTGCGAGTCGTGCGATCTCGCTTTCGCCATCGAGTAGATAAAACAGCGCAAACGGGATGTCATAGGCGTTATTGGTCAATACGGTGGCGGAAATCTGGCAAGCTGCTTCTTGCGTCTTGGCAGTGACTGTTTCTGCTGCTAATTCGCGCAGCGTTGCCAAGCGTCGATCGCTCAACACGCGCTGAGTGTCCTCGCTACAGGCGCAGAAAATGCCCCCCACTGGGCCATCATCATTCGCCACGGGACTGTAGGAAAAGGTAAAGTATGTTTCCTCTGTATACCCGTTGCGCTCCATTACCAGAAGCAATTCTTGATTCCACGTCGATTGTCCCTGGTTCAAAACCGCTTCTGCTTGCGGGCCTAGCGTGTCCCAGATTTCAGCCCATACCCGTGAGGCAGGCTGACCTAGTGCTTGCGGATGTCGCTTGCCGAGCATAGGAATGTAAGCATCATTATAAAACTTGGTCATCTGCTGTCCCCACCAGACGACCATGGGGTAGCGAGAGCCTAAGATGATCCGAATCGCGGTTTTCAAGCTTTGAGGCCAGGTTTCAACGGCACCAAGGGCGGAAAGCGACCAGTCGTGCGATCGCATCAGCATCGCCATCTCGCTATTGCCTGCAAAAATCTGTTCAACGAGTTGATACTGCTGGATCATGCGGTTGTCTTTCCATTGGGCCCACAGAAACGGGCAACGATCTTCACTCGGTCTGCAGGTCGGGCGGGTTTAGCTAGGTGACGCAGAAACCCAGCGGCGATCGCCGCTTGCTGGTCAACTTCTCCAGCATAGGCTGCAAGAGCGATCGCCGGAATCTGCCCGCCGGGCGATCGTCTAGGATCTGTGGAATTTTACGCATGAGAGCATAGCCGCCCATCTTTGGCGTTTCGATATCATATCAATTCCGCCACAGCCGGAACGATCGAGCTTTGGTTTTTTTGCAGCCAATGAAAACAAGAGATTGCTTTAATCAAAGAAGGTTGTTTGAGAAGAACAAGGCAGCGCTGAAATAACACTTCTTCCATTAGTCGTATCTGCCTGTGAGACTATTCGAGCCCAGCATATCGCCAGCAGTTGTGAAGCGTACTTCTCCTAATCTTTATCTTTCTTTGTGAAACATACTTGCAAAATTTTAGACATGGTGCTAATGTAAAAAGGTTTGAGACATTATGAGTTAGAGGTAAAACCCCGCAGAATGAAACAATTGGGAACCCATCTGGTCGCTGATGCTTGGCAGTCTCCTGGAGACCTGCTCAACGATCCTGAACGTATCCGCCGCGCCATACTCGATGCGATCGAAGCCGGAGGAGCTACTCTCATCGATTTGTGCGTCCACCAGTTTAGTCCTCACGGAGTGACAGCTACTGCTACTTTGGCAGAGTCTCATATAGCAATCCATACTTGGCCTGAACACGGTTATTTTGCTGCAGACTTATTTTTCTGCGGGGCCGGCGACCCTCACCGAGCCATGAAGGTGCTACAGACAGCTTTGGAAGCTAAACAGGTAAAACTCACTGAGTTCACGCGCGGTTTCGAGCCAGGGGTGGGCATCGTAGGTTCTGCTTGTGAAGAGCAGTATGCGCCTCGTTCAGCAGAAACGATTGCCGCCAGAGGATGATGGCCAATTAGCGTAACTTTGAACATTTTATGCTAGGTTTTGTTTAAAATCCCACGGATCGAACCGTGGGATTCTTGTTGGAATTTACTTTTTCATTAATAAAGGGCGGACAATTAAATAACCTGTGCCGAAAGCTGTAATGACAATCAGAAAAATCGCGATCGCCAACCACAATCCGTTTAAGTCTGAAGCTTTTTTGGGCTTAGGACGCAAACGGTAAGGAATTTCCGGCACCTCTGTAAATAATTGTTCTGGAAGTGGCTGCGGCATCGAGGCGGCTGTTGGCTCCGGTTCCGGTAGGGGAAAAGGGAAGGCTACTGTCTGAGGGGCGGGGGGTGCTTGAGGTAAGGCAGAGCTAGTCTCTGAGGTTGCAGGTGCTCTTGGCTCGGGTTCCACACTGAAATTGAATTTGACTGACGGCATTTGAGGCATTCCAGTCTGGGTGACGCTCTGAGCCGAGTTGACTACTTGCTGTAGCTGTTGGGATACTTGAACTACTGTTTCTACTTCTCGCCGCAGTTGTTGATTTTGTTGGACTAATTGCTGATTGTGGGTTTTGAGGGAGTCGAGCATCGCTTGGGCTGCTTGCAACTCTGCGGTGACTTCTCGATAGAGGGAAATAGGTACCGATGGAGAGTAACTATTTGAGTTTTCAGGGGAAGTATTGTCAGGTAAGGTAGTATTTTGCATAATGGTAGATGGCGAGGGTGAACTTTTTTAGTTTAGCCTGAGAGTATTTGCAATTAGATCGATCGCAACACAATTTGTCAAGATATTTGTTACAGATATTTATAGTAAATTTAATTAAATGTTACAACTTTTTTGTCGATCGCTATGAACAACTACGCAGCCGAAGAAACTATGTCCCAAAAGTCAAGCACCGAGGAAATGAAATACGGCGAACGCCAGATTTTGGAGGGGGAGTTAATTACTTTCCCGAATCCGCGAGTCGGGCGGCGCTACTCGATTAACATTACTTTGCCGGAGTTTACTTGCAAGTGTCCGTTTTCTGGCTATCCAGATTTTGCGACAATTCACGTTACTTACGTGCCCGACGAGCGGGTGGTAGAGTTAAAGGCGCTCAAACTGTATATTAACAGTTATCGCGATCGCTACATTTCTCACGAAGAATCGATCAATCAAATTTTAGACGATTTTGTGGCAGCTTGCGCGCCCCTAGAAGCGACAATTAAGGGCGATTTTTCGCCGCGGGGGAACGTGCACACTGTGATTGAGGTGTCGCATCAGAAGTAGGGCGGGTATGAAGCTGTTGTGGCATTGAGATTTAATTGTGGGGCGGCGTTGGAGCAACGGCCCACAATAGTTTTAAGAAATAGGATGGTTAAAATTAGTAAGTAATTGTAGGGTGCGTCAGGGCAGCCCTCTCAAGCAAGTCAAAAAGTCCCTCAAACGCTTAAAATATCGTAGTTTGTAGGGTGTGCACTGGGCAGCGGTTGAGTTTGTCGCCCGCCAGAGAGTAGCGATCGATCTGCGTTTCAGCGTTTTTATTTTGGAACCAAACTCCCCATAGCAATTTTCATTGCTTGAAATTTGAATAATCGGCACGTAAAATAGCGGTTTTCTGCTTTTTATCCGGTTCACATTAACCACCTCGACAAATCGCGCAAGGCGCACCCTACAAACTCAACTAATCTTTTTGATATTTATCGTTGGTGTAAGGTGCGCGGCGGGCGCGCACCCTACGGTTAGGTTTGACTTGCAACAGAAGTTGGGGCGATCGCACTTTTTTCCTCTGCTGTTTTCGATTCTGCCAACTTGTCCAAAATCTCCACAACTTCTCTTTCAAAACTCACCTGAGCGCGATTCGTGCGCCCGCCGACGTAGAGTTTGCCGTTTGTTTCCAAAGCCCAAATTTGCGAGTGAGACAGATAGCTCATCAGCACGCTGAGCATCAGCAACCCGAAGCCAGTATAAACGATCGGAATACCCGGATCGGCTTTAATTTGCAATCCCGTAGCGCCTACAACTTCGTCAATTGCCAGCATCACTCCGTTAACTTCAGCCGCTGTGCCGGCGCGAACTGTAGTTAACAATTTGCCATCCGTACCGTAGATTAACATTGTGCCTTGCAAGTCTTTTGCTAGCAAAGAAACTCCTGCACTCAAATCGGGTTTTGTCGGAATCCAAGCTCCCCAAATTCTGCCTTTACCTTGAGTGTCTAACAAAGCCATCGGCAATTGTAAAACCGGGCTTTTATTGAGGCGAACTCGCACGGCGGCTATTGCCCAATCTGCTTGATAAAAAGTGACTCCCCGGTATCTGAGCGGCTCGTTAACGTGAATGGTTTTGCGATCGACCTCTTGGCCTGTTTTGTCCAAAACTGACAGGTCAGAGTAAAATTGGTCGATCGCACCGCTCGGACTATAATCGATCCAGAATCGATTAACTCGCATCGACCAATCCTTCGGTATTTGCGGCCCCGCCCAAGGTCCCGCATCCAGGATATTCTGCACCTTAAATGTTTCGCCGCTGGCAACAATTTCTTGACCGAGAAACCCCGTCATCGCGCCCCACATCGACCCAGCTAAAATAATTAGCATACTGGCGTGAACAATAATCGGGCCGACTTTGCCAATTATTCCCTTGCGAGCATAAACTTTTTCGCCTTCTCGAAATATGCGGTAGTTTTTTTGCTGCAAAAGTTGTTCTAACGAAGTTAAACCAACTGTTTCTAATTCCGCACTCAGAGCTAATTTTTCAAACTGCTTTGGTTCTTCATAAAATTTCCAGCGGCGGGCGGCTTTTAATGCGGGAAATTGTCGGGTAAATGTACAAGCTGTTAAGCTGCTGCCGAACAACATTAGGATTGACAAAAACCACCAAGTGCGGTATACGTGGTCTAGTCCTGCAATTAGCACAACTTTCCAAGTTAGGAAGCCGAACAAAGCGGGGTGTTCTGGGTAGTTAGATTGGTAAAAGGGTACTGATTGACCTTGTTCGATGACAGTGCCGGAAATGCTGAAAAATGCGATCGCCAGCAGCAAGATAATTGCCAGCCGCAAATCTGCTAGCATCGGCAAAATTTCTCGCTTGAAAAACCTTTGAGGGGCAGTCGCCCAGTTTGAGAGTTTTGATATAAATACGTCTTTTGATGTCATTGGTAATTATGAAGAAAGAGGGAAGAAGGAAGAAGGAAGAGGGAAGAAGGAAGAAGGAAGAAAGAGGAGGGAACAAAAGATGAAGAAAAAAATTTTTTTGAGCAACTCTAAATCAGAGTTGAAGTTTTTATCTTTTATTTCTTTCTTCCTTCGTGTTCTTAGCGTCTTCGCGGTTCGTTAAAAAAAACTTAAATCACGCATTCCGTAGGGATTGCTATATCTCTAAATAAGGACTGAAGCCCTGACAAAGAAACTTACGCGGGAAGTATCCGGGAAAGCAGGGAGAAAACGCCAAATCCTACTAGCAAAACGCCACTAACAGGCGTAATCCAACTCGACCACCGACGCAATTCTAACAACTTTTTAATGCTGGCAGTAAAAGTACCTGCTATTATTAGCGGAGCGACGTACCCAGCAGCGTAAAACAGCAGCAACACACCACCTAAAACTGTATCTCCCGTTTTGGAAACCCAAGCTAAGAGTGTAGCTAAAACTGGCGTGCTGCACGGAGAGGCTACTAAACCAAAAGTTAAGCCCAATAAGTACGATCGCACCCCCGCCGGTAAATCTTTTGGAACCCACCCCACAGAGTCGAAAGAGGGCATTTGCAAGGGTAAAGCTTCGAGTAAATTCAGCCCCATTAGAATAGCGATAATGCTGACAACAATCGGCAAACCCAGCCCAATTTTGCCGTAAACTTGTCCGGCAAATGATGCTACAATACCTAAACCCGCAAGGGTTGTCGCCAATCCCAGGGAAAACCACGCCGACTGGGCGGCGGCTTGCAGGCGGCTTTTTGCTTCGTATCCGCCGATGTAGCCGATCGTGATCGGCAACATTGAAAGCATACAGGGCGTTAAGCTCGTTAGCAACCCT
Organism: Microcoleus vaginatus BM001213989; assembly: GCA_036700245.1. Classification (GTDB taxonomy): domain Bacteria; phylum Cyanobacteriota; class Cyanobacteriia; order Cyanobacteriales; family Microcoleaceae; genus Microcoleus. The sequence goes on from JAUBOM010000005.1 coordinate 58,788, forward strand.
GCCAGAAAGATGACTCCGATGCTGACTAAACTGAGGTGTGTCAGTTGAGTATTTACTAAATTATTAGCAAATTGTGCGAGTTCGTAAAGTTGGGTTTGCAGGGTTTCCATCAGTCAATTTTAGATTTTAGATTTTAGATTTTAGATTTTAGAATTGGCTCCACAGTCGATTTTAAATTTTAGATTTTAGAATTGACTGCACAGAGTAACCTGGGAGTTTAAACTAAATATCTATTTTTTCGATCTCCACAGTCGATTTTAGATTAAAGAATTGACTCTACAGATGAATCTGGGAGTTTAAACTAAATATCTAATTTTTTTGCTTTTCACGACAGGAGTCGGGGGGTTGTATCTCTAGGCCGGTAATATCAGGCTCGGTGCTGTTCTGGGTCTGTTAAAAATTGTAACAGATCCGCGCCGGTTCGGTTTGAGATTTAAGATTTTAGCGAGCTTGACTCGTTGGGAGTTGAAAGCTAGATGGCACCCGGGTTTAAATTGATATATTGACAACCTCTTCAACAATCTGTTGGCAACGGGCGGAGCCTATTACACCAGATAATTCATTGATTGCGAGACTGGCCCGAAAGCCTGTTATTGACCTTATTCAGACAGACTTTAATTTAACTTTAATTTAAATTAAAGCCAATTTCTTCATTAATTGAACCGTCTGGCATTATTGCCCCTGTCAGCAGTGCACCTCTGAGATTTGCTCCCGTTAAAGTAGCGCCTTCTAAATTAGCATTGCTCAAATTTGTGACTTGTTTGGAACCTCTGAAAAAGAAGCTCTGCAAGTCAGCATTTGTCAAATTAGTGTACGCCAAATTAGCATATTGCAAGTCAGCACCGTGCAGCGTCGCATCAGTTAAATTAGCTTGGGCGAGATTGCTTCCCCACAGTCGAGAATCTAACAAATTAGCATTTTGTAAATTGGCGCGACTCAGATTTGCCAAAGTCAGATTAGCATCCCACAATCTCGTGGACTTGAAATTAGCTTCGGTCAAATTGGCTCGACTGAGATCCGTCCCCAAAATATCAGCATTTGCTAAATTAGCGCCGCTGAGGTCGGCGTCAGAAAGGTCAGCATTTTTTAAATTAGCACCAGACAAATTGGCGCCGGACAATTTAGCACCGCTCAAATTGGCTTCTTGGAGATTAGCTCCCTGCAAATCGACAGCGATCAAATCGCACTGCTTCCACAGAAAGCTGACGCACCAATTATCTTTTAAGAGCTGATTCAAATCCTCCGTATTCGCTGCCATCACAGGAGGAGTTAAGTAGAGAGTGAACAGGACGATCGCCAACACTGCCGCGAAGAAAGTTTTCAATGTCAGAAGTCTTTTCATTGACACTAATTTGCACAATAGATTTTTGATGTATAATCAAAGCATAGCAAACAACTTGCAACTTTCCTCCGCAATTCCACTTAAAAATATTAGTTAAATGTTTATCGGGGGTTGGCGCAGGCATCAACTTAACTCGGGGAGTCTTAGACGCGCTTTGAGCTAGAAACCCGGTTGCTTCACAGATGCCTCGCTCCCAAACTAAGATTTTTCCTTAAAACCGGGTACAAGATGGCCACAAGTTCGATCGCCCCCCCCGGCTGGTGCAATATCCCTAATATCCCTACCACGTAACACTGGGGGCGGGCAGTGGCTGACGATGCTGCAGGGCCTACCTCCAAACAATCCCGGTAGGAACTTCTCAATATTGTTCAAAAGAAACGCCCCACCTAGCCTGAAAACCTTATATTTAGGTGGTTGTAGACGCAATTTTTCTTAATTGCGATCGTCCTCACTAACTAAGCCCAACTTTCATCACACAAGTCTAGGTCGCAGTATCACCAAATCTCATCAAAATTATCACATTCCTGAGAGCACGGATATCACGGTTATATAGCTGAAGTATAGAGGAAGATAACAGCATACAGTTGAGCACCACTTTTCCCATGCCTACTATTCCTCTTCTCCCGAGCCAATTAGTTGTGACTACTATTTTCAATTCGCTCGAATCTTTGAGATTTTCTAGTATTGTAGGCAAAGTATTTTCTGGCGAGCAAGCTGAATCCCGAGAAGAGGCAAATTTAAAAGTTACTACCCAAAAATTTTACACTCAGGGTTTAAAAAATCTCGAAGAACAAGACTTACACGGTGCGATTAAAAATTTTACTGCGACAATTAACATTAATCCGCAATTCGCGCCAGCTTACAACGATCGCGGTGTGGCCCGCTACAAATTAGGCTACAAACAATCGGCGCTCGAAGATTTAACTACCGCCATCGAACTCAATCCTTACCGAGCCAAGTATTACAGCAATCGGGGGTTTATGCTGACTCGTTTAAAACATTATACTGCGGCGATCGCGGATTACAACTCGGCACTGCTGCTCAACCCCAATTTAGCCCAAGCTTACTTTAACCGAGGTGCTATCCGCCTGCAAATGGAAAATTCCCTGGCAGCACTAGCTGATTTTGAGTCAGCAATTCGCCTGGATCGCGATTTTGCTAAAGCTTACTTCAACCGAGGAGTGACTAGATATAAATTGAGAAAGGTTCATGGAGCATTTGAGGATTTTCAGAAGGCGGCAGGGCTTTTTAAGCTGCAGGGGCAAATAGATTGTTATCGAGAAGCGGTTTCTAAAATTAGACAGCTATGGTATTAGTTGAATTTGGCAAGAGGGAATAGGGAATTAACCATTGATAATCAGGTAAGGTGCACCGAAGAGCACCCTACTCCTATAATTGCGTGAGTCTTGTTAAAGTTAGACAACTCTCAAAGCAGCGTCTCCGGAGGGCAAGTTATCGACAAGGAAAGGACCAGGAGAGTTAACTGCAAAAGCAGCGTTTTGAACTGCTGCAGGGGTGGCATTTTGAACCACAGCTAAAGTAACTCCTCCAAATTGAATGAGTGTGTTGCTGCCTGATTGGGTGAATGAGGTGTTGGATAAATTGGTGGTTAAGCCAATGCGATCGCCCTCTCCCGGCCTAAAATCAACAATAATATTGCTCGCCGTATCCAAAGCCAGATTTTCGCTTGTGCTCAGAACAAAAGTATCTGCACCTGCGCCACCAGTGAGAGTATCGCTGCCAACATCGCCAAGCAAAAAATCGTTACCATCGCCGCCGATTAAAATATCGTTTCCTGGGCCGCCTCGCAAAAAGTCATTACCCGCATCGCCATTGAGATTATCGTCGCCGAGATTTCCGTTGATAATATCGTCGCCAACACCCCCGCTAATGGAGTCATTATCTTTGCCACCTCTGAGAAAGTCGTCACCCGCTTCGCCGGTGAGGGTATCGTTGCCTTGGGCGCCATTAATTGCATCATCAGTGGGTGAACCGACGATGCCATCGTTGCCGCTACCTGCCACTACACCGCTGGGATTTTGCTGAGAGTCTTGGGAAGTAACTTGATAGTTATTGAGGGTGTTTGGCAATCTGAGCGCTCGCAAAGATAGATTTAGGAAATTGGTAGCATTGATTAAAGCGTTGAGCGCATCAACATCGCTAACAATGCTAGAAACCCGGCTGGGGACAATACCTTGAACGACTTTAGCGCTCGAAATGCGATCGCCCTCTTGCACCGCATTCACCGTTTCAAAACCTTGAATTACGTTGCCAAAAACAGCATAATTGCCGTCTAAAAACGGCAATTCGTCTAAAGCAAAATAAAACTGGGAAGAAGCCGAATTCAAAGCATTAGAACGAGCCATTGCCACGGCCCCGCGAGTGTGCTGCAACTGCGGCGTCTGGGTTACAACTTGGTTGTAAACAGGTTCTGCGGCCCCTTGCGGCTTAATTTCCAAAGGAATAAAACGCGCCTGATTGGTATCCGGGTCAATAAAATTACCCGTTCCCAATTGACTTGCGGGAATTGTCGTATCCCTGCTGCGCGGATCGCCTCCTTGCACCACAAAAGGATCGGGCTCGCGCACAACTCGGTGAAACATCACCCCGTCGTAAACGCCGCGTTCAACTAAGTCAACAAAATTGCCAGCGGTAATAGGCGCATTAGTGCCATCGACTTCGATCGTAACGGGTTGACCGTTAATTACCTGAACTACTATAGCTTTGCCTGGTAACGGGAGTGCAGCGCTCATAGATAATTGCTATTTGAGTGAGTGATATTTGGGTTTTAGGAACAATCCACAAATTGCCCCTACCCATTTAATCAGAAAACTGTAAACTTGTGTTACGTACAGTTCTACTTCTAAATTTATGATATCCCGCCGCCAGTTGCTTAGCACTTTATTGGCAATTTGTCTAGTTTTTCTAAGTTTCAATTTTGCCGCACCTGCATTTGCCCTCGGCGGCAAGCTTCCGCAGGTGAATGAAGCCGCACCGGATTTTAGTTTGCCGACAAACAGCGGCGACGGACAAGTGTCCCTGTCAGATTTTCGCGGTAAGTGGCTGGTAGTCTATTTTTATCCGAAAGACTTTACCTCGGGATGTACGATCGAAGCGCGTCGATTTCAGCAAGACTTGCCGAAATACTTGGCAAAGAATACTCAAATTATCGGCATTAGCGCTGATGATGTCAACTCCCACGCGGAATTTTGCGATTCGGAAGGTTTGAAGTTTCCGCTGTTAGCTGATACGGATGGTAAAGTCAGTAAAGCTTACGGTTCTTGGATGAGCTTTATCTCGGCGCGACACAGTTTTATTATTGACCCTGAAGGCGTTTTGCGGGAAACTTTTGTGAAGGTGAATCCGACAATTCATTCTAAAGAAGTGTTTGCCCGGTTGCAGGAATTGCAGGCTAACGGGTAATATCTGCGATCGCATAACCTCAATCAAATACGTTTGTAGTGAGGACGGTCGTACTCACTACAAACGTTATCAGGGTTATTTTACGAAGATGCCTGGTAATACCCAATCCGGCTTTAATACCCTCTTTATTCTTTAGTTTCTAAGAGGTAGGACGAAAGTGTGTGTAGGATCGGTTCCTACCGCCGAGTTTTATCTAAAATCTCAAATCGAGGGTGAGAATTAAACTTGCTATTGACTGCAACAGGATCGGAAGAAGATTCAGGCGCTGAAATTTTTCTATTTCTGCTAGCAAGGCGGCGTCCCGGGTCAATTCCCTCGAAGGTTGGCGGCAACCAAACTCGGACTACCAATAACACTCCCAAAACTAGCAAAAATGCGCCTGTTGATAATATTTGAACCCAGGGAGTTTCCAGCAGCACTCCCCGCACTATCACTTCTCGCAGAACTGATACAATACAAACTTCCACAGCTACGGCGATCGAAACTCTTTGTTCTTGCAAGTCAATAATTAGCAACCGAAATAATTCCACTAAAACTAATATAAATAAAATATCTGCCGTGACGTGCTGGAAATTCTAAGGAGGTAGCAGCGAGAAAAACATTTCTCGCAGTTCTAGCACCATGAAACAAAACAAACCAATACATAGGGAAATTACAATTAAGTCTTGGACTGTTTCCAGAGCGGTGACGATTAATTGCAGATTCAACCATTGAGGAGGGTTACTGGACGAGTTGTTTAAACGCTTTTCCATTAACAGCCCCTGCAACTTGTTTGACTTCCTTACAGCTTAATTGAACTTAGGTTAATCTTTGACAATTTACAGGTTTAATCTCTTTATCAGTCTCATAAAATTTCTATCGGTTGACAATTTCACACACACTTTGATTTGCCTCCCTGGAGGCTTGACATTTAGTGAGAGTTTATGCTATCTGAAGCCTGCAATAAGTAGCTTTGATATCTAAAAAATAGAAGTCTGAATGCTGAAATGCCGCAACTGCTATAAAATATAAAACTTGTAAAGAATTATTTACCACAGCTTGATAAACTCAAGCTAGCGAATCTCGGCTTTAATCATACAAAAGCCGGAAAGTTAACCCAACAACCAAAAGTAATCCAGAGAGGATTGAACACAATGGCATTTGAACTCGCACCATTACCCTTCGCCCCTGACGCCCTGGAGTCAGGTCATATGTCGGCCAACACGTTTTCGTTCCACCACGACAAGCACCACGCTGCTTACGTGACCAATCTGAATAAACTGATTGAAGGGACTGAAATGGCCAGCAAATCCCTTGAAGAAATTGTCAAGGAATCCTCGAAAGATCCATCCAAAGCCGGCATTTTCAACAATGCAGGTCAAGTTTGGAACCACAATTTTTTCTGGAATTCCCTCGCACCGGGCGGCGGTGGCACTCCGACAGGAGCTTTAGCTGACAAAATCAATGCCGACTTCGGCAGCTTCGACAAATTCAAAGAAGAATTCAAGACTGCTGCGACAACTCAGTTCGGTAGCGGCTGGGCTTGGCTGGTTGTGGACAACGGTACTTTGAAAGTTACCAAAACTGCTAACGCTGACACCCCGGTAGCACACGGCCAAACTCCGTTGCTGACTTTGGATGTGTGGGAACACGCTTATTATTTGGATTTCCAAAACCGCCGTCCCGACTACATTACTAATTTCTTGGATAATTTGGCTAACTGGGATTTCGCAGCAGCAAATTTGGCTGCGGCTTAGTAGCATCTGAGTTTGAGGACTAAAGTCCTGACTACAAACCTATAAATTTTGTAGTCAGGACTTTAGTTGTGATGAATGAGAATTATATCGATTCCGGTTGCACCGTCCGTGACTGTTGACTGTTGAGAGTTGACCGAAAGCATCCAGGATACAAGCCCCCGTATTCATTCCTTCGCAGACTCAGGACCCAGAAATAAAAAACCTGTATCCGATGAAACTTGCCCCCCGAATTTATCCGTGGGGTCAATGCTTCAATCTAAAATCTAAAATCTAAAATCTAAAATCGATTGACTGTTGACTGTTGACCGTGAATGAAAAAACTGAAAATGGCGCGAATTATTTGTTGGCAGCTTGATTAGACTTTATCAGGACGATGAAACGCGGATTTGATATCATTGCGGCGCAGCCGGAATTGATATTATTTAACCAAACTTGCTATTAGCAAACAAAAACAGCTTTCAACATTCCTTCGCCTCGGTCTGGTTGGACTTCAAATCCTAGTTTTTTACAGAGGCTGTGCATCTTGTAGTTGCTAGTCAGAATGTAGCCGACGATCGCCTCTAATTTCTCTTCCTGACCAATTTGCAGCATCCGCCTCAATAATTCTGTTCCCAAACCGCGCTGCTGATAGCTATCGCTAACGATCAGCGCAAATTCGGCTTGCTTTGTGCCGTGGAGTTTGCTCAGACGCGCTACTCCCAAAATCCGGTGTTCTGAGGTTTCCGGGTCTTGACGATCGGCTACTAACACCATTTCGCGATCGTAGTCAATAAAACAAATCCGGGTCAAACGTTCGTGAGCGATGCGGTGCTTTAACTTTACCATGTGAGCGTAGCGCAAATACACGCTTTCTTCCGAAAGTTCTTCGTGGAACAGCACCATCAGCGGCTCATCTTCTGGGCGAATCGGACGGATGGTGATGGGACGATCGCCCTCCGTTGACCATGTTTGAACGTATTGCGTAGGATAGGGGCGAATCGCGGGTGAAATGGGGTTTTCTGTTGTTTGGAGAACAACGCGGGCATCAAGAGCGATCGCACCTTCAGGAGAAACCAACAGCGGATTAATATCAATCTCGGAAATTTGAGGTTGCTCTACAATCAGTTGACTGAAACGAACTAATAACTGTTCGAGTTTTACCAGGTCAATTGCCGATCGACCGCGCACTCCTTGCAAAGCTTTATAGATGCGCGTTTGCTCCATCATCCGCCGCGCTAGGGTGGTATTTAAAGGCGGAAGTGCGAGCGATCGATCTTGAAAGACTTCCACTAATTGTCCGCCGGAACCAAACAGCATCACCGGGCCAAATTGTGGGTCGATACTGCTACCCAAAATTAGTTCATAGCCTTCCAAATTCACCATCGGCTGCACGGTTACGCCGAGAAACGCTGCAGGATCGATCGCCCGTACCCGCTGGGCGATCGCCTCAAAGGCACTAATTACAGCGTTAGCACCGCCTAAATTTAGTTGGACGCCCCCCACATCGGTTTTGTGAGTAATCGTCTCAGAATGGAGTTTTAGCACCACTGGATAACCGAGGCGATCGGCAATTTCCACAGCTTCGCGATCGCTGGTGGCTATTGATGTGGCGATGGTGGGAATCCCGTAAGCTGCGAGCAACTGCTTCGATTCGTATTCTGTTAACAGACGGCGATCGTTTTTGCGTGCAGAAGTCACAATATTTGCGGCCGCCGATCGATCTGGACTCCAGAGATCGGAATCAGCCGAGAGAGAAGGCGTTTCGTAGATAGCGCGCAGGTTGTATGTGTACTGCCACATATAGTTGAATAACCTGACGGCGGTATCGGGATAAGGGAAAGTCGGAATATTTGCCTGATTGAGAATTTTCGTTCCCGCTGACACTTCCACACCGCCCATCCAGCTTGCTAATAAGGGCTTTCGGAGTTTGCTGTAAGACTTGAGTTTTTCTGCGGTTTGGGTGGGATTTGTCATCGCTTGTGGCGTCAGGATGACCAGCAATCCGTCACTATTGGGATCGGGAGCGACCACTTCTAGAGTTTTGGCGTAACGATCGCTACTAGCATCGCCCAAAATATCGATCGGGTTGTGATGACTCCACTGAGGCGGCAAAAACTCATCAAGCTGCTGCACCGTCTCCGGTGCCAGATCTGCCAGCGCACCGCCGTCGCTAATTAAGGCATCAGTGGCGATCGCCCCTGGGCCTCCTGCATTGGTGACGATCGAGAGGCGGTTGCCCTGCGGTCGCGGTTGCTTGGCCAGAATTTCTGCCATGTCGAACAAATCGGAAATTGTATGTACCCGCAACGCGCCACAGCGGCGGAAAGCAGCGTTAAGCACGTCATCGCTGCCGGTCAAAGCTCCCGTATGGGAAGCGGCGGCGGCGGCGGCGGCGGCGGTACGTCCTACCTTGAGAATGATGATCGGTTTGTCGATCGCCACTGGGCGGGCGGCGGACAGAAACGAACGAGCATCACCCATAGATTCCATGTACAAAACGATACTGTGAGTATGAGGATCGTCCCCGAAATACTCGATCAGATCGCCCCAACCGACATCGAGCATAGAGCCGATCGACACAAAAGCGCTAAAACCGACATTTTCCCCCAAACTCCAGTCTAGGATCGAAGTACAGAGGGCGCCGCTTTGACTGATGAAGGCGACATTACCCGGACGGGCGATCGTACTTGCAAAAGTAGCATTGAGCCCAAGCACAGGATTCATCACGCCGAGGCAATTTGGGCCGATAATCCGCATTCCGCCCAGACGCGCTTGGGCGATAACTTGCTGTTCTAAAGCCTCCCCAGCCGCACCAATCTCTTTAAAGCCAGCAGAAACAATAATTGCCCCTTTCACCCCAGCAGCGATACATTCGCGGATCACTTGCGGCACCCCAGCAGCAGGCGTAGCAATCACCGCCAGATCCACTACTTCCGGGACGCTAGCAATGTCAGGATAAGACTTGAGCCCCAAGACGCTGCGGCGCTGCGGATTCACCGGAAAAACTGTTCCGCCAAACGGATTCCGAATCAAGTTCCACAGGAGAGTACGTCCGACGCTTCCTTCTCTCTCTGTTGCGCCGATTACAGCCACGGACCGAGGCCCAAAAATCCGATCGAGCGGATGACGCTGTTCTTTCCAAATATCGTGAGCCGGATCGCTCGCAGTGCTTTGATTTCTTGAATTTATCTGCATAATACCCTACTTCAATTAATCAGCAATTAATATTGCTCTGCTTTCGACAACAATTCTCGAATCTAATCCGAACTATTTTTCTGCTATTTTTCTGCTTTTTCTTCCTCTTCTTCTGGTCTTCGCAGTTCGCGACCAAAAATCTGATTGCGGGTTGCCGACCGACCCGCCCTTAAACAACATTTTCGTTGGCAAACTGTTAGTTCGGAATCCCCTTTTGTCAGAGCTTCCTCAAAAATCCCAGAGGATGTTCTGCATACTATCTATTTTAATTCTTCCCACCGAATTAGCAAGTCAATTTTTGTAACAAAGAGCGAACAGGCTATTTAAAATATTGAGATTAAATATATAGTAGATATAGCGGTCGGAGGAGAAAAGATCGATCGCTAACAAAAAATTGAGGTGAAAGCAAGCTATGTTATTACAATGGCACGGCTTTACTGAAGGCAACTGGACAAAGGAAGTCAACGTCAGAGACTTCATCCAAAAGAATTACACCCCCTACGAAGGGAATGCATAATTTCTCACAGCACCAACAGAAAAAAACCAGCAGCTTTGGCGCAAAGTCATGGAACTAAAGAAGCAAGAGCGCCAAAAAGGTGTATTGGATGTTGATACAAAAGTTCCCACATCCATCACGGCTCATGCAGCAGGATACATCGATCGCGACTTAGAGCAAATAGTAGGTTTGCTATCCCGATCGACCTTTGAAACGCGCGATTATTCCCTTGGGCGGGATTCGCGTTGTCAAGGCAGGTTTAGAAGCTTACGGCTATCAGCTCGATCGGCAAACCGAAGAAATATTTACGAAATATCGCAAAACTCACAACGATGGTGTATTCGATGTTTACACGCGCTCGGTGCGCCTGGCGAGACTTTCTGGTATCTTCACAGGTTTGCCAGATGCCTATGGACGCGGGCGGATCGTCGGTGACTATCGGCGCGTTGCTTTGTACGGTGTCGATCGCCTGATTGATGATAAAAAAACACAGCAAGAATCACTCGAACTAGAGGCGATGGACGAGGCAACAATTCGTTTGCGCGAAGAGTTATCCGAGCAAATTCGGGCATTGTTTGAGTTAAAAGAAATGGCTGCTAGCTACGGCTTTGATATTGGCCGTCCGGCGGCAAACGCACGAGAAGCTGTCCAGTGGGTGTATTTTGGCTACTTGGGAGCAGTGAAAGAACAAAACGGGGCAGCGATGTCTCTCCGGCGCGTATCGACGTTTTTAGACATTTACAGCGTATTCCAGGTTTATGAAGTAGGGACACGGGGTCCGGTACCCTGTCCCTACGGCGGGGATAGAGCGATATGTGGTATCCTTCATAAACCAGGAATACGCTGTATGATTAGCGAAAAAGCAAGTAACGTTATATTAGCAAGCGCTAAAAATAAAAAGATATTGCCTGTATATGAAAGTAAGTGAGTATCCTTCAAGCTGCTTACCTGTCTCCACTTTTGAAAACATAAACATGAGATTGTTATGAACACGACTTCAGACTCGCTGAAAAATGTTTTCCAAGCTCGCGCACGTCTGGGAGAAAGCCCTTTTTGGCACCAACAGGAGCAACAGTTGTACTGGGTTGATATCTACAACCATCGCGTCCACCAATTCAACCCAGTTACTGGCAGCCATCAATTTTTTGACGTGGGTGAAGTTGTCGGCTGCATTGCACCAGCTAATGACCATCGACTCATTATGGCCGGGCGCAGCCGACTAGCTTTCCTCGATACCCGTAACGGTACGGTGACAACAATTCTCAATATAGAGTTTAACGACCCATCCACCCGTTTCAACGATGGTAAATGTGACGCAGCAGGGCGTTTTTGGTTCGGATCGAAGTGTACAAAAGAAGCAAACTGTTCTCTGTACCGTTACGATCCGGATGGTTCTTTACACGTAGTTTTAAGCGGACTGACGATATCCAACGGACCTGCTTGGAGTCCTGATGAGAGTATTTTTTATCTTGCTGATTCACCTCTCAAAACGATCTATGCTTTTGATTTTGACAAAGAAAGCGGCAGTCTCAGCAACCGCAGAGTATTCGTTGATTTAACCGCAGAACTTTTTTATCCAGATGGTTTAACAGTCGATCGAAATGGGTGCATTTGGTCGGCTATGTGGGATGGCTACTGTATCATCCGGTTTGACCCATCTGGGAAAGAGATGATGCGAGTTAAGACGCCTGTCATCCGCCCGACATCTTGCACTTTTGGTGGTGAAGATTTGACAACGCTCTACATCACGACAGCATCAGTGGGGGTGAGTGAAGAAGAAATTCAAAAGAGTTTCTACTCAGGTGATTTGTTTAGCCTAGCAACTAGCACCTCTGGCTTTCCCGCTCATCATTTTAAAGGGTGAATAACAGTCATTGTAAAAACCTTAAAGCAGTCAACACATACAGGATATCCCAGGTTTATTAAGTACAGTAGCAGCAGCTTGTAAACCATTTTTTGAAGTGCTTACTGTCGATCCACAACTTACGCTGAATATGCCCCGGAAACTGACTGCTTACGGCGGCATTGATGCGCTAACCCACGCTTTAGAAGCTTATGTTTCTGTGTTGGCTTCTGAGTATACAAATGGTTTGGCTTTAGAAGCGATTCGTTTGCTGTTTAAATACCGGCCCAGCGCTTACAAAAATGGTGCTAACGATCCGAAAGCGCGGAAGAAAGTACATTATGCTGCTACGATCGCCGGGATGGCATTTGCCAACTCTTTTTTGGGGGTTTGTCACTCAGTGGTTCACCGATTAGGTGCAACTTGCCACGTCCCTCACGGTTTAGCAAATGCCCTGACGATTTTCCATGTAATTCGCTACAATGCAACGGATGTTCCGTTCAAACAAGCGATTTTTTCTCAAAACAAGTATCCTAACAGCAAGTGGCGTTATGCTCGAATTGCGGACTATCTGAATTTGGGCGGTGATACAGAAGAGGAGAAAGTCCAGAAGTCGATCGCAGCGGTGGAAGATCTCAAGCGTGAGGTAGATATTCCTAGCACGATTCAGGAGGCGATCGCCAGTCAGGGAATGAGCGATGATTTCTTTTTTGCTCGCGTTGAGGAAATGGCCGATCGCGCTTTTGACGATCGGTGTACCGGAGCGAACCCCCGCTATCGGCTGATTGAAGATTTAAAGCAACTTCTGCTGCAAGCCTACTCTCACGGCGACACTTCTGAGGTCGATCGAGTGTTAACTGTAGTTTAATCGGCGCGGTGCAAGAGATTTCTTCTCAAAAGCCTGTCGATGGGGGGCAGGATGCCTAACCCTACTCCCCACAAGAGTTTTTGGAAAAGTCTAACGCAGGGCCCGGCGGTGAAAATAAACCCCGAAGCGGATCGAAATACCAAGTAGGGGTTAAAAAAATCGGAAATTGTGTTAAAATGTTAGAGGTAACTCTTTTACGAATTTTGTAGTTTTAGTGGCTGTTCGCGCGATGACCTCTTCACCAACCATAGCACCCGTTCGATCGAGTCAAGTTACCCGCAAACCTTATCCCAACTATCGGGTAATAGTTCTCAACGACGATTTCAACACATTTCAGCACGTTGTGGAATGTTTGACGAAATACATTCCAGGGATGACGAGCGATCAAGCTTGGAAACTCGCCAACCAAATCCACCACGAAGGCCAGGCCACCGTCTGGGTTGGCCCGCAAGAGCAAGCAGAACTTTATCATATGCAATTGAGCCGTGCTGGACTCACAATGGCTCCGCTAGAGTCTACATAAAAAATTGTAGGGTTGAAGGCTTGTTTAAGTTTTGTTAACTCAATTTTAAATCTGCCAAAATGGCAACATCACTCGATTTTCCTGAGCTAGATTATTTGTAAAGCTGCATAAGGTTTTACTCAATTAGGAGAATTTTATGAATCATCCTTTTGATTTAGATCCTGCTGAACTCGAAGCAATGGATTTAGATTTTGAAGAGACGCTAACTGAGGAAGAGGCCGCCCACGTCGGAGGTGGAATTCGTTACACGACTCTGGCTGTAGGTGAAGAAGGTGGGGGTGGTCCGATACAGTGTATCTCAGCTCCCTGTCCGGGAAGTGAAGGAGGAGGAGGATTTCCAGTTCCTCCCCCGCCTTTTATTCCCTTTGACCCTCCGGCGACCACTCTGGCTATCGGTGAAGAGGGTGGAGGATACACGAAAGCTTGGTTTGAAGGCGGTGGAGGCCCTATTTATTGGTAATCTCATTCGTGCCGACAATTCTAGAGATTCTGCCTAATTCCTGAACTATTCAGATTGTTCGTGTAATGAGGCTTTCAAAGATTCAGCCTCATTTGACAGTTTTTAATACATAAATAAAAAGTTGCAACACTGTCAAAACAAGTGATGCGACTTTTCATATATTATGTAGTTGCATTTTAGCAAATTTTTAATTTTAAATTTTCCCATGAACATTTTAATTCTGGGTAATGATTCAGATGCTCATGCTGCTCATATAAAAGATGCTCTCACCCAAGCCGGTGCAGAAGTAGATTATTTAGATACCTATCTGTTTCCCAGACAGTTACGCCTGTCTTGGCAACCTGACACCCTGGTAGGGTGCTTGACGCTACCCGGAGGTCGCGAGTTGAATTTTCAAGATATTCACAGTGTATTTTGGCGCAATTTCTCCGGTGTTTACGTTGCACCTTTAAAAGATGCAAATCAACAGCAAGTTGCATTGAACGATTCCATGAGTACAGTGCGATCGCTCATGCAAGCTTGTCCGGCTCGCTGGATTAATTCCTGGCAGGCATACCAATTTCATAAAGAAAAACCCCTACAACTGAGTTTGGCAAAGCAAATAGGAGTTACGATTCCTGCAACTTTAATCAGTAACAATCCAGAGCAAGTTAGGGAATTTGTGGAAGCTCATGAAAAAGCAATTTTTAAGCCTGTTTATGGTGGCGCTCATACCAAGTTGGTGACAGAGGCGCATTTAGAACCTAATCGGCTGGACTTGGCTTTGAGTATTTCTCCAATCACAATACAAGAATATATTCCTGGCACAAACATTCGCAGTTATGCGATCGGTGAATCAGTCTATTCTGCCGAAATTCGCAGTCAAGCTTTAGATTTTCGGGAAGATTTAGAGGCAGAGCTAATTCCGATAGATTTGCCAGAATCAGTTAAAAAACAATGTTTGGCAATATTAAAGGCATTTATGCTAGAGTGGACTGCTATTGATTGGCGTGTCAAGCCCACGGGTGAGTATGTATTTTTAGAGGCAAATCCTAGTCCGATGTTTATACACTTTGAGCGTCAGACTGGTTTTCCGATTACACAAAAATTAGTCAATCTCTTAATGTATTAACTGGGATTTAAGAGGCGATCGTAATTTTCCCAATCATCCCCGCCTCTGTATGTCCGGCTACCGTACACCGCAGGTTGTAATACCAGTTTAAAAAAAGAATGCAACTAAAGAATGCACTGTAGGCAAGCAGCAAACCCAGATAGTCATCAGTCATGCCCAATCTAAAATCTAAAATCTAAAATCTAAAATGGTATAACTTTCCGATTTCATGGGAACAAACACCCATTCTGCCATAGCGCCCGGTTTAAGTTCCAATTCGTGAATCGCTCTTTTAATTTCCACATTACCAGCTTCAACTTTTTGAGTCCAACTCGCATCAGCAAAGTTTTTGGCAGTGAAATAATGTTTCTGCGAACTGGGATTTTTCAGCACTAATTTATAGCGTTTTCCCGATTCAAATTCTAGCTGATTGGGAAAAAATTTGATTTCCCCAGCTTCCTTACCTAAACTAACAGTAATTTCGGTGACTGGTTGCCGAGACAAATCACCGGCCGCACTAGCAATTGCCGCAGGCATCAAGATTGTCCCCAAACATAAAATTAGTCCCAAAATCACCTTGAGAGCTTGTTTTAACCGCTGGCTGCGGTAGAATTTGCCTTGCAAACCGACTAAATCGATCGTTGCTGTGCAGACTACTGTTAACTGACTAATGACTAAGGACTAAGGACTAATGACTTAATTCGATCGCCAAACTTCATCCCAAGGCCCGCCCCCAACTTCCAAACCCGGTAAAGAGCTTTCAGCCTCTAAGATAATTCTAGAACGCTGCTTGCCATTTTTGTCAACATTTCCCCCCAACAATTCTCGCAGTTGCAAGCGCAATTTGCCCTGCGTCGTATCCCGGCAGCAAAAAACCAGACCTTTCTCTGTAGGAGCTCGCAGATAAGTACCAGAACGGTTTGTAGTGGCAATTAACTCAACTTCAAACTGACTGTTTCTAGCCTGCATTTTCCAGCTTCCCCAAGGTTCAATAGTCCAACTAACTTGCGAATTCCAAGGCACAAATTCGTAAAATTTGCCTCGGTAATGCAGACAAATCATTGCTACCGATTCCATCCACCACAGCACGCCCCGCTTGCCGCCGCCAGCAGTTAAAGCTAAATCGCTTTCGCCTTGAAAACAATTGCAGTTAACCCAAAACCACTTTTGCGGAAAAGCACCGCCCCAGTTTTTTTCGCTGTAAGCGGGAGCATCTTTAAATGGGTAGCGTTCGCCGTTCCAATCGATCCAGCCCGTGGCTAAACCGTGCGCCATTAAAATTTGCCATCCCGGTTCAAATATGGGTAGAAAAGATACCATTCCCGCCGTGGATTTCTGGAGTTGGTCAGAGTTGCCCCAGCCGTAAACAGGTTGAATTTCGTATTGCCAAAAACAGCGGCTACCGCTTCCGGGATCGTGGAGATAACCTTGATTCAAAGTAGCAGTAGCTTGATAGCCTTCTTCGATGCGACTGTCGAATACTTGGGGTTCTAAATATTGGGGTTTAATTTGTAAATCTGTTCTGCCCCAATGTCCGAAAGCCAAGCTTTCTCGGTGCGCCCAAAACTTATTTACATCGGGGAATGTGCGGCATAAATAGCTATCTTCCGGGCCGAGAATTTGAGCTGCACCGCCACTGTAAGGTTGACCGCCTTTGGGGTCTTCTATTGAATACATGAATGCAAAAGATTGTCCGCGAGCGGGTAATGTTATTCGATAGTACCAGCCTTCAAAAAAGCGGCGTGAACCGCCGTCCCAGTGGTAGCCACTGTGGGGAGTTTCCATATTTTTGAGTTTTGAGAGTGAATTTGACATAAAATTACCAATAGCAAGATTTTAAGAGTTGTAAATTGTGAGTATAGGCGAGAGGAGCAGGAGGCAGAAGGGAAAAGGCACTAATTACCGATTATCAATTACCCATTACCAATTATCCATTACCCATATGATAGGTTATTAATTATGTCTTTAGCACTTTGGCGATCGCCCCTAGCTCGCGCGCTCCACCGCAACCGCAGTCTTGCTTTTGCCCGCTACTTGCAACTAGCAACGGTTCGCGCCTCGGGGCGTCCGGCTAACCGCACTGTGGTGTTTCGAGGCTTTTTAGCAGATACTAATCAGTTAAAGTTTATTACAGATATTCGCAGTCAAAAGGCAGAGGAAATTAACCTCTATCCTTGGGGGGAAATTTGCTGGTATTTCCCCCAAACTCGCGAACAATTTCGGATTGCTGGACAACTGATTTTGGTAGGGGCAGATTATCCAGAGACAGAGTTGTGTTCATCGCGCCGCACAGCTTGGCAGGAGCTTTCTGAGGCGGCTCGATCGCAATTTGCTTGGCCGCATCCGGGGGATGACAAAGCCCCGGCTGGTGCTTTTGATTCTGCTGCTGCAGATCCGATCGAGCCGCTGCCTAATTTTTGCTTGCTGTTGTTGGAACCGGAAACTGTGGATTTGTTGGAGTTGCGGGGGGAACCGCAGAACCGATCGCTTTATCGGCGCGACGCGGAGGGAAATTGGTCTGTGCGCGAGGTCAATCCTTGAAAAAGAAGTCATTAGTCATTAGTCAGTAGTCATCAGTTAACAATTAACATTCACCAATGCCTTATGCCCAATTTCCTATGCCCTATGCCCTATGCCCAATTCAAATTTTAGATGCCGGTGCCGTCGAAAAATTCTTGAATTGCTTTATCTTTTAACTTGCAGCTAGGGGTTGTAACTAGCTGTGTTTTTTCGGCTAAGGCTACATTGCTGGCTTGGTTTAAAGCTTCTGATACTGAGTGGAAATTGTGGGAATTGGGAACAGAAGTTAAGGAGACAGATGCTTGAGGAAGCAAACTTTTTACTTGCTGTTCGAGGGACTCGATGCGATCGAGCAAAGAGCGAATTACCACAGCTTCGGAATCCGGCAAACTGCCGTGTTCTAGGGGATTGACGCGCACTCCCGATCGATAGACGATGCGGCCGGGAATCCCTACAACCGTACAGTCAGATGGTACGTCCCTGAGCACGACGGAACCGGCGCCGATGCGAACGTTGTTGCCAATTTGAAGATTGCCGAGTACCTTGGCGCCGGCACCGACAACTACATTTTCGCCGACGGTAGGGTGACGTTTGCCGCTTTCTTTGCCTGTGCCGCCGAGGGTTACACCTTGGTAAATTAGGGCAAAATCGCCGATAATCGCTGTTTCGCCGATCACAACCCCCATACCGTGGTCGATGAATACGCTTTTGCCGATCGTTGCCCCGGGGTGAATTTCAATTCCGGTCAAAAAGCGAGCAATGTGGGAAATCAAGCGGGGGATGAAGGGAAGTCCCAGCACGTAAAGCCAGTGTGCGAGGCGGTGCAGCACTAGGGCCTGAAGACCGGGGTAGCAAAATAAAACTTCCAGCCAGTTGCGAGCTGCAGGGTCGCGATCGAAAATTATACTGAAGTCAGCTCTAAGGGTCTTTAGCACTTTCAGAGTTACCAATTTTGGTTAAACACGCCACTTTCGATTTTACATTTTACTGGATAGGGGAAGTGAGCGGTCGATCGGCAGATTGGGGTGTGGGAGATTAACAGATTGGCCGATTGGGGGAGATTGGGGGAGTGGCACCGCGGGAGATTCGGAGATTGGGGGAGAATGTGATGATATTTTATTTTCTTCATCCCCCAGCGCCGCCGCGTTCTATTCCTGTACTGAGATTGTATAGTCAGACTTGACTCCGGGTTCGAGAGTACCGACCCAAATCCTGTAAGACCCTGCTTGCCAGTCTGAATCAACAATGCCAGCATCTTTATTCTGACCTGCATCGTCTCCGCAGCGCACTGCATTACCGGGGCCTTGTATGAGTAAGGTTGTGTCCTTGCCTCCGCTTTTGACTTGGAGTGTGAGTTTTGAAAATTTTTGCTGCAAGACTAGGATGTGGTCGGGAGTTGGAGTGGCAAAACCCAAACATTTGTTTTTGTGGCGATCGGCGTTGGCTATGGCAGATAGAGAGTAGGAGCCGCCTGTGGAACCTCTCAAAACTGCTGTTGGGGACTCAAAACCTCGCGATAAATTTAAAGTGCCGAAATTGGCTGTTTCTGCTAAAACTGGTAGGGCGACGATCGCGGCGACGATCGCGGAGGCGAGCGCACCGTTTTTGAAATTGGCTCCCTGATTAAACAACATGGCAATTCTCCTCTATCACAACTTAAAATCCCAACTCACAATTTACCCATCGCAGCCTCTATCATCCTAACTCTGGAGGAATAATAACTTTTTTTAAATGTGTTCAAAACCTCCAGGCTTCTCTTCCTTATGTCTATCAGGACAATCCCTGTGCGATCGCCCTCGCCTGTGCCACTCGGATTTCTGCCACAGGCGATCGACTCATATCCGAAATTGTACGGTGTCAAGATGATATATGTGATACTCCTAGCCTTGCTGTTGGCGATCGGTTCCCTATTGACACAGGTTTTGGTATTGTTACCTATAGGTCTAGGCGGCTGGCTCCACTTCCCTAATTGGCTGAGCCTGGCCTTGATTGTGCTGGCTATTTCTTGGTGCTTGGGGGATTAGTCAGCAGCCAGCATTCATGAGTTATTAATTATTAGTCAAAAGCTAATTATTAATCATTCCGCTTCCCCCAACTGCCAATGCCCGATCGCCCCCGGTCTGATGATGTATACTTCACAATTGACAATCAGGAGTATAAAATCTAGGATTTGACATCTACCTATAGAATGATGCAACGACAAATTTATTCGATCTCAGCATTTCACTCTTCTGACAAAACCCTGGGGGAAACTCCTAAGAAACAGGATCGTCCGATACACCGGGCGCTCGTGTTAATGCTAGTGGCAACGGGTTTGCTGGGCCTGCACGCTAGTCGGCTGGTGGAATTGCAACTGGTACAAGGGAAGCAACACCGGGAACGAGCCGAAAACAATCGCGTTCGCCTAGTGCCAATGCCGGCGAATCGCGGACACATTATCGATCGCAAAGGCAAGCTGCTAGCGGCAAACAATTTAGCTCGATCGGTATATTTGTGGCCGAAAGAACAAACGCCGGAAGAGTGGAAAGTTACAGCAAATAAGTTGAGTCCGCTGGTGAAAATCCCGGCCGAAGAAATTTTACAAAAAATAAAACAGGTCGATCCTCTATCCTACAGACCGGTGCGGATCAAGCAAGCGATGCCGCCAGAGGTGTTTGTCCCACTAGCAGAACAGGTGGGACAAATACGCGGAGTGGAAGTGCGACCTGAAGCGAAGCGCTATTATCCCGAAGCCAGTGTGGCGGCTCATGTTCTCGGATATATTGGCGAAGCTACCGCAGCAGACTTGGAAGCTAACCCGGAATATCCGATGGGGATGATTGTCGGTCAGATGGGCATAGAAGCGAGTTCTAACGAGAAGATTGCGGGAGTTTGGGGCGATCGGCTGATCGAGGTAAATGCCCAAAATCAAGAGTTGCGGCTGATCGGAGAGACACCGCCCAAACCCGGTGAGGCGGTGCAGCTAACCATAGACTTGTCCATGCAAAAAGCAGCCGAAACAGCCCTGGGGAACCGGCGCGGAGCAGTAGTGGCCCTGGATGTCAAAACCGGCGCGGTATTAGTTCTGGCTAGCCGCCCGACCTTTGACCCCAATCTGTTTACGCGAAAAATCACTAAGGAGGAGTGGCAAACTCTTCAAGACGCGGAAAATCCATTTTTGAATCGGGCCATGCAAGGCTATCCCCCCGGTAGCACTTTTAAAATTGTGACTTCCGTCGCGGGCCTGGAGTCGGGCAAGTTTTCGCCGGGCTCAATTCTCGGTACTTCGTCTTACATTACTGTGGGGGGAATTGATTTTAACGAACACAGCGGCGGTTACGGCAACATCGGCTTTCGGGATGCCTTGGCTTTCAGCAGCAATACGTTTTTTTATCAAGTGGGGATTAGTACCGGGCCGGAGCAAATTTCTAAGTGGGGACACCGCTTGGGAATTGGTAAGGAGACGGATTTGAATCTTTTGGGGCTAGGCGGCGGCGATCACGGTCAAGTCCCGACGCCGGCCCAAAAGGAGGAAATCTATAAAGAACCTTGGTATGCGGGTGATACGGTAACGATGTCGATAGGGCAGGGGTTGGTGTTGATGACTCCTTTGGAGGCGGCGGTGATGGTGAGTTCGATCGCTAACGGCGGCTATCGCGTGAAGCCACATCTTTTGACTTCTATGACCGGCACGCCGCAGACTCAACGAGTACATACAGGGATGAAACCTTCAACAGTTCAGGTGATTAAGGAAGGACTGATCGCGGTGGTTGCCGAGGGTACGGGACAGGCGATGAATGACGGTTCGATTCCGCTGACGGGGGGCAAAACAGGGACTTCGGAGGTCATCGGACAGAAGGATCACTCTTTGTATGTGGCCTTTGGGCCCGCTGACAAGCCGGAAATTGCGATCGCCGTGGTTGTGGAAAATGGCGGTTTTGGTTCTGTTGCGGCAGCCCCGATCGCCAAAGAGGTTTTTCAAGCTTATTTTGGGAAACAGAAACAGCCAAATTAGTCATTAGTCAGCAGTCATTAGTCAGTAGTCATTAGTTATTAGACCGTAGGTTGGGCGCGTGCAACTAAACCCAAACAAAATGTTTGTAGCAATACTTTGGAAAAGTGGTATGGCTAAGGGCTGCTGATAGGTTGTCGGGGCGCGTTTACCTGAATCTTTCGCTGGGATTATATATTTTGGTGAACCCGCGACAAAATTTAGGACTTGATAGGGCTAATGGCTAATAACTAATTCAGCCGCATAAATATTGTAGCTTTGCGAATTCCTGTTATTTCTCCGGTACTGGTGACGGTGAGCGATCGCAAGTGGTCGAACAATGGTCTTGCCGAAAGTTCAATTAACCTCAACAGCGGGATTTGTTTTTCCCAAATTGCCCTGCTGGAGGGCCAGTCTAAATAAAAATAGCCGTCGTTAGATGGCGGTAGCGGTTCAATGCTGGTTTGAAAATCTTGATTGGCAACTAAAGAGCCTGTTTCTGCTGCTTCTAGTGCTGCGTCCATTGCTTCTACTGAAGTGGTGAAAATTTCGTATTTGCCGACGGTGGCTCGGACTCCTTTTGCCTCGGTTTCGATCGCACTTTTTCTATTTTTTTTACCCAAACTTTGACTCGTTGTCAACTGCGTCCAAGCGGTAATTTTCTGGTTTCTGAGAGTGAAGCTGCCGATGCTGTATTCTTTGCTGCGGGCAATTTCATCGAGTTTGTCGATCGCCTTTTGGGAATCAGCAGATTTTTCGGCGGCAAAAATCCAGTCCGCACTATTTGACGAATTCGGAACCAATCCTAAAGCGTATTCTCCTTGTACCCAGTTAAATATATCCTGCTGCAGGTTGACGCCCCAAACTTGCTGAATATCTGCGAAGGTGCGATCGACTAATTTTGAGACTTCTGCATTAGTAGACACCGCCGATGACAAATCAGCCCAAAAATTCCTTAAATCGGTGCTGGCGACCGCCAAAGGACTGGCGGAGGGGATGTATTGCAAGGCTTTCACCGGTTCAGAGAGTGTTGGAGAAGCTGTGTTTTCTCGCGATGTCACTAAAGCAGTTTGAGCCAGCAATCCCCGTCGGTTGACTCCGACAGCAACTGCGAGGGAATTAAGAGAAATTTGGGGATTTTGCTCGGTTTGTGACTGCGGGAGATTAACAAATGCTAAAGCTATTCTGCCTTGAGTTAACTGCTGGAAAGCTTTTTGATAGTTAGGACTATTGTTGAGATTTTGGTTGGCTGCTGCAACGTTGTTAACTGCATCTCGAATCACAGTTGGGCTGTTGGCAAATAAAACAAAACTGGGGTTATTTCCTGAATTTGAACTGACGCCGATAGCCGCTGTTGCGAAGCTGGGCGGCAAAGTTGTCTTCGGCAGAGAAAGCGGGTTGAAAGGCGAAATCGGAGAGGTTTTTTTGTTGGCTATTGCTATTTGTTTATAATTAATTTGCACGCCTTTATATATTTCCGACTGCACTGTTTTATCCGCACGAGATTGTTTTCGCCAGTAGGAGTCTAGAAATTGTTGGCTGCGATCGACATTTTTGGAGGAAAGGGCCAGCAAAAACCCGTTTTGTTTGCCGTTGTTGCTGTCGCCA
This sequence comes from Microcoleus vaginatus BM001213989, assembly GCA_036700245.1. Taxonomy (GTDB): domain Bacteria; phylum Cyanobacteriota; class Cyanobacteriia; order Cyanobacteriales; family Microcoleaceae; genus Microcoleus. The sequence continues at coordinate 81,841 of JAUBOM010000005.1, forward strand.
TCGAAATCTGTATCTATGACAGCGAGGGTAATTTCGTCACCTATCCAAGGTTCGATATCTCGCCTGTAATCGAGTCCTGTATTGGCGAGGAGACTTTTTTTGATTTGCTCAAATTCTGCGTGCGATCGACTTCTTTCTTCCGGAGTGGCAAAAACTTGTCGCAATGCTTCGAGGCGATCGGGATTTACCAGCATTGAAGCTAACAAAGGTGTTTGTTTCGAGACAAACACAGCCGCAGCCGGAGTAGTTGTCGGCCCGCCAGCGAGCAAATTCAGGGGAGTGTGAGTTGTCAGCCAGTAAAAACCACCGGCACTCAAGCCTAAGAGTGCCAAGACGCCAGCAAAGAGGAAAGAAAAGAACGATCGCAGCTTCATACAACAAGGACTAATGACCACAGTCTATTATTAACTAGAGTAGCGCATAACCGTGGCTGTCGGCAGATACTTTTTGTGCGGTTCGCAAAAAAAAAAGGCTAAAATAAAATATTCTCAATATCTAAAACCAAGTAAAATGCTAACAATCTCAACGCCCCCCGAACAGCGAGTTTTACTGCAAAATATCAGTTGGCAGTTATATGAAAGCCTGCTAGGGGAACTTGGCAACAAACGTTCCACAAGAATTGCTTATCATCAAGGTCAATTAGAAATTATACTGCCGCTACCGGAACATGAAAATCGCAACAGGCTGATCGATCGCTTAATTGTAACTCTCATAGAAGAACTCAATCTCGAGTACAACCCCTTTGGCTCAATGACGATTAAAAAACGCAAAAAAGCAGCGGGAAAAGAACCAGATTCATGCTATTATATCCAAAATGAAGCACTGGTCAGAGGCAAAACCGAATTAGACTTTGCTCAAGATCCGCGGCCCGATTTAGCACTGGAAATTGATATTACCAGCAGTTGCTTAAATCAATTCGATTTATATGCAGATTTAGGCGTACCAGAAATTTGGCGGTACGACGGACGAAGCATCAAGTTTTATCAATTGCAAAATGGCGAATATGCCGAGTGCAATTTTTCCCGGGCTTTCCCAATGCTACCGACTGCAAAAGTTGACGAATTTATCGATCGCTGTCAAACTACAGGCGCAACCGCAGCAGTGCGAGAATTCCGGGAATGGGTGAGAAATCAGTAATTGTGCAGTCTACCACCGCAATCCTCGCGCATCGGAAAAATCTGCATCTATAATCGCCCCCGCATCGAATACAGCATTAGTCAAATCAGCCTTTCTAAACGACGTTACCGCCAATTTTTCTATTTCTTCAACAGCGATAAAAAAGCCGATCGCAGTTAACCCAAGAATTACCCCAGAAACCAAAAATAAGACAATTCCCCTGAGAGTATCTCCGCCCAAAAATGTCACAATACCGCTAGCGCCGATCGCAGCAGCAGCCCCAGCCACAGACCCCGCCACAATTCCCGCCTCGCCCCGAGTCACAGCAATCGCCGTAGCAGCCGTTCCGGTCACCGCCACAGCCCCCGCATCCGCCCCGCCAATGAGTCCAGTCAAAGCCCCAGCCGTCGTCACTGTCACCGCAGTTACCCCAGCCCTAGCAATCAAATTTCTTACCCGCCTGCGGCTTTGTCCGGTTCTGACACCCTGAAAATTTGCCCCCCTCAAAATCGCCCCGGTGAAATTGCAGCCTCGAATGTCGCAACCGCTGAAATTCGCCCCAGACAAGTCAAGACCTTTAAAAGAACGGTTCCGCAAGTCTTGGTTAGCAAAATTGAGATTTCGAGGTAAAGTCATTCGATTTTAGATTTTAGATTTTAGATTTTAGATTCACAACCCAAAGACCTAGGATTGTAGATTTTAGATTATAGATTTTAGATTAAGCAAGCACAGGGCATTTAGAATAAAGCCTGTGGTTTATAACGAGTTTCCATGTCTCCCATCTCCGAATCCCCATTTTCCCCCGAACAAATTGCCGCTGAAAGACTCAAACCAGAAGAATATGAAGAAATCGTTCAGCGTCTTGGCCGCCACCCCAATAAAGCTGAATTGGGAATGTTCGGCGTTATGTGGAGCGAACACTGCTGTTACAAGAATTCGCGACCGCTATTAAAACAGTTTCCCACAGAGGGCGATCGAATTCTCGTCGGGCCCGGAGAAAATGCCGGCGTCGTAGACTTGGGAGACGGCTTGCAACTCGCCTTCAAAATTGAATCCCACAACCACCCGTCAGCAGTCGAACCTTTCCAAGGTGCAGCAACCGGTGTCGGGGGGATTCTCCGCGATATCTTCACAATGGGGGCCCGCCCGATCGCACTTTTAAATTCCTTGCGTTTCGGCAACTTAGACGACCCTAAAACTCAGAGATTGTTCAAAGGCGTAGTATCAGGAATAAGTCACTATGGAAATTGCATCGGAGTACCCACAGTTGGCGGCGAAGTTTACTTCGATCCTGCTTATTCCGACAACCCATTAGTTAACGTCATGGCCTTGGGTTTAATGGAAACTCAAGAAATCGTAAAATCCGGGGCATCCGGCATCGGAAATCCCGTGCTTTATGTCGGTTCAACTACCGGGCGAGATGGCATGGGAGGAGCAAGTTTTGCCAGTGCCGAATTGACAGACAAATCAATGGACGATCGCCCTGCAGTCCAAGTAGGAGATCCATTTCTAGAGAAATCCTTAATTGAAGCTTGTTTAGAAGCCTTCAAAACCGGTGCAGTTGTCGCCGCCCAAGATATGGGTGCCGCCGGAATCACCTGTTCCACATCAGAAATGGCAGCCAAAGGCGGCGTCGGCATTGAATTCGATTTAGACAAAGTTCCCGTTCGAGAAAGCGGCATGATTCCCTACGAATACCTGCTTTCGGAATCCCAAGAACGGATGTTGTTTGTTGCCCAAAAAGGACGCGAACAGGAATTAATCGATATTTTCCACCGCTGGGGATTGCACGCGGTAGTAGCGGGGACAGTTATCGAAAAGCCGATGGTCCGAATTCTCTTTAAAGGCGAAATCGCTGCCGAAATTACCGCCACTGCTTTAGCAGATAACACGCCAATTTATCACCGAAAATTGTTGACAGAACCGCCAGAATATGCTAGAAAAGCATGGGAATGGACGGCGGATTCGCTGCCAGAATCCACCGCCGCCGGTATCGAAGTTCAAGGTAATTTCCAAACTTGGAATCAGATTTTGCTGACGCTTTTAGATACTCCTACCATCGCTTCTAAACGCTGGGTTTATCGCCAATACGACCATCAAGTGCAAAACAATACTGTAGTTTTGCCGGGAGGTGCTGATGCTGCGGTTGTCAGATTGCGTCCGCTAGAACCCTGCCAATCTTCCCTTGCTAAGGAGTTAGAAGAACCCCCCCAATCCCCCCATACTCAGGAGGGGCTACAGATAGAAGATGCTGTTTCTGAAGTTTCTGAAAGCAAACTGGAAGAAGAGGTAATTCCTCTATTTAAAAAAGCACAAGGTAGGGAAACTCCCAAACTTTCTCCCCCCCTTAGCAAGAAGGAAGTGCCGCCGCCTGCGGTTATTCCCGGAGTTGCTGCAACGGTTGATTGCAATTCTCGTTATGTTTATCTCGATCCTTATGAAGGTGCAAAAGCAGTCGTAGCGGAAGCAGCGAGAAACTTAAGCTGTGTGGGTGCTGAACCTGTCGCAGTTACTGATAATTTGAATTTTGGCAGTCCTGAAAAGCCGATCGGATATTGGCAGTTAGCGTCAGCTTGTCGCGGGATTGCTGATGCTTGTCGGGAGTTGGGAACGCCTGTTACTGGCGGCAATGTTTCTCTTTACAATGAAACGGTTGATGCTGAGGGGAATCCTCAACCAATTTATCCGACTCCGGTAATCGGAATGGTGGGGTTAATTCCCGATTTGAGCAAGCTTGCTGGCCAAGCTTGGCTAAAGAAAGGTGATTTAATTTATGTGCTGGGAATGGGTGAATCATCCCAAAACTCAGAACTTCCATCTGAAAGCTCAAAAATCGAAACTTCTCCTACTTTGGGAGGTTCGGAATATTTAGCGGCAATTCACGGGATTGTAGCTGGGAAACCGCCAAGGATAGATTTTGAGTTAGAAAGAAAAGTGCAATCGGTTTGTCGCGATGGAATTCGGCAAGGTTGGGTAGGTTCTGCCCATGATTGTGCGGAAGGTGGAATTGCGATCGCCCTCGCGGAATCTTGTATTTCTGCTAAAATGGGTGCAGAAATCCATCTCAGTTTCAATGCGGAAAAGGTCGGCCGCTGGGATGAAATTTTGTTTGGTGAAATGGGCAACTGCATTGTAGTTTCAGTCGCACCGAAAAATCAAGAATTTTGGGAGTCTTACCTGGAAGAACATTTGACCAAAATGTGGCAAAAAATTGGTTTAGTTTGCTGTGCTGAATCACCTTTGCGGGTTGTGAGTGCTGATAATCAAGTGTTAATTGAGGTGGCGATGGGTGAGATGGGCGATCGGTTCTATAATGCGATCGAGCGTCGGATTGCATCTGTCTGACAACGTGAAGTTTCGATCCCCCTAGAGCCCCCTTAAAAAGGGAGACTTTGAGTGTTCTTATCCCCCCTTGTTAAGGGGGGCTAGGGGGGATCTCCGGGTTTAAAAACACACCCAAGAACCCCGACTTCTTACAAAATTCACGATTTTGGCAAAAACTTATTACAGAAGTCGAGGTTCTTGCACACTATACAATATAAACAGTATCATTCATAAAATAAATGATTTGCTGTATCAATCCCGACTGCCCCAATCCTCAAAACCCCGACGGGCAAACATATTGCATCAGTTGTGGTCTTCAACTCGTACCCATCCTGCGAAATCGTTTCCGCACGATCAAAATCCTCGGTCAAGGTGGCTTCGGCAGAACTTATTTAGCAGAAGATATCGATCGACTAAATCAACGCTGTGTCCTTAAACAATTAGCACCAAATGTCCAGGGAACTTGGGCGATTAACAAAGCGGTAGAATTATTTCAGCAAGAAGCCAGACAACTGCAACAGCTAGGACAACATCCCCAAATTCCATCACTAGATGCCTATTTTGAACAAGACAAATATTTGTATCTCGTACAGCAGTTTGTCGATGGTGATAATTTGTTGACGCTTTTCCACAATCAGGGAATTTGGCAAGGAAGCCAAGTTAAGCAACTATTACTCGAACTTTTACCTGTTCTCAAATTTGTTCACGAACAAAAAATAATTCACCGAGATATCAAGCCTGAAAATATTATGCGCCGTCGCAGCGACGGTGTGTTAGTGCTGATTGATTTCGGAGTTTCCAAACAGTTGTCGGGAACAGTGATGTCGAGACTGGGAACGCGAATTGGTTCGGATGGTTATGCACCCCTTGAACAAATGAAAGGGGGTGAAGCTTATCCAGCCAGCGATTTGTTTAGCTTGGGGGCGACGGCTTTTCATCTACTGACGGGGATACATCCTTATGGTTTGTGGACGGAACACGGTTATAGCTGGACTGCAAATTGGCAGCAACATTTGAAAAGTCCCATAGACAAGGAATTGGAATTGATTTTATCTAAGTTGTTAGCAAAAGATATCCAGCAGCGCTATCAATCAGCAGAGGAAGTTTTAAGAGATTTTCAACGTCAGTCAAGACAAACTCCCGCACCGATACCAAATCCCACAATTCCTGTGATTCCACAACACTCTTTGCCGTTATCAACTAACACAACAAGGCGAGGTTTATTGCAATTAGCGGGTTTTGCTGGGGGAGGATTTGCATTAGCTGTAATCGGTCAAAGTTTGTTGAACAACAAATCTTCTTCATCTTCACCAAATCTTCCACCTTCATCCAAGGAGGAGCCGCCATCTCCTACATCCTCAGCTCAAAAATCATCTCCAAAAACTACAGCCAAAAGTTCATCGCCAAAACCATCTCCAGAATCTGTAGCAGAAAGTCGATCGCCAAAACCATCCGCAAAACCCGCACCAGAAACTCCGAAACCTCAGCCATCTTCCAATGCTTTAACTCCAAAACCTCAGCCATCTTCCAATGCTTTAACTCCGAAACCTCAGCCATCTTCCAATGCTTTAAAAAGCTTTACTTTTGAAACAGTGACAGTCAACTCAACGGGGCAAATCGCCAACCGCCGTCAAGGAAAAGCACAGGCTTTTATAGAAAATATTGGCAATGGTATTACTCTAGACATGGTAGCAATTCCGGGAGGCAGTTTCGTGATGGGTTCCCCCGATACGGAAGCCGGACGAAGCAGCTATGAAGGGCCGCTGCGTACCGTGAATATTCCTGCTTTTTTTATGGGTAAATATGAGATCGCTCAAGAACAATACCAAGCGGTGATGGGAAATAACCCTTCTGAGTTCAAAGGTGCGAAACTTCCTGTCGAAAAAGTAAGCTGGAATGACGCTGTGGAATTCTGCAAGCGCCTTTCTCAAAAAACAGGCAAGACTTATCGCTTACCTTCACAAGCGGAATGGGAATATGCTTGTCGCGCCGGAACTAAAACACCTTTCTATTTTGGTGAAACAATTACCCCGGATTTAGTTAATTATAATGGCAATAATCCCTACGCTTCGGCAGCGAAGGGACTTTACCGCAAACAAACAACTAATGTCGGGAGTTTTGGGCCTAATGCTTTTGGACTTTATGATATGCACGGGAATGTTTGGGAATGGTGCAGTCATCGCGATAACGGAAACGATCGCCCGGTGCGGTGTGGCGGTTCCTGGAACGACACTGCGGTGAATTGTCGCAGTGCGTATCGTCTTAGCAATTCGGCGGGCGATCGTTTCTCGGACATCGGTTTTCGCGTGGCTTTGGTTTCCGCGTAGTCTCGGTTTTTCGGTTCTTTGCTGTAGTCTCCCGCGAGGACTCTTCTTTCCTTAAATCTCACAGATCCGCACCCTACAAATTAGACTAATTTTTTCAATCACTCAATCAATCGCCGAGTCAATCACTCAATTAATTTCTACAATATAAACAGTATCATTCATAAAAGAAATGATTTGCTGCATCAATCCCAACTGCCCCAATCCTGAAAACCAGGACGGGCAAAAATATTGCATCACTTGTGGCCTCAAACTCTTGCCCATCCTGGGAGGGCGTTTCCGCACGATCTAATTTCTTGCTCAAGGTGGCTTCGGCAGAACCTATTTAGCAGAAGATATTGATAGACTAAATCCACGCTGTGTCGTTAAACAATTAGCAGCAAATGTCCAGGGAACTTGGGCGATTAACAAAGCGGTAGAATTATTTCAGCAAGAAGCTAGACAACTGCAACAGCTAGGACAACATCCGCAAATTCCTTCACTAAATGCCTATTTTGAGCAAGACAACTATTTGTATCTCGTACAGCAGTTTGTAGATGGTGATAATTTGTTAAAGCTTTTGCAAAATTGGGGAATTTGGCAAGAAAACCAAGTTAAGCAACTATTAGTCGAACTCTTACCTGTTCTCAAGTTTATTCACGAACAAAAAATAATTCACCGAGATATCAAGCCTGAGAATATTATGCGCCGTCGCAGCGATGGTTTGTTAATGCTCATTGATTTCGGAGTTTCCAAACAGTTGTCGGGAACAGTGATGTCAAGACTGGGAACACAAATTGGTTCGGATGGTTATGCACCGCTTGAACAAATGCAACGGGGTGAAGCTTATCCAGCCAGCGATTTATTTAGCTTGGGGACGACGGCTTTTCATCTACTGACGGGGGTACATCCTTTTAGGTTGTGGACGGAACACGGTTATAGTTGGACTGCAAATTGGCAGCAACATTTGAAAAGTCGCATAGACACTGGATTAGAATTGATTTTATCTAAGTTGTTGGCAAAAGATATCGAGCAGCGCTATCAATCAGCAGAGGAAGTTTTAACAGATTTTCAACGTCAGTCAATACCAATTTCTGGGCCGATATTAATTCCTGCACCGACTTTACAAAGGTTTGACTTTGAAGCGATCGCAGTTGATGTGCGGGGTAACATAACTAACCGTCAACGCCATCAAGCACAATTTATTAGTGAAGATTTAGGTAGCGGTATAATCTTAGAGATGATAGCAATTCCCGGGGGCAGTTTCGTGATGGGTTCTCCCAATACGGAAGCAGAACGAAGTAACGATGAAGGGCCACAGCATAATGTGGATATCTCTCCTTTTTTTCTGGGCAAATATCAAGTCACTCAAGAACAGTGGCAAGCGGTGATGGGATATAACCCTTCTCGTTTCAAAGGTGGTGCGAAACGTCCTGTAGAACAAGTAAGCTGGAATAATGTTCTGGAATTCTGCCAGAAACTTTCTCAAAAAACAGGGAAGATTTATCGTTTACCTTGGGAAGCGGAGTGGGAATATGCTTGTCGCGCCGGAACTACAACACCTTTCTATTTTGGCGACACAATTACGCCGGATTTAGTTAATTATGACGGCAATTATCCCTACGCTGGGACACCGAAGGGACTTTTGCGCCAACAAACAACGGATGTCGGGAGTTTTCCTCCGAATCCTTTTGGGCTTTACGATATGCACGGGAATGTTTGGGAATGGTGTAGGGATTGCTACCAGGATCACTACAACGACCCACCGAGTTATAGAAGTTCTTGGGAAAAGGACACCAATTGCAGCCGAGTGCAGCGTGGCGGTTCCTGGATCAATTCTGCGGTTTATTGCCGCAGTGCCTATCGTGACAGGTATCCGGCGGGCCTGCGCCACTCGAACCTCGGTTTTCGGGTTGCTATGGTTTTCGTGTAGTCTCGGGTTTTCGCTTCTGTGCTGTAGTCTGCAGGGAAATAATTTTTCACTTTAAAGGATTGCGAAGATAGCCGATTTTGCCGTCAGTGACGACTCGTGCCACTCCACCGTCAAAATTGGCAGCGCGATCGAATTGGGGCGGGATGATTTGATTGCCAATTTTATCAATATAGCCCCACTTGGAGCCAATCCTGATTCGTGCCAGCCCGCCGGCAAAATTTTCAGCGCGATCGAATTGGGGCTTTATGGCGATGAGGCCGATTTTATCGATATAGCCCCACTTGGAGCCAATCCTTACCCGCGCCAGCCCCTCGTTAAAGTTCCCAGCTTCTCTAAATCGGGGGGGGATGACGATTTTTCCAGTTTTGTCAATATAGGCGACCTGGTAGCCATTCCACACCTGTGCCAGCCCCTCGCTAAAATTTCCACCCCCACTAAATTGGGGCGGAATGACAATTTTGCCAGTTTTATCGAGCCAAGCAATCTTAGAGCCAATCCATATGAGAGCCAGCCCGTCGCTAAAGGAATCCGCCCAGTTAAATTGAGGTGAAATAACGCGATTGCCACTTCGATCGATATAGCCCCATTTGGAGCCAATCGCTACCTGCGCCAGCCCCTCGGCAAAGTTCTCAGCCTCATCGAATTGAGGCGGGATCGCGAGAGAGCCTGTTTTATCGATATAGCCCAATTTGTCGTCAATTCCTACCCGCGCCCATTCGCCTGCAAAGGGTTCAGCCCAATCAAATTGAGGCGGAATGACGCGATCGCCAGTTTTATCGATATAGCCCCACTTGGAGCCAATTTTTACCCGTGCCAGCCCGTCGGCGAAGTAATAAGCGTCATCAAATTCGGGCTGTATGGTGATGAGGCCGCTTTTATCAATAAAACCCCACTTGGAGCCAATTTTTACCCGTGCTCGATCGTCGGCAAAAGCCCCGACTCTTTCAAATTGAGGGTTGATGACAATTCTGCCAGTTTTGTCGGCAAAGCCATATTTGGAGCCAATTCTGATGCGTGCTAGCTCCTCGGAAAAAGAATCAGCCTCGTCAAATCGGGGCGGAATCGCTATTTTGCCACTTTTGTCAATAAAGCCGTACTTCGAGCCAACTTTGACCACTGACAAATCGCCTGCAAAACCCCACAATTCGTCGTATTGGGGCTCTATTGCAAAAAGGCTTTGAGGGGGAGCAGGTTGTGCAACAGACAGCGCAGGCGATCGCGCCGAGTCGGGTGGAAAAGGACTCAATAACCAAAGCAGTACAAGCAGGCAGGTTATTGCGGCTAATAATACTAGCGATCGCCCGCGCAGTGGCGGTTTCCGAGGTGGCGCTTGTCTGGGATGATCCATAATAGGTGTACCGCAACAAGAGTCTTAAGAGAGAAATTAGCATATATGCAGCAACAAAGTTCACCGAATCACTGGAATCTGACAAACCTGGCTGGGATAGGGCTGGAAATTCTGGCAGTAATGGCATTTCTCAGTATCTGGCTATTGTTGAAACTCAATATGGGTGGGAACGAAGTAGATGTCCTGCCTTTAGCAAGACAGTATGCCGACCCTACCTGGATTCCAGGAGACTGGTATCTGAACCAACCACCAGGCTATAGGATGCTGTTCCAAACTTTGTTTGGCCGGCTGATAGTGAGTTGGGGATTTCTGGCAACTTCTATAACAGGGCGGTTACTCAGCTACGGCTTGGTAGCTGCGGGACTGGTATTGATAGCCCGGAAGCTGGGATTGAATTTGCTATTACTGCTGCTGGCTCTTACGCTGTTTTTTTACCCTCACTACTACCGGGGCTTTGCTGGTGGAATAGGGTTGGTACAAGTGGGCAATATCAATTGGGTTGCTTTGCTTGTTTTGTTGTTGGCGATTGGGCTACTGCTGGGAGGCAAAAAGCTGGGCATCGGGTTGCAGTTCCCTTTACTATTGCTAGCGGTTAGCCTGTTTCTGATAGCAGACAATGGAGCTTGGATGCCCCAAGGTTTGGCTGCTGGCGAATCGCTGGTCTCCGGGCTGGAAGCGAAAGTATTTGCCTACGGTTTTGTGTTGTTGGCGATCGGGCTAATGCTGAGAGGACGCAATCGCGCGATGGCTTTGTTGCTGGGGCTAGCAACCTCATTCCACGTTCTTGTAGGCGGCTACGCATTTCTGACGGTACTGGGATGGCTAGTTTTAAGACGGAAAACCCGCTTTCTAAATCTTCGGGAATTTGGGTTAATTCTTCTGCTCTATCTGACAGCCAGTGCCTTTGCAATTGGGTCGGTGCTGGAACAGTTGTTGCTTCCCATCCCTAAAGGTGCTTTAGTGCCTTCCTTTATATATGTCTTCCTGCGGTTGCCCCACCACCTAAATCCCCTTTTGTGGTCTTCAAATTCCTGGGTAAATCTCATAGCTTACCTTTTGATATTGGCGATCGGTGCGAGCGTCATTTGGCTCAATCGAATCGATCGGCTCACAGGAGAGTTCTCCGAACACTACCCCGCTCATCTTGCACTATTTGAACTCACGCTCATCAGCCTGATTCCGTTCGTGCTGGGGGTGGCGATCGCCCCTTTCGATTCTCAAGGGCGTTTCCTGCAATATTATCCCTTCCGACTGGCTGACATAATGCTACCTCTTAACGCCTGCCTGTTATTTGCCTGTGCGTTGCAGGTTTCATTCACAGGTAAAAAAGCGCGATGGCTGCTAGCAGTCTGCTGCAGTCTGCTGCTGACTTGGATAGTAATACCCCAGTTGGACATCTTCCAGAGTGACTTTCGCGAGCTAAGTCTATTTCCCAGTCAGCAACAGGGGGTAAACCCTGAATGGAAAGACCTCTGTGATTGGGTACGCAGCAATACCCCGAAAGATGCGATCGTCGTATCTCCCCCCGTGGAACTTGACAACTTTACCTGGCTGGCAGAGCGGCCCATCCCTGCCAAATCTAAGTTAATGGCCCAGAATAAAGAAGGGATACTTGAGTGGTATGAGCGTCTGCGCAACTTAAGTGGTGGCTTTAGAGGGGTGAATCCCTTGAGGAATTTTAACAAGCAACTTTCAGACGGCTACAACCGCTTGACAACCCAACAGGCTGAAGCACTAATGGCTAAATACCAAGCTTCCTATCTGGTTACTGGCATTGAACACCGATTAGAGTTGCCTGTTGCTTACCGCAATCTATCCTATGTTGTCTATAAAAACTCGCTGTCAAGTAGCGAACTGTAGGAGATGCTCGTAGGGAGCATTCCGATTTTGTAAATACCTGTCAACTACCGCACAGCATTCGGATTAGGACTTATGCATTGACAAAAAACATTGTCTATGTATTTACCTGCAATCTGCTGTAGTAAGTAGGAAAAATAGTCTTCGTTTGCCCTAATCTTCATACTACTGAAAAAATAATGAATGGGGCGATGGGCAGCATTGAAGTTTTATTCCCCACTGTAACATAGCGCTTCTCACCCTGGAGAATTAGAAAGATTAGCACTAGCTGCTAAAAACTACGACGGTTAATAGCAAAGTTTCCATATTTTATGCCAGTCATTATAGTTGTAATGTTTATCGCCGATCGCACATTTTGAATAATTGAGCGATCGGTCTGTTTTTTGCCTGAATCTTTTGTTTTGTTTAACTCGAGTTCAGATTATTTGCCGCGACCAAAATGACTTTACATGGCCGCACAGATTCCCATGATGATATCGTATGTCAATTTCCTAAAAAAGTCAAGATATATTGGCATTAAATTATAATATTTGAAAAAGCCCGTGAAGCAAGTTTCTAATTTATTTTCCATTGCACGATCGCCTATCTCTTAGTTTCAAGCGAGAGGGACGAAAGTTTCTATAGAAGCGATTTCAATCGCCCCATCGATCGCGCCCCATCGATCCCCCCATCGATCCCCCATCGATCGCGCCCCATCGATCGCCCGAGCGCCGACCATTAATCAAGGTTAATATAGGATGGGGGGGCGATCGATACTACAATGCGATTGAACGCCGCACCGCTTCTGTCTGAAATGCTACACGAGTTGGAAATAATGGCAGATCCGTGGCAAGATTAAGGAAATGTTAAGTTATGCGACATCTTCCCCAAAAGAACGAATCGGTGAAATTGTCCCCCTAACATACCGTCCCCATTAGGAACCCACCTATCTATGATTCCCAACCATTCTTTCGCGGCTGACGAGCATTCTAGTAAACCCGACAAGCCAGAGGAAGCTTGCGGCGTTTTTGGTATCTACGCACCGGGTGAAGATGTCGCCAAGTTGACCTACTTCGGTTTGTATGCTTTGCAGCACCGGGGTCAGGAATCCGCAGGGATTGCCACTTTTGACGGTGAAAAAGTCCACCTGCACAAAGATATGGGACTGGTTTCCCAAGTCTTCAACGAATCGAGTTTAGGGCACTTGCCCGGTAACTTAGCCGTAGGCCACACTCGCTACTCTACTACCGGCTCGTCGCGCGTGGTCAACGCTCAGCCTGTGGTTGTCGAAACTCGTTTGGGAAGTCTGGCATTAGCACATAACGGGAATCTAGTCAATACCAAACAATTGCGAGAAGAATTGCTGTCTCGGAAGTGCGAGTTTGTCAGCACGACGGATTCAGAGGCGATCGCAGTGGCGATCGCCTCGGAGGTAGACAATGGCAAAGACTGGCTGGAAGCAGCGATCAGTGCCTTTGGTATGTGCCAAGGAGCCTTTAGTTTGACGATCGCCACCCCCCAAGGCGTGATGGGAGTCCGCGACCCCCACGGGGTTCGCCCGCTGGTAATTGGCATCCTCCCCACAACTCCGGTACGGTACGTTTTAGCATCGGAAACTTGCGGCTTGGATATTATCGGAGCTGAATTTTTGCGCGATGTGGAACCGGGGGAATTAGTTTGGATTACAGAGGAAGGTATGGCTTCCTTCCACTGGAGCCAGCAGCAGAAGCGCAAACTTTGCATCTTTGAAATGATCTATTTTGCTCGACCCGACAGCCAGATGGAAGGTGAAAGTTTGTACAGCTACCGACTGCGGATCGGGCGTTTGTTAGCAGCAGAATCTCCGACTGATGCTGATATAGTCATCGGCGTTCCCGATTCTGGAATCCCGGCGGCGATCGGCTTTTCTCAAGCTTCCGGCATTCCTTACGCGGAAGGATTGATTAAAAACCGCTACGTCGGGCGCACTTTTATTCAACCGACTCAGACAATGCGGGAGTCAGGAATCCGCATGAAACTCAACCCTCTCAAAGATGTGTTGGAAGGAAAGCGAGTAATCATTATCGACGATTCGATCGTGCGCGGTACTACCAGCCGAAAAATTGTCAAAGCCTTGCGGGATGCGGGCGCGACCGCAGTTCACATGAGAATTTCCTCGCCGCCGGTGACTCATCCTTGTTTCTACGGGATCGACACCGACAATCAAGATCAGTTGATTGCTGCTACTAAGTCAGTCGCTGAAATCGGCGCCCAAATTGGCGTTGATTCCTTGGCTTTCTTGAGTTGGGATGGAATGCTCAAGGCGACTAACGAAGACCCGATGAGTTTTTGTTCGGCGTGTTTCACAGGGGATTATCCGATCGACGTTCCAGAAGTGGTAAAACGGTCTAAGCTCCTATTAGAAAAGGCTGGAACCTAGAAAATCAAAAAGCGAGAAAGCGATCGCCCCTCACTTTCCGCTATTTATGAATTTTCAAAATTTTCTGGTAAGTCGTTGCCAGAATGTGTGTAGTAATGTTACATTAACTTAGCTATAGCAATAATTGCAGAATTTGTGAACTATAGTGAACAGTCGCTTGGGTAGAACTTTCGTGAAACCCAAGATTCTGATTGGAGATTTGAGATTTGAGATTTGTCCTTCAATCTAAAATCGCCAATCTAAAATCGATGGGTCTTTCCCTACACTCTAGTTCACAATTTCTGCTCGAAGCGCTGTATGCTACCTGGAGACTGGAGGTAATTCCTCCAGATGTCCACTCTCGGATTGAAGTCGCATTTCGCACGAACAACGGGCACATGAGATTTTTTCAGATAACAGGGTCGATCGCACTAATTTTCCCCATACAAGTATTCCCCAAGCCAACTTGCTTGAGAATCGCGGACGGGCTGTTCATGCGAACTAAAGAACTTTAGAAACCCTTGCAGAGTAAAAAATATGGCTCCTTGCAGGTTGAATGTTACCTCACCTGCATAGGGATACAAGCCCCCGACTCATGTCGGAGAGAGTCAAAAAATTTAGATCTTAGTTTAAGCCCCCAGATTCATCTGTGGAGTGAATCTAAAATCTAAAATCTAAAATCTAAAATCGATTGACTGTTGAAAGAAGGCGGAATGCGGTTTCTCAAGTCAGCTTAAATCGGAAACTTCGTGCAATCAAATACTGTTCTCAATCCCGCGAGCAATCAAGGCTCATCCTCTCGTACAACAGAGTTACCTTTTACTCTTGCTGATATCAAATCAGCCATTCCAGCCCACTGTTTTGAACCCTCGGCCTGGAGATCTCTGGCTTACTTCTTTTTAGATCTTGGAATTATCGCAGGTTTGTATGCGATCGCCTACACCGTTGATTCCTGGCTCTTTTACCCAATCTTTTGGTTGATGCAGGGAACAATGTTTTGGGCATTGTTTGTAGTGGGCCACGACTGCGGACACGGTTCATTTTCTAAGAGCAAATGGCTCAACAACCTGATCGGGCACCTCTCCCACGCTCCAATTCTCGTGCCCTTCCACGGTTGGCGGATTAGTCACAGAACCCACCACGCAAATACAGGCAGCTTAGATAACGATGAAAGCTGGTATCCGGTATCGGAGAGCAAATACAATCAAATGCCTTGGTACGAAAAGCTGGGACGCTTTTATTTGATGTTATTTGCCTACCCAATTTATCTATTCCGGCGATCGCCCGATCGGGCAGGTTCTCACTTCATGCCCGGTAGCCCGATTTTCCGTCCCTCCGAAAAATGGGATGTGTTGACAAGTTCCGCATCCTTGGTACTGATGGTAGGCTTTTTAGGGGCGCTAACCTATCAGTTTGGTTGGCTGTTTTTACTCAAGTTCTACTTGGTTCCCTATGTAGTGTTCGTGATGTGGCTGGATTTGGTAACATTCCTGCACCACACAGAAGCCGATATTCCTTGGTATCGCGGTAAAGATTGGTCTTTCTTGAAAGGTGCATTGTCTACGATCGATCGCGACTACGGAATCATCAATTCCATCCATCACGACATCGGGACTCACGTAGCCCACCACATTTTCTCGACGATGCCACACTATCACTTGAAGGAAGCAACGGAAGCCATCAAGCCAGTGTTGGGCGATTATTATCGCAAGTCAACCGAGCCAATTTGGAAGAGCTTTATTCGCTCTTACTGGGATTGTCATTTTGTCCCGGATACAGGTTCGGGAGTTTACTACGAATCGCCTAACACTCGGCGATCGAATTGAGTTATCTCACATTAGGAGATCATTCTCAGAAACAGGCTGGAAAGCCCGTCCCACAAAAAGTTAGTTTTCTTGTGGGATGGGCATAGAGTCCTATTTGACCTCGAACTCCTAGGCGAAGCCAGCGCTTGGCGCTTACGAACTTCGTCGATCGTTCGAGATTCGAGGTCAAACCTCTAAAGAGCTAGTTGAGAATAGTCCCCGATGTCACTCAGGTTATAGCTGGCAAAAGTATAGTCATTTATAGACATGGGAGGCTTTAAGCCCCTCCCCTTTCACTTTTGCTTTGAGCGGATTGACCCGCGCAAGGCTCGAACTACGCAGCTCCCTATCCCATTACTGAACGCATTTGGGATTGCTTTTCTGAGGATATTGTACGCTGCATTCACATCGGAATTAATTAACCGACCAGCCGATGTTTTGTACAAACCTCTTTTAATCCGCTTGCCAGTGAACACAGGCTCTTTATCAGTTTTTCCGTAAACAGGAATTGGGTCTAAACACAGAAAGTTGGCCCGTGAACTATAGGATTCTTCCTGCACAATTACCTTGATTCCCACCAGCCGAGCTTTGTATTCCAACATCTCAATTAATCGAGAGTGAGGAATGTTGACAAAGTTTTGATTGGTTTGCTTACCTAAGTTAATTTCGGTTTTCCACTGTGCATTTTTCCCAACCACCAATGTCCCAATTTGCTTCGCTACCAAATGGTCAACAATCACACGACTAGCATGATGCAAGTAATTGTCAAATTTTTGATTGCGACAACGAGTTAAGCGCTGAATCCGGGGTGAAGTTTTGCGATTCCCTTTTAACTGGGATTGCAATCGTGCTTTCCGCTTGTTGTAGAACTGGTTGATCGATTTCAATGGTCGCCCGTTAATCAACAAAGGGATAAATCCCGGTTGATTTGAAGTTAACGCCACTAAATTATCCAGTCCTAAATCAATACTAGCTACAAAATTAGCGTTGTCAAGAGTGGACTCCTGTTCATCATAAATCACCTCAATCACATAGGAATCACATTTCGGAACCAGCCTAACTTGGCAAATCCGATCGGGAGCGACTTGGGTTTTGATTAAAAGTTCAGTACCCGAAAGTTTAATGATTCCTTTCTTCAACTGTTTACTACTAATCGCTTGAATCGTGTAGACTAGAAGGTTTCGTCCTTTGGTTTTGTCTTTGTACTTTGGCAATTTCGGGCGACCCGTGAATTTTGAAGAATCAGCCTTGTAAGCTTTAACTGCTTCAAAAAACGATTTCCAATTCTTGTCTAACACCATCAAGATTTGCTGGCTTACTTTAGCAGGCAAAGCCTTGTAGGCTTCATGAGACTTCATCAATCGGTTCATTTCGTTATAACTGACATAACCCCATCCATAAATAAAGCTCTGACGAATGACGTAATTGGCGGCATTGTAGAGGTTTTTGGACTTGAAAGCTAGTTCGTCAATTTGGGCGAAACGGTGTTCCGTTGATTTAATGATGTGCCTCTGGAGTTAGTTGCATTTGAGGCTTCCGTTCTTTGGGCTATGCGTATTCCTTGTTCAACACTCACAACAATATAATACCATTATTATTTATAATTGCTTATAAACTCAATGAAGTTTTACAATACCAATTTAATGTGAAGAGCACTAAAACCAAGTTAAACAATCGGCATCAGTTTGACGACAAGAAAAAGCCGTAAAATGAAATTGAGCGACCCCAAGTTATTCGCCACCGAACTGTTGCCTACTAAGATAATGTTGCCTACTAAGATAATTCATTCCACACTCCCTATGCGCTTAGGAGGCCAAAATGTCTTTGTCGCTTTACCAATAATATTCTCGCGGGGGACAGGCCCCCAGAAATGACTATCGCAGCTCTTGTTGCGGTTATCACCCAACACTAAATAAGACTTAGCAGGCACGGTAACAGGACCGAACTCATAAAATGGAGCCTCTACAATATACTTTTCCTGTAACGTTTTATTGTTGATATAAACCTGTTCTCTTTTGACTTCCACCTTGTCTCCAGGTAGCCCAATTATTCGATGGATGAAGGCATTCTGCAATTCAGGATTGCTAGGCTTAGTCTTATCTGTAGGCAAGTTCGACCAACTATCGCTTCGGTCGGGGATATAAGAGCTACTGACGCAAATAAGAGCCCTCTCAGGAGGCATAAACAGGATAAGATCTCCCCGCTGTGGCTCTTGAAAGCGGTAACTCCACTTGTCTATAATCAAACGATCGTTCATTTGCAGCGTAGGAAGCATCGAGCCAGTTGCAACATAGCGAGCTTCTGCAAGATACGTTTTAATTAATGGAGGCAAGTTCACTAGACTTAAAACGAATAACACAATAAAAAATGCGACGAGCCAACTTGTTGATATTTTTATCCTGCCAGGTGCAGCAATATAAGCGTGATAAGTGATTAAGCAATAAGCAATTATTGAACCTAGTGGTGAAAGAGACGAAACAATAAAAATTATCACTAATAATATACCGAGCCAAGTTTTCCCAATATATATGTGACCAATTCCTGGTAATAACCTGGAAAGGAACACAGCCAGCCAAGGGTCTTTACTGGTTTTCCTCAATTCTTCAAAGCCGCGATTATTGGCCTTTCTTGCACATCGATGAGCATCAAACAGAGTCCAAATATTAACCGCTAGAGTAGGAAACAAGAGAACAAAGCCTATTACTGTATCACCCTTAGGGCTAAAGATTAACCATCCTCCAATACCATTTAATAAAATGTAAGAAATTATAAAAACAATTCCTCGTCTTACATTTCCGGAATATATCTGTCCAATTCCCGGAAAAAACATTGATAAATTTACGGCAAACCAAGGCTCTTTACCACGCACTGATATATTCATAATTATCTGTGTTTCTATTAGCATTTCGCCTTTTGGCGATCGCTCTGACATGATATCATGCTTGAGGAAAAGAATGCGAGATTTAACTGTACAGCAGTCGCTTTCTATTCCGGTTCTAGGAAAATTGGGATTGCGTTTGGCTGTAGAGTGAGAGAAAATAGCCCAGCACCGGGTTTTTTAACCTGACCTATAATTAAATGTAAATCGATTAGCGATCGCACCTTAGCCGTACCTTCAGAGCACTGATTCATCCCCATCGACCACAAATAAAGCACTCGCTGGGATTCTCCTGGGCATCGCGCCGCTGTTTCCAAGTCCTCAACGTCGATGCCACAGCTACCCATAATTAATTTTCCTCCTCCCCACTCTCCCACTCCCCTTCTCAACCGTTAATTAAGGTTGATTGACCGAACATGATATGATTCGTGGGTTGGGCTTTTTAATAAAATTTTGGAGGAAGTTTTCTGGAATTTCCTAACTTTTCAGGCTAATAGCAGTGACGATCGTCCACGCATCCACCAACAACAACAGCAGCGTACATAAAAGTAAGATAAGATACATCCAAGGCTGCGACAAAGGGCGGACATCTCTAGTATCAATACCTGTTTTTGCTTCCACCAAACCGACTAATTTAGCAAATCCAGCCACCCGCATGGGTAGCAAATAACCTTCTCCCGAATGACTCAAAAAATAGTAAACTAAACCTCCTTGACCGGTCGATCGAGGTTTGAGAGCTTTTACCTCAGTCCAAGGTAGGGACCAACCCTTGCGAAAAAAACGCGGAAACCAGTTGGGATATGTGACTTCAATCCCTTCCTCGCTCAAAATTACCCTTTCACTGAGCACGCCGTACAAGCCCACAGCGCCGACAACAATTGCCGCCCAGAGTGCGGCGGGAGGAACCGGTGCTTGCGTTACTTCCGACAAAAAAGGCAAGGGAATTGTCAGGGCTGTGTACAAGCTCAACAGCGTGATTCTAATCAGGGGAGAAAGCCGGAATACCGCCGGCTCAAATACTGGGGCAGAAGATGGGGAAGAAGCAAGAGGTTGTGCTGACATGGCGGAAATTTGAGAAGCTGTTTATTGATATTTTTGCACAGCTTTCGGACCCGCCAACAAAACTCACAACTGCAAATATGAAAAACCCGACAATATTTGGAGTTGTGAGTTTTGAGCTAAAATTCATTTCAGAAACTTTGATTCTTAAGTTTTGATTTTTTCCTGCTTTGCAGAAGTTGGAATTTTGAGCGCGGAGCTATCAATTAACTGACCATTTATAACTCAAAACTCACAACTCTTATTAATCGACGGCGGTTAGTGCCGGTACAGTCAAAGGTTCTGAGATTTCTCGGGATTTGGGGCGGCCGACTATTGTTGTTCGATCGCCCTGACCTTCCTGTCGGGAGCTGCTACGATTGAGGTTTGAATAGGGGCCTTCGTTAATCTGCAAGCGATCGCAAGGGATGGTATCCGACAAAATTGCACTAGCCATCATCCCGGTGTGAATTTCCAATGCGGAGGTCCGTATCGCTTCAAACACTAAGCGCTGTCCGGGAAACACGACTCGTTCAAAGTACCAGTTAGGAATGTTGGTGATGCGAGCAATCTGAATGTGACTGGTGGCGTTGACGTAGCAGCACAGAATCTTGCTGTCGCTGTCTAAGGGTACGGGATCAAGAATTTGAGCCATAAATTCTGAGGGAGCCTTGCCTAAAAGTTTTAGTTATCTTATTAGGCTAACACTAGGCGATCCCACCTACTGTAAAGCCGACTACCAACTCCCTAATACATTAGAGACCGATCGTACCCAACTTTTAATTTAACCGGATAAATATCTGTTTTTTGACTCCCAGCTTGGATCTTCGGTCAATATACGCTGTATTTGCATAAAAATTAGCTTTTTTCTGCTGCTGTCGCCCATCGACACCAACAAGCTCGGCCTTGAGCCAAATAGAAAAATTTAAGAATATTTAATGTCAAATTGCGAAAATTAGAGAGATTGTAAAGTTATATTAAAAGAATATTAACATAGCGGAAAAAGTTCCAGTTTAGGATATGGCAATCATGGAAAGCCGAGAAAACCGAGTCCTGTACGTTCGCCTCCCTTGCAATCCGATTTTCCCGATCGGAGTTGTGTATCTTTCGGATCACGTACACAAGCTGTTTCCCGATGTCGAACAGCGCATTTTCGATTTAGGTGCGGTGCCCCCCCTGGATTTCGCTAAAGCTTTGGATGCCAGCATAGACGAGTTTAAGCCAACGCTGCTAGTTTTCTCTTGGCGGGACATTCAAATTTACGCGCCCGTGGGCGGCCGGGGCGGCAACCCGCTGCAAAATGCCTTCGAGTTTTACTACGCCAAAAATCTGCTGATCAAGTTCCGGGGAGCACTCGGAGGGCTGCGTTTAGCCGCGTCTTACTACACCGAACTCTGGCGCAATTTGGGACTGATAAAGCGCGGATTGAAGCGGGCCCGGAAATACCGCCCCGAAGCTCGTGCAGTGGTCGGGGGCGGTGCTGTGAGCGTGTTTTACGAGCAGTTGGGCCGCAGTTTGCCCACAGGAACTGTGGTTTCGGTGGGGGAAGGCGAAGCTTTGCTGGAGAAGTTGATTAAGGGCGAAGATTTGGCCGAGGAAAGATGTTATGTGGTGGGAGAAACTGTGCCGCGGGCGAGGCTAATTCACGAAAAGCCAGCCAACATCGAGAAAACTGCCTGCAATTATAACTACATCGAAACGATTTGGCCGGAATTTTCCTATTATCTACAGGATATGGACTTCTACGTGGGAGTCCAAACCAAGCGCGGCTGTCCTCATAATTGCTGTTACTGCATTTATACGGTGATTGAAGGGAAACAAGTGCGGATCAATCCGGCGGATGAGGTGGTGGCCGAGATTCGGCAATTGTACGATCGAGGTATCCGCAATTTCTGGTTTACCGACGCTCAATTTATCCCCGCACGCAAATTCATCGATGATGCAGTTGAATTATTGCAAAAAATCATCGCCGCCGGCATGGACGACATACACTGGGCCGCTTACATCCGTGCGGATAATCTCACACCAGAGTTGTGTGATTTGATGGTAAAAACGGGGATGAATTACTTTGAAATCGGCATCACCAGCGGTTCCCAGGAACTGGTTCGTAAAATGCGGATGGGCTACAACTTGCGAGTAGTTTTGGAAAATTGTCGCGATTTAAAAGCAGCCGGTTACAACGATGTGGTTTCCGTTAATTACTCGTTTAACGTCATTGACGAAACCTTTGAAACCATCCGGCAAACTATTGCTTATCACCGAGAACTAGAGCGGATTTTCGGAGCAGATAAAGTAGAACCAGCTATTTTCTTTATCGGGTTGCAGCCGCACACTATTTTAGAAGAGTACGCCTTTAAAAAGGATATTCTGCAACCGGGTTACGATCCGATGAGTTTGATGCCTTGGACAGCGCGCAAATTGCTGTGGAATCCCGAGCCTTTGGGTTCGTTTTTCGGACAAATTTGTTTAGAAGCTTGGCAGCGTAATTCCAATGATTTCGGCCGCGAAGTCATGGCAATTTTGGAGGAAAAACTCGGCTGTGCCGATTTGGAAGAAGCATTATCTGCGCCAGTGGAAATCAAAGACAAACAGTTGGCAGCCGTTAATTAATTAGCAGGTTCGCAGTCAGGACGACCGTACTTTTAAAAAGGGGAAATGGGAGAAAAGATGTATTTTCTGTTTCCCTTTTTATTATTCAATAAATAGGTAAGCGCAAATAAACATTACCGTGTAAGAGAGTCGGTTCGCGATCGCATGGGGGCGCTTATTCCCGGTTTCTACGAAAATAAAAGGTTGAGTAACGAGAAATATATGAAGAAACCGGGTTTCTCAGATCAGCGTGCACAAGTCATAAGAGCCTACAATTGTCATAAATGCAAGAGATTGCTTTCCTGCGATCGCATTGACATACTTATGTATTTTCACTGGTGTAGGGTGCTCCGTGAGTACCTTACTTAAACCTAGGGTTTACCTTCCTCCCTGCGCCTCTGGCCTCTGACATTAAATATTATTAATATCCAGCAAAGATCGCTTAAGATGTAATTATATAGTTAAAACCAGGAGTGACAGGATGTTTTATAAAGATAGAGTTAAGGGCAGTAAAGGAGTAGGTCTAGTTATGGCTGGCATTAGTGCGATTCCCTTCGGGATAGCTTCGCTTCACGGCTTTTTGACCGCCTCAGCAGAAGCAACTGCACTAAATCAACCGATTGGCAAAGTTGGGGCGATCGCACCGAACAGTTTGCGGAATTATCAACCGCTGCAAATTGCTCAAGTTGAGGGATGTCCGAGGGCCCAAATGGTGCAATCTTTCGCAACGTCCCACTTTTCTATATACATTTGCAAAACCCAAGAAGGCGATATTTTTTACCGCGGCGTCAGCAAAATAAATGGCACCCAAATCAATGTAATGCAAGTAACTACAGGTGACGACGGAACTTATGAAGCGACTAACGGCAATATTATCTATTCGATTAACCCCGAACGCCTGCAAGTGCGGCAGAATGGTAAGGTAATTTTGACCGAAGCTGTGATTAAGTAGGACTAAGTGTTATTCAACGATCGATCTGATTAATTTACGGTACATTTTATTAGCTGAACTCAAACAAATTGCAGGTTATTTCAAATTTAGGCATAATTATAAGAATAAAAGTCTGTATTATCAAAAGAGCGATCGGATTATGCCTTACAGTCAATTCACAATTACTAGAGCTAAAAAAGACTTTCAGTTAACTATCGTGGAGGAAACTCGGTTTTTTCCAGAGGTAGAATCAATTAATCCCAGTCCGAGATTGAGTAGCGAATTAGAAGATTTGCCTTGGACGATCGCAGTTGGTTCAGAAAAAGCCAGATCGGAAGCCATTGTCTACCCAGTTTTGCAAGAAGTCCGGCGCTTGATGAACCGCCAAATCAGTTTATTTTCGGGACGGGAATTCAATGTTGACCCCAGTTGCGATCTCACCGGATACGTCGATTTTTTAATTAGCCGATCGCCCGAACAGCTTACCGTAGAAGCACCCGCGATCGTAGTTGTGGAAGCAAAAAAAGCCGATCTGAACGAAGGTATCGGTCAATGTATTGCTGAAATGGTAGCGGCACAGCGCTTTAACGAAGCAGCAGAACACCCGATCGCCACTATTTACGGTTGTATCAGCAGCGGCACTCAATGGCGTTTTCTCAAGCTTTCAGGAACAACAGTGACGATCGACCTTACCGATTATCCACTGCTTCCCGTGGAAACTATTTTAGGATTCTTGGTGTGGATGGTTCAACAAGATTAGCTAGATTTAACTAATTCAGTAAAAAATAGGATTTCGCACGAAACCCAAAGTTTTTAGAACTTGCTTGAAAACCTCGCTGTCAACTGTCAACTGTCAACTGTCAACTGTTTGTTCAAATATCTTTCAATTAGGACGATCGCCACAATATCGTCCACTGGTCTCGGCGGCGTCCGCATTCCCTCGGGAATCAAGCGAGAAAGTCCCGTCGCAGGGTACATTTGCCAGTAGCGTTCCCTCGCTTCTAAACTGCTGTACCTCTCGTCAACCTGAACAATTTTTATCGAAGGCGACAAACTCTGCGTCAGTTTTTGTTTCCAACTCTTAGAAGTCGTTTGATCTCCGAGTACCAATAACTCAATCGAAAACTGTTCGCACAGTGATTGAATAGTAGATATAGCTGCTTGCGACATCACAACTTGATGGTAGCAGACGTTCTTATCTCTACCCATTACGGCGATGCCGCACTTGTCTTTACCGGGATCGAAACCTAAAATCATATTTATTAGTTCTGAGTTAATAAGTTTGTAGTTGCGCTGTTGTAGTCGAGGAAACCCATCGCCAACCTAGATATTATCTGATACTTGCATTCTTGAATGTCTCAAAATATTTGCGGGCGATCGCACTTATTTTGCTTGAGTTTTTTGCAGTATTGACATATTATATCATCATGGGAATCCGTGCGGCCATATAATGTCATATAGTATTGTCTCAGCTTAAACCCCGCGCACAAATCAGAAGGTTTCTTTCACCCCCCGCGCACAAATCAGAAACCGGGTTTTTGCCACAATATTTGCTTCCCAGTTTTGATTTATCGAAAAAACCCGGTTTCTCACAGCAACGCGCAAAAACCCGGTTTCTCTCACCCTTGTGCAGGCGGTGCGTCGCTGTGAGATTGTCGATTTTATTGGCAAATTGCAGATGGCGACGCACCCTACTATCTGGAAAACATTCAATTTTTTTTATTGGCTCTTGACCGGGAATAAAATATGCGGTACAATAACAAATCATATTCTTTGAGTAAAAATGTAGGTCAACATCTAAATTAAGCTTTAAACAATGAAACAAAAGATTAATTTATGAATCAGCAAAATTTATATAGGGACTTCAGTAATATTGACTTAGGCATTACCATAAAATCTGGAATTTTGTTAAATCAGAGTCTGAGATGCTTTCGGTTTCGTATTTACTCTGAACAATATGATTCTTGCGATGCTCATGCCTTAGTCTTTTTTTCTGAGATTAACCTCCTCATGAGCGATAATGGGGAAAGAATAGATCCTGGTGAATATTCAACTTTTCATGACACTCAAAGTCAAGTATGGCAAATTGATAGTTTCCGGGAGAACTCTCCTCCAGATCCTCCTGCACTTATCTTTCGTTTGACTCGTAGAAATTGACAGGACACAACATGGACGGTAGTTTGGGTCAGATCAGGTTTTTATGCAGCATTTGCTGGTTAACACTTAGTTAAGTAGACAAGTTCAAACTTTAATTAAAGCAAGGTTGAATTTATGGGAAAGGCAAAACGACGTAAGAAACTTAATCCTAATTATGGGAAGCCCACTTCTCAAAATGATCCAATAGGCATAGAAGAAAACTATGAGTGTTATGGAGAACGTGCAGAGTATTTCAGAGATTTAGATTTTTATCTAAATCAGGGTGGGGCTTTTGAAGAAAGTCTTCCTAAATACCATAAATATAGATCCGTTACAGAAAGCCAACTTTTTCAGTTTATTCAAAATGCCGTTGATCAGGAAGAGCAAACTGCTACTTACATTCTCAATAAAGTGAAGTCATTGTCTGACCTCACTGAAATTCAGAGCGATTTATTAAGCCTAGTGGATCAGTCGATTATGTCAAAGAGATCTGGCGATCTCAATCAAGCCTTCAAATACTACGATCAAGTATTTAGTCATAATCAAACATGGTTTATGCTTTGGTACGGTCTTGCCAAGCTATTATGCCTATTTCGAGAATACAGAATGGCTTTTGCGTGCATAAAAATTTGCACTTACTTATACCCAAAAATGTGGAATGGCCGTCAATACCATTCCGATCATAATTTGTCATACCATTATGACCAAATATATTCTTTAGCTATAGCTGGCGAGGAAAATGAATCTTATCTCAAGACACTAGGTCGTCCCCTTGATACAATAGCAGATTCTCAAGGTAAAATAAAAGTAGTCAAGCCAGAATCGCTCTCTTCAGATATCAAAACGCAGGTACAAGGTGATAGTCACAACATGGTAAGGATTAAAGTTGTTGATGTTGGTCGTTCCGGTAATCCTGAGTATGCTGAATATACCCCGGCACAGATTGAAGAGTTCTGCTCCACAATCGTCACAGTGCTTACAAGAAACTTGATGCCTACTGCTGATGATTTTATTGAGACAGTTTTAGGTGCTTCTCTTGGGTGTCATTACTGGCGCAAAGATTTAAGTTTTGTTGGTGCTGTTGAACAAGTTGTACAAGATATAGAAAGAACTATGGGAAGAGGATATTGACATGGGAAAAGCAAAACGCCGCAAGCAAACTCCTAATTATAGGAAGCCTACTTCTCAAAATAAACCAACAAGCGTAAAAGGGAACACTGAAATACATAATATAGATTTCCCAATAACACCGAGAAAAGCTTGTGAATTAAATCAAAGGCTTAGGGAAGAAGGATGGGGATTGTTTTACAAAGAATTCATGAGTCAAAATAATATGCTTACATCCCGCTACTATAGAACCGAGGTGATGCGAAGTATGAGTTTTTACATCGGGGCTAGCAAGTTTAGTGTGGAGGGAAAAGACTTTTATGTTCCAATTGTCTGTTTTCATCCCCAAAGTAACATAGTCAAGGTACTGGGATTGAAACACGACGAAATTGTTCTTGTGTCTTGTTTTCAATACTTCGAGCAGATTCAAGGGAAGGTTATAATACCAAAATTTTTTGGCTGCGTAAAAATGTTAAGTAAGGATATTATACCAGAGTATGGATATGTTTCAATTTCTAGTTGGCATTCTTTTGGTGGGAACAAATCAGACGAAAACTCTTTGATTATAAATACGTATCGGCTCAATAAGTAGGGGTAGCAGAGGAAAAAAAGTAAGCAAGGTACACA
>JAUBOM010000296.1:0-2879 GCA_036700245.1 Microcoleus vaginatus BM001213989
CTTCTCGCTAATAGTAGCTTAAGTTTACTCCATCCTTTCCTTCATGGCACTACCGAATTTCAAATGCAATTACTTGAACATTTTGCACGTCAATAATCCAATACTCACGAACTCCAAGTGATTCGTAAAGTAAACGTTTCTCCCCTTTGTCATCAGCCAGAGAAGAATAAGCAACTTCAATCACTAAATCTGGGGTTGGGTAAGTATCCAGATCAATAATCGTTGCTTCCCAAGGGACAATCTCTGCATTGTCACCCAGATAAAACGACACATCCGGTTGCGCTTCCTCACTGCCGGTTTTGCGGTAAGTACAGTTATCGTGTCCGTCCAAGTCGATGCCCCGAATACTTGCAAACAGGGCAATCGCCGCAATCACAATGAAATGATCGCGGGAATGGGGATTACCAAGTGGAGATATTTCCAACCTCATTCGTCCGTTATAGTAATAGCCTCTAGCTTTTTCATAGGCAGGATCGCTGATCGCCAGAAGGTATTCATCCCAAGTGGCCTTTACCCAAGTATCGGTTTGTAATTTAGCTTGTAGCCGGCTCATCATCGCACCTCCGCTACGGATAGCTGATATTGTAACTTGACAGCAAACAGAACAACGGATTGGGGAACTCAATCAAGTAAAATTATCCCCAATCCGACAATGGTATTTTCTGTTAACTAGAAGCCGAAACTATACCATTTCCTCCAGTTCTTTGCCCTTGGTTTCTTTAATGAAAAACAGAACAAAGAAAAGGGAAATTGCGGCAGCAGTCGTATACAAACCATAGGCAAAACCCAATCCCACATCCTTGAGAGGCGGAAAGCTCGTAGAGACGGCAAAGTTAGCAATCCACTGGGCGGTAGCAGCAACCGATAAGGCAGCACCGCGAATTCTATTGTTAAACATTTCGCCCAACATCACCCAAACCACGGGACCCCAGGAGAAGCCGAAGCAGAAGACGTAGAGGTTAGCAGCTAGCAGGGCAATGATGCCGGCGTTTCCGGTGAGGGCAGGGTTGCCGGCAGCGTCTAGTGTCGCACTGCCAAAGACTGTTGCGAGTGTTCCTAGGGTAAGCGTCATGCCAATCGAACCCAGAATCAGCAGCGGTTTGCGTCCAAACTTGTCTACAAAAGCGATCGCTATGAGCGTGGTTACAATATTGGTGATACTGGTAATTACAGTAATCCAGAGGGAATTTTGCTCGGAAAAACCCACCGCTTGCCACAGCACACTGCTGTAGTAAAAAATCACGTTAATGCCTACCAACTGTTGAAAGACGGATAGCCCAGTGCCAATCCAGACAATTGACAGAAGACCATGCCGGCCTACTAAATCAGACAATTGCGGCTTGCGTTCCCGCAAGACTGTCTGCCGGATCTCCACGATTTTCGCCTGAACATCCCCGCCTAGAACTCGTGCTAAAACAGTCCCCGCTTCCGATTCCCGTCCTTGTGCAACCAAATAGCGGGGTGATTCTGGAATCATCATCGCCCCAACCCCGTAGAGGATAGCTGCTGGCACTTCAGTCCAGAACATCCAACGCCAAGCCGGCACTCCAAACCAAAAAGGGGCATCAGCGGAACCGGCACCCACGGTGATGAAGTAATCGCTTAGTAAGGCAACGAAGATGCCGGTAACGATTGCCAACTGCTGGAGAGAACCCAGCCGTCCCCGCAGATGTGCCGGTGAGACTTCAGCAATATAGGCAGGGGCAATCACGCTAGCAGCACCAACCGCCACCCCGCCTACCAATCGCCAAAACATGAAATCCCAAATACCAAAGGCAATCCCGGAACCGATGGCGCTGAGCAAAAACAGGCCGGCGGCAACAATCATCGTTTTGACCCGCCCGTAACGATCAGCGAGTTGGCCGGCGAAAAAAGCTCCTACCGCCGAACCCAGTAATGCCGAGGAAACTGCCAAGCCTACTTCCACACTATTGGCCTGAAAAGCTCTTCCCAAAGACCCTACTGCGCCATTAATCACGGCAGTATCAAAACCAAATAAAAAGCCACCAATAGCGGCCACCAGTGCCAGCATTAGCACATAGGATGTGTTGGCTTTATGAATAACTGGTTTGTTATCAATCCTCATTGGTTGATTTTCCTTTCAAATGCACAGCTAAATTGATTTCGGTTCGCTCATCCATACGAAACGAACCTTGAAATAAAAAGTTTGCCAAGGAATATAAGCAACCGCTACAGGTAGTTTACTATCCTAGAGATTGCTTATGAACTTAGCAATTTCTACTTTTGTAAAGGAGCGGAACAATGACTGGATTTGCTTGCTCTTCAGCTTCCCTGTCTAGTCCGTGTTTAATGTGAAAGCTGGTAAAAACCGGCTTATGAGAAGGATGTAATCTTATTTCTCACTACAGAAATATTCTTTCGTTCTAATGCCCTTACTCGCATCAATCTTTAGGACTAAAGCAGCGCAGATGTAAGAAACTGTAATATTCAGTACAAAAACTTAACATAACAGTTCTATTGAATTTAATATCTGAAAACTTAAAATTAATACCAATTCTTGAAAGGGTGACTACGCATCGGATAGAATAGTATGTTGAATAGAGTTGGAGGAAAAAAGTGGCAGGAGTTTATAAGCTAGAAATCACAGAAAGTGAAAGCGAACTCAAAAAACGACTGAGCCAAGAAAAAACAGGCTCAGGAAAAGAACGATTACAACTGTTGTACCTACTCAAAACAAAAAAAGCTAAAACTATCAAAGAAGCCGCAGAACTTGTAGGGAGAAATCGAGTCACAGTCCAAGATTGGTTAACTAAATACCGTCAAGGAGGACTGATTAAGCGTTTAGAGAAAAAAGTCGGGTAGCGCCCTGAAGGAAAGGATCAAGATGATAAAACAAAACCGTATTCAAAAAAAAGTAG
>JAUBOM010000297.1:0-2866 GCA_036700245.1 Microcoleus vaginatus BM001213989
ATCCCGCCAACGGTGGCGTTCCGGTGACACCCGGTCAAGTCCTGACTCCGGAACAATTGGAGCAACTATTATTTGTATTGACGACGGCCAACTTTACAGGAACCTCTTTCACCTACAGCGCTACAGACAACAGCGGCGCCACCAGTCCCGCTACGGGTACTGTGGGGGTCATACTTCCAACGAACAACCTACCGCCAGTTGCCCAGAATGTTAACTCCAGCCTGGCGGCCAACAGCAGCACGTTAGTCACGGGATTGGGAGGAAGCGACACCGACGGGACGATCGCCTCTTATACCATCAACACCCTGCCCCCTGCAGACCAAGCGGTACTTTATTTAGGAGATCCCGCCAACGGTGGCGTTGCGGTGACACCCGGTCAAGTCCTGACTCCGGCACAGTTGCAGCAACTATTTTTATTGACGACTGCCAACTTTACAGGAACCACTTTCACCTACAGCGCTACAGACAACGGCGGCGCCCTCAGTCCCACTCCCGCTACTGTTGTCGCTATCTTGCGGGGGGTGGCGCCAACGCCCACACCAACGCCCACACTAACGCCCCCACCACCGCCGATCGTATCAAATCCGATCGCCGAACCAGATACCGACTGTGGGTGTCAGCCCATTATTGAAAAACCGGGAATTACCTTTGCGCCCCCGCAGCAACCGCCCGCATTTGGATTTGTCCGCCCGATTTCACAATTTTCCGAGGGACAAACCACCAAAGGAACTAACGGCGATGACTTCATCGTAGACACCAAGGGCAACCAAAAAATCGTCGGTTTTGAAGGCAACGACCTGCTTTTAGGTGAAGACGGCGCGGACGAAATTTACGGAAACGAAGACAATGACACGATTTTTGGGGGCACTGACACCGATATTGTTTACGGAGACGAGGGCAACGATATCGTATTCTCCGGCAAACAGAACGACTGGGTTGCCGGCGACTCAGGCTCTGACACCCTGTTTGGAGATCTAGGCGCCGATACGATTTTGGGAGACAACGGCAGCGATAACTCCAGCAGTGCTCAGAACAATGGCGATTTAATCTTCGCAGGCAACGGTACAGACCTCATTAACGGCAACGAGGGCGACGATACCATCCATACCGGCAAAGCTGACGATATTGCCCTTGGAGGTAAAGAAAATGACTTGATTTGGGGCGAACTCGGCTCCGATACCTTGTTTGGTGGCATCGGGGCAGACACCTTGTTTGGCGGCATCGGCGACAAAAGGGCCAGCGACTCCGAGGGACGCGACTTGCTGTACGGAGGCTTCGGCAACGACTTCCTCCACGGCCAACAAGGCGACGATACGCTCGTTGCAGGCAAAGATAACGATCGCGCTTACTCCGGTAAAGGCAATGACCTGATCTACGGTCAATTAGGCTCTGATACCCTCTACGGCGGCGAAGGAGCCGATACTCTGCTCGGCGACAGTGGCAGTTCCCAGTCAATCGGGGATATCGGCGAACAAGACTTAATCTTTGGCGGCGGCGACAACGACATCATCGGCGGCGGCCAGGGTAATGATACCGTGCAAGCAGGTAAAGACAATGATTGTGTTTGGGGTGGCAAAGATCGGGATTTGATTTGGGGCGAACTCGGCTCTGATACGCTTGTCGGCGACAGTGGCGACGACACTATGTACGGCGCCGCTCGAAGTCGAGCTACAGATGTTGGCGGCCGGGACTTGCTGTTTGGCGCCACCGGTGCTGATGTGCTGTTCGGCGATGAAGCTGAAGATACCATCAGTGGCGGTGAAGACAACGACTTGATTTACGGCGGCAAAGCTAACGACCTCATAAACGGAGATCGTGGCGACGACTTGATTTACGGCGGTAACGGCAGCGATGAACTCTGCGGTGGCGAGGGCAACGATACCATCTATGGCGATCGTGCTGATAACCGGGGTGTCTCGGTGGGCGCAAACGACCAGCAAGACTGCATCAACGGCGGTGCAGGCGATGACTTGCTCTACGGCAACGAAGGGCAAGATACTATCAACGCAGAGGCTGGCAGCGATACTCTGATTGGTGGTAAAGATAACGACCTTCTCAATGGGGGCGCTGGAGATGACTGGCTGTTTGGCGACTTGGGCGATGATACTTTAATTGGAGGTATTGGGAGCGATCGATTTGGGTTGAGGGCTGATGGCGGCACTGATACTGTCATTAACTTCGAGGTAGGCGTCGATAAGTTTGTTTTGAGCAACGGGCTGAGTTTCCAGCAGTTGCAATTTACCGCCACTCCGAACGGTACGTTGCTGCGACTAGCAGGAACCGATCGGGTTTTAGCGAATCTGGTTGGGGTTAACGGCGCGATCGGCTCCTCGGATTTCCTATCATAGATAGGACGTTCTGAGGGTTATAATTGGCGGCGAAAGTCCCCTATTCTCCGAACAAAACGCCACAGCAGATCGCAACTTCTGTGGCGTTCCTCACAATACTCAATCCGGGTGAAAAACTTTATAGCACTCGGCCCTTGAAACCGCTCTTATACTTGCCTTTTTTCCTGCTCGCTTGAGACTAAAGAATAACGGCGTATTCAAGCCGGATTTGGTATAACTTTGTATCGCGGTTTTCAGGTATCCCAAGGTACACAAGGGTTGGTAGCTCACGTTTTTACTACAAACCAATTTTATTTGGTTGTGCGATCGAACTTAATAGGAAACTCAAACTCATCACTAATTCCCCATTCCATTGATTCACGATCCGGAAGTCAAGGATACACGGATAGCTGTTTTTTTTCCTAATCTCCTAGATAACTATAGCGGTTCTCAAGCGTCGTGAGGTATGGGGGCGAGTCCTATGCCTATGCCTATGCCCTATGCCCTATGCCCTATGCCCTATGCCCTATGCCCTATGC
>JAUBOM010000060.1:0-37336 GCA_036700245.1 Microcoleus vaginatus BM001213989
TCTTCCTTCTTCCTTCTTCCTTCTTCCTTCTTCCTTCTTCCTTCTTCCTTCTTCCCTCTCCTCTTCCTTCTCAAAGAGATTCCACTCGCCGCTTTCGACTTTGCGGTATTTCCAGGTTAGACCCGATTCATCGATCGCCTGAGTCCAAGCTTTGTAGGCCTGATCTAAACTTTCCCACCATGCATCCATACCCGCGCCAAGTTCCCAAGCGCGGCGGACTACAGCAGCCAAACGTCGATCGCCCCGTCCGACAAAATCCTCCATTGCCGAAATCCGCACATCAGTGTAATTCACCTTGACGCCCCGCATCCCCCGAAATTCTCCCTTCAGGAGTTTTTGCTTGCGGGAAAACTCAGCAGTAGAAACCGAGTGCCACTGAAAAGGAGTGTGAGGCTTAGGCGTAAAATTAGAAATTGTCAAGTTAAAATTCAGTCCCCGCCGGCCATCGAGCCTGCATTCCCTGTGCAGCCAGCGGACTGTTTCGGCGATGCCCAGAACATCAAAATCTGTTTCTCCCGGCAAACCGATCATAAAATACAGCTTGATTTTATCCCAGCCCCGATCTACCGCCGTTTTGACACCCCGGAGCAATTCTTCGTTTGTCAAACCTTTGTTAACGATGTCGCGCATCCGCTGAGTACCCGCTTCCGGGGCAAAAGTCAAACCGCCTTGTCGCGTACCGCCGAGAATGTCGGCAATATTATCGTCAAATCTGTCAACCCGCTGGCTGGGTAAAGACAGAGAAATATTTTTATCTTTCAGGCGATTTTTGATTTCCATCCCGACTGCTGGGAGTGCCAGATAGTCGGAACAACTGAGGGAAAGCAGGGAAAACTCGCTGTGCCCGGTGGCTTGCATCCCCTGTTCGATCGCCTCTACGACTTGCTGCGGTTCGACATCGCGCGCGGGACGAGTCAGCATTCCCGGCTGACAGAAGCGACAGCCGCGGGTGCATCCCCGGCGGATTTCTACTGTCAGTCTGTCGTGTACTGTTTGGACGTAGGGAACCAAGCCGGTCGAATAAGCTGGTATCGGAGTCGCCACGCGGCGCAGAATTCGCTGGGGAACTTGCGGGCGGTTGGGATGAACAGAACCGTCGGCCGCCATATCGTAGAATTGCGGGACGTAGACACCGGGAATTTGCGCTAAATCCAGCAGCAATGCTTCTCGGCTCAAATTATTAGTTTTGCCGAATGCCAAAATCAAGCCAATTTCTGGCAGCAATTCTTCTCCATCTCCCAAAGCGATGAAGTCAAAAAAGTCAGCGTAGGGTTCGGGATTGGAAGTTGCTGTTTGCCCGCCAGCAAAAATCAGCGGCATTTGACCGTTTTGGTCATTTGTCGCTCTTTCTTTCCAAGTTAGGGGAATGCCGGCCAAATCCAGCATTTCCAAAATGTTTGTTGCTCCGAGTTCGTAGCTGAGGCTAAAGCCCAGAATATCAAATTCTGTGAGCGATCGCCTGGATTCTACCGCAAACAGGGGAGTTTGAGTCGATCGGAGTTTTGCTGCCAAGTCTGGTGCGGGCAAATAAGCTCGATCGCACAACTGCCTCGGCAAAGCATTCAAAATGTTGTAAAGGATGATGTGCCCGAGATTGGAAGCACCAACTTCATACACTTCTGGGTAAGTGAGAACCCAGCGCACAGACGCCCCGTCCCAATCCTTGTGGGCAGCCCCCAATTCGTTTCCCAGATAACGAGCAGGCTGATTGATTTCTGCTGTAAGTAATTCTTCGACTTTTACTGCCACGGCTCGACTCGCTAAATATCTGCGACTCTTAAGCAGCCTACCTTAAAATTTGCCAACACGCCAACGACAGTCCTCTGTCTTTTGGGGCATTTAACCGAATTTGCTGTGTTTTGTTGCCTGTTGAAGCCGGTGAGCAGACTCTACCACTGCTTGTTGGCGCAGGAGTTTTCTGCTTCAAAGCTATCGACGTTTTCAAATATCTTAAAAACTCGATCGAGTTGGCTGAGTTCCAGAATCATCCTAATCCCGGGGGATACCGAGCAAATACTAAACCTGCGCCCCATTTTTTTCGCCTGCTTGAGACCCGAAACCAATGCCATCAAACCGGCACTGTCAATAAATGTTACTTCGGCAAAATCTACCAGTACCGCTACAACCCCGAGGGCTGAAATTGCTGTCATTAGTTGCCGTTCAAATTCTTCGGATGTGGCTGCATTCAGGTGGTCTAGGGGTCGAATCACCGTAATTGGTTGAGGGGCAAGAAGTGTTTGCATAGGTCAAACCTGTGGTTAGTACGTATTTTTAACTACTGCGCTGGATGGATGTAACCCTAAACCGAGTTAATAAATCTGAGCGTAACTTACTCTGAGGGAAACTGAGCAGTTGTTTTCAGTAATTTTACTGAATCTTTATTTATTGACTCTTTTTTATGAAAGTTTGCGTAAGATTTGCCCAGGAACAGTAAGCTACTATACTATTTTTTCTTTATGGCAGCACTTTACTCTTGGTAACTTTAAAAATTGCGCTCGACCCTGCCCTAGCTGTTAGGTTAAATTGAACAATGTAATTGAAATCACTTGTTAGTTCTGATTTAGATCACGCGCTCGCTAGACTGTTCAGAGGAAAATTAAATTGTACGGAGTTCTCCGACCTACTATGCAAGCAACTCATGCTATTCGTCAACTTGTAGAAAAAGCCCTCTACATTAAGCAGTTGACGCCTGACATTGAAAACGAAATCAACTACGAGCTCACCCGTTTGGGGTACATCTCGGATATTGATTATGAGGCTTTAGAGTTATTAATGGATGAAATGGATGCCGGTCGGGTGCAATTGGTATCTAGCCGTCGATAGTGGGAACCGGGCAACCACTCGACCTCAAAGAGCAAAAAAATCCTTGCACGGCCGGAAATAGAGGAGTGTCAGAAGCATTGACCCCCGGCCGAATATTTTTCAAATGAAGCACCTAGTTGCTGAACTTTAGATTTGAGAAGATACTGTTAAGGGCGATCGTCCCTGCACCTGTACTCAAAAGCTAAAAATTTTGACCTAAATTAAATTTATAACTTTTGGGGCTTGACAAATTAGGTTTAATTGTTATGGCGAGTCATGCTCGATCGAGTACCTACTTGTTAAACTTGAGATTTGAGGAGATACTGTTAAGGGCGATCGTCCCTGCACCTGTGTTCAAAAGCTAAAAATTTTGACCTAAATTAAATTTATAACTTTTGGGGCTTGACAAATTAGCTCTAATTCATACACCCGTCCTGCCGGAGTCAATCTAAAATCTAAAATCTAAAATCGTTCGATAATTAAATTTATAACTTTTGGCACTTGACAAATTAGGTTTAATTGTGAAAATTAGTCATTCTCGATCGAGTACCTAGTTGCTAAACTTGAGATTTGATATCGATTCCGGCTGCACCGTCGGCATTGTTGACTGTTGAAGAAGGGGTCAAAAAAATGAAAATTGCGCGAATTATTTGTTGGCCTCGGGATTCGACTTTACGCCCGACTTTTGAAGCGCGAATTTGATATCATTCCGGCCGGACTGCCGGAATTGATATGAGGAGATACTGTTAAGGGCGATCGTCCCTGCACCTGTGCTCAAAAGCTAAAAATTTTGACCTAAATTAAATTGATAAATTTTAGGGCCTGACAAATTAGCTCTAATTCGGACATCCGTCCTGCCGGAGTCAATCTCAAATCTCAAATCTCAAATGTCAAATCGTTCGATCGCGCCGCCAAACTTGCCACCACCGCGACCAACTCAACAGGCTCGATCGGCTTGGGCACGTAAATTTGAAAACCTTGCTGCAGCGCCCGTACCCGTTCCTCTACCCTACCAACGGCCGTGAACGCCAACGCCGGAATTTCCCTGTCCGCCACAAGCGATCGCACTTGCGGCAGCAGAGCCTCTCCATCAGGGGCCGGAATCTCGATATCGATCGCCAACACATCCGGATTCAGCCTTTCAACCGCCTCCAGGGCTTCCATTCCCGAGCTAGCAGTCTCCACCTGGGCTCCGCAATCTTCGAGCACTGTACGCGCAAAACCCAGGGAATCCGCATCGAGATCCACCACCAACACCCGCACTCCAGAAAGATTGCTGCTGACAAAAGACTTATTTACACGGGCTTGGGCCTTGCTTTGAGGAACCCCAAACTCCTCGGACCCGGAACCAGAAAGTCCGCAGTCGCTATGCGGCTGTTTAATTGGCAATCTCACCAAGAAGCTCGCTCCCTGTCCCTTCCCGGCCGATTCCGCTTGCACCGTCCCCCCGTGCATTTCCACAAAATGGCGCACTAGGGCCAAACCCAAACCCAATCCGTTGTAAGGTCGCTTTGTAGAACTGTCAGCTTGGCTGAAGCGATCGAAAACGTGGGGCAAAAACTCTTCCGTAATCCCTTGTCCCGTGTCACTCACCTCAAGTTCCACACTAGCGGGCGACAATTTTTTACAGCAAGGGGATTCCTCAGGGGCCCGAGTCCCCTCCAGCCTCCGCAGCGCCACCCTCACCTGTCCGCCATCGGGAGTAAACTTAATCGCATTCGACAGCAAATTCCACGCCACCTGTTGCAAGCGGCCCGAATCGCCAAAAATCCGCCCCGCAGTTTTGTCGAAATCCGTCACAATTTCAATATTTTTTGCCCCAATCGCGGGCGCGAGAGTCTTTATCGCAGCCTCAACAGTCGCAACCAAATCCACCCACCGCAAATTCAGCGACAGTTTGCCATTAATAATCTGCGACACGTCCAACAAATCCTCGATCAGAGTTGCCAGCGAGCGCGTATTGCGGTCGATCGTTTCCAGAGCCCGAACAGTTGTTTTTTCGTCAAACTTGCGGTTGCGCAGCAGTTGCGCCCATCCCAGCATCGCATTCAGCGGCGTCCGCAATTCGTGGGACAAAGTTCCCAGAAACTCGTCTTTAATCCGGTTCGCCCTGGCCAATTCCTGGGCTCGATCGTGCAGTTCTCTTTCCAACTGCTTGCCAACCGTCAAATCGAGAATAAAAGCCACAGATTCTTGCCGCTTTTGGGCCAGCAAAACATATCCGATCAACACCGGAATCCGGCTGCCGTCTCTCCTCCTGAATTCCTTCTCATAGGGAGTGCAAGCCCCCGTTGCTTGTGCCTCTTCAATCCCCTTCTCGTCGAGAGACTGGTACTCCGGCGGCGTCATGTCAATCCAGTTTAATTCCCCGCGCTGCAACTGTTCCCGCGTGTAACCAACTATCCGCAAAAATTCATCGTTGGCCTCCATGATACCGCCCTTAACATCCCCGAACATAATCCCCATCAAGTTAGCTTCGACCAACATTCTCAGCTTTTCTTCGCTAGCTTGGAGTGCAGATTCTGCTTGCTTGCGATCGCTAACGTCTTGGATGTAAGCCGACAAACCCGAATCCGAAGGATAAAAACGCACCTTCAACCACTTATTCCATAACGGCACGAATTCTTCATACTCGACCGTTACCTTTTCTGCTAATGCTTTGGCAACCATTTTGGCAAACGGTAAATCCACAGCCCAGGGAAATATCTCCCAAACATTTTTACCGATCAACTCGGCTTTGGACTTGCCTAAAAGCTCTTGAGCTTTTAGGTTGGCATAGGTGTAGTTCCCCTTTAAATCCATCGCGATAAAAGCGTCGGTAATGCTTTCGAGAATGTTAGTAATTCGACCATTTGCCGCTTGCAGCGCTTTTGCTGTTTCTTCTGCTTGCAACCTGGCTGCTTGTTCGCGCGACAAAGCGGCAGCGCGTTCTTGTTCGGCCAGTTTTCGATCGCTAATATCGATGTAAGAACTGATGTAACCTGCAAAAGTGCGATCGGGCCTGTACCGGGGTACGCCCGTACCCAAAACCCAGCGGTATTCCCCGTCATAGCGCCTCAGGCGGCATTCAACCCGGTACTCGCTGCGATCGTCGAAAGCTTTCCGGTAAATATCCCGGCATTCTGGCAAGTCATCGGGGTGCAAGCTTTCCATCCAACCACTGCCCATTTCTTGCGCCAAAGTTCTACCCGTAAACTTCAGCCAAACTTTGTTAAAGTAATCCCCAAGTTGGTCAGTGTCCGACATCCAAATCATCACCGGCGCGGTATCTGCCATAATCCGAAATCGAGCTTCGCTTTCCTGCTGCTGTGCTTCGGCTTGCTTGCGATCGTTCCGTTCTTGAACTTCCCGCAGGGCCCGCTGAATCGACGGCACCAGGCGCATCAAACGGCGTTTGAGAACATAATCAGTAGCGCCGCTTTTCAAAGTCTCGATCGCCACTTCCTCGCCCAAAGTAGCCGACACAAAAATAAACGGCACTCCCGGACAAGTAGCGCGGGCGATTTCCAGCGCTACTTCTCCGTTAAAAGAAGGCAGCATATAATCTGCCAAAATAATGTCAAAACAGTGTTTTTCCAGCGCCGTGGCAAAGTCTTCCCGAGTTTCCACACACACCAGAGAAAATTCTAGACCGCCATCGGTTAGATATGCCTCAATCAGTTCGGCATCTAGGGGGCTGTCTTCTACTAAGAGGATATTGAGCTTTTTCACAAAAATTCCTTTTACTTAAATATCAGTAATGCGGACAGTATTTGATTGCCAACCGTAAAATAAGGGTTTCAAGGCTCCAAGGCACCTTCGCTACCAACGGAAAATCCAGGGTTTTAGCCTCCGAACTAAAAACAGTCCGGACTATTGAAATATATTTTACTTAAATATTTCCTCAAAATCCCTTGAATATTTCCATTCTTTACTGCTTCATAAAATCTATCTAAACTTAACAAAAGTCGTCTTGAGATAATTAGTGTTTAATTCCTACGCTGTTGAACCCAACGTAGTGGAGAGAGTCGGCTATCCCAAGATAAGTAGGCTATCCCCCTGGCTGCCAAGGGTTCCCAGTTCCAAAATGTTGATACTGGCGTTTAAATCACAGTCAATCGAGATACCGCAGGATGGACAATCATAAGTCCTGATACGAAACTGGCATATCTTGTTTGTTACCACAGATCGAGCTAGTCAAAAAACTAGAAAACCATCGATCGACTAGCCCTCTTGTCGCTCCATACATCTTGCACTTCTATTCAAGTTGACACCTGAATTCATCAAAGCCCAGGTAAGATATAGCCAAGCCAAGTCTAGGATTAGCCATCATCCCTTTTACATTCAACTCGCCAATCTTAATCAGTTTTAAACTTTTAACTGTGGGAGTTGTCAACTTTTGTAATAACTCCTTACGAATGCCAGATACCCGCGATTGAATCCGCATCATTTTATTGTAGGTTTGGCATTGGTTCTTAGAGTCTTTTACTTTTTTTGAAGCTTGACCTTTTATTGCTAGGTTGTTTTTGGCTTGCTTTAACGGTTTTAGTGCATCAAAAACTTGATGTTTTGACCTCGTAGCAAAGGCTTTAATTCCTAGGTCAAGACCTACTGATTCTTTGGTTTGTTGGACTTCTTTGCGCTCCGCGTCAACGCAGAATGAGACAAACCAACGACTTCCTCCTTTTGATAGGGTAAAAATCTGGGAAACCAAACCACATTCCAGTGGTTCATGACCTGGGAATGTCCCTACTGTAGGAATTTTAATTGTATTCCCAGCATTCAGTACAACCTTTGGGCTTGACGACTCTACTGTAAATGATTGACGATCTCGACCACTAGCGAATGTGGGATGGGCCCACTTGAATGAGGGATACCGATTAAAAGCATCCTTTAAATCAATTAATGTGTTTTTGTATACTCGGCTAGACAATTGATTCATTCAAGCAAATCCCCCTTGTTTTTTGACGTGATTGGTTAAAACTTTTTTGAGTTCGTTAATCACTTTCGAGTCGGAAAGCTTGACGCGGTCATACATCTGAGTCCGAAGACTCAATCCCATATAAAAAACAACCAGTCTCAATCCTGCGTGTTTCGCCATCAAGGTCGCTTCTCTATTATTTAATTTGAGTTCTCGTTTGATAGCAAACATACTTAGACCTACCTAAAGTTGTGTTTGATGGGGTAAAGTTTCGATCGCTAGACTTATTTAATACTCCAACTAATTTTCCCTACTCTGCAATTTTCCACAGTAAAAATTCCTGTAAAGATTAACTCTGAGTAAGTTTAGCAAAGTATTTGGCGATGTCGTTGAGTTCAATTTCGATCGCCGATCTAAAGAAAAGATCAAAAATTGCTCCCCTGTCTGCTGGAACCTCTGCCCCGGTTTGCGGGTGGATCGCGAGAGCTGATAAAAAAAACTATCTTTTTGAGTCCGGGAGGCACAAAAACCCGGTTAAGAGTCAAAATCAAAGGTTGTGAGCGATCGATGTTAACCCTAAAACCTAGTTTTTGACCTTATTTGCGTCTATAACTATTTATATATCCAATGCAGGGGAACACAGGCATCTATCCCAAGATGGAGCTTGGCGAACTCGCACTCATTCAGAAACCGGATTTCTAAAAAAAAAATGTGTGTTTTTTTTTTTGCAAAAAATAACTTAAATGCGTTAGTCTTGGACGCGCAAAAACCCGGTTTCTACACAGCGTAGTTAGCCGTACTCTTACAGTAGGTAAGTATGTATTTTTGTCAAAATTTGTCCATCTAATTTTCAATTAGAGGCTAAGCGAGCGACACAATACTAGCTCGATTGTAAGGCAATCTATTAGTCGGCAAAACTTCCAGACCAATTTGCAAGGAATCCAAAGCCGGATTTTGGGCCAGCAACTGTTGCGTCAAACTCTTATTAAGAATTTCCCAGAAATCCGTTTCATTGGGGTAATTAGTCAAGAAATTGTCGATGCTTGTGGAAATCGGCACATAATCTGGATATTCATCCTGGGTAATTCCGGGTTTGTACTGATATTTGACATCAAT
Organism: Microcoleus vaginatus BM001213989; assembly: GCA_036700245.1. GTDB lineage: Bacteria > Cyanobacteriota > Cyanobacteriia > Cyanobacteriales > Microcoleaceae > Microcoleus. The sequence goes on from JAUBOM010000060.1 coordinate 8,819, forward strand.
ATTGAGGTTATTCAAACCCTGGTGATCGATCGAGTAATTAGGAATCTTGAAATCCCAGGCTTCACCTAATTTACCATCTTGAGTGCGAGTAACGGTACTGCTGCGCTCGTAAGGCAATCGGTTCGTGGGTAAAACATCCAAATTAACCGTCAGCGACGAAATGGTCGGATTGTCAGCAAGCACTTTTTCTGTCAAATTTTTGTTAACAATTTCCCAAAAATCCGTTTCGTTTTGGTAGTTGACTAAAAAATTTTCAATACTCTTGTAAATCGGCACATAATCAGGATACTGATAATTTTGAATCCCGTCTTTGTACTTATAATTTACATCAATATTCAGGTTGTTTAACCCTTGATGATTGATTGGGTAATTTGCCACTGTAAAATTCCATTTCTGCGTCAGTTGAGCATCGGATGGAAAGAAAGCAATTCCTATTGGACGCTTTAGCTTGCTGTCGGGAGGGACAAAAATAGAACTGTTACTCGACCCAGGATTTGCCGATATTGGCAGCGGTTCGTCAGTCTTGCCATCATACCGCAAAACAGCGCCGGCCTCGTTAGCATTAGCGCGGTTGTCAAAGCCCAGTACAAACAAATTGCCGATCGGCGAAAAGGCCAAACTACCTAAATAATTGCTACTGGGCGAAGTATCAGTATAATTGGTAGATAAAACCTTGACTAATTCCCCGGTTTTTAAATTGTAGCGCCTGATATCGTTAGCAAAATCGCTGACATAAAGGTCGCCGTCAGCCGGGCCGATTGCCATTCCCAAAAGACTTGTAAATCCCTGACTGCGAGGCGAAGGATCGGGCGAAGCAAAGATACTTGACTGCCCGGTTTGCGGGTTGTAACGCAGCACCTGACTGGGGAAAATTGCGCTATAATCTGCTTTACCATCGCGAGCCACACTCCCCTGCGTTGTCGCGTACAAATTGCCATCAGGAGCAAACAGTAAACCGTTCGGGCCATTCAATCCTCCCGCTTGCTGGTTCCCCGAAGCAAATACATCAATAAACTGTCCTGTTTTGCCGTTGTATCGGAGAATTTGGTCGCTCAAAAAACTGCTGACATAAAAATTACCGTCAGGCCCAAAAGCTAAACCGTAAGGGCGAAACAATCCGCCAGTTTCATCTGCCGCCGTGTTCGGATTATCACCGACAAACTTGTCAATAAATGCGCCAGTAATTCCGTCATACCGCAATACGGCAGATGCTGTCGGTTCTGCGGAATTTCCGGGATTGTCGCCGCTAGCAAGGTAAATGTCCGACCGATCGTCGCCATTGCCATCTGGCCCAAAAACGATCTGATCTGGATTGGGCAAACCGCCGCTTCCCGCTGGAATAAATTCGCCTAGATAATTACCGGTATTGCCGTCAAACCGAAGTACATTATTTCCCCTGCTATTGCTAACTAGGAAAGTTCCTTGAGGATTGCTGGGTTGAGTGCGAGTAACTTTGCTGGTGCGGTTGTAGGGCAAGCTTTGGCTTGGCAAAACGTTAATGTTGATATCAATTGCCGCCCATGTAGGATTTTCGTTGAGGATATTTTGAGTTAAGTTTTTATTGACAATTTCCCAAAAATCATTTTCGTTGGGATAGTTGGTTAAAAAGTTATCAACGCTATTGTAAATTTGCCGAAAATCTGGATATTCATTTGGGGTGATTTCCGGCTTGTACTGGTAACCTACATCAATATTGATCTTGTTCAATCCTTGGTGATTAATTGCGTAGTCTTCCAAGGAAAAATTCCCATCTTCTTTTAGTTGACCGGAACGGCTGCGGAAAACTGTACTTGTTCGATCGTAGGGCAATCTGTCTGTTGGCAAAACTTCAAGTTGAATGCTAAGATCTGTCAGTACCGGATTTTCCTCAAGCACCTTTTCGGTCAAATTTTTGTTAACAATTTCCCAAAAATCTGTTTCGTTCGGGTAGTTAATTAGGAAGTTATCAATACTTTTGTAAATTGGCACAAAATCTGGATATTCGTTCTGGGTAATTCCCGGTTTTAAGCCGTAATCAATTTTGATGTTTAGGGTGTTTAAACCTTGGTGGTCGATGGTGTAATCTTTAAAACTGAAAGCCCATTTTTCTGAAGGTAATAGGGAAGAAGTTCGGGAGGGCGCGAGTTCGGGGCCGTCACCAGTATCAGGAACAGCAAAATCCATCCCTGTCAGTTCGTCTCTCTGAACTTGAGGGGAGACATCGGTCTGGGATTTTAGACTACTATCAAATTTAAGATTGTCGCCTCCTGACGATGGGAGACTGAAGTTGGTGAATGGATCCAAAAGGTCGATCGCACTACCAGTCACAGCGGTCGCCCTATGTGGTTTTTGAGTCAAATTGTAGCTGGTATCAAATAAAACATTGGTATGGCCGACGGCAATTTTGCTACTCGGATTTAAGCGATCGAACTTACTGCCAAATAAGTCTGATATTTCCGCTGAAACACCCGCAACATTTCCCTGAATAGGGTTTTCTTCAAACAGTCCTGCTGTCTTAAACATAAGCTATTTTTTGGGTCCTCCCACCACCGGAAATAAATTTTACTATATTAGTTCGGGGTCCATGGGGACCCAGAAACCGGGTTTGATGTGATAAACGATTAGACTTCGCCCGAACCCGCACACGGGCGTAAAAAAACAGGTTTCGAGGAGTCGAAATGCGTCTATGACTGTATATTTTACGGTTTTTCAAACTATAGTCAAGTAGTCTAACAAGTACCTTATCTTTTACACAAGTTACCTAAAATATGTCACCTTTCTCAATCACAGCTTTTTCGGCTTGTTCCACAAAAATTTGATTTTCCCTGTGGGGTGTTCTGCATTTATTAAACTGCATTATTTCAATGCCGTATTCCCCACTCATCAAATCCTCTCCCCCTCTCCCCTTCTCGCCCTCTCCCCCTCGAACATAATAGACAATCTAGGATGGTGCAGCAGCTTAGCCCCGCCACCCTAAAAATTCATGGGTGGAAGAAGCCCAAAAGCCCTCTACAGGACACGTCCCGCCTCCTGCAGCCTCAACGCTGCTGTGAGCTTATTTGTTCACGTCCGAGCTAAATTGTCTTAAAATATACAATAGGGTAAAGTGGTTCAGGGAGCACGCATATTAAAGACAGCCCCTAATTTGCAATAATTCTTTACAATACAAGTACAGGACAACGAGTTACTACCCCCTAACTCTTCCCTGAACAAAGGGGGTGGAAAGGTCGGATAGAAGACCATAAAAATGGTGAATTTCACTCTTGGCCCGTGTAGTTTCTTCCTTCTGCTAAACGGGAAGCCCCGCGCTCTACCTGTCTTCAGGTGAGCGTCGGGATGAAAGGCGCGTGAGTCAAGGGGTTCGATACCCCGCAGAGGAACAATTATCTTCGCTTTTAGAGGTAACTTTTAAGCCTCTTATCAACTCCCTTAAAACTTCTGTTTTACCTCTTTCTGTCTCACTACAATATGATTCAAGCAATTCAAACTCCTTGTCCGAAAGCTGAAAAGTAATCTTTTTCATTGTATTTACTGGCTTATATATGGTACAATTATGTCATGATAACAGCCCATCAGTACAAATTACGCCCCAACAAAGAGCAAGCCAGTCAATTTGAGGATTGGCTAAGCTTGTTGCGTATGCAGTATAACTGGAGGCGGGCAGAGCGGTTCAACTGGTTTGAGTTTAATCGAAGCCCGGTTAATTCTTGCTCTCTTGTATCATGCAGTATCGCTCCAATAGTCAAAAAACCTGACTGTTATTGGCAGAAGAAAGACTTACTGAATACCAAAAAGCTATTCCCTGAATACGCAGGCATTCACTCTCATGTATTGCTCAATTGCATTATTGAGAAAGTCAAGAAAGCTTTTGACGGGTATATCAAGGCGGATTCGTCAGGTAAGCCTTCTGGCAAGCCAAGATTTAAAGGTAGAGGCAGAGATCGCTGCTTAACCTACACCCAGATGAAGCAGGACTGCATTAAAGGTAATCGCATCACATTGGCAAAAATTGGTGATGTGAAGATTATTTTGTATCGTCCTATTCCTGATGGCTTCAAAATCCAAACTGCGACTATCGTATTTGCTGCTGATGGCTACTATGTGACCTTAACTTTGCAAGCTGAATCAGTGCCAGTAATTAGCCCTGACTTCAATCGTGAAAAGTTAGCGGGCATTGATATGGGACTCAATGAGTTGTTGAATACCAGTGAGGCCGATACAGTGCCAATCCCTCAGTTTGCCAGGAAAGCTGGACAGGTGAAAAAGCGATTAAACAAGTCTGTTTCTCGTAAGAAGAAAGGCAGTAATCGCAGAGGTAAGGCGGTTAAACGTTTGTCAAGACATCATCAGAAAGTGGCTAGGCAAGGTGGTAAAGATTTTCATTACAAGACGGCAAAGCCATTACTTGAAAGGTACGACCTAATTGGCTTTGAAGACTTGAATGTAAAAGGTTGGGCGAAAAGTAGGTTGGCGAAATCTATTCTAGATGCTGGTTGGAGTGAATTTCTAGCTATTGTGGCTTGCCAGGCCCAAAGTGCTGGCAAGATGACTGTAGCTGTGAATCCAAACGGCACTACCCAAAACTGTTCTAGTTGGGGTACTCGCATCCCTAAAACTCTGGCAAACAGATGGCATAATTGCCACCTCTGCGGTTGGGAATTGGATCGGGATGTGAATGCTGCGATTAATGTTAAAAACTTTGCAGTCGGGCGGACAGTGATTAAAGCGAGCCTGTGTGTTTCCTATGTAGACGCAGGATTAGCTCAGCAGTCCACCCTATACTCGTCTACGAGTTAGGGCGCTTGAGTCGTCACTCTCAGGTTTGTTCACCTTATTGGCAATCAGTTACGAGGAGATTTGACCCGCCGTGCTCCAACGCATCAAACAAGACTTAAAAAACGACCTGATCGCAGGTCTGCTGGTAGTGATACCCTTAGCTACCACCATCTGGCTGACAATTACCGTCGCTAGTTGGGTGATCAATTTTCTTACCAAAATTCCCAAGCAGATCAACCCTTTTGACGGACTCAACCCGATTTTGGTGAATCTGCTAAATCTCTTAGTAGGTCTGGCTGTACCCCTGCTGAGCATCTTAATCATCGGTTTAATGGCCCGCAACATTTTCGGCAAGTGGCTGCTAGATTTTGGCGAACGGCTGTTGCAGGCAATTCCCTTAGCGGGTTCGGTTTACAAAACCCTCAAACAACTGCTGGGAACTCTCCTCAAATCAAACGACAAATTTCGCCGCGTGGTGTTGGTGGAATATCCCCGCCGGGGAATCTGGACTTTAGCTTTTGTGACCGGTACGATCGAGACTAACGATATGCCGCCTCACCTGTCGGGCGAAACTCCGATCGGCATTTTCATCCCCACGACTCCCAACCCCACCACTGGATGGTACGCTATAGTCCCGGAGGCAGATTTAGTCAATTTGTCAATGTCGATCGAAGATGCCTTTAAAGTCATCATCTCTGGTGGCATCGTCAACCCCAGCAACTCAGTTCCAGTAACCCCGGAAAAGATCAAGGGCAAAACACTCGAACCCTTAGTATCCGAATCAAGATACCAGCCGGTCCCAGTCGAAGAAGAGTGAACCCAGACATCTTTAGTGGCCCGTAAGGCCGTGTAAACTTTCCCGATAGCAGATAATATTTGGACAAAACCAGCCCAAACCGAGAAAGCCTATACTCAGAAACCCGGTTTCGAGCATAAATCTTGGGTTTGAGGGCGAAGTATCTGTAAACTACCCGCCACTGGCGAGTCAGAGGGCTGGTATTGTAACGCTTTTAGTTGAGTTTTCTGCTAAAGTTCAAGTCCGCGCGATCGAAAAACTTCCTAAATTCTCAATTCCTATCTAAAAATTATGAAAAAAGCCCGCGAAACAGCACGCGAACTGGCACTCCTCGGCATCAGCCAACTGCCGGCGAATCCAGAACTGTTAGAAGCCAAGAAACTGCAAGATGTTGTCATCGCCGCCATCCGCGCCCTGACAATAGAAGTTCAAGAAGCCCTAGAAGCAGCAGCATCCGAAGTGCAGCGGAGTAGCGACAAACTGCTGGCTAGCGAAATCCGCGCCGCCGATATACAAAGTTCTAGGGCAATGGTGCGGGAAGCAGTGGAACTCACCCAAACCGCGATAAACCGTCTCGGTTCAGCAATGGAGTTTCCAGAACTGATCCAGCTAGCCAACCAGCAAGATGTCCGTACCTATGCTTTGCAAATCCTGACGAAAGTCAGCGCTAACCGTGTTCAAATTGACGAATTGCTCTCGGAAGCGCTGGTAGACTGGCAAATAGAACGGTTGGCCCGGATCGATCGAGATATCATGAGAATCGCGATCGCCGAAATGCTATATCTCGGCTTACCCGAACAAGTCAGCGTCAGCGAAGCCGTCCAACTTGCAAAACGCTACAGCGGCGACGAAGGACATCGCTTCATCAACGGAGTCCTCCGCCGAGTAGTCGATAAAATCAATGCAGAAGTTGTTAATCAGTAGTCGTCAATCATCACTCAATAGTCTGTAGGGTGTCCTTCCGGCCGCGCACCTGACCCCGCAGTCTGTAGGGTGCTCTTCCGGCCGCGCACCTTACCCAGAGTCATTAGCAATCCGCAATCACACCAATCAGCAATCGGCAATCCGCTCTAAACTAGGGACTAATAACTATATTCCCAATTTCCTATGGTTTTTAATTGGTTTCGTCGCCAGTACAGCGAAAGCAAATCTTCAGAAAAAGAGACACCCCCCGAACAGCCCCAAGATGAGCCGGCCAAATCCGTACCGGTTGAGCCTCAAACAGATGCAGCAGCAGAGCAAAGCTCTCCCGCTGTAGCCGAAGATTATCTCAATTGGGCTAAAGCTGCTTACAAAAATATTCAAAAACAGCAACAGCCTGAAACAGAAGTTTCCGAGACAGCAGCGCCCGAGGTGACAGCAGCCTCCACAGAAATCGCCACAGTTGCAGAAGTTGCAGAAGCGCCGACTATTGAAGCAATGGAGGCTCACGAACTCGAACCAGCACCCACAGCACCAACTGTTGCAGAAGTTCCAGAAATTGCAGCACCAGGGGCACTTGAAGCTGCCGATGCGATCGAACTCGATGCAGCAACGCCCGCAGAAATTCCCGAAAGTCTGCAACCAACTGCCGGGGCGATCGACATTGCACCTATTGCTCAACAATTAGAAGTTAAAGCAGAAAATATAGAAATTGCCGAACCTGCAACTGAGGTTGTAGAAACCGAATCACTCGCATCTGATGGCGCAGCAGCGGAAGCCCTGCCGTTTTGGGCCAGAGCTCAGGCCGATCGCATGGAGCGCATCGAACGCCTCAAAGAAACCGCAATTGAAGAACCAGAGGCAATTGCAGCCGCCGCCGAGAGAGCGGCAATTATCGAAGAAATTCCCGGTTTCGCCTTTGACGAAGGCTTCCTGTGGTCTTCAGAAATCTTAGCCAGTCAAGGCCGCCGCCCAGACCAAGTATCTGTTGAAGAAATCACTTGGCTGCAAAAACTGCGGAAAGGCTTAGAAAGAACTCGCCGCAGCTTAATTAATCAACTAAAGGCGATCGTCGGTCAAGGTCCGCTCAATCAAGACGCGGTAGCGGAAATTGAGACTTTGCTGCTACAAGCCGATGTCGGAGTCGCAGCCACCGACATCATTATCACTCGCCTCCAAGAAAGACTCAAACAAGAAGTGCTGCCGCCAGAACAGGCTCTAGCCTACCTCAAAACCATCCTGCGCGACATTCTCGACGCTCCCTGTGCCTCCACCGCCGCCGGCAATCCCGCCTACAGCCTGACATTTGCCCCGGAAAAAGACACTTTCAACATCTGGTTAATCGTAGGAGTCAACGGTGCGGGCAAAACTACGACGATCGGCAAACTAGCCCACGTTGCTCAAAAATCCGGCTACAAAACCCTGATTGCTGCAGCCGACACTTTCCGCGCCGCCGCCGTCGAACAGGTGAAAGTTTGGGGTTCCCGCAGTGGGGTCGAAATTATTGCCAATCCCGGGAAAAATACCGATCCGGCTGCTGTCGTGTTTGATGCGATCGCCGCCGCCAGCGCCCGAGGCACAGAACTGCTGATCGTAGACACCGCAGGCCGCCTGCAAAACAAAAAAAATCTGATGGACGAATTAAGTAAAATCCGTCGCATTGTAGATAAGAAAGCCCCAGGCGCTACCGTAGAATCTCTACTGGTCTTGGATGCCACACTGGGTCAAAATGGTTTGCGACAGGCAGAAGTATTCGCAGAATCGGCAAAATTAAGCGGAGTAGTATTGACAAAACTCGACGGTTCTGCTAAAGGTGGTGTTGCCCTAGCAGTAGTGCAGCAGCTTGGTCTGCCAATCCGCTTTATTGGGGTCGGGGAAAGCATCGAAGACTTGCGTCCGTTTTCTAGTTACGAATTTGTGGAAGCCCTACTCGATTTTAGATTTTAGATTTTAGATTTTAGATTGATGAGGTATCTGTGGTCGTCCCAATTTTTGGAGGCGGATACAGAAATTCAAAATCTCAAATCCTTAACCTCAAACTACCATCGCAGGACTTGCGCCGATCGCCACCCGGTGGCGAGTAAAAACTAAATATCTAGACACAATACCTTCGTTCAGTTATTACTTGGTTGGGATCAAAGCCCTCGTCATTAGCGTGTCAAATTAAGCTCAAATTTAGTATCAGTCTGCTGTCTGATTACACAGTCTTGCCGATCCCCCTGGCGCCCCCCCTGATAGTCGGGGGGGCAGGAAATGTTCAAAGTCCCCGCAACGATTCGGGGAGCCGCTGGGGTCGGTTGGGCCCCCAAGTAAAGCAAGCGCCGTGGATTTAGGGGGATATAGACTCAGCTATAAACGAGATTTCTTAAGAATTTCAGACTTAAGTTGATACCAATGCCCGGCGTGCCCAACTTACTTGCTCAAAGCAAACTATTTGCTCGAAAAAAAACGGGTTTCTGTTCAAGTGGCCCGTAAGTCCTCAATCCTTCCTTTTCCATCTAAGATCGAAAATCACAAATTTAATATGACTGCTGTGCCTTTGCCTCGACCCTCACCTCAACCTGCTGACCGCCCTCCGGGTCGCAATTCCACCGACGCGACGCCAGTATTTGCCCTCAAAGAACTGGTGGCGCGTTTGCACCGATACCAGCACAACGTTCAAGATATGTTGGGTTCGCTGGGATTTGCCCTGCGCAGTTTTAACAATCTCAACCAATTTTTGGAGTTGGTGCCTTTGGTGGCGACTCGCGTTACTGACGCCGACGGGGGAGCTTTAGTGCTGTTCAAACCCAACGGTCAAGTCAGGTTCCAGCAGTTGCACTGTCAGGAAGGACGGCAGTGCCAAGATATGCGAAAAGCGCTGGAAATAGCCACCAGGCAAGCTACAGCAGGTGCGGGGGCGAATGCTGCATCTTTTTCGGAAACCTCTGGGCAAACCTCTAGTCTCGACCTGCAAGTCGGCCGTTATTTGGGCCCGGATGTTCATTTGTTTGGGGCGCCAATTTTAGTTAAGAATTTGGAATGCGGACGGCTGTACGTTTTTAGCAGTGACCCGCAATATCTCTGGACTCCCAGCAGACAGAAATTAGTTCGGTTGGTGGCGGATCAAACCGCCGTGGCGATTTGCAAAGACGAACTTACTGTTAAGTTGGCTGAAAAAGACCGCTTAGACAGAGAGTTAGAAATCGGGGCGGAAATTCAATTGCGGCTGCAACCCCGCAGTTGTCCGAAAATTCCCGGCCTTGACGTGGCCGCCCGCTGCCAAACTGCTAGCAGAGTCGGCGGAGATTATTATGATTTTATTCCCGCTGACTATGACCCGATCGGCAAGGAAGATGAGGGGGAACACCCCCCATCCCTGATTAAAAATCTCAAGTCCAAAATCGACAAGGGCCGTTGGAGCATTGTGATCGGCGACGTGATGGGCAAAGGAGTGCCGGCTGGCCTGTTGATGACGATGACACGGGGTATGCTGCGGGCCGAGGTTTTGAACCGGCACTCGCCTGCGAGAATTTTGCAACATTTAAACCGGGTAATGCACGCGGATTTGGAAAATTCCCACCGTTTTGTGACTCTGTTTTATTCGGAGTATGACCCGAAAACTCGCGTTTTGTCTTACAGCAATGCTGCTCACCATCCGCCTTTGCTGTGGCAAGCTGCAACTAATTCGATTCTTCAGCTCGATACTTTGGAGGGAATGTTAATTGGGCTGGATGCAGATTCCCACTACCAAGAAGCCCATGTTCAATTGCAGCCAGGAGATACTATTATTTATTACACAGACGGATTTACGGATGCTGCTAATCAAAGGGGCGATCGGTTTGATGAGGATAACTTGACCTCTGCTTTTCAGTGGGCCTGTCAAAATTATCAGCATTCTGAAGAAATTTTGGATTATTTGTTCGCTCGGGTTCACCAGTTTATCGGCATTGGCAATCGCAATGAAGATGACATGACACTGGTTGTACTTAGGCTAACAGCTTTAGCAGGGGAAAATCACCATGATAGTTAGTTTAATGCCGGAAATTACTGCTGGATTAACCAGCTCGATTAATTGGAACGATGCTGCTGACCTGTTAGTTTTGAAATCTCATTTGAGTTCGACGGTGCTTTTGGGTCAAACCTACGACATTTTTGCGGATGTCCAGGAAGCTTGGAACAATTTTGTTTCGACTGGTCAAATAGGAGCTTTTATTATAGGTATTTTTGTTGGCTGGTTCATTAAAGGGATTATTCGTTAGAGTTCTTGTCTTTGAAGGTATCGGGAACGGATTTAAAAGGTTTTTAGCCCAAAGTTCACTTTTTTCTGATGCAGCAAAAGTTTCACAGTTTTGTAGTCAAGACTTCAGTTTTTTCGGGCCAACAGATGTATAAAAAGTTGGTAGTCAGGACTTGAGTTTTTTATTGCCGAATTTGGGAGGGAGAACTAAAGTCCTGACTACAAACCGGAGGAAGGACTTTAGTCTTTGCTACAAACCGGTTTTTATAGACTTCTGCAAGAGATATATAATCTAGTTTTAGCTTGAGCAATGACAACACAACAAAAAACTTGGAGTCAAAGATTTGAATCGGCCCTGCACCCGGCGATCGCCCGATTCAATGCTAGTATTGGCTTCGATATTGAATTGATTGAGTACGACTTGACGGGTTCTGTCGCTCACGCTAAAATGCTGGCAAAAACGGGGATTATTTCCGCAGCAGAAGGCGAACAGTTAGTCAATGGTTTGGAACAGATCCGAGAGGAATACCGCCAAGGGCTTTTTGTGCCGGGAGTTGAGGCAGAAGACGTTCACTTCGCTGTAGAGAAGCGGCTGACGGATATCGTGGGGGATGCGGGGAAAAAGCTACACACGGCCCGATCGCGCAACGACCAAGCAGGTACTGATACTCGGTTGTATTTGCGCGATCGCATCGCAGAAATTCGAGATCAATTGCGGGAATTTCAAGGGGTTTTGCTCGACATTGCCGATCGTAACGTGGAAACTTTAATCCCGGGTTACACTCATTTGCAGCGCGCTCAGCCGATCAGTTTGGCTCATTACCTGTTAGCTTATTTTGAAATGACCGATCGCGATTGGGAACGCCTCGGCGATATCTGCAAGCGGGTGAATATTTCGCCTTTGGGTTGCGGCGCGCTGGCGGGGACGACTTTCCCGATCGACCGACATTATACTGCCGATCTCTTGCAATTTGACAAGGTTTATGCTAACAGCTTAGATGGAGTGAGCGATCGAGATTTTGCCATAGAATTTCTCGCAGCCGCCAGCTTGATTATGGTACACCTGAGCCGCTTGTCAGAAGAAATGATTTTGTGGTCTTCTCACGAATTTGGATTTATTACGCTCAAAGATAGCTGCGCTACGGGTTCTAGCATCATGCCCCAGAAAAAAAATCCCGACGTGCCGGAATTGGTGCGCGGCAAAGCGGGGCGGGTGTTCGGTAACTTGCAAGCCTTGTTGGTAGTAGTGAAGGGACTTCCTTTGGCCTACAACAAAGATTTGCAAGAAGATAAAGAGGCTTTGTTTGATACCGTCAAAACGGTACAAGGTTGCTTGGAAGCAATGACGATTTTGCTGCGGGAAGGAATCGCGTTTAATGGCGATCGCCTCGCCGCGGCTGTTACCGAAGACTTTTCCAACGCTACAGACGTAGCAGACTACTTAGCCGCCAAAGGCGTCCCCTTCCGGGAAGCTTACAACCTCGTCGGCAAAGTCGTCAAAACTTGCCTCTCGGGGGGCAAACTCCTCAAAGATTTGACAATTGAGGAGTGGAAAGACTTGCACCCAGCCTTTGATACAGACATTTACAGCGCGATCGCACCTCAGCAAGTGGTCGCGGCTCGCAATAGTTACGGGGGTACCGGATTTGAACAAGTGAAAAAATCACTTATCGCTGCGCGCGATCGCATCGCCTAAACATCGTGGAATTATTGGACAAATTCCGGCTGGCTATCTCTCCTTAAAACGATCGTGTTTTCCACTCTGGTTCTAAGTTCGGCAGATAGCCTGACTCAATTAATCTTCAGCAGCAGCCATGTCTTTGTCTCTGCCGCCACCGCTCATGGCGCCCATACCACCGCCGTTACCGCCGTCAAATCGTCTTCTCTTGTTGGAGAACATATCTTGATTTCTGCGCTTGCGAAACTTGCGAGCGTATGCTTGATTTCGTTGTGCCTTCTCTTTCTTGAGATTGCGGCGCTTAGCCATTCTGACCTCACTAATAAACATTGACAGTCCCCGGGCTTTCACGCCCGGGGATTCTTAAGTTTGACACTCTGTGCACTCTTGGTGACTGAGATTCTTGGTTCAGCGAAGTCACTTGCTTGCGACAGGATTTCTCCAGCGGCATTATAGGTGTCTTCTCCCCAAGCGTGAATTCCGGTATGCCCTACCGTACTCGATCAGTTCTCTTTAATGTAGTTAGGTTTTGTTCAAATTTAGCTTTCCTAAACCGCAACACCGTTAGGTGTGACTACGTACTCAACTAATCGAGTTAAGTTTTTACGTTGTCTAGTTATACTCAATTTTAGACCGATGACGATCATAGCACACCCAGCACCCGAGCCTGAAAAAAGAACACGGGGATTCAGGTCGCTTGGCATCCGGGCCCGATCGGGACGCAATGTTTTCAATCTAAGCGCGAATATTTTTATACAGTCTTGACAAATACGACAAAGAACGGTAAAAGCCCGTGACTCACGCTCCTGTCTTGGGCCTGCCCGACGCGCGAGGCCTCCTTGCCCACATTCTTGCAGATTTTCGAGGGCGACGAGTTGTACTTTACTTTTACCCTCGGGATAATACCCCAGGCTGTGCGACTCAAAGGCCGAAGTCGCACAGCCAACTATGGCTGGTACGGAGTCAAAAAAAATATGGGAAAAGAATTTATGGGAATTATTCGATCGACCGATCGCGATCGACCCTGATGGTAGGATTGAAGAGGTTTACCGCAAACTCAAACCAGAATCTCACGCAGCGGAGATCTTAGCAGACTTGCCAGACCTCTGCCCTGAATGAAAAATTAAAAATTAAGTCTCCCCAGGCCAGAGCTAGGAGGCCTGAAATTACTTTCTGCTAAACAAGCTTTTGAGTTTATGCGTCGATTGTGGCAAATTGTACAAACTGTGCTGGGGCTAATTTTTCGACATCCCGTCACTGGTACTGCGGTGATTCCCGTATTGCCTGACGGGCGAATTGTGTTAATTCGCCGCCGCGACAACGGTCGCTGGGCACTACCCGGAGGTATGGTGGATTGGGGAGAGGATATTCCGACGACAGTGCGGCGGGAATTAGCGGAAGAAACAGGACTCGATTTAGTCAAAATCCGTCGCTTGGTGGGCGTTTATTCGGCTGCCGATCGAGATCCTCGCCTGCACTCGATTTGTATCGTTGTGGCAGCAGAGGTGCAGGGAAAGATGCAAGTTCAGGATACGCTTGAAATTAGCGAGGTTGAGGCTTTTTTGCCCGCATCGCTGCCGCAGGGCCAGCTCAGCCATGATAACGACCAGCACTTACAGGACTATTTTCAAGACCTGACCACTTTGGCGTAAACTGGCGGGGCATCTAAATTGGTGCAGCAAAGTCCGGAATTACCAAAGCCGTCAAAAGTTCCCTGGTCTTCGGTGGAATTAATTTTTAATGTTGTCCTACTTTTATTCACAATCTCTGAACATTAAATTAATCATCTTTTTATTGCTAAATATTTAACCGGATGTACTCACCGCTACGCAATTCTCGGGTCAAACTCTCTGTAGGGCAAATCTTTTGGCACGAAGTCGGTCAAGGCCCGAATTTAGTATTTTTGCACGGTTCTTGGCTCGACAGCAGTCAGTGGCTGAGGACGATCGAACATTTGAGCCCCTACTACCAATGCTTCGCACCGGATTTGCTGGGTTTTGGCGACTCGGAACGCCCGAATATTCCTTATTCGATCCACCTGGAGGTAGAATGTCTCGCCCAATACCTCGATACTTTGAAGCTGCGAGAGGTTTATTTAATCGGTCACTCTCTCGGTGGCTGGGTGGCTGCCAGCTACGCTATCAAATATCCCGATCGAGTTCAGGGTTTGGTGTTGTTGGCGCCTGAAGGCGTCAAGGTTGGCAACCGGCGGGGGCGGTGGCAGACGGCTAACTGGCTTTACAACAAACCACCGCTCGCTTTCTGGTTGCTACGATCGATCTATCCAATTGCTAAGTTGCTCGGCCGCCAAAACAAGATTGACGGACTGCTAAAGTTCAGACAGCAGTTGATGCAGTCCCCAGTTGCCGTGGAGTTGCTGTTCCGGCGCCGGCGGGTCGAAATTACAGCGGAGCTAGTTGATGAGAATTTGCCTTTGCTGAAAGCGCCTGTTTTGCTGTTGCACGGTTCCGAAGATACCCCCGCAGCTTCGTCTCTTTGTCAATCCTATGCTGCTCTGGCTCCTAATGCCGAACTGCAATTTGTCAGTCCGGGGGAAAGCAATTTGCCGCAGGAAGTCCCGGAGATTGTTGCTAAGTATATTCGGGAATTTGCTAAGTGAATTGGTAATTGGTAATTGGGAATTGGTAACAGTCAACAGTCAACAGTCAACAGTCAACACTTAACAGGCTAATTCCCCAAAAAATAGCCTCTGGTGCGTCAATTAAGGCCCAGGAAGCCGTCTGGGGAAAGGCTGCGGTGAGGTATTTTAAAAGCAAAGTTCGATCGCCCCCCGTGAGTGCAATTTTGCTATCAGGAAACAAACACCGCCAATCTTCAATAAAATCCCTAACTCCTGCCACCGTCGCATACACAACTCCGCTTTGAATGGCCCCAGCAGTGTCTTTCGCCCAGCGATGTGGCAGATTTTCTGGTAAGCTGATTAAGGGTAATCCAGCGGTTTTTTTACCGAGCGAGGATAACTGCAAACCCAAACCCGGTAAGATGGCGCCCCCAACTAAATACCTATTGACATCAGCCCCAGTAAATGTTAAAGCTGTACCAGCATCTATAAGTAAAATTGGCCAACCGAATTGGTTGCCAGCGCCAAGCACAGCCAAAGCTCTGTCAATTCCGAGGGTAGGATAGAGTCCCCCGATCGGCAACTGGTCTAAAGTAATAATCCGGACATCTGGATAACTCTGCCAAATTGCTGTTTGTTGGGGAACAACTGAGGCTAAAACTAGAGGCACCGGAACTAAAGAAAGTGTGTGAGGACTAGAAAAAGCGCCAGTAGCAGGAAGACAAAGGAGATTTTGAGCAGATATTTCCTCGATCGACCTCATTATTGTTTGCACCAAATATTCTGCCTTTTCCTCCTCGGAAACCCGGGAAACAGCATCAGCATTGATATGCTCTGTATCCCATATTTTCTCCAGAGTTTGACCCGCAAATAATCCCCAGTGCAGCCGCGAATTGCCGATGGCTAAAGCTATTTTAATCTGGCCTTTACCTCTGAATCCAGATGTAAGGTTGTCTCTGCTTGATGGCGAAGGAAAATTGTCCGGAATTGAGTTTTCCATGTCGATCGATCGAGGGGGCGCGCAAAGATTGAACTAAAGAGGTATTTTAGATTAATTTTCTTCGCTTAACCAAGCGGTTAACTCTATTTGACATCAGACCAAGTTCAATGGGCGCGCCAATTAGTATTGTCGGCGGCAGAGCGCATAGTTTATATTTATAAATATGGGTAAAGCAAATAATTGCTATGCTCAGGCTGCATCCTTTATAATGTCTTAAGATAGTCCAAAAGTCCTGGTAACTGCGATCGGGCTCTTGGCGGGGTAAGCACAGATGTAAAAAACCATGATCGATCACTATACGGTACAAGTGCTGAGTAAATATGTCTTTAAAAATACAAGAACACGAAAACCCCTGGCAGAGAGTAACTTCGCGGTTGCCTGAACATGATTGGAGAGAGCAAGAAAGTCTTTCGCAGCCGGAAGTAGACCAACAAAAAGCCCTAATCTTGCAGATGCAGCAGCAAGTTCAGTTATCAAACTTGCTGAACCAAATTAATAACGAAATTCGCAGTACACTTGACATAGAAGAAATTTTGACATCGGCCTGCAGATTGCTGGGGCAAGCGCTACAGTCTAGCCGCGTGAGCATTTTAGTCAAAGAATCAAATAAAGACAAAACTTTAGTCACGCGGGGAGAGTACAACGCGGGGGACTATCCGATCCAACTGGGCATGAAAGTACCGATGGCTGACAACCCGCATTTGACTGCAGTCGTGTCTCAGCAAGAGTCGCTAGCAGTGACGAAGTTTCTCGATTTTCCGGGATTGAACGCACAAACGCGAAACATTGCCGAAGCTTTGGAAATTAAGTCAATGCTGGCAGTCGCTACTCGCTATCAAGGTGAAATGAATGGCATAATTGGCTTGCATCAGTGCGATCGCGAACGGGAATGGACTGAGTGGGAACAGCAACTTTTAGAAGGGGTAGCATCGCAATTGGCGATCGCGATCAATCAAGCCAAACTCTACAGCAAAACCAGGCGCCAAGCCGAACGAGAGTCGCTGCTGCGGCTGATCGGCAACCAAATTCGCAGTACCCTGGATCTGGGAACTATCCTCGAAACAGCGGTGAGGGAAGTTCGCCAACTGTTGCAGTGCGATCGAGTAATTATTTACCAGTTTCAAGACAACTGGCAGGGAAAAGTTGTTGTTGAAAACATGACGGTTCCTTGGCCTTCAATTTTAGGAGATATGGGGGCGGATAAGTGTTTCCGGGGAGATTACGCGGAGCTTTACCAGCAAGGGCGAGTCAGAGCAATTAATGATATTTTCAATGCCGGTTTAGAGCCTTGCCACGTTGATTTTTTAGACCGTTTGCAGGTAAAAGCTAATCTGATCGTGCCGATTGTTACCTCCAGAAGCGAAGAAGATTCAATCCCTACCGCCGGAAGTTCTAATTTACAATTTCCCGGTAAACTGTGGGGTTTGCTGATCGCTCACGAGTGCGGGGATACCCGCAATTGGCAGCGGCAAGAAATGGAGTTGCTGTCGCAGCTAGCCGACCAAATGGCGATCGCCATTCAGCAAGCAGAACTTTACAGTAAAGTCCGAGAAGCTGCGGTCAAATCTCAAGCTCAAACCCAGCAATTGCAAGCAGCGTTCCAAGAATTGCGATCGACACAGCAGCAATTGATTCAAAGCGAAAAAATGTCTGGTTTGGGGCAAATGGTAGCGGGAATTGCTCACGAAATTAACAACGCCAACAATTTCATTCACGCTAACTTGTTTCACGCTCAAGAATATTTTCAGCTCTTGAACCAAGCTCTCGAGCTGGCAGGAAATGCCTGCCCGGAAGCAGCGGAGGCAATTGTCAGAATCAATGAAGAACTAGAACTGGATTACATTCGAGAAGACTTTGGTAAACTCCTCAATTCAATGCGGGAAGGCAGTGGCAGGATTCGCTCGATCGTAACGACGCTGCGAAATTTTTCTCGTTTAGACCACGCTGAATTAAAAGCGGTAGATTTGAATGAAGGTTTAGAAAGCAGTTTCATGATGCTGCAAAATAAGCTAAAAACAAATATCAAAATCGACAAACAATACGGCAGTTTACCGCCAGTCAAATGTCATGCCAGTCAAATCAACCAAGTATTTTATAATTTGATTGACAATGCTTTAGATGCACTCCAGTCAGCGCTCAAACCGGGGGAATTAACCATCCGCAGTTGGCAAAGCGAGCCGGACTGGGTAACAATCTCTGTCCGCGACACGGGATCTGGCATTCCAGCAGAAATTCAAGACAAGATTTTTGACCCGTTTTTTACTACTAAACCTGTGGGTAAAGGCACTGGTTTGGGACTTTCAGTGTGCTATCAGGTAATTGTTCAAGCTCACGGCGGCAAGCTGAGCTGCGTCAGTCAGGTTGGCGAAGGAACTGAGTTTATTGTAGAGTTGCCACTGACAAATCAGAGGGTAAGTGCATAATTCCTGCTTTAATCAGATTAATGACCAATGCCCAATTCCCCAGGCCCAATTCCCTAGGCCCGTGGATTTATAAGTAATTAACCCGGCTTGATATTAATTGTCAACTTGCTGCTGATAGGCGTGATAAACAGCCTCTAAAAAGACATTAGCATCAACTTTTCTCTGCATTTTTTCCCAACCTATGATTTCTTTAACTTGAGTAGCCAGTTGTTTGCTCAATTCATTTCTGGCATTAGGTATCATCCCTTCGCGCCGCTGTAAATACTCTCGAATTACAGCAAAATCTTCTGGCAGCAAGCTGGAAATATCGGCCTCCATCAGCAATTTTTTTGCCAGGGATTGAGCCGATGTTGATACTTTCAATGCAGGAGTTGTCAGAGGTTGTTCTTCTTGAATTACCATGGTGCCTGCTACCAAATCTCCTAAACGTTTTTCCCGCTGGTTTAAAACTATGAAAAATACGCCTATAAAAAATAAGTCGTCAAAAGGTCGCAGCAAAGCCCGTAGTGTTGATTGCTGAAGCCTGACTGGACGGCCATCATCCCGAATTACTCGGATTTTGACATAACGCTTGCCTGGTGTTTGACCAGACCACACCGTTTCATAAAATACAAAGTAACCTACATAAATGAAAAAACCAATTAATGCCTGAACTGCTATCAACCACAGTTCTAAGCGATTGGTACTTCCTAGCAAATTTGCGATCGTCTCAAGCAACACTATATTAAATATCAGCGCACCTAATAGAAACACTACTATGACCAAACCCAAAATAATATAGTCTATCAGCAATGCGTAGGCTCGATTGCCAATGCCGGCCAAGGTAAATTCGAGTTCTACACTTTCGGGAGTGTGGAGAGTGTATCGATTAAAAAGTCGCATAAATTTGAGCAAATTTTATGTTTTGACTGAGGCTGAATTAGCGATCGCGGATTTGCAAACCCAAACCTTCTTTGCGGCTGCGGAGGTCGTAGTAGATAAGGGCTTTCATAGCCTGCCAAAAAGGAGTCACAAGCGCACCGCTAGCAAAGCTCAATAGCAAAAGCAGAAGAAAATAAACTAAGTAAAATATACCAGATTCGGCGCCCAAAACTGCCCTTAAAACACTTTCAACGATCCCACTCAGTATCTGCACAACAATCGTGATCGGGAGTGAAACCAAAATGCCCACAAAAACTATCCACTGAATGCGTCCGACCGACCCCTTAGTTAACTCCCAACTGCGAGCGATTGCTGAACTAGCACCTATATTATTTTCGATCGCCAGCGGCAACTCAACAATCAGCAAGCGAGAGATAATTCGGATATAGATAATTAAGAAAGCAATGACCGCAACTACTACCAGTAAAACTGCAACAATTGGGGAATTTTGCCCAAAGATAGCACCAGCCCCCCCTGTCACTATTGCTATAGCGATCCCACCTAGCAAGGATACCCCAAAGTAAATCAGAACTGTCAATATACCCGCCCCGAAAAAACTCCACTTCCGAGGATTCACCTCACGGCGAGCATCACTGACAGTCTCTGGTTTTTCCCTAACTTCACCGAAAGCCAGACGAGAAATGAGCCCTAAGATCGCAGAATATTTAGCCGAACCGTAAATCGGAACGAACAACCACAGAGAAGCTACTAATGCCAAACCAAAATATGACTTAAAATGGTCGCGGTAAATGCGCAAACTAGCACTAACAACATTACCGACGCTCAAGGGGCCTGTTTGTCCAGAAGAACTAAGATTTTTTTTAGGCATGACTGGATGGGTGTAGTAGTGTGAGGCGGAAAATTTACCACTATCTTAAGCTATATCTAATATAACTTTGAGAAAACTTTATGAATGTTAAACGTTGGATCGCACGGCGGGAACCCAACTGGAAACGGTTGGACATTCTTTTAGAGCAAGTAGAAAAAAAGGGGCTAAAGTCCCTACCTGCGTCTGAAATCACGGAACTAGCGAGTTTGTACCGTTCTGTTTCGGCGGATTTGGCTAGGGCGAGGACAAATGAAGTCGGTAATATTTTGTTACAAGATTTGCAAAGGTTAACTTCTCGCGGCTACGCCCAAATTTACCAAGGTTCGCGCCGCCAAGATTGGGAAGCTGTAGGGGAGTTTTGCCGCTGGGGTTTTCCGGCTACGGTACAGGAGACGTTTGGTTATACGGCGACTGCGACGGGTATTTTTTTAGTAATGGGGTTGATTGCTTGGTGGTTTGCTTGGCAAGATCCGGCGTTTTTGTCCCTAGTAGTTCCTGAAGATTTGATTAAAACGGTACGCGATGACGGGAAATTGTGGATGGGTTCAATTGTGGGAATCGAACCTTTAGCTTCTAGCAATATTATGACTAACAATCTATCCGTATGCTTTGCGGCTGTTGGGGGAGGGATTGTTTTCGGTCTTTACACTGTTTATATTATGGCACTTAATGGAGTGATGATCGGCGCGATCGCCAGTTTAGTAGCTCAGCACAATTTAGCTTACCCTTTTTGGGCGTTTGTATTTCCTCACGGTTCCCTGGAATTGCCGGCGATTTTTTTAGCTGGCGGCGCTGGTTTAATCATCGCCCGCGCCATCTTTTTTCCTGGCAAATATCGTCGTGCTGATGCTATGAAGTTTTACGGTAGTCAAGCTGCACAATTGGTATTTGGAATTGTGCCGATGCTGGTAATTGCTGGTACGATCGAGGGTTTTTTCTCGCCAAATCCGGCAATTCCAGATCCGTTGAAGTATTTGGCTGGGATCGGGTTGTTTGCGCTGTTGGTGATGTATTGCAGTAAAAGGCGATCGGCTGAAATTCCTAGATAATTCGGCTCTTGAAATCGGGGCGATCCCCCTAAATCCCCGTTAGGGGGACTTTGAGGACTTCCCGTTCCCCCCGACCTAAGGGGGGCTAGGGGGGCTCTAAATTCAACGGTAAAACAGCAGTCTGTGAATACATTTGACGCTAAATTGACCAAAATAGCACCTTACCTACCCACATCGAGCCAAGTAATTAATTAAAATCATGACTCTTACTAACATCCGCTTTCCCGAAGATAATCCTTTTGCTCGGATCAAGCTTCGGCATATATTGGGATGGTTGTTGTTATGCAGTATAGCCATGGGATTTCAACTAGCAATTATTAGTTCTATACGGGGGATAAGGTTGGACAACACAGGACCATTCGTTAATGCGATCTTGGGAACTTATTTATTAATTCTGTCACTAAGTTTGTTCTGGCGAGAATGCAGGCTAGCGGGAATTGAAATTAAATATCTCATTGGTAAAGTTCCCGATCGCTACCAATGGTTGCCATTCGTAGGTCTGGCGATCGCTAGCGTGGTTTTTTCAATAGGTGTATTCCGAATATTTTATTATCCTTTGTCTTTTATTGTACCTTCTTTTGTTGAAAAAATATTGACTGAAAACAGAAATAGAATGATTTTAATAGCAGCTTCAAAATCATTGTCACCAGGGCTTTACTACTTACGATTTGCCTTGAATCAGCTAATAGATCCTGTCTTTACAGCGTTTTTTTTAATAAGTATTCCGCTACACAGATGGGCTACCAAATGGGGAAATATTACAGCAACAATAGCTATCTGTTTGCTGTTGGGAACTTTGGGATATCACAATTTTACAACGATTATTATTGGTCTATTTATTTCCGCAATTTTATATGTAAAAACCCGCAGCTTACTTGTAGTAATAATTTTTAGGATCTTGCGAAATATTGGTTTTACAGTTTGGAGTTTGTCATCTACAATATTTGAGGACAATCAGACAGGAAGCACTCTAGAAATATTTCGCTCGCAAATACAGCTAGGCGTCTTGTTTTTTGCTTTGTCAGCCCCTTGCGTAATCGGTTTTATCTACAAAAACTGGTCGGTTCTCAAAGGGCCTTTACCTTACTTTGCGAATGCTTCGGAAGCTGAAAACATTAAAGCTGATTCCGAGACTTAAGTTGCAAATATCTGTCAACTAATTGCTCGCTAATTTGATTGGCTGGTGCATCCAAAACCAAAACTCCTTTTTGTTTCAACTGTGCAAAAGCTACCTGACGCTGTGCTAGTAAATCTAAAGCGACAGCACGATTATAAGCAGGTGTAATTTCCACGGTGGAAGTGTGAGCGATTTGGTCAACGAGAGGGTCGCGCAAAGTTACGCAAAAAGGCAAATAACGAGGTGTTAAACGCGCTAATGCCGAAAGCATTTCTGTAGAAGCTGTGACATCTACTAAATCAGTAATTAGCACTACTAATGCACGGCGAGTTTGTTGACTTACTAATTTAGTTACAGCACCAACATAGTCTGGTTCTAACAAAACTGGCTGAATTGGCGCCAGGCGTTCAATTAATTTAGAGTGTTGATGTTGACCGCGTTCCGGGGGTATCCAAGTGGTGATTTCCCGATCGAACACACCGACTCCCACGCGATCGCCCCGATTTAGTCCAGCCAAGGCTAAAGACAGGGCTGCATTCACTCCCCAGTCAAAGCGCTTCAAACCCTGCACTCGCGCCGTCATCAGCCGTCCCCTGTCGAGTAAAATAATCAAAGTTTGCTCTTTTTCTGGTTCTAAAACTCTGACTAAAGGGCGCGATCGCCTTGCAGTAGCTTTCCAATCAATCAAGCGAGGATCGTCACCAATACCATATTCCCGCAGTTCGGCAAATTCAGTTCCCATGCCGAGTTTTCGTAGCCCACGCATTGTGCCACTATTTTCCAATGTTAGCCGAATAGATAGTTCTTTTAACATCACTAAATCGGGATAAACAGCCACTTTTTCACTAGCAGGTATTTTCCAGTCGTGCCATGCTAAGCCCCAATTTCCTAACTGCCGCGCTTGAATGTCTCCCCACTTATATTCTCCGCGATTTTGCGGGCGGATTGTATAGGTTAATTCCTCATTGCTGTTAGGATTGAGGTCGGCTTCCAGCATCGGTTGAGAGACTTCAAACTCTAGCGGATAGGAGTCGCGCAGGCGAATTTTAGCTGTTTGATTTGCAGATCGCACTGACAGTAAAACCGGATTGTCTCGCCCAATCGAAAGTCGGTGCAGCGGATGGCGTTTCACTTCCACCCGATGAGATTTGACGCGCAGTGCGTCGGTAATGGCTAGACCTACAATTAAACAGTCAAATAGCAAAGTGGCGATAATACTTGTCTGTAGATTTACAAGCATAGCCAGCAAAAGGGCGATCGGAATGGCGATCGCTAACAGAAAATAAAGGCGAATAGCAGGAATCATTACAATTTCTGATTAAGATACTGGTGTACACAATTCAACGAGAGTTCCGTCTGGACATCTAACATAGGAAACAATCTGACCCCAAGGTTTTTTGAGAGGTGCTTTTAACTCTAATGCACCTGCTGCGATCGCTTGTTGATGTGCCATTTCTACTGAATCAGTGGTAAGTGCTATTTCAACCCCTAAAGGTTTATCCGATGAATCAGCCGAAATATAACCATTTGGGAAATTTGACGCGCCTAGAGAATGTGTAGCAAAAGATAAAGTTGTTTCTCCAGTGTCAAGTTCACCATAATCTCCTGATTCATCAATGAACTTCTTTTTTAACCCAAAAGCCATTTCAAAAAAACTCAATGAACTTAGTACGTCAGCAACGTAAATAATTGTATATCCGAATTTCATTGGCTTTCTTCCTTTACATGATTTGCAAGTAGCTTGCGTCGTTCGCCAGTATACCTCCACCAAGGCTTAGCTGGTTCGCCATTGAGGAATCTTTTGACAGAAATGAGAGCGTCAAGTACACATGGATCGTGGCGATGTCCCATGACATTAGCAAGTTCGTGAAAAACTTCTAATGGCGATCGCGTTTTAAGTTGATCTGGTTGCTCAATACCAATGCTTCGCAAATCCGCACTCATTGATTTCCCAATGTTTGGGAGGTCTTCAAGCTTCTTGACTTCGTTTAGAGACTTCTTCATATTTATGGTGTGGTATTTTTGAGTTCAATTCCTACAATACTTGCGTAATAAAGATTTTTTGTCATGAATTCGATTTCTCCAAACGAAACGTAAACATAACATGATCGCTCGGTGTTTCTGGATTACCAACAGCCGAATACAGATTCATCGCTGCTGTATTTTCGCGATCGGTAAGCACCCAAGCTTCTGTACAACCCAACTCACGAGCGACCTCAAATACTGCATTCATCAAACGCTTCCCCAAACCTTGCCGACGATAAGTTTCTGCTACGCTAACCTCGTTAACCCACAGTTCGGGACGTGCCTTGTCGGGATGAACATAATGAACTGCTGAGACAAAGCCGACAACTCGATCGTCATCGATTGCAACGGCCAGATGGTGGCGCGAGTCTGTCAAAAATTCTTCAGTACGTGGGATATCGATCGAGTTGTCAAAGACATCTGAATCGACATTCTTGAGAATATCTACATCATTACGATCCAGAATTTTGATGGCGATCGTCATAGTTATATTTCAATTTACCTGGGTACAGCGACTTTTTTTAATACCGAAGCAATTACCGAATCAATTTGCAAGCCATCTAGCAGCGATTCTGGTTTGAGAATCAGACGGTGACGCAAAAGCGGCAGTGCGATCGCCTTGACATCATCAGGAGTAGTATAATCCCTGCCGGCTAGCCAAGCGTGAGCTTTACTACTTTGCAACCAAGCTACTGCCGATCGCGGAGAAGCACCCAATGCCAAATCGGGATGTTTTCGCGTATTGTGTACCAAAGCTAGCACGTAATCGAGCACTTTCTCTTCTACTTTGACTGTTTGTACTGCTTGACGGGCGCTAATTATTTGCTCTACCGTTGCTAAAGATTTTATCCTAGCTAAATCGAGGCGTTTAGCGCGAAATCCTGCCTCTGCGTTCAGCAACATTTGCTTTTCGGCGGCTGCATCGGGATAGTCAACCACCAGTTTAAATAAAAATCGGTCTAACTGAGCTTCTGGTAGCGGATAAGTGCCTTCAAATTCTAGGGAATTTTGAGTGGCGATCGTCCAAAATAATTCTGGCAGAGCTAAAGTCTCACCGTCTAACGTTACCTGCTGTTCTTCCATTGCTTCTAGCAGTGCTGACTGGGTTTTCGGAGGCGTGCGATTAATTTCATCCGCCAGCAAAACTTCAGTAAACACTGGCCCTTTTTTCAGGGTAAAACTGTGGCTGTCAAAATCAAAAATATTCGTTCCCAAGATATCCGACGGTAAAATATCCGGCGTTAGTTGAATGCGACGAAAATCTGCTTGAATCAATTGGGCGATCGTTTTTACAAGTAGAGTTTTCCCGGTTCCAGGGACTCCCTCAATAATCACGTGGCCGCCGCTCAAAAGTGCCACTAGCAAGTGCTGTACAGTGGAAGATTGGCCCACAACTATTTTGTCGAGGGCTTGGCTGAGGCGTTTAAAAATAGAGTTTGTTTCGCTCATTTTAGATTTTTCCTGTCAGAGGGGAGATGTTGACGGATCTGCTGCCATTTACCCAACCAGGCTAGCAAATCTGAATGACCGATCCGGCGTTTATGAGATGGCGAGGGCAAAAGTTCTGACAATTCTGCCGCTTTTCGCCCTGTTTGCTCAACCCAAGCATTTGTTAGGGTTTCGCTTTCCAGCGATCCCTGTCCCAATAATAATGCTTTTTGCAGTTGTAACTGTTCTTCTTTTCCGATAATTTCTACCGCGAAATCAGTGCTGTTTGCTTTTTGCAAAACACCTGCTAATGCTTGAATGTAAGCTTCGCTGTTGTCAACCTGCGGCCCAGATAAAGTTACAGGCTGTCCAAACCTGTTCCACCCGGCAAAAATAGCAACGATTAAAATAAGTATCCCCTGTATCAAAACGGGAAATAGAGGAGTTTTGGCTAAATAAGTGAATAAATTTCCCTCGTATTCGCGTTCAATAACTTCTCGATCTTTGTAGCCGTGAATGTATTCGTCTACCCAGACTTTATTGAGGATTTTACTCGTTTGCTGGCTTTGCGGGTAGCTCGAATTTTGGATTAGTTTCACTGCTAGAGCCTGCTGGGTTCCCTCTATTTCTTGTTCTCCACCTTCTTGAGTAACCAGCCCTGCTAAGAATTCATAATTACCTGAAAAATCCTGATAAGCATTAGCAGCTAAATGGGAGGTGCTGGCAAAATAAACTGTACCCTTTCCCACGGATTCTTCCCAAACAATTGCCCCAAATTGATCGTCTAAAACTTGTTTTTTGGCGCTGGGGTATCTCCGCCCCGTGTCAATCTTGATTTCCCCGGCTGAAGCTGGGTGCAAGCTACTAAAAGGTGCTGGTGTCACCGGGGCGCGAACTCCCAAAATTACCAAAGTATTGCCCTGTTCCACCCACTTTTTCTCTGTATCAGAAACAGATTCTGGTGTCAATTTACTATAGATACGTAAAAGTGTACTGGGCGGTTTTGCATTTGGGTTTTTAGCAAAGTCTTCAAAAGGTTTTTGCCAGCGCTGAACCTCTGTTCCCCGTTTTGACATAAAAGCATACCATGCTCCGTAGCCGTCCGGCGCTCTATTATAAGTAGAACCGCTGTTGACTTTGTTGTTAGCAGGAGCAAATAGCAGGGTAACGATCATTATTGCAGTAATGGCGATCGCTCCCAACAACCACAACCTATTTTTTGATAAGTTCATCGCTCGTTAAGTAAGTAAGTAAGTACAAATAAATATAACATGATGGCTGGTTTTGCATGAATCAATTCACTCCTCATATAGAACCGATTTGACATTTTGAGGGCGATAGTCAATCACATTACGGATCGGCAATAAACTTGTTTTTTTGCCGGTCGCATTTTTAATGAAATCATATTTAACTTACGCCCGAACCTCAATTTTCAGGAATTCCCAACTGGGTTATGCTTAGACATATAAATTACCGAGTATTTTTACTCATAATTGTCTCTGCTGATGCACTTTTGTCCGCTGAAGCAGTGAACTCTGCCTTTTGGGGGGCCCGGAATGTGGGATTTAAGCTCTCCTCTACAGATTTGGAAAACCCGCTTTTGATAGGGCCAAAAAAAAGATCGCAATTTTTCCGGATATAAAGTTATTATTTATGAAGAAAGCTAACCATCTCTATTAAGTAGGTGCCCGTAGGTGTAACTAATTACACTCTAGTTATTAGGGGCAAGAAAGCCTTCAGATGCTTATGGGGTAAGCATATTTACTGGATTTAGCGGCACTTACGTATGACTAAATGTTTCTTGAAGTGACCGCTCGCTATAAAGAAAGCCCAACATCGGGTTTTCAGTCACTTCTACTCCTTAATTATTCATTATCAAAAGAGAAGCAATGGCTACTTCAATCAATGGTTCTTTGGGTCAACCCGATAATTACAGCAGCATCAATGACCTAATTACAAAATGGCCTACTGCCGCCCAGAATCAAGGCATCGAACTGTCTGGGATAGCTTTTGATGGCGTGGTAACGAACTACACTAACCCTAGTGTTATCGCCAACCTCACGTTAGGAACGAACGAAAACCCTAAAAGCGGGTTGAGCTACGGCGCTGCCGCTGGTGTTGGTGTCCCAGCCTCTTATAGTGGTTGGTTCACCGACGTCACTAAAACTCGGGCGGAAATCAACCATGACCCCAACACCAATCAATCTCAGGTGCTGAAGGTGAAATGGGCAGATAACCAAGAGATTACTAGCGCCACGATCGGCGTGGGTGCATTACTTCCCAAAACAAGTTCTGGAGAGGGCGATCAAGGCAATGAAGTTGGTGTGCTGCAACTCTTTAAGGATGGGGTGGCGGTATCGGCCAGCAATTTTACGATCACTCGCCTCAACCCTCCTGCCGCCGGTCAAAAACCGATCGCTGTGTCTTCTGCAGTGACTTTCATTGGCGATCGCATTGATGGCAATTTCACATTCCAGATAGTAGGAAACCCTCTCACCGGCGTTACTTTTGACGAACTGCGGTTCTCCGCCCAATCCTACGATAGCCCCACCGCTGCCTACGCCACCACCCCCTCCAAAAGCGATGGTTCCGACTACCTAGTGCGGAACATTGAATATCAAGGGATTTCTGTGCCGACGCCGACGCCGACGCCGACGCCAACTCCGACGCCAACTCCGACGCCAACTCCGACGCCTGCAAGTCTCTTCGAGTTCCAGCAAGCAAATTACACGGTGGCTGAAGGCGGCGTGGCTACGATTAACGTTACTCGCACCGG
>JAUBOM010000060.1:37436-45100 GCA_036700245.1 Microcoleus vaginatus BM001213989
CTGTTGAATTTTGCTGCGGGGCAAACAACCGCTAGTTTCACCGTGACGGCTTTGACTGATTCGATTTTGGAATCGCCAGAAACCGTGAATTTGGTGCTTAGCGGTGGCAATATCGGCAGTAATCCGTCAATTTTGACGATTCTGGATGGGGTGTCAACTCCGACGCCAACTCCGACGCCAACTTCGGGGACAATTGTGGCGCCAACGACCGTTCCAACCTATTTCTTCAGTGCGGCTAATTACAGCGTCAACGAGGGCAACACTGCGGGGATTACCATCAATCGCAGTGGCAACATTTCGCAACCGAGTGCGATTTTGTTCCGCACGGGTGACGGTAGTGCTAGTTCTCCAGCGGATTACAACAGTGTGACTCAAGGGGTCTTTTTTGCAGCCGGACAAACTAGCGCACAAGTTCCGGTTCAAACTTTATTTGACAATATCACGGGGGAGCCTAATGAAACGGTGAATTTGTTCTTGGCTGGTGGCAGTTTGGCTAGTCCGTCAGTGGCAGTTTTGAGCATTATCGATCCTAGTTTTGTGGCTCCGACTGTCTTCTCTTACGGTTCGTCTCCTGGTTCTATTGCTGATGGTCAGTCTGGAACTTTTACAATTAATCGGACTGGCGGTAATACTTCGGTTTCGGCTTCGGTGGACTATTTCATTGCTCCTCCTACTGGTTCTGGTCAACCTTTTAACTTCATAGACTACACCATTAATCCATTCAGGGATTTTACTGGAGGCACGGTTAACTTTAATCCCGGTCAAACTAGCGTTAGTCTGACGATTACCAATAATCCAGGTTTGACTGGTGGGAATGTGGGTTTAGGCTTTGCCCCAGGTACGCCTGCCGGCATTCCGGGAAGCACTACAATTACTCTGCTTTAAGGCTGTTAGTAGGGCGAGGAATCCTTGCTCTAGTAATATGTCCCGCAAGTAGTTAAATGCTTTTTATCAGTCTGATTCCTCGCTACAGCTTTTTTCAAGAAAGCGAGGTACGCGGTGACAATGCTCGCTAGCTTAACAGCAGCGAGCATTGTCAC
Source organism: Microcoleus vaginatus BM001213989 (assembly GCA_036700245.1). Lineage (GTDB taxonomy): Bacteria > Cyanobacteriota > Cyanobacteriia > Cyanobacteriales > Microcoleaceae > Microcoleus. The sequence goes on from JAUBOM010000060.1 coordinate 38,477, forward strand.
CGATCCAATTACTGACTTTCGTTCGGCTAGTGCGCGAGACAGCAACAAAGTTAGCAATGTCAGGCAAGATGGGATTGGCTTGCAAGGTGGCCATACCGATATTGAGAACAACGATATCACCAACGCTAATATCGTATTGCTGGGGTAGGTGCTAGTTTCGTTGTTTTCAACCCATTTGCTACTTCGGTCTTATAGAACCCTTTCAAGGTGGTACTCTTAGATGCTACGCCCGTTATTCGAGTACCACCTTGAACCCTTGTATATTGAAAAAATTAGATGGCGATTTGCCATTGGGTGGGGGTTTTTGAGATTGTCGGTTTTTGGCAATTATTGTTGGTAAAACCCGCCCCTAAAATTATCGATTGGATATTATTGTTTTTTTGCGCTTACCTACTTAATCCTTAATTTGTTGATAAGCTTGCTGACACTGTTCAAAGGTTGAGGCGTCAGCTTCGGTATTCCCAAAATATAGTTGCTCGTGTATTGTTATCAAAGTTTCGTAAGGCACTGGCTGGGGTAATTGCTGGATTAATTGCAGATACTCGCCATCAGTGCGGCTGGGTTGGTCAACCGCGGTTCCGGCATCATTTAACCGCTGCAACATCGCCATGTAAAGACAGCGGCAAGCTTGGCGGTATTTGCCTTGTTGCTGCAATTTTTGCGATCGCAACAACCACTCTGCTACCGACAAATCGTTAATTGTTTTTTTCGCACTTCCATCAGTTGTTTGATTCTTCTTTTTAAAATTATGAATATAAAAACGTAACAGTTGCCAAATCTGCCAACTCGCCCAGACTGCGAGCAATGCTAAGATTAACCAAAAGGCGGCTTTAGCGATCGCCCACCAGATGGGGGAATCAAACCAAGATGGCAATTTGGCATTCGGTATATTTTGGGCTGTTTTTAGTTCCCACCACTCCTCCACTCGCTGTTGCCACTGGCCTAATTGCCAACCCAAATTAGTTTTCTCAAAGGAACTTTCAGACATAGCTTTACATCCTATCGATTCCGGTTGCACCGGAATCATTGTTGACTGTTGACTGTTGACTAATGACTAATGACTAATGACTGATGACTGATGACTAATGACTGATGACTGATGACTAATGACTGATGACTGATGACTAACAAGCGCGGATTTGATATCATTCCGGCCGGACTGCCGGAATTGATATCACTTAATGGATTTGGGCTTGTGGATTTGGGATTTTTTTATTCGATCATCTTACTGCACATTTTGTATAACTGTTAAGTTGCTACTAACTAATTGACTGCTGGATAGGAATTTCCCTGCAAAATTCACTACCTCGATCGCCCCACCGATCGAACTCGGTTGCCATAGCACACATATTTGCTTTTTGTCAAGAGATAGATATCACTTTTGGGATGCTTAACTGAGTGATAGGAAATTTGATAAAGATTTACAAAAGAAACGTGTCAGAATGGAAACAATAAGGTAATGGGTAACAGACAAGGAGGCACTGATGGTAGCGCTGACTGAACGAGTCCAACGCAGATTGACGGTGGAAAAAGTCGAAATTGCCTCTGATACAACGGCAATTCGATGCCTGGACTGGGATAGAGACCGCTTTGACATCGAATTCGGACTCAAAAACGGTACAACTTACAACTCATTCATCATTCGCGGTGAAAAAACAGCCCTCGTCGATACCTCGCACGAGAAGTTTCGCCAGCAATACATGGAAACTCTGACGGGGGAAATTGACCCCAAAGAGATTGACTATCTAATTATCAGCCACACCGAACCAGACCACAGCGGTTTAGTCAAAGACGTGCTGGCGCTGGCACCCCAAGCGATTGTCGTGGGGGCGAAAGTAGCAATTCAATTTTTAGAAAACCTTGTACACCAACCATTTGAGCGATTGGTAGTAAAAAACGGGGACAAACTAGATTTAGGAAACGACCACATTATCGAATTCGTATCGGCGCCGAACTTGCACTGGCCCGATACTATTTTCAGCTACGACAGCAAAACTCAAGTGCTGTTCACCTGCGACGCTTTCGGGATGCACTACTGTACCGACAGCACCTTCGATGACGATTTAGCAGCAGTTGAGGAAGATTACCACTTTTATTATGAGTGCTTGATGGCTCCCAATGCTCGATCGGTACTCGCTGCGATGAAGCGGATGGCAGAGTTGGGAGAAATTGGTACAATTGCGACCGGTCACGGGCCGCTGCTGCGGCACAATGTGGTGGAACTTACCGGACGCTACAAAAAGTGGAGTCAAGCGCAAGCTAAGGCAGAAACCACTGTAGCGGTATTTTACACTTCCGACTACGGATGGAGCGATCGACTCAGCCAAGCCATCGCCCACGGTATCACCAAAACCGGTGTCGCCGTGGAAATGATGGATTTGAGAATCGCCGACTTGCAAGAAGCCCGCGAACTTGTCGGTACCGCCGCCGGTATCGTGATTTGTTCGCCGCCGAGTAGCGGTACTGCTGCTGCGAATGCCGAAGCTGCTATCAACACAATTTTAGTTGCGGCTAACAACAAACAATCTTTCGGTTTGTGCGAATCCGGCGGTGGCGATGACGTATCTATTTACCCGCTGCGAAACAAGTTCAAAGAGTTGGGTTTAAAAGAAGCATTTCCCAACATTTTAATTAAAGAAACGCCGACAGAAGCGAGTTATCAACTTTGCGACGAAGCCGGAACCGACTTGGGACAGTGGCTGACGCGGGACAAGGCTGTAAAACAGATGAAATCCCTCGACAGCGACCTCGATAAAGCTTTGGGACGGATCAGCGGCGGACTGTACATCATTACCGCTCAAAAAGGCGATGTTAGCGGTGCGATGCTAGCTTCTTGGGTAACGCAAGCCAGCTTTAAACCCCTGGGTTTAACAATAGCAGTAGCGAAGGATCGGGCGATCGAATCGATGATGCACGCGGGAGATAAATTTGTTCTCAACGTGCTGGAAGAAGGCAATTATCAAACCTTGATGAGGCACTTTTTAAAGCGTTTTGCTCCTGGTGCCGATCGATTTGCCGGAGTTAAAACTCAACCTGCTACCAACGGTTCTCCGATTTTGACAGATGCTTTGGCGTACATGGAATGCGAAGTAGTCAGCCGGATGGAACTTTCGGATCATCATATTGTATATGCGATCGTCGATAACGGCCGCGTATCCAATCCCGATGCGCTGCCTGCTGTTCACCACCGCAAAGTGGGAAATCACTATTAGGAAGCAAGTTCGGCAACGCGCAGTGAATCTGGATGTAACGGATGTAACGGAGGTCAGAAAGTTCGGCAACACAGCAGGGTACAAGATTTAACGGATGTAACGGAGGTCAGGAAGAGGGAAAAAAAGATTAAATTAGTTTGCTAATCATCTTCTGTTTTTCTTCCCCTATCTTTCTTGGCCCCACTCTCCCTGGGGAGAAACCTGATTTCTTTTACGCAAAAAGTCCAAACGTAGGGTGCGCTGCGCCGCGCACCTTACCCGGCCAACCGTTGTTATGCTGACTCCATTTTCACTCTGAGGAATTGCCAATGCCTGCCAATCTTTTAGAAGACCGAGATTACACAATTATTATTGCCAGAGGCGATGCCAGCAGACACCCCCACCATCCTTGGTACGAGGAGTGGATAGAAGCACAGGCATCTCTGATCGACCTCGCAAAAAAATGTCAGCAATTTGATAGCGACGGCATCACCCTTTACGAAGCTTCTACTCCTATGTGGAAGTATAAAAATTCAAATGTTGCCCGGTTAGCTGAAATTCTGCAACGACAAAATATCGAACCGGATTCAGCAAACCCCACTGAAATTAATTTGGAAGAAGCTTTGAAAGCAACTTTTAGCGATTATTTCGCAAGCAAACCAAATCCCAAAGGGAAGAAAGGAGCAATAATTGTTGCAGTCCTCGATCAAAAGCCCGCAAACCCCACTGCTGTCGCCGAAATTATTGTAAGTGCGGCAAATAAAATAGATAAAGATGAAGAAATTGGAGTGAGCTTTATCCAAATTGGGGACGATTTGAAAACCAGGGAATTTCTGACTGACCTGGATACCCATTTACAGGATCGAGGCGCAAGGTTTGACATTGTAGATACCAAGTTTTGGCACGAAATCAAAAGAAGTTCTGTAGTTCAGTTTCTCATAGGTGCAATTAATGACTAACACTTTGACTCCTAGACTCGCATCACAGGCTAAACCCCGCGACGTGCAGTTTATCCCGATCGCACCCGATACTTTTATTGTGCGATCGCGCACTTGGGACAGACTCAAATTTGAAGTCGAGTATTCGCTGCAAAAGGGGACGACAGCAAATAGCTATATTATTCAAGCTGACAAAACTGCTTTGTTCGACCCGCCGGGGGAGTCTTTTACTCAAAATTACCTGGAATTTTTGCAGCAACGGGTGGACTTGACCAAGCTGGATTACATAATTTTGGGGCATTTTAATGCTAACAGGTCAGTAACAATTAAAGCTCTGTTAGAATTAGCTCCTCAAGTAGCTTTGGTTTGCACGAATCCCGCCGCAATTGGTTTGCGAGCCGCTTTTCCCGACCAAGAATTAAACATCCTGATCGTTCGGGGAGAAGAAACTCTCAACTTAGGAAAAGGTCACGCCTTAAAATTCATCGCGACTCCGACTCCTCGCTGGCCTGATGAACTTTGCACCTACGATACGCAAACTCGAATCGTGTTTACCGACAAACTATTTGGAGCTCACGTTTGCGGCGACCAAGTATTCGATGAAGGGTGGAGCGTTTACAGCGAAGATCGGCGCTATTATTACGATTCCCTGCACGCATCTCAGGCAAAACAAGTGCTGGCCGCACTGGATAAATTAGCCGATTTACCAACAGCATTTTATGCTCCCGGTCACGGCCCGATCGTCCGTTACGGCCTTAATGAACTGAGCAATTTGTATCGGGAATGGAGCCAGCAACAAAATTCAAAAGACTTGACAGTTGCTTTGATTTATGCTTCGGCTTACGGAAATACGGCGACTTTAGCGCAGGCGATCGCCAAAGGAATTACTAAAGCCGGCGTTGCGGTGGAAAGTATCAACTGCGAGTTTGCCGAACCGGGAGAAATTCAAGAGGCGATCGAAAAATGCGCGGGATTTATCATCGGGACTCCCACGCTAGCAGGACACGCTCCGACGCAAATTCAAACTGCTTTGGGAATAGTTTTATCTACAGCAACTAAGAGCAAATTAGCGGGGGTTTTCGGTTCTTTTGGCTGGAGTGGAGAAGCGATCGACTTAGTGGAAAACAAGCTGAAAGATGCTGGCTATCGAATTGGATTTGAGCCGATTCGAGCCAAATTTAAGCCGACGGCGGCGACGATTCACGAGTGCAAAGAAGCGGGAACGGATTTTGCTCAAGCTTTGATTCGATCGCAAAAACTGCGGGCACCGAAATCGCAGTTAGCAGCGGGTAGCGATCGCACCGAACAAGCAGTAGGGAGATTGGTTGGTTCGCTGTGCGTACTCTCGGCGAAGCGGGAGGAGGTCGCGAGTGCGATGCTGGCTTCGTGGGTGTCGCAAGCAACGTTTAATCCGCCCGGTGTGACGATTGCCGTTGCCAAGGATCGATCGATCGAAGGTTTGATGTACGCCGGAGATAAATTTGTGCTCAATATCTTAGCAGAAGGGCGACAGTTGCGGAAGTATTTCATGAAAAACTTTGCTCCGGGAGAAGACAGATTTGCCGGAGTCGAAACAATGGAAGCTAGCAACGGATGTCCGGTTTTGACTGATGCTCTAGCTTATCTCGAATGCGAAGTGATAAGTCGGATGGAATGCGGCGATCACTGGGTAGTTTATGCGGCGGTTGAAAACGGTCATTTGCTAAAAAATGACGGAGTGACAGCCGTGCATTACCGGAAATCTGGGAGTCATTATTAAACTACAGCTAGGACACGGCTTTGCCGTGTCCCTACAAATACATCGAAGTTTTTATCTGCGTTCATCCGCGCTCATCTGCCCTCATCTGCGGCTTAAAAACCGACTTACTTATCCTCAGCAGTCTTTTCCGGCCACAGATAAATAGCGCCAGAAATCAAAGTTAAAGCCACAGAAACCCAAAAAGCAATTAATGTGGGAAAATTCCACGCTTCAGACAGAGGAGCAATTAAAAGTGCGATCGCCACAATCTGACTCACCGTCTTCAATTTCCCCCAAATATTAGCTCCCGAAATCGTAGTTTTATTAACACGCCACCCCGCAATTGTCAACTCCCGCCCCAAAATCAAAAACACTGCCCAAGCCGGTACTTTCCCCAACTCAATCAACACTAAAAGCGGCGCGATTACCAACAATTTATCCACCAAAGGGTCGAGAAACTTGCCCAAATCGGTAATTTGATTCAGCTTCCTAGCCAAATAGCCGTCCAGCCAATCAGTAGCTGCAGCTACCACAAAAATCGCGGTGCAAATCCAGCGACTTTGCGCGCTTGGATCGTACAAACCGTAGAGCAGAAAAGGCACTCCCAGTAAGCGAGAAAAAGTAATCAAATTAGGCAAATTCATAAATCAAAAATTAAGGGCTAATCTACCAAGGCTTTCCTTAATTTAACATTTATACGACATCATTGTTGACTGTTGACTGTTGACTGTTGAAGGAGGGGTCAAAAAAATGAAAA
>JAUBOM010000298.1:0-2835 GCA_036700245.1 Microcoleus vaginatus BM001213989
TGGGTGAACTGGCGTTCTACATTGGACAATACGGTTTTGGTGGTGAGCGCAATAGCTGCCCGTGCATCTGCCACAATCGATTGAAGGCGGGATAGAGACTGGTTGCGCCGGGGTGGATAGGCCGGGACAGCAACGATTCCAGCGTACAAACACCCGAAAAATGCGGCTATGAACTTCAGCCCAGGTGGGTATATCAGCAGCGCCCGCTTCCCGCTTGCCCCTAAATCTTGCAGGCTGGTGGCGATAGCGAATGCCTGCAAATCCAATTCTAAATAAGTTAGACTAATTTCCTCGGTTTCTCCATCCAGCAGAAAAGTAAAAGCTTTTTTGTCAGGCTGATATAGCGCTCTACTGTGAAGAATGTCTACTAAAGTCTCCACACAATCGACGTTAAAATAATTTTCGTAGGCTAAGTTCTGACTGGGTATCATGGATATCTTCTCCAAATAATATCAATAATATTAGGGAAGGAACAAGAAATTTTTTTCTGCCAAAGCGATCGGCTAGCACTCCCACGATCGGGCCTAATACAAAAGATGGTAAGGAGAAGACTGATATTAATAAACCAATCTTTTGTGGAGGTACGTTTAATGCCTGGATAATGTTGGGAAAAGCTGGAGGGATGCTAGCAAGTACGATAAAGGTGATTAGAGAAACTGTGAAAATAATGAGGAGATTTTTATCTTGATAGAGTGGACTTTGGTTCTCTTGTTGATGCTCGGTGCTTGCTGATGGCATGAAGTTGCTCTCTTAAAGGGTTTCAATTTTAACGCACTGGAAAAACCAACCTAACAGGACTTAAACAAAAATTAAGCCCAAATAAAGCCCAAACTGGCTTTATAAGCCGTAAATACGTCCATATTTTCTTGCAACCAGCGTACAAATCTATAAGATATAGCTGTTCTAAAAGCTGACAAGGCATCAGTAAATGTCTCTAATAGTTGGCGATCATCGCTTCGTCTCAGTCCACCAGTTAACCGATGCCAAACAATAAAACTGTAGGCACAGAACACCAATATCCAATGTCGATAAAGGTTTCTCTCCCCTCTTACTTGGTACTCTTGTAATCCTAACCAACCCTTAGCCTCACGAGAGAATACCTCCACCCAATTACGTTGGGAGTAAGTCGTTACTACCCATTCATCTGTTGCTTTCTCCCGGCTAGCATTAGTAATCAAATAATCAACTTCTGTCGCCGTAGAAAGAGTCGCAGCATTCATGATGATAGCTACTGTTTTTGACTCTGACCTTGTTGGCAATTCTACTTCGATAGTTGCTACCCACACAGTTCTTGGCTTTTCTAGATTTAGTTGGATTACAGTAAAAGCCTCTGAACTCAGGCTTTTGGCTAGTTCATCTAATCTAATCTCTTTTCCTTCTGGTTCATTTTCGACTTAAACTAATACTTTTCTGTTTTTCGCTAATCCTCCTATATATCTTAATTTTCTGCTCTCTAATTCTTGCAAAAACTTACTATTATTACCATAGCCTGCATCAATCAAAACTACTCCCGGTTGCTCTCCCCGCTCTAAGCCTTTGTCAATCAAATTTAAAGCTATATCTGGTTTTTTAATGAATTCTGGAGCTTGTTTTCCTTGTGGCAATGAACTAGCGTGTTGGTATAACGATACATCTAATGGCAGACTTTTTACCCCATCATATAAATGTGTCGTTACTAAGACTACCCGGTTATCCATTTTGCCAAGAAGCCCGGTATATTATCTCCCAACTCCGGCAGTTGATTTACCACTCTTTCTATGACCTGAGTCATCTATTATTAGGGTGAATCCCCTCCTAATTTTAGTTTGACTGCATTGTTGCATTACCTCCCACCGTCGCTCATTAACAAGCTCGGCATTCCAAGGAGCATCAGTTAAAAAATGATGTAATCGGTGATAAGTCACTCCCACAGCATCTTTTGATATCTGAGTGAGATTTTTTCGCTCACTTTCCCCCAATAATCCTCCCAGATAGTCCCTAAACCCGGTTTTTTGAGTTTTGTGGGTAAAAATATCGTCGAAACGACAACACCATTTATTGAAGCATGAGGGCATGGCTGTGGGAGTTGTTTCTTTCATTACCTGCTTTCTCGACGTGAAAGCGCCAGCTACAATGAGTTATACCACGATCCGGACTGATTTTTTGTTTAAGTGTCGCTAAGTTCTAAGCCGATTGAAGGCAGCAACGATAGCACTGCTCCCGCTGGAGGCACACAACCTCTTACTCCACCTCCCCCTAAGAAAGTGAACCGTTTCTACGGTGCAGTTAAAGTTAACCCAACTCGATTGATCAAAGATGTGGGGCAGATTGCTGATGAAGTGTTGCAGCACTTAAATAGCCTCAATGCCGATATAGAAGTGACGGTAGAAATTTAGGTAAAAATTCCTGATGGAGCCCCCGATAGCGTAATTCGGACAATCACTGAAAATTGCCGGACACTGAAGTTCACTAGCTCTGAATTTGAAGAGGATTAGTATTTACTACCATTAGATTGACCCTGTTTCATCCTAGAAAACGATGAAAGTTTCTTAAGTTGTAAATCAGACGGTTCTATGGCACTCATGATTCTCGACGCTGCCGTCGGCAAGGCCAGCCACGGCCAGAGAAAGGTTTTTATTGCGGCGTTGCTGAATCAAGGTATGATAATTATATAGTGCGAGTGCCAAAAAATAACACTTCAAAAAACGCAGAGCTTATGCAATGTCCTGAATGTGAATCAACTCATGTTAATAAAAATGGTCACAAAAAAGGTAAACAGAATTATATTTGTGTCGGTTGTGGCAGACAATTTATAGATTGCTATCAACCTCATAAAGGTTACTCGGAAGAAGTTAA
>JAUBOM010000299.1:0-2827 GCA_036700245.1 Microcoleus vaginatus BM001213989
AAATCAATTCTTTCAGGGTAATTTACTTTCATACAAAAGTCCTCAAAATCTCGTTTTTATTATAGCATACTTTTAGGGAAATGGTATTACTTCGACACAACCATCCGCGATACTGCGGCGCGCGTGCGTGAAGGATTAGCTCGGTTTGAGGTACAGCTAGGACACGGCAGCACGACAAACCCATTGCCCCCACCCCTAAGCGATGTATTTGCATTTTTACCCTCGCAGTTTGGCACAGTCGTTCCTTGGTTGATGCTCCACCGCGATGAGCTAAATATTCTCGTCCATCCCGAAACAGGGGATGATGTGGCAGACCATACTCTACATTCTTTGTGGCTGGGAGAAAAACTAGAGTTGAATGTCGAAGTCCTGCGACCTAGAACAGCCAACGCAAGCGGATAAGCTCACGCTCCGTAAAAAGTAGCAGTTCCTTTGTCATCACCGTGAGCAAGAAATGCCCGCACTCAGTTGCTGATACCCGCAAACTTTAGATCCCGCATTCCGCAACCTCAAATGCCACATACTCTAACTGTAGTGGAATTGATATTTAGGTTGGCTATATATAGTGCCTAGAGTATTTTGATTTACCCTAAATGCGTACCTAGTAATGGTTGTGACACGCTATATATAGTGGAGGCGAAATGTGGGTTACAATACCGAATTCAGTTGGAGACGATCTTAGCCCTATTTTGTCACTCTGGGAAATTAAAAATAAGAGCCAAATTTTCAACTGTAGATAGATCAAGGATTTGAGCATTTATTTTCCAACAGAATGGCTGAAATCAAGGTTTTTGGTAAAAGTCTTATGCTATAACCATCCCAGATTATTTTCTGCCGAAAGTGACAAAAGAGAGTTAGAAATTAGTAAGATATATGACTTTTATGAAACTAAGGTTATGACTTTTATGAATTGACTTATCATGTCGCCAGTGGAATAATGTTAATTAATTGCGGCATTGCTGATTCACGGTATGAATTAACTTTTCGCTTGAAGTCACAAACTCACCCTCAAGCGGGCTTATAGCAATGGAGAAATCTTGAATTCATACCTGTATTCAGCAACGCCTAGTTTCGGACGAAAGTCGCGAAACAGGGAAATCATTGTCTTTTTTTAGCCATCAGTAGGTGTATTTTGATAATTTTGAATACTCAAGCTTCAGGAAGTGCGATCGCCTTTATCGACACTCAAGTTGAAAATTATCAAAGTTTGATTGCTGGGGTAAAACCGGGTACGGAAGTAGTCGTTTTGGATGCGAACCGGGATGCGATCGACCAAATTACTGAAATTTTACGCGATCGTACCAATATAGACAGCATTCACATCATTTCTCACGGTGCTCCCGGCAGCTTGCAACTCGGCGACGTTGGCTTTAGTTTAGATGATATAGAGTGCGATCGGCATTCTCTACAGCAGTGGTTTTCGCAACTCCCTGACTCAATATGCAAAAATCGACCGACTATCCTGCTGTACGGGTGCTGTGTAGCAGCAGGCGAGACAGGTAAAGCATTTGTCAAACGCTTGAGTGAGTTAACCGGGGCAAGAGTTGCAGCTTCCGAAAACCTCACGGGAAGTGTAGCAAAGGGCGGCGACTGGGAACTGGAAGTGAGCACCGGGAAAATTGAAACACCGCTGGTATTTGAAGCCGAAGTGTTAGCGGGTTACGAGTATGTTCTGTCTACTTTTGGTGCTGCGACTAATTTTCCCATAACCTACGGTCTCCGTAAAGTTGCGACTGCGGACTTTAACAAAGACGGAAATCTTGACCTAGCCTTTGCAACCACTGGAGTTAATCGCAACGTCTCGATCACATTAGGAAATGGCACTGGCCAATTTGGCGCTGCCACTAATCTTAACACCAGCCCGCCAAGCGATCTCAATACCTTGTCTGTCGCTGTAGGTGACTTTAACAAGGACGGTAATTCTGACTTGGTTACGGCTAATGGTCTTACTAGCGACGTTTCTCTCCTGTTAGGGAATGGCGATGGCACTTTTGGTACTGCCACCTACTTTGGTGTGGGGTCAAACCCCAATACCGTCGCTGTGGCAGACTTCAACGGGGACGGCAATTTAGACTTAGCTACAGCCAATCAAAGCTCTAACAACGTCTCCATCTTGCTGGGTAATGGTAATGGTACTTTTGACGTAGTTACTAATACTAATTTGAGCGTGGGGTCAACTCCCTATTTTGTGGTTGTCGGCGACTTTAACAAAGATGGCAAGTCTGACTTAGCGACAGCGAACTATGGTGATAGCAGCGTATCCATCGTGTTGCAGAATGCTGATGGCACTCCAGCCCCCGCCACTAACTTTACCGTTGGAAATAACCCTAATTACATTGCTATAGGAGACTTTAATGGGGACAATAATCCTGACTTAGCAACGAGTAACGAAAGCGCCTCCTCAAACAACGTATCAATACTGTTAGGAAATGGCACTGGAAACTTTAGTGCAGCTACCAACTTTGGCGTTGGAACACAACCCCTTGCTATTGCTAGTGGTGACTTCAATGCTGATGGAAAACTCGATTTAGCCACAGCCAACAATACATCGGGCGATGTCTCCGTCTTGTTTGGAAGTGGCAATGGCAGCTTTGGTGCGGCCACTAATTTTGTTGTGGAAAACCAGCCCCAAGGTATTGTTGTAGGCGATTTTAACAAAGATGGCTTATCCGATTTAGCTACGGCGAACTTTGGCGGTCAAAACACCTCGATTCTGCTGAATACATCTGATGATGTAGCGCCACCAACGCCGACACCAACACCAACGCCGATAACGCCGACACCAACACCAACGCCGATAACGCCGACACCAACACCAACGCCGATA
>JAUBOM010000061.1:0-44394 GCA_036700245.1 Microcoleus vaginatus BM001213989
CTTACCTCAACGACCTCTTGGCCATTTGAGGCTTTTGCAAAACCGGGATGCTCCCGCAAGAATTAACTCAATTGCAACAACAACGAGATGAATTGCTAGTAGAAATTAACCAAATAGATCCTAACTTTACATTCACCCAAAAAGTTCAACCAATCCCCTTCAGCGATATCCAATCCCTCACCGATGAAACCACCGCTATTGTTGAATGGTACATCACGGGCAGTCCGATTCTCACATTCATTATCACCTGCCATCATCCCTGTCCCATTGTTGTTGCTTCTGAAGATATAACAGCTTTGGAAAATTGGGATAAAGAGTATCGGGATTCTTACCAACAACAAAACACTCAATGGATTAATAATTTAGCTTCTCGCCTTCAAAATCTTGCCGAGATTCTGCATATTGATGACATTCTTTCCAGTATTGATAAATGCTTTTCTCAAAGCGGGGCTAAATGTAACCGCCTGATTCTTATTCCCCATCGCTACTTGCATCTATTTCCCCTTCATGCTTTACCCCTAGCTGATGGTAAATTGCTGCTTGAACGCTTCCCTAAAGGTGTAGGTTATGCGCCCAGTTGCCAATTACTGAAACAAGCAAAAGACCAAGAGCAGCATCGACCTGATTTTACCAGCTTATTTGCTATTCAAAATCCTACCAGACAACCTGCTAGACCTTTACTTGGTTCTCAACTGGAAATTGATAAAATTCACCAAAACTTCGATCCGCAGCACAGCATTATTCTGAAAGAAGCAGAAGCAACAGAAGCAAATCTATATCAACGTATGGAACAAATGCGTTCCTCTCATTGCCTGCACTTCTCTTGTCATGGGGAATTTAATCATGAATCCCCGCTAGAATCTGCCCTACTTCTTGCTAATCCAGAAGGTAAATTAGAAAAAGAAGAAGCTAAATTGACATTAGGTGAAGTCTTTGAAAAACTTTACCTGAACCAATGTCGCCTCGTCACCTTTTCGGCTTGTGAAAGTGGCATGACAGATCCTCATAGCATCAGCGATGAATATATTGGCTTACCTAGTGGCTTTTTGTATGCAGGTAGTCCTAGTATTGTCAGCACTCTTTGGAGTGTTGACCCGATCGCCACAACTTTATTAATGGTCAAATTTTACCACAACCTCAAACGAATACCGCAAATCAAAACAGGGGATGTAGCTATTGCCCTCAACAAAGCTCAAAAATGGTTAAGGACATTAACCTATAAGAAGTGGGCAAGAATCCAAAGTTATCCACAATTTCAACACTTAGTTGAGGAAGCATTTGAAAACTCACCCAAACGCGAGCGCAACAAATTTAAGGACTCTTTATCTGAAAGTCTAAGCCTCAATCGTCAACCATTACCCTTTGCTAATCCATATTATTGGTCAGCTTTTGTCGCGAGCGGAATTTAAGGTTGTCCATTAAATGATTGACAGAATTTATCCATCCCTTCTTCTGCAATGGTAAGAGCAAATGGAGTAGCAATTAATCCTGCCACTCCTGGAGGACAACCCAAACTCCCAGCTAAAAACTCAGTTAAAACAGGTATTAATGTAGATACATATTTATCTCTCAAGTTTTCATACTTGGGTTGACAAATAAATTGATGACATTCTTTAATCTTCTGAGAAAACCAACGCAAATCAGCATTGGTTTCTACGCCCTCAACACCATTTCGCTTCGCTATTGATTCAGCCGCATCTGCTAAATCGCCATCCCACTCTTCAATTACATCAAGAGCAGCTAGTGCTACTTGATTATCTGCTACTTGTTGCCGATATAAAGCAATTTGTTCTGGTGTAACAATTGTTTCAGAAAACATAATTATCCTAACGTATATTCCTAAACTTACGCTGCTCTGGTGGTTCAACCCATATAGTGCAGAACCCCGAAGTAGCTGGACGCCCCGCAACTTCCAGAGTCACCCCCAAACGCTGAACATCCTTTTTACATTCTAAATTAGTCAGACTATCCGAATTCCACTTCATCAAATTCCGAGCAAACTTCCCCTCACCGCTAGTCGCCCACCGCAAAGCCTCCGCCTGCTCCTGAGTTAAAGAAACTTCTTCCCCCGGTGCAAATCCCCTCTGCGACCAAAGTAAACCCATCCACCCTATCAAAGCACCGACACCCAACGCTACCAACAGGATACCCGCAGCCGGTATCAAAGCAAGAGCGGATGTCCTCCACCGAGTCAATTCCGTCTGACGCACCAGAGAATTGACTGCTTCAGCAATTTTCCCCTCTTGCTTCTCAACCGCCACCCGTTCGTAACTCGCCAAAGTCTTGTTAATCCGCCCCACCCACCGATCGAACGCTAACTCAAAATCCTCTGGTTTTGGACTCTCTTGAATCAGCACTTCCAATCGGCCAGCAGCCAACAAAATCAGAAAAATCGGGTCAGTTGGCTCAATTTTCCCCTTAAAAGCCAACTCCAAAACTTTGCGCCTGTACTCCTCAGATTGCCCCTCTAAAGCAATATCCAGCAAAGATTTAGTATCAACAGCACCATAACTCACGGCAACATCCCCGTAGTTTCAAACGCCTCATAAGCTGACAACATAAACGACTTAATCCGCTGCCGGCCCAGCACACCTAGTTCCTGACTATTCCTTGCCAAATCAAAAGTTATCCCCCGAGCATCGATCGCATTCCTTTCCCGCGAATAAAACTTAGGGAAATCAATCACCTTCACCTCATATTTTTTAATCGCATTCTGCACCTCCTCCATCTCTTCCACAGAACTCCAATCATCCTCCAATCCCAAATTGCGGACGAGGACGTGAGCAATCTTATTGTCAAAATGCTTAACTGACTTCAAAAAGAGCTGCACGCTATCGTAGCCCCCCGTGCAAATAAACCACTTGCAAAAACTAATGCGAGACTGCTTCCCCAACTCAATTAAATTGTTTCTTCCCATCCACTTAGTTACCAAAGGATAAACCTGAGCTGGTAAATTGACAATTACGCTCTTTTCAAACGCCAATTCAAAAATCCGATCCGCTTCGTAAAACTTCTTCTCGTCCTCGCTAAACAGAGCTTCACGGCATACGCTCTCATAGATTCGAGATACATCAGGATTAGAGCGATCGGTATCTACGGCAAAAAATGGGAAATTCTTGTCCAAGAAATACTGAATCAAAACCCTAGCAAATAAGCTCTTGCCAACCCCGCCTTTCTCTCCATCAATCAGATGAATTTTAGTAGCCGGTTTTTCAACCTTCTCTAACCCGCACTCTTTGAAACCATTCAAGTTTTCTATCGCTGTATCCATACCTGAATCTCCTCCTTCATCTACCTGTTTAACCACAGAATCTGTTAGTTGCACTTGATATTTCGAGTTTCTACTTCTACTTGCCATGTCGAACTGTCCTATTTCAGGTTGATTTCCTAACACAAATACAGTTATTTCTGCTTTTTATGGATAGCTAATAACTGCCCAACCAGCTAGAAGATTTGCCTAATATATAAATTCGCAAATCTCATACAATGACTAGCCTCCTTGTATTTGCAGAGGTAATTAGGGTAAAATTCCGCTCAATAATTGAAGCTCATTCATGGGAATCCTGAATCATCGAAATCCTCGCCACCCTCTAATTCAAAGAAGTTATCCGCAGTCAATTCGCTACGAGTGGAATGGTTAGGAGGCGTCAAGCTTTCCACACCGTAAAGCAGAGAACTGTCTGCCTCCTCAATACCAGCAGGTACTTCTCGCGAAGATGGTATTTGGGAAATAGGCATTTCCCCTATATTAGTAGGAGGATATTCAATCCCGCCTCGTTCGCGCAAATAGAGAGCGTGCTTTTCCAGAGCATAGACGGCATTTCTAAATAACCGCCCTAAAATAACTGGATCGGTATTCTCTTTTTCCAGATATGCTAGCGGCAACCAGTAAGGTCGCAGAGATTGGAGAATCATTTCTCTCGAAGGCAGCAATAAATTGCCTTTAATATAGGACATCAAAACTCCATCATCAGTAGATTTTAAAGGCTGATAGCGCCACAAAAAATCAACCCTTTCTTTTTCCTTAGCCACGACCAACTATCTCCTGTAAAACGGAACTTTTCGACCCACAAACAGCGGATTCTGTGACCGGAGAATTGAACTGCTTTTTCAAATTTGCCTTGAAATACGAAAACATCCCATAGACATCATTGAGCCGATTTTCAAACCCTTTCTTTTCCAAAATAGGTGGCATAGCAATTTCGGCATTCCAAATAATCGGAAAGCGATCGTAATGTTCGTTTAACTCCTTGCGGAGATAATCAGCCGTCCCACCGCAGAACACCAACTCATCGCAATCCGGTGGCAAATTCTCATCCAACCAACTGGTGAGACTCCGCGCATATTCAGGTCGTGCCTCTTTGATTGCTGCTATCATCTGCTGCACTTCTTCAGCCCGCCCTTGCTTAGTCGTGCTGCGAGCCAACCGCATTAAAGGACCTGCCTTGAGCTCAGATCCCGCTGCTGCGATCGCCGGAGTCAATCGCTCCGCAGTCTGCCCTGAAGTCCTAGCTACCACCCTCTCCACCATGCGGATGAAGCCCAAATCGCTTGTTTTTCCCGGCCTAACATCTCCCCGCTGAGCCACCAGCAGGCTAGCATTGCGGTAGCCAATCATGGCGATCGCGCACACCCGCTCTTTCAAAACAGAACCAACTTTCTTGTTGTGCATCAGGTAAATACCACCGCCCTCTGGCTTGCAGTTAAACGCCAACAATTCCACGCTCATTGAGCCTGTAGGAGTTTGGTAATCTGCTAAAGCTTCCCGCAGCACCCGCTCGAACCTCCCCCGGTCTTCATATTCCCCCGGTGGCAACAACACGGCGATCGCCGCCGTAAATTTCGCAGGCAAATTCAGCTTTTCCTTAATGGCCCACATCCCAGCCAGAGTTTTGTGCAGCGCCCTCTCGTACTTAAGCTCCGAAAGGCCAGCATTGGCGTGAAACCTCTCTTTCGCCAAATACCCTACTGCCCTGTAATCGTTCCTAAAGGCAACCCAAGCCGTATTCTCAGGCTCGGCTGACCCCAATTGGTCTCTGCCATAAGCCAAAATTGATTCGTGCGGTACAGATACGACCTCCGGTTCCATGCACAGCAGTCGAATTTGATTCTTTGGCCCTGCGTAAAGAATTTTGGTAGCTGACCCCCCGTAATCGCAGGCCGCGATCGCTTGAGGCCAGATGGTTTCGATAGTAGTTTCGCTCATATCGCAGGTCTTCCTAATTGAAGTTTCAAGAGTGGTAAACAAACAGCCCTGTACGGAAAGGACGTGCAGAAATAACCCTTACGCTAAGCCAAGCGTGCCACCTCAAAAGAAGGCTGTAAAACAACAGCTATTCAAGGATTAAAACGCACTTACTACTTATTAACCCCTCCTAAAACCTCCCCTCCCTCAGCCTGTTGTCTGAATCCCAGCATCTACAAAAATCGGACTCACGGCTTAGGCTGGGACAGAGCTTTTGGTAGCAAGCTGTGTCAGAGGTGCGTGCAAACTGCTTTCTCTAACGGGATAGCACCCCTATGAGGAGAGCGCTGCTGCCAGCCTGTCGCTGTTCAATGGAAAATTTTCCATTGAACAGACATCTCGAAAAAAGATGTAGAGACAAGGGCGATCGCGTATGCAAGCAAAAGTGGAAGAGCACGCATCATTGATTTTCCCAGATGTCTATTGGAAATTCCCACGCCTGTTAAGTTCAGCCAAATCTGGCTCTGGGCCACAGTGACAATGGAAAATTTTCCATTGGAAATTCCCACGCCTGTTGTATTCAGCCAAACCTGAGTCTAAGCCCTAGTGGCAAGGGAAAATTTTCCATTGGAAAGACTGACATCGAGTTGCCATGCCTTAAAGCCCCTCCAGGCAACAAGCGATCGGCAGGTGGCTGAGGCGCGATTGCCCTCCGTGCACGCTACCAGATCGCAGCCGAAGGATAAAGTTCGTTACCCCAACACCAAATAGCGAGCAAACTAGCCATGTCGAGATCCAAACGAATCAAAAGAATAGAGATACGCCTGACGCCAGAAGAACTTCAGCTTGCTGAGACAATGGCTAAAAATCTGCAGGTGAGCGTCAGCAGTCTGTTCCGATACCACACTTTTAAACAACAACATCAACCAGCTTTGTGCCAAAAATTAGCCGAACTTAACCTCCGGCTCAAACCGATTGCCCTTGCTACAGAACAAGCATTATGGATGGGGGAAAAAATTACACAGCCAGCCAACTTTGAGGATCTGATTGAGCAAACTTTGGCACTGCTCAAGCAAGTACAGCAACAGCAAATGAACGTCCAACTTCTAATGAATTTAAGCGATATTGAGTAAAATTTAGACGCTGCTAGCGAAAAATTTTTATGAAAACATCCAAAAATCATCACTTTTTTACTACACAAGTTTTAAGTTTAGTAAATAATGATTGGCAAGCAGAAAATCGGTAAAAATTTTACCCCATTGCTCAATTACCTTTTCTCCAAAGAAGGAGCTTCATTGATTGGAGGAAATATGGTAGGAGAAAATGCCCAGGAATTAGCTGCTGAGTTTCTGTTCTCCAAACAACTCAACCCTAGAGTTAAAAAACCAGTTTATCATGCGACCTTAAGCGTACCTTCTGGCGAGTATATCCCCGATGCCAAATGGCGGGCGATCGCTCTAGATTACCTAGAAGGAATGGGACTGGATAAAAACCTATTTGCTATCATCCGCCATACCGACCGCGACCACGACCACATTCACATTGCAGCCAGCTGTATCAAATTGGATGAAAAAGGAACTTGCGTATCAGATAGCTGGAATTATCTACGCAGCGAAAAATTGATTCAAGAATTGGAAGAAAAGTACGACTTGACACCAGTTTCCCGCAGTTTTGATAAAGAACGCCGTTCTCCCACGACTGGCGAACACCGACGGTTAGCAAGAACGGGGGAAATCAGCACGCGGGAACAACTGCAAACCGCAGTAGATAGAGCAACCACTGACAGTCCCGCGCTCGCTCTTTTGATTGACCGACTCGTTGAACAAGGCATTAGTGTAAAAATAGAACCTACCCCCGCAGGCGAATTAGGGATTAGCTACAAATTAGGCAATATTGCTTTTAGCGGCACTCATTTAGGCAAAGCTTACACCTTCAAGGGGCTGCAAAAATACAGAGGAGTCACTTACTCTGCTAATACTGATATAAATGTGGAAGCCATTCCCCCATTGCAAGAGCGAGAATTGAACGAAATTTTGGAAACAGAAAACTCTAAACCAAATAGCGACGCGAACAATGATAGTGATGCTGATGACTGCGGCGAAATGAGGAACAGCAGCATCGAGAGCAATTCTTCACCAATATACTGGCAAAGCTACTCTAACATTGACAGGCCAGAGCGAGAAGGAAGCAGCACAGGGACTTCCTCAGAAACCGACAAAGATTCTCTAATCGCTGAGTCAGAAGATGTAGGCAAACCCGACTCGCCCAACGATCGCGAAACATCGGGGTTCGACTCACTTAACTGGGAGTCTGTACGAAGCAATTTAATAGAAAATACTTGTCTGCCAGTCGAATTAATCGACCTCCTACACGACAGGGGATGGATAGACGCAGACAGCCTGAACCGCCCTGTATTCCAACTCCGCACTCTTGCAGGAGAGTACAGAGGAACCTGCACCTTAGACGCCAATGGAAAATTTTCCATTGACAGTCATGGGGAAGGCTCACATCAAGGAGGCGACAACAGTGAAAAGGGAGTTTTCTGGATAGCGGTTCAAAACAATATTGAAAGAGCCATTATTGCCAGCAACCCGGTAGAACTCCTGTCTGTAATTGCCTTAGATCCAGATTTCAATAATAGGCCGACTTTATACTTAAGCATTGATGCGGTTTCTTCGCTGCCAACCGGCTTTCTTAAGGAAGTAGAAACTATAGTAGTCGGCTTCAAAGGAGATCGAGACGGCGATCGACTGTCAAAAGAACTTATTGAAACATTCCCCCAATCAAAGCGAATCAATCCAGGCTTTGCCGGCTGGAACGCAATCTTAGCATCTCAAGAGCAAGAAACAGAAAATGGTTTTAACGATCGTGATGAAGCAATCGAGCGCAATTTTGGCGTAATTTTGGATTAATCAAAGCTCACTATTAGTATTCTACGCAGCTTTCATGGGGCCAGGAAACGATGACTGAAGTTGGGCGATAAACAAATTGCTTATTGCCCACCCTTTTCGACTTGTTTGAGCAGTAAAACCGTCGTTGCAACCCACCTAAAAACCAAACAAAATGCTATTTGGAAAAGAGCTTTTTCCAAACCGGCTTGTCCAAGCCGTGACTCAGACTCTATTATCAGTAGTGTGAAAGAGTGGAAGCGCCACCTTAAAATTATGAATCTACGTCACTTACTTCTCTCGACTGCGCCCTAAATCTTCGTGCAACCAGCGAGAATGGAACTCTGCTTTGTTAGAAGTAATGGAAGGACTAAAAGCAGTGTATTTCCCAATTAAATTCAGCGATTTGTCATTCGTGAAGTGGCTGCTAGCGCAGCATTATGAATGGCTTGCTAACAAAAATTTGAATTTGAGAAATTCCCAACTATTATCATGAAACTGCATTCACCCATTTGCGATCTGCCAGGGTTAAGCCCAAGCAATTACACAATGCTAGAAAAGCTGGGCCTTGCAACTGTACGAGACTTACTGCTCTACTTTCCCCGTGATTACATCAAGTATCGGCGAGTAAAAATTTATCAGTTGAAAGTAGGCGATTCAGTCACTGTTGTAGGTAAGATTCAACATCAGGAAGTATTCAGTCCGCCTAAAAATTCTAGGCTAACAATTCAGACTATTATTGTCAAGGACAAAACCGGTAAAATAGCCTGCAAGCGTTTCTTCAACCACCCGTACTACCAATCAAAAAAGTGGAGGAACGAGCAAGCCGCCACCTATGTTGCTGGAGGCATTGTTGCTATATCTGGGATAGTCAAAGCCGATCGCTATTGTGGAATGACATTAACTTCCCCTGAAATCCGATTAATCGGTCTAGACGAAGCCAAGGATACGAAAAATTCAATTATCCCAATTTATCCTTTGACAAAGGGAGTTAGCAACGAAATTGTCCAAGATGCAGTAACCTCAGCTTTGGAATCTGCCAAGCTGCTAAATGACCCCCTGCCGCAGGAGTTCAGACGACAACACGGTTTGATGGAATTACAGAAGGCGATCGCAAACATCCACCAGCCCCCAGACGAAACCAAACTGGAAGCTGCCCGCCGTCGCCTGGTATTTGATGAATTCTTTTATCTTCAGCTATCGTTTCTCGTGCGTCGCCACCGACTTTTGGCGCGATCGGCTCTTACAAAAATAACTCCTGCTGGCCCTCTAATCCAACAGTTTTACTCTCAACTTCCCTTCTCGCTTACCTCAGCTCAACGTAGGGTCATTAACGACATTCTCAATGACATGACTTCCAAAACGCCGATGAACCGACTGGTACAGGGGGATGTCGGTTCTGGTAAAACAGTTGTTGCTGTCGTTGCTATCCTCGCTGCCATCCAGTCTGGCTACCAAGCGGCACTTATGGCACCTACAGAAGTGCTAGCCCAACAGCATCACAGGAAGATTGCGGCGTGGTTTGAACGCCTTGGCGTTTCTGTTGAATTGCTGACGGGTTCTACCAAAACCGCCAAGCGCAGAGAAATCCACGCCCAATTAGAGACGGGTGAACTTTCACTATTGGTAGGAACTCACGCGCTTCTGCAAGAGAAGGTCAACTTCAACAAACTCGGTCTGGTAGTCATCGATGAACAACACAGATTCGGGGTGCAACAGCGGCAGGATTTACTGAACAAAGGAAATAGACCTCATGTACTGACGATGACCGCGACTCCTATTCCGCGTACTTTAGCACTGACCTTGCACGGGGATTTGGATGTCAGTCAGATTGACGAGTTACCGCCCGGTCGTCAGAAAATTCACACGAAAGTGCTTAATAAAAGCGCTTCAGCATACGATTTAATCAGCCTTGAGGTACTTCGAGGTCGTCAAGCGTACATCATCCTTCCCCTGATCGAAGAATCGGAAAAGCTAGATTTAAGAGCAGCGGTAGCAGAATACGATCGACTCTCAACAGAAATCTTCCCCGAATTTAGCGTAGGATTGCTGCACGGTCGGATGACATCAGCCGAGAAAGATGAAGCGCTCAAATCATTCCGCGACAACAAAACCCAGATACTCGTTTCCACCACTGTGGTTGAAGTGGGCGTGGATGTTCCAAATGCTACAGTTATTTTAATCGACCATGCCGATCGCTTTGGCTTAGCTCAACTGCACCAATTAAGAGGTCGCGTCGGTCGGGGTTCGCACCCTTCCTATTGTCTGCTGCTCAATACCAGTAAAACAGCAGAAGCCAAAGCACGTCTTGAGGTATTGGAAAAATCCACCGATGGATTCTTTATTTCCGAGATGGATTTGCGACTGCGCGGGCCAGGTGTTGTGATGGGCTATCGCCAGTCGGGAATTTCGGAATTCGCTTTGGCGAATATACTCGATGATGAGGATTTGCTGAATTTAGCTCGTTATATGGCAGTAGCGATCGGCAAAAGTAGCCCGAATTTAGATCGATATCCATTGATGGTTGCAGAACTCACAAGACGGGGTTTGACGAGTTGGGATTGTACTCTTAATTAATAGGTTTGCTTAGAGGATATTAAAAAATTATGGTGAACAGAGTGCCAGCCCGATCGAGTATGTCAATATATTGGCTCACATCACACGGTTTTGCTTCCCTCCTCTCATCAGCAGTTAAATATAGCTTTCTTTAGCTTTTGAAATATCCTCTTAGCTTTTTATGAGAATATTTTTCTACTTAACCTCAAACAATCTATTAACAGAGCTTTTATTTCATAAGATATACTTTTAATTATATAATTGTACTTTATAATTACTATTGAGGTCGTATTTTGAACGGTTATCTTATCTACCATCCATCTCGTACTAAATCAGTATTCGATAGCATCGTAGTTTATCATGATTCTATTGGTGGCAATCAAGATCCTTACATTTGGAATTGTAAATTCCTGCATTCCTATTGTCACATTACACAAATGTCTTCCATAGTAGGTGATATCAATTTTTTGGTCAGTGGCGATACTTTTCCAAATTTCAATAACCTTTATTGTGATTTGGTATTTATTATAAAAGAAAAAACTTATTGGAAAAATGCTAATACTATAGATCGTACCGATGCTATTATTGATACTGATGAAGCATATCTGGATCACTATCGTTGGGCTTGGCAACATCCTTTTAAGCGTCGTCGCAGATTCACCCTTAAAGCTGATCCAGATAACAGCTTTCAGCCACAGAACGCTTTTCAAGAATTAATTGATATTCTTCCTTTTCTGCTCGAACAAGGACTGACCCTACCTGAAATTCGTCGAGGTATGAGATCGGGCTTTAATTCTAAACCGTTTAGCCTTAATGCTTCTTTGGCAGCTAATCTTTACTCTTGGTTGGATCGAACCGCAGCTATTAAACTTGAGGGAGCTAAGTTACAAAAAATTCGTGAAAACAACCCGCATTTAGCAAGCCTATAAATTTATTGAAAATTTTAGTATAATTCCTTAATTAACAAAAATTATTTCTTATGTAAGAGTTACGAAATTTAGCCTTAGCCATATAAACAGCTTCCTTAACTTTCCATTGTTTTTGGGGCAGTAACTCTTTAACATTTTGTAACTGAACTAATCCTCTATAATCACCTGTAATTTGAGAAACAACTCTAGCGATAGCCTTACAACAACCATCAGGATATTTAACAACTTGCAACTCAGAAAACCGAATCACCACCCAATTTCTTTCTAAGAAAAACTGATTGCGCTGATTATCTTTATTCCTATCCACACAATGATGAGGCTTTCCCGTTCTCCCATCATAAGGTTCATCAATCTCGATATCTATAGCTAAACCAGTCGGTTTATGAACCAAAATAAAGTCAGCGGTGTAACGAAAAGATGTACCGGGTATAGGAAACTCACCACCCATACAGAAGTCATAAAAACCAGAGAAATAACGACATAAGTAAATAAAAAATTGCTTTTCACTTACCCCTTGCTGTACTCCTCCCTTACTCTGACTTGCTGGCTGCTGAATAATTTCTCTTAAAGAAATATTAAACAGCTTAGATCGTTCCTGCAACAGAGAATTATATTGCTCAGTTTCCTTGTGATTTAGCTGCAAGCGACACAATTGATAACTTTCGTATTTGGATAATTGTTGTTGGTAGTCAGCCAGTCGTTGCTTGTAGCGATCGCGCACTTGAAAATCAACAAACCGCAGATAGGAAAAAGTCGCCACTACACTCACTGACGAACACGTCAGCGATGACCAGAAAGCCATAACACTCATGCCAAACAGCCAGTTAACCAACATTACTACCGCAACACTAGCTATCCAAAGTTGAATTACCAGAGAATAACGAGAATTATTGGAAACTGGCGGTCGCGGCGGAAAAGGCATTTTTTTTGTAGAAGAAGCACTTTCTTCCAAAATAGGTATCGGGTTATCCGCGCAGAACTGACGAATTGAATCGGGGATAAGAATAACTGGGTAAAAGCCTCTTATTTGGCTCATGGTTATGCTTTTTGTAGGCGATGTACAAGCTCAAATTATGTATATTTTCAACTTTTAACTTACTAAATATGCGCGTCGTATCCCATCAGTCCAAGGAATTATACACACCTCTACCTAATTTCCGATGTCATCGACTTATACATGGGCTAACGCCCACCTTTTTGGGTGAAAATAATAATTTGGTACGCCACTACTTATGCCTACAAATCAGCCCAATAATACACAAAAAATTGCCACAGACCGTCTCAAATCCACGCGGGAAAAACTGACTAGAAAAATCAAATTGGCATTGAAGACTGCAACACCAGAAGAAACTCTGGAAGTGTGGATGCTAATGAAACGGCAGGAACTCAAAAGAACGACTCCTGGGTTATCGGAACAGCAGATGGAAAGCGTCGTGCGATCGCTAATCTTAGAACTCGGCTATGACATCATCGCTACCTCAACTGCCTCACCTGCTGCTGCATCGCCAGAACCAGAAGTTCAGACAGATGAAAGCGAAGTGGATGACGCGGATGAGGATAACGATGCTGATTTCACTAACGACGATCTTGAAGGCGACGAAGATAACTTTTCAGAAGAATTATCAGATGTATCTGAAGAAAAACTTCCTTCTCGCAAGCAGCGGGTTCCTGCTTTGAAAAAAGTTGAAAGATTAAGGGCTTCTACGCGAAATGGAAAGCACTATTAAGCATTGTTGAATTTGAAATTATAGACGAGGTTTTACACAACCGTGTCCCTACAACAATGTGAAGTTGACGACACAACACATACACTCATTTCCTACACTAATACTTCTTTGCTGGGAAGAGTGGATTTCAAATCCGACTCCCTAGAACTTATCCCAGAGACGGAAATTTTGGAAGTAGGCGATGAAAGCATTGACTCTCATAGTTTGGAAGACGAACTCACACCAGGAACGCTAGCCATACTCGCTAGCATTGAAACTTTTGATGAGTATTTTCATTGTTGCGGAAGGTGGTAACTAATGTATTTAGCCAAAGATTCGTTAGCCAGATATTCGATACAAGCAGTCGAACTCTGGAATCAATTGGAAACTGCTGAAACTCCCGAAGAAGAGGAGGCTATTCTTAAAGAAATCTGGGAAAACCAGACAAACCAGGAAATTGCTGCTGACACGCAAGCCGAACTAGCAGATCAACTAGATGCTGAAATTTGTGCCGTCAAAGCACGTTTAAAACACTTAGTAGAACTGCATAATGAGGCAATTGAACGATTGGAACGTTGGCGCAACAGTCTGGATAAAACCCTACTAGAATTTCATTCAATGGGAGTAATTCCCACAGAGATTGTGGGGATCTCGCGTCACATCCGACTCAAGGAAAATCCGCCGAGTTGCGAAGTATTAATCAATCCTTGTGAATTGCCAACAGAGTACCGCACGGAAAAGCTAGTTGTTACACCCAACAAACGCAAAATCGTAGCGGATTGGAAACAAGGCATTCCCGTTGATGGCACTCGAATTGAGCGTAAACTCAGAGTTGAATACGGAATAGTACCATCAAATCTGACCTCTGCAACTGAGGTAATTTCTAATCGTGCTGCTGCACCAAATACTCAGGAAAATCATTCAACTATAACACAAAATAGTAGGCGAAAAGAAAAGGCGATCGCTAAAAGCGTTGATGGTTCTAACAAGAAGATGAAAGCACGAGTGGGCTAGGGTAAATCTTCAGACAAACAAGCCTGGGAGGTTTAACTAACAGCAGATAGTTGTTATATCGCTATCTGCTAAACCATTTTTTTGAAGTAATTTAGGACAGCTTAATCCATGAATAAAAAAAACAACCATTCCTTTGACATTTCAACATTTGACACAATTACCTACCGGATTCATCGAGGGAAACTTGCCATCTTAATTGAGGATGGAGACAATCGCCTCGATATATCGTTTCCTATAAAAGATGGGCGATTATTTGTCCTCCTTGGTTCTATAAGAGCCGCTGTAGCTGAAGCAATGACCGATTACTTGGAAGTAGAAGCCTACGGAGATGAGCCGCTACTATTATTAAGTGGATCTTTGAATAAGTTTAATTAATACCAATAAGGGGGCTAACGCCCATAAGTAGTATGACAAGCTATTAAATAGCATAGCAAAAATGAAATGGTTGACACCAGAAGAGGCAGTCGCGGCTGCTAATTTATCGGTAACGAGCGAAGAGTTAATTGAGTATACAATTCAAGCCGAAGATGAAGAAACAATAGAGGAAAAATTCCAAAAAATTGGACTGCTATTTGACCGCGATCGCTGGCAAGCAAAAAAACATTATCTAGGTCTCCTCTCGCCAGCTAAAGTTAAAAAAACAGTCGCTACTGAATCATCAACCTCTGCAAGCGATTCAGAATCAATAGATGATGATAATTGGGCAGAGGAAGATGAAGAAAATACTGTCTCTGAAACTGAAGAATCCCACAATTTACAATCCGAACATCAAGAAGAACCTTATATCTTAGAGAAATGTACCGTCGAACTGCACCTGACATTTAAACCAGATGACGGCCATCCAGACGGACGAATTGTAATTATTTCCGCAAGTAGTCACAGAGACTTTCCTGTTAGCGAAAAGATAAGAGAGTCATCATTGGGAGAATTACCGCCACCTCTCAAAGAACTGCTGAAGGAACTTGTAGCAGATTTTCCTAATTGCCAAGTGCGGCGACAGATTGCTAATGCTCGCAACCAAAAGAAAAGAAGCGCTAACCCAAATAAACCTGGAAGCGAAGCAAGTAGCACCACTACGTCTACAACTTCTACAGAGTCTAAAACTACTGGAACGCAACTGACCTTATTTGGGATTTGAACGACATACCTACTTTTGGGATAAAAAAATGACTTCAAAAAAGAAAGTGCTAATTTCCTTCGAGGGACAACAGCATCCTGTTGATGAGGAAATAGCAAATGATGATAACGAACTCCGCAAATTGCTCACAACTTATTACCCAGATTGCGCTAACGCCGACATCATTAGAAAACCAGGAGAATTGATTACAGTAGCCAAACGCAACGGCTCTAAAGGAGTAAAATAACCATGAAAATGACTCCTTTAGAATTCCTCATCAATGCACCAGAGGAAGTCAATCCAGCACTATCTATGTGCCGGAAACTACAACGGTTAGAGCTTTCTGGCGAACTCGATAGCGCGACTATGAAAGAAATGGTAAAAGCTATTGAGTTAGCTATTTCAAAAGGGACAGACGACGTGAGAGCAGTTGAGCAAACCAAGGAACGACTGTTAAATAGTCGCTCTGTAGCTGGTGCAGTTCCAATGGGGTTTTAATATGGCTGCAATTTGGAATGCTAAATCCGCTCTGCAAATATTACAGCAGTGCCAACCAATCATCGACTTTAAATCAGCAACCGATTATTTGTTAGCTAAACTGAACACCTATCAGCTACTCAGTCTTTATCAACAATTGTTTCCTTTGGAATGGGAAAAAAGCCAATCGGAGCTCTACTCGGAAGATGAAAATCACAGTCCGAAGGAATTGGAGTTTATTTCGCTAGTTAACGAACATTTATTTCCGATTGACGACATAATTTTAGAGTGCGCTTATGAAGAGCGCCTCTATCAAATTCCTGTCTCGCCTAAAGGAATAGATTGGCAAGACCATGAAGAAGGAATTGACGCATTGCGAAGTGGATGGCAGATATTACTGCCGCTTTCGCAGTCAGGTCGGTGGTGGTTGGAATCGGTAGCAGGCGATGAAGGAAAATCGTGGTACGAATGCACGTTTGGATACAGGTTGAAAGACATTTCACATCCCGAACAAACTAACTTTAAACTTCTTAAAACATTAGCCCGTAGCGTTGCACCTCCCATCAGGGATTTGCCTACAGCCTTAGCACTTCTTGACTTTAAAACTGGCAATATTTGGCTAGACCAAAGTGTTTGCTGTGAAAGTTACTGGAATCATAATTTTGAATCAAGATCCTGGACAATTGAAGACATTAAATTCCTAGCAAGTGAATGGAAAAAAGCTAGTCAGCTACTAGATAAAGCCTGCGAATTGATTGACTGGATTGAATCTGAGCCTAACACCAATTTCTCACACCTCTTAGCATTATGGAATCTGACATTACATCTGAAATAATTCGAGAGGTACTGGAGGTAGCCCCCCGAAAATTGTCCACTATTCAAGCCGAACTTCTCTTTATTGAGGGCGGTACTTACATTTTTCACTATCAATCGGGGGGCAGTTCCAAGTACAAATGCCTGTCTCCAGCAACTCTGCGAGCAGCTTTTGCCAATACACCCATTGATTCGGGTTGGATAAACCCTGAATCGGGGATAGTACGTTGGGGAACTGGCAGCGCCGGGGAATGGACAATCAAATTCGTGCTACCTCAGAAACACGAAATAAATTTGTTGGAATCAAAGCACTTAGTTTCTTTACCAGCATTGGTATTCTTGGGGTTGAAATCTGATTACTGGGTTTGGGCAATTAAAGGCTCTAAATTTGACCCGGAAGCAGATGCTTTTCACGTTCCGCTGCCCAACGTCTATTTGCATTCCTATCAACCCTGTGGACGCATCTGCTGGGGAGATAATAAACCGCCTGTAGCTTCGCCCAATACTATTAAAAAAGCTTGGGAATTGTTCATCTCTAGTCCCTTCAATGGACATTTGAGTGACGGCAAATCTAGGGCGCAACCCAGTGACGTGCGCTTGCAGCTCGAAAAAGCAGTTAAACGTTCATCTTACCCAGTTAAAGATTTAGTCAGCACAAACCAAACAATTGCCAAATTAGTTTCAGCAATAACTGATGATTGAACTACCTAAACTGAATCACTACAACTTAGAATTTGTCGAATATAAGATTGTCAAACTCGGAGACAATCTGCCGTTTCACTCTAGCAGTATGTTCGAGTATCTGATTGGCAGCAATGGCATCTTTGTGAGAGCGGTTAGACTGGGGTTAGAAGTGATAATCCCGGTGGAAATTTTTACCGCGTCAATCAGAGGATTAGAACCGATTGAGCCTTTAGTCCGATTAACTCCCGGACGAATCCCTCAGCAGATACTCATCCAAATGTGGAAAGAAAGTTGTATCGCCGCGCTTGCAGAACCACCGTTAGAAATCACTTTCCACATTCATCAGGAACAAGGACAATGGCAGCTCGTAATTCCAGAGCAAACGCAAAGTTCTGCTAAATGTAGAGCAATTGAATACGGTTTAGATTCTTCGTACATTAACGCCACTGTAGAGGTACATTCGCACAATCGGATGGCAGCTTTCTTCTCAGGTGCAGATGATGCAGATGAAGGGGGCTTCCGCATTTTCGTAGTTTTAGGGAGAGTGACTGAATCGAGCGCTGAAATTATTTGCCGCGTGGGAGTTTATCGGCAATTCTGGCACGTTCCGGCTGACTGGATATTTGAATTGCCGAGTTTCATTGCAGATGTCACCGTTGGCGGGAAAAAAGACGATTTGATTTCTAAATTCTACTCTAGTTCTGTTGCGCCATCTTTGTTAGATGATCCTATCGAATTGTAAACAAGATTTGGAGATTTACCCCATGTTTAATTATGATTATTTGTCAGCTTCGCCTTTGATTGTCAGACAAGCTGATTCGATTGATTTTTGGCTAATTGGGGCGGGAGGAACGGGTTCTTGGCTGTCTTACCATATTGCACGGCTGGCACGGAGTTTGGGTAAGTCGGGGAAAAAGGTGCAATTTGCGATCGCAGATCCAGATCGAGTTGAAGAAGCCAACATCAGCAGGCAAGCTTTCTGCGATAAGGAAATCGGACTGCCCAAGGCGCAGGCTCTAGCGTTGAGATACTCTATCGCTTGGGGAGTTGACACGACGGCTTTCGTGCAGGTATTTGACCCCAAGCTAATCCGCTACGCCTACGACAAACTGACCATCCTGGTGGGGTGCGTGGATACAGCAGCCGGGAGAGCGGCAATTAATCAGGCTCTTGAGTTAAACCAATTTTACAGCCGTTCTGAAATTCCTCGCGTGTGGTATCTCGATTGCGGAAATCATGCAGCAGCCGGACAAATTTTGCTGGGCAGTTCTTTGGAAACTGATCCTGAGTTCTATGATTTTGGGGGGCTGGGATGTGCTAGGCTACCATCTCCGGTGCTCCTGGCTCCTGACCTTTTGAAACCGAAACCTGAAGAGTTGACAAATAATCTATCTTGTGCTGAGATGGCAGTGCTGAATGTGCAGAGCGAGAGCGTGAATGTTCGAGTGGCGGCTGAGGCGGCGGATTATTTGTACCGGATGGCTGCGGGCAATCTCAAGCGGTTTGCGACCTATTTTGATTTGGAGAGTGGGACGGCGCGATCGGTTTACATTACGCAGCAGTCCGTATCTACGATGTTGAAATCTTTTCACTTGGAAGCATAATTTTCTACTGTCTACTATTCTTATGAAGTCCAACCTAGAAACAATCGTGAGACAACCTTTAAGTAAGACCCATTCAGCGTGCCGCTCTCTAATCCAAAAAGCAGTGCGTCGTGGCGATCTTTCTCTCACCAGAAAAGTAGCCTCTCATTTACATGAGATTGGAGACGGTGATTGGTTGTCAAGACGTACAGCAGTGATTACCTTTGAAGAATGCTGGCCTCTTGGGGCAAAGTTGGATTTAACCAATGAGTTTACAAACACAGTCAATTCCTTAATTCGTGCTGCACAATCAGCGAAAGTGAAAGATGCAACTGGTCTTGGTACACTAGCATACACTCTTTCCACAGGGGACGATTCTGTACTCTCTAGTTCTCCCGAAGACCGTGACATCAAGATAGTCTCCGAAGCCATCAAAAGACCCAAGGATTTCTGGGACTGGGTAACTACCAATTGTTCGCAGGATCACCAGCGTACCCTTGTTGACGTAGCACAAAAAGCTCACCGCCGAGGGGGGTGGCCCTGGGACAGAGCCTTTATGCAAGCCGCTGCTTATCTCGCCATTACAGAAGACGTACCTAACGTCCCTACTGCCAAACCACAATCAAAGGAACTTCCGCTTTGGGTGGCGCTAGATAAACATACACCGCAGGGGAAACAGGCTCTTCGTCACGCAGCAAAAAGGATTGGAGTTCCAAGTGACCAACTTTTTTGGGTAAGCTTTTACTTTGAGAGTGCGCTTACTAATGAAGCTACTGATTCATTCTGGTGGTCAAAAGAAGTTCATTGGCGACTCCATCAAGCCGGGTTAGACTTTGCTCAAGCTAGTTTTATATGGGATAAAGCACAACCAGTTGTTTCTGAAATACTCAAAGCTGAGGCAGAGCATTTGCGGGAGCATATAGAACCTGCGACGCCAGTTCAAGTGAGCGTGTCCGACCAGAATTGCTTTGGGTTGGAAAATAAACACCCTATTTTTTCCGAAAAAACACTGACGACAGAGCTTAATCCTTTGCAGGAGCCGAACAATAGCTTAGAATACATTCAATTAAACCTTTTTGAATAAATTTGTACATTTTGGGGAAAGTATTATGTTCCAAGGTAAGGACATTAAGGAATTAGTCGCTCTTCTGAATAATAGGGGTGCATACCTCTATCATGCTTGCCAATTAATAGATTTTCAGTCTTATCTCAAGTTGGGGGGGATACCCTCACGAGCGCACTTAGAAAGCAATAGCCAGCCCTATACGCCATTTAAAACTGACCAGAACGATCGCGCCAATGATGACTGGGATAAAGTTTTCGCCAATCTCTCAGATTTTGGCATTACTTTTGCTAAAGGTCGTGATGCAGTACCAAATATTTATGGCCCAATTCTGTTCCAAATCAAACCAGAGGTATTTTCCGAAGCAACAGATGTAGCTATCTGTCTGCGCTCAGCAGGAGGAAAGGATTTTGACAGGGAAAAGGAAGCTCTTAAGTCGATCTCAGATGTAGACCGTTTATTTCAGCACCCTGTGGAAGATTCAGGTAAACGCTCCTATGTCAAAAACCGGAAAGAGTTACAAAGAGACTTTACTTCTAATGCCTCTGCTCCAGAAATCAGTTGTACTGTAGAATCTGGTAGGTTCTCCTTGAAATATGTCAAATTAGTTCGTGTTGAACCTTACATTATTCAAGGGCAGCGTTTGCAAGTCAAAGTAGAGGAAATAAAATCTAACAGTGGCGCAACATTTCGTGTTTTCCAGCGTGATTGTTGTCCAGCTTACACGAATGAACTTTTGAATATTTTGGAAAGGGGAGTTCAATCTCTTCAGGAGTTATATGAAAATTCCAATGTTAGTCAAGAATTAAGAGATTGGGCGAAAAGAGTAATAAATCGGGAAATAGAATATCAGTTCAATGATAGCTTTGCTCCATATCTATATCAGGGTACGATTTTGCCTATTCTTCAAGGGCAAGTGTAGAAAATTCCTATAATTTGAATGCTCAGGAAAATTTATGGATCATATCAAATTACTGAACCAGGTTAGGAGTAGAGAGACTATAAGGCTGGCTTTTAAGTATGCGATCAGTGACCGTATTCAAAATGATTCATATTTCGATCATTTTGAGATTGAATATGTTCAAAAATTTCAGGAAAAAATTATAGAAGAACTACTTCAAGAACTGAAAAAAACTGACCAATTTAGTCCTAGAACTGGTTATGCTTATTACTTGCCTAAAACGGAACTTTGTTATCGCCGGATGATTTATATCCCTTTTAAGGATTTGGTGGTCAGGTATGCTTTTGTTATTGTTCTGGCTAAACATCTGGATCAAAGTCTTTCTGATAACTGTTTTGCGAATCGTAGAGAAAAAGGGGGAAAAGCTAAAGAATTTCTCCTAGAAAATTACTATAAAGTATCTTTACCAAAATTTCGTAATTGGCAAAAAGATTGTGCTAATAAATATGATATTTTGATCAAAACAGATATTTCAGCTTTTTATGATTCGGTTTCTCATCAATACTTAATCAAAACTTTAGCGGAACAACTTTGTATTAAGCCTGAAACAGCTTTCTTTCGTCTTTTCAAGAAATTACTTTGTGTAGACGTTATATCTTATTGTCAGAAAGCCAAAACAGTAAACTCGCCTAAAACGCTCCATCAGGGGTTAACTATTGGCAATAATTTAGAGGGATTTTTAGCAAATTTATATCTAAAAAATATTGATGATGCCATGCAAAGTGCAGGCATTGAATTTGGCAGATATAATGATGATATAAGAATTTTTGCAGAAAATCGAGAAATAGCACAACTTCATTTATTGATTCTTCAAGATCATCTGCTCACTAAAGGACTAAATCTCAATTCTAGTAAGACTAAAATTGCTGAAAACAAAGAGCAGATCGAACAATTACAAACTAAGGTCTATGATCTGTCACCTTCATTATATGATAATTCTGAAGAAAATGAAGCTGGTGGATATATTGACGTTGTAGTTAAGACAAATGAAGTTCAAAAAAACATAGATCCAGAGTTGGATGATTTAGATAATGACTTCAATCCTAATGGTGAAATAAAAGCAGAAAAAGATGCAAAGAATTTTTGTTTGTTTTTTAGTAAAAAGTTAAACCCAAAAAAAAGAGTTCCTGCACATATAAAAACTTTAGAAAAAATTTTAACTCACTGGCAAGGCAGCAGTAAAAACGCTTCTTGGTTAATAGTAAATTCTATCTATAATAAGGATGTATCGCTTGAAACACAAATGGCATCCATTGAGAGGGTATTTAATATTTTGCCTAGTTTGGAAGCATTATCTTATACTAAATATCGCCTTATCCATAATCTAATTCATTTGAAACCAGACCCCAAAACTCCAGAGGTTCGGGTAATTCATCAGCTAGATGATAACAGAAAAGAAGAATTCAGAACAATTTTATTTGATCTACTAAAGCAACCAACATTTGAGTTGAATTTTATAGCTTTATATGCTTTCAGAATTTTGGGCGATTCAAGCAAAAATTTAGAAAAGTATGCACATCAATACATACCTAAACCTCTAGGTTCTCCTATTCTGACTGTACTAGATTATCTGCAAGATTTAGAGGCTATTCTGCTTTGGCAAAAAACACAAACAGAGATAAGTATAGACTCTAATAATACAGCAGAAGAACTAAATGATCATGAACAATATGAAACACCGGAATTTTACTAATTTATCAGGGTGAGCCTCCACTGCTAGCACCTTTCATCAACCTAGATAAGTCATTTTAATGAGATGCCTTTAAATTCCTGAAATAAAGTTGTAGCGTAGGAATCTGTCATGCCAGAGATATAATCTGTAATTTTGAGAATTTTGCGATATGAGCTTTCACTCTCAGCAGGGCAAAATTCTTTTGGTAGCATTAGCTTGACGAGCTTACCTTTCTTGGTACTATAAAGAGTAGAGTTAACAAACTCAGTAAATAAGTGACCGAGAACTTCATAGCCAGCTACTTGAATCCCAATGACTTCTGAATGGTTAAAAACCTTATTTCGAGTTTTACTTTGGATACAATTAAGGGTTTCAGCGTAGGAAGTCAGTGAGATAAGGTCTTCGTCAAAGATGCCTGCTAGTAATTCTTGGTCGCGCTCAAGAAATATTTTAGCAACTTCCTGGACAAGGTTGTTAATAGCAATAGCACGCAAGAACTTAATTTGTTCTTCTTTAGTATTTGCTTTTTGTTCTACGTCCGGGCGTTTAGCAATCTCATTGAGTAATTTTTTAGCTTTTTTAAAAGAGATGTATCCCATACGATAGCCATCTTCTAAATCAACAATGTGATAGCAGATATCATCCGCAGCTTCGACTAGAAAGGCAAGGGGATGCCGTGACCACCACGCCACGTCTGGACTACGGCGAATGAGTCCAACTGTATCCGCAACAGTAGCAAATAATTCTTTTTCTGCTTGGAAAAATCCATGTTTTTTTGCACTTTTTCCTACATAACCGTTAAGAATATCTGTTGAAATTAAGGATTCTCTGGGGTATTTGGTAAAAGTGGCTAAAGTGGGACAGGTTAGCTGTATCCCACCAGTTCTAGGTTGCATTTCTAATCTGGTAAGGATACGGAACCCTTGAGCATTCCCTTCAAAAAGATCGAGATCGGCTTTTTCTTGCTCTGTTAATGTTAATTTTTCTTTGACTGTTTCGTACCAGGACGCAAAACCGCTGCGGATAGCATCTTCTCCGGCATGACCAAAAGGCGGGTTGCCGATATCATGGGCAAGGCAGGCGGCAGCAACGATATCTCCAAAGTCGGAAGCGGTAAATTCGTCGAGTGTATGCCTTTCTTTAATTTCATATCCTACTATTGTGCCGAGGGATCGACCGACACAGGAGACTTCTAAGCTATGAATGAGGCGAGTGCGGATGTAATCATTCTTAGCTAGAGAGAAAACCTGAGTTTTATCTTTAAGGCGACGAAAGGGAGAGGAGAATACCAATCGGTCATAGTCTCTTTGAAAAGAGGTACGAGCATCTTCAGGTTTTTCTGGTTTATCCTTACCTAGTCTTTGCCTTGTCAGGAGTTTATTCCACTGCATCATTGATTTTATTTGTGGGACGATAAAAAATTTTTACAAGCTTAGTGCCATGATACCGTCACTGTTGAATTATCTTGCGAGGGTAATGGTAAAACCTAAGACACTTCAATAAAGGGCGGCTACCGCCGCCCCATCGAACCAAACACCTCATGCCTCTGCTATGTGTCCCCCTACGCCTAGACCCTATCGATATATGTAGGGTCAGCCTGAATTCGCTCGTCGAAGTCCATATTCTCCCATTCTTCAATAACCCTCCCCGGTCTGTCCATCAAATCCGCAGGAGCACTGCTGGGACGCACGAATGGGTATTTATCCTCATCTTCAGGAGCGATCGCCAATTCCACCAGCTCAGTATCTTCATCTTCAAACAGAGCCGGATTAACAATTGTATCAACCTTTAGTTCCATTTCAATCACCTCAAAAACACTTCCAACGGTCAACACTTGACCGAGTTTCAACCTGTTAAGGCTTAGATAGACTTTTCTTACCTGCCTTACCAACTGTTTCAACAATTCCTATTATAACACCTCGATTCTAGGGAGAAATCAACTCATGGTCGCCACAGTTTGTACCGAACAAGGACTCAAAATACCCGTTTTTGATGCCGCTTACATTGATCCTAAAGGTCGAAATGTAGGAAAATTTTTCAACAACCCAGAAATCCTGCGCCACTCGATTCTGCAAGCAATGTTTCAACCAGACGAACTGAAGACATTAATGATTGTCAAACTTGACAAATCCAATCCAGATCCTAGCCAATTACGCGCCAGCATCCACGACCCAGAAGACGGCATCAAGCGACGCATGATATTTCAATCTGGAAACAGCTATTATTTTGGTGACGAAACCCTAGCCAAAAAGATAGGAGACTTATTCGTAACCGAAAAAGACACCGCCTGTCGCTACGGTTCCCTTCTAGTCAGCACTTGTATGTCCGGCGTATCAGAATGCGACCATCTGCGAGTAAAAATTGTTGATTTCACCGACCCGCAATATGCTAAATATCGAACCGGAGACTGTCACGGTGCAATCAGTTCCGAATTACTCAAAAGCATCGGCGGCGAGAATAATCGAGCCAGTCAATTTCGTTTCGCTTGGCTGAGAAGTTGGAATACAGAAAATACAGAATCCACACCCCAAGTCAGCTTTCTGGCTAAAGGAACCCTCCGTCCCGATGACAATTTACTCGACTCCGACGCCGACTCTGAAGGGAACAAACCTCAACTTATTTTAGACCGTTCCAGTATCAAAGGCATCAATAAAAAACAACTCAAAGAACTCATTCCCTGTGGCGATTACGAATTACCCAAAGCCATCCTTGGAAACCGCAAAAACAGTCAAATTGGCATTACTCAAACAAGCTGGCAGTCTACTGGAGTTTGGTTCGACGAAGAAGCCCAAAGGCAAGACTTAGTACCAACAACTAAAGCCGAAGCCCAAAGACTGGCAGCACTGCAACGCGACCCCATGAAATTGCGCCAAGCGATGATTGAAGATTATGACAAGCGCGAAGCATTTTTAGCGCGTTTGAATGAAAGAAAACTCAAACAACAGCAGGAAAAACTATCAACTACAATTGACGACGAAATTAACGGTGACAGCGAGGAAAATACCGAGGATAAAAAGCGGGAAAGACAGGACATTCAGATGCTCAAAGCCGATAAATTCGGACTGATGATAGGCAGTCCCGAATTCACCAATATGGCAGAAAGGTGGCTGGCATCCAAATGGCGAAATCTGGCAACCAGGGGAGCTTTATCAATGACTTCTGCAATGGCTCTACCCTGCGAAGATTTACCCAAAGGCACGGTTTGCGCTAACCATTTAGAAGAAGGAGAATGCGTTCAAGGTCGATTCCCAATTCTCAACAAAGATGGTCTGAGGATATATCAAAATGTACACGCAAAAAACCTGGAAAATATTCCAGAGGAAACCCGTGCTGTCATGTCGAAAATCAAAGGGGTAATTTGGTTCAATCCCAAAGACTTAGAAAAGTTCCATCAAGGAGACTTTGACGGTGACGAACCGTTTGGCATCGAATCTCGAAAAATCCCTCAAATTGCCCAACAAATCTTACCAGCACAAGACGGATTATTTGACTTCGGAGAAGTGGTACAAGCCGAGAAAGTTCCCTATACTAAAGCTCGGTATCGAGAAGACGACCCCGAAGTCAGAGAAGGTAAAGTAAAAGCAGGTCAACGCAAATTTACCACCCTAGAACAAATTGGAGTTGCCAGCTCTCAAAATGAAGTCGGAATCGTCGCCTTAGCCATTGGCAAAGTAGCAGCAGCACTCCCCAACCCCGGCGAAGATGAAAAGCTATTTCTCAAGCAGCAAAAGCGATTTATCGCCGCTCTCAGCATCATGGAACAGTACGAAGTTGACTACCAGAAAAACTCGCTGCGGGGTAAAGATGCCAAAGAAGTGAAAGAGAAAACAAATCTAAATCCCGACACTTTACTAGAAAAAGTAGATGAATGGTGCGAAAAACACAAAAGCTGCACTTACTTTTTCCAGTACAAAGGAGACGATCGACTGTACAAACAATTTCCCATGCCTGCTGACTTCCCCAATCCTGTTTACGTTTTAGCCAAAGAAGCCGTTAACCCTTATTGGGAACAGACGCGGCTCATCCACCGCAACCGAGATGAATTTCAGCACATTCTTCCCCCAATTCCGGCTCATTTAATCGTGTCGAAAGACAATCGCCAGCAACTGAATGCAGCAGGCATTGAGTATGAAAAAGAAGGGAAGGAATTGCACGTTTTCTATGAGTACAAAAATGCCTTAGTAGAGAGAGGAATCGAGTACCGACACAGCAAAGAAAATGACCTGCATTGGGAAGAAAACGAATTACAATGGGCGAAAGACCTGGTGCAGCGCTTTCAAGAGGACAAAAGCATTATCTACGATCGCACTGGCAGCGATATCAAAGCTCGAAAAGAGGAAATGGGCAAACTTTATGACAGTTATCGAGCGGAGATTGACGAAATTTGGGATACTCCTGAAAGAAAAACCAGGGCTGCTCATGCCTTATTCCAAGCTACCCACACTTCCGATAACCTGAGCAAACACCGGACAATTTGCCAGAAGGTAGCAGAGGATTTGGAAATTACCTTTTCCCTACAAGAAGACTACGAATTGCTCCACGAAGCCTTACCGCGAGATGTCTACGTCCTACAAGTTCCTTTCCAGAAAGTGAAAACTAAAGACGGCAGAACCATTGACCTTCCTAACCAATGGAAAGACGCACTCGATAGCAAAGGGATTGAATATGAAGCTACTGCTCATCCCGAATTGCCGCTAGTTGAATTCGCCTTCAAAAACTTACCCCAGAGCATGGTGGCGAAACTAGATGCCAAATATGGAGATAATTCCAACGACCATATCGACACCGACTCTTTGAAAGTAACCAACTACTCCGGTAATGAAACCAGACTCCTCATCGTCCCTCCCGTCGATTGTCGGTGGATTGAGTCTCAAGATAAAGCAGGTAGAGGCGCACTTGTCTACAAATTATTCATGGATGAAATCTCCGATGCTTTGTCAAATTATCGGGTAAATCAAATAGAAGTAGTCAATGTCAAACATCCCGATAACGATTACTCAGAGGAAGATTTCTCCAAGTCAAAATGGAAGGATCGGAAAGTAACTCTGCAAGTGGGAACGATAGACTTACCTCCCACTCACGAGAAATATTACCGATTTCAAGGCACTCCCATTATCCAGCTTGACGATAAAAACTTGGGTACATTTTCCCCCGAAAGTCCTAAGTTTCCCCCTGGAACTACTTTTGAGGCGACGCTTTCCCCCGACAAAGGCGGCAGGTCAGTTATGCTGAAAGTCGATCGCGAATCAATTCGGTTGCCTGAAATTCAATTGCCCGCGATCGATTCACCTGAAGTATCTCAGACTTCTGATTTGGCGAAGCCTGCGGGAAACGCGATTCGCTCAGCGATCCGCCCAAACGGAATCGCACAAAATGATAGCACGTACCAACCGCCAAAATTCCAACAAGAACCTGCTTCAAAACCAGAAACGGCAGTTAATAACGGAAAGGGCGACACCACTAACGCTAAAGCTGACAACTGGCGGCTTTCTCTGCAAGACACGCTCTTTAGCGTCGTGTCGGAAACCTACAAACAACGGCGATCGCACTTTCCTTCCGATAGTACCCAGCACTTCAAGTTTGGCGACAACCAATGGACGGCTTACGTGCAGCCTAATGGGGATTGCTTTGTCAGAAACGAGTCCAAGCGCACCGTGTTTAAAGCCAACGTCCACACCGGGGAGGTTCAAATTCCCCTGACAGAGCAAGCAGCGGCTCGTTTTCAAGAGATGATTGTAGAACGGGAAAAAGATTTGGCCCAGTCCCGAACTACTCTCAGGCCTGCGACTGAATCGAAACCGAGGGAGTTGGAAATGGTTTAGTCGAGTGGGGGCGGCTGGGTTTTATATCGTTTCCGGTTGGATGGGAATGATAAAGTCAAGGTCAATAATTCCACATTCCCCCACGAACCACGGACTACTCCCCATCATTCCGGTCTAACCGGAATTGATATTAGGGGGCGCTCGCCTAGGAGTCAATGGAAAATTTTCCATTGACTTCTGTTGTACGCACAGCTAAAAGTATGTTATGGATTATACTTAAACCACTTTTTACCCTCGTCCTAGACGAACGCTTCGCTTCGCAAATCTCTGTAGTATACTTGTGCTATCCTAACAATTAGCTTGAAAACAAAGTTTCTTAATGTCAGCTAAAGATTTCTTTCACAATACAGTTAAAACATCTCTCGAAAAAGATGGGTGGACAATTACAGACGATCCTCTATTTATTCAAGCTGAGGATATTGATTTTTACATAGACTTAGCAGCAGAGAGAATCCTAGCTGCTGAAAAAACTGGTCAAAAGATAGCAGTAGAGGTAAAATCTTTTCTAGGAGCGTCAGACGTGACTGAGTTTCACATAGCACTTGGTCAATGCCTCAACTACCGTTCAGCCTTGAGATTGACAGAGCCTGAGAGAACTTTGTATTTAGCAATTACAGTTGATATTTACGATGAATTTTTTAGTCGTAAATTTATTCAAAGAGTAATTGCAGAACATCAACTCAAATTGCTTATTTTTAACCCCGAACGAGAGGATATTGTTCTATGGAAGGAATGAATTACCGTGAAGTAGTGCAAACAATTCTTAAAAGTCATGCCAAAAATCGGTCAAATAGCCAGACTGAAGTCCAACTGATATTTGATACGGAACGCGATCGCTATCAAGTTCTTAATATTGGTTGGCAAGATTTAACACGAGTATTTGGCTGTATCATCTACGTGGAGATTAAAGATGGCAAAATTTGGATCGAACGGGATGGTACAGAAATCGGAGTTGCTAACGAATTAGTAGAAGCTGGAGTTCCTAAGCTAGATATAGTTTTAGCGTTTAAAGCTCCCTATAAACGAAAATTTACTGAGTTTGCTGTCAGTTGAAAATGGGAGCGATCGCATTTAGTCATTTTGATAAATATCCCTCTTTACTCTCCTATTAAACATTTGCCACTGATTCGTCACAGTTTATGTTTGTTCGCTCAGCAATTTTTCTTTCAACTCCTGACATTCTTGGGCTAATGGGATGCCTAATTCTGTAGCAATGGATAAGGCATAATCGCAAGTCTCAATAGCTAGAGGGATGTAGCCTAAATCCGCTGACTCATTTTAGCGATCGCTATCTTAATCCGCTCTGTTGCCTCGCTGGTTCAGGTACTAACCCCACTGATATTACGACAAAGGTCAGGTTCTTCTAAGAAATAGCACCTGCTAACAAAAAGCATGAGTTGCATCCTCCACACAGAGGGTGCAACTTTTTGTGAGAAAGAACAGATCGCGATTCTTACTGAAAGCCACAAAAAGCTTTATATTTTAACCCTTCTGTTTCCTAATATCTCCTACTTGTCCCTAATATCTCCTACTTGTCCCTAATATTTCCTAATATTTCCTCCAAATTTCACAAAAATTAATTAAATTAAATTAACTTTCGCTGCTTTTTAATTAATTTTTTGTACTCCGACACCTCCTCAATCCTCCTAGTTAGTACGCCAGTCGCATAGCAAGCCATGTCAAATAGACGTTATAGGGGGGTAAAAATGAGTAAATCGCCCAAATCACCCAATTGTCAGAATTTGTGCAAAGGGCAACGACATATCTTCGCTTCAGCACAAGTGGCTGACGAATACCTCTTCTCTGGCTACCGCCAGTAAGCAGGGCGCTCACTTGCCCTTAAAATCGACCGAATGCCACAAAAACACTACACGCCCACTGAAATGGCGCATCCAACCAATGCTACTGCCCCTGAACCGACTGCGATCGCCCTGCCTGACCATTGGGCGCAACCGGATTTTAACTTTGGGGATGCAGTGACAGACAATGAAGAATCTTATATCGTCATAGGTTTGGCAATGGACACACACTTGGACATTTGGAAATACTTGTGTCGCACCCCGAACAATACAGAGCGATTCTTCTGGGAATATCAACTCAGACTTGCTTAAACTTCCAGCACGAAATATTAAGACTTTGTTGAGCGGCGGCGATCGCAAACCAGAAACCGTCCTCAACAACAAAGTACGATTGGCTGCAAACCATGCTCAACAATGATGCACTTTGCCAACTTTCAAACAACAAAATA
This sequence comes from Microcoleus vaginatus BM001213989, assembly GCA_036700245.1. Lineage (GTDB taxonomy): Bacteria > Cyanobacteriota > Cyanobacteriia > Cyanobacteriales > Microcoleaceae > Microcoleus. Next base: position 30,719 of record JAUBOM010000061.1, read on the forward strand.
GTCAAAGGCTACAAGCAATCCAGGCAGCAGTATCCACCCTCGAATCAGCCATCTGGATGATAAAAACTGCTCCGGTCACTTCTCACTAATGCGACTTGTGACCGAACAAAACATAAACCGAAAGAAACAGCCTCATCTCCAACAGAATTGCTGAAAATTGAATCAATAAAAGCAATGGATGAATTACGGCGCAAACCTTGCCATCAAGGTTCAGGAAATTGTAATGAGCATCGGTTGCTCAGGATTAAGTTAACTTGATGCCAACAACCGCTCTGACCTAATCCCTTGCTGTTTAACTTGGCCTTAATAAACCATTAGTTAGCCCTAGAAAATTGATGTGCTTACAACTGCAACTTTCCCCAAAAACAACCTTTCCAAACCCAACGGAAAGACTGAAGTAGTCCGAGTGCGCCTAACCACCTTTGAAAAGGCAGATTTAGTGAAGCGTGCCGCAGAAGCAGGTGAAAAAAACCTGTCTGACTACTTGCGCAAACGCGCTTTTAGCCCTAACCGCACAGTCCCCGCTATCAATGAAGGAACTTGTGTCCAACTGCGAAAAATGAGCGCGCACATTTGCCAAATGACCAAAGGTGTAGAGACAGCAGTAAAAGCAGGGCAGTTACCCAAACAAAGTCTAGAAATTCTGCAAAAATTCAGCAGAATGCTAGGCGAATATCACCAAGAACTAAGAGGCAAAGTCAGGAGAGAACTTTTGAGCGAAACCTGCGAACAAATACCCCCGCTTGTGGATTACCAATAAAGCGATCGCTCAACTAGCCAATAGTCCTGTTTGACAATCTCAAGCGCTGCTGAAAGTTCAAGCTCAAACCTAATGATAACCTCGATTTTCCTCATAGGAGGTGAGAAAAAATGGCGGCAAAACTCTCAACTAAGCCCAACTCCAAAAGACAATTTTCTGCCCCAAAGCGTACTTGGTCTGTCCTAACAGCCACAGATCCCAAACACGTCAAAAAACTGGAACACATTCAGGAAACCCTCGATGCTGCCATAGAAACAATCCAAGAAGAAGGTGGCATTGAGGACTGGGAAGATTTCAAAAACTTCGTTGAATCCTTCAACAAACGACCCGACAGAATCAATGATTCTGGCAATCAGAAAGCTAGTGTCAGCATGGATTTAGTTACTGAAGGAAAAGGAGGCGAGGTGTCTGGCTTTGTTTTCTATTTAACTAAAGACCCCAGCCAGAGAACCAGCGGTGTCTATTTAGTTAAAAATTTGAAACAGGCTGGCGTTGAAACGAAAGACAATAACAATTACTATACTCCATCCCAAATTATGGACTTAATCGGGCTGGATGCCAGTGATGAATTAGAGGAGGACGGCATTTCCGAAGAATTTGATGAGGAACTAGATGATGAATTGGAAGATGACTTAAGCGATTTAGAACTAGATGATGAATTGGGAGATGACTTAAGCGATTTAGAAGAAGATGCAGACTTTCCCAGCCACCATACGCAAACTCGCAAGTCATCGCAGTCCAAACGCCAGCTAGGAAAGTCAGTAGCTTCTCAAAAAAATGCCAGCAAAACGAAAAAAAAGGAGGAAGAAGATAATATTGAAGAACTACTTTCTGATGATGAAGATACTCCTATCTCCAATGGTGTATTGGGCAAGATAGCTAAAAATCGCCGCGTTATAACTCAGAATGATAACGGACAAATCAAGCAAAAACTTGCTGAACACCCCGACGCAAAATATCCCTTCCTTGACACCCTTGAAACTGTTCTAAAAGAAACCGATCGTCAAGGTGCAAGTGTCGCTTCTATGGGAAGCGAAATTAACGGATTAACCGTAAGTGGCTTAACCGTCCAAACTGTCTCTTTAATGGGTCTACTTGGAGCCAAGAGTATTGGGGATCTAATTGATTACATTGAACGAGCGAGGGAAAAGGAACAGGCAGAAAAACTTGAAAAAATTCTCGAACAAATTGACTCATTAAACGATCGCGCCGACCGAGTTGCGACTCGTGCTAAACACGCTGATGTCATTTCCGGCATAGAGGCAATAGATACACGCACTGAAAAGCTTGCTGAACGGGCTAAGCAGGTATTAGAACCGCCTGCTGCAACTGAACCAGAGGAATTGGAAACGAGCCAGCCTCAGAGAAGCGATCGCGACATTGAAGCCAAGGTCACCGACGGAATTAAAATCAACAATCCCGAAACCAAGGCAGCTCAAATTGGCGAAAAGATTGGCGATCTAGAGAGCAAGCTCAACCCAAACTCCCAGAAATCTAAGCCTCTACAGCTCGATAAAGATACCAGCATCAGCGAACAGCTAGACCAAATTCAAGACTATTTAGGCAACCTCTCAAAGAGGTTGGATCGCCTTGAAAGTATCGTTGACAAACTGGAACATAAAATGACCGTTCAGATGCCTGTTGAATCAGAATTTAATCCTAATTCACAAGGGCCAGAAACTCGTCAGAAAGTTCAGCCAACCGTTACTGCACCTAACAGTATCGACAAGGAGGAAAGCGAACCAGAGGATCTTCTTAGCAAAATGGTAGCTCAAACAAAAGTACAGCAGCAGCGAGAAACTGTAGCAGATTGCTTGGTCAATTATGCTTTCGCTACGGGGCAGTCTCCCCAATCGGGTATTGCTTTTGATGGTGGCGGCAGCTTGAATGTAACTGCTGAAAACAACGAAGTTAAAGTTGTCGTAAAAGGCAGCGATAATACCGAAATTTTTTCGGGAACCAAGAATGGATCTCGCTGGAAATTTGAGCCGGATCGGGACAAACTAACTCCCGAAGAAAGAGAAGCCATTTTCAAATTGCCTCAGTCGGAAGAAGAATACAACAAGCTAGCAACTGCCCAGGCTTTAGTTGAAAAGTTTCAGGACACCTTCCCCAAACGCTTTAGCGGGGAAAAAGATCCAGTGTTTCCTTGGAAAGAATCGCGTCGCGAAGACGGAACGACCGGGGCAGTCAAATACGAATTTGAAATACTGGATCTGCCTGACGGGTCAAAACAATTGATAGGAACTGACCCCCGCCAAGGTGACGCACAAGTGTTCGATGCCGTTCTGGTCAAAGGAAAGCCGCCAGACGTTCGACAGTGCCACATTGCTGTTGAAGAAATGGAAGCTGTAGTCGGCTCCCCAGAGCCACAAAAAACTCAATTTAGAGATTCTCAAGCATCTAAAGACTACAACTATACCTCGCCAGGACGCAAAGAACAGTCGCGAGAAGACCGGAACGAATTGCAAGCTTAAACCACTTTGAGGAAAAATTCAATGCAAAACGATTACTTGAACAACAACTACCGCTCTCATGACGATCGCGCAAGGGTTACTAACCTAGGCATTACCCACAAGCGCCGCAGCCATTTTAGCACATTCATGCGTAAATTCAAGCTCAATAACGCCGATTTAGCCTTCATTGCAATTTGCCTAATTGCAGCCATTTATCTAACTCTTGTCCAGCCCTTATTTGTCAGCGTATTTAGCTGTGCATCTCTGGTGTTCTTCGGACTATGGCAAATTACCCGCAGCGTTCCCATCCTCGAAAAACTGCTGGGCAGCAAAATTCGCTTCTGGCATTTAGCTGTCGCTGTCATAACAGTAACAATGTTCCTGAATAACTTTCAGACCCCAGCACAAGCCATTTTTCTAAGCGGTCTCCAAGCGTTTATGACCAATCTAGCAAGCGAAGCTGGAGCAGCAGGAGGAGGAACAGCCATTGACGAATCAACGATCGTTTTAATTTTCAATGCCATTCGAGGCGTATTTCTCTTGCTAGTAGCCGCCGCAGCTTTATTCGCTTACAACCAAGCGCAACAAGGCAATGATTGGCGTCCAATTGTCACCCAAATTGCCCTCGCCTTCGGCATTGTGATTGCCATAGACGTAATAACGTTCTTGTTCGTCGGCGACGGCAGCGGTACTACAGCCGGCTTGGTTCCCAACCTTCCTCCGCTAGGAGTGATTACAAGTTTGACCTTTTGGAACTAAGAAAAAGGAGTCACCAATGGCTTTGCGAGATCCCGAAAAAGACTTTATCAGAGTCAATAAAATCCTGGGCAAACAAGCAAGTATCGGGTTTATTCCAGCCAATCAAATTCTACCTTGGTGCTTCTTGACCGCCATTGCATACATCTTAACGATGGGTCTATTTAGCCTGGGATTGGGTTGGTTCTTTACTGTCTCGCTTTGGCTGATTGTAAGCTGGTGGCTCCTAACAGGAAATCAACCCCACCTTTTTACTGACAAGTTCCGCAAGCCCCCCGGAGATGAGTGGTGCAACGGCGACAGCTTCTATATTTCTCCCATCTCTTCCCTGCGCCCTCCTAGCATCCAAGGCAAGCCTTACGATTCGCAAATGCGGGTCAAATTGAAGCCCAAAATTGTACCCAATCAATATGGTGGAAGGAGCAAATTTATGCCTTTCCAGAATGAAATTAACCTCTGCTGTTTGGTGGAAATTGAAAAAGATGGCAGGCAAGTGTCTGGGATGCTCCTCAATAACGGGACTAACTACCAACTGGTATTTGGATTCCGCCTCCGAGGGCTTCACAACCTACTGTTTAGGAACGAAGTGTCGGCATTTGCAGCTTCTCTTGAAGAAGGAATGAAAGACATCCCACCCAGTGAAAAAATTACTTTCTGCGCCGGCTGTTACAGCAGTGATGCTGCGAGGCAAAAAGAGTTAGAGCAATTGGCTGACACCGCTGAACTCCAACCCGTATCTGTACTGCTCCGAAACGAACAGTACCGCCTCCGCCAACAAACTCATCAAGGTACTAGACAAGTATGGGAGCAAATTGCTTTCTGTACTTGGACGGCCGATAACGAAGGCGAAACCATCTCCAGGGATTTCATTGGCAAAGCCATTGATGGGGTCAAAAAATTGTGCGATTCGATTGTGGAAACCATTGCGGGCAACACGCGAATTTACAGAGAGCAATTTTACACGAAACTGCTACTCAACTCTTTTGAACAAGGATTCCTCCGCTGGGAAATTCTCCTAAATACCAAAATGGGACTCGAAATTAGTCCCATGAATTCATCTGAACTTTGGGAGTGGCTGTGGCAGCGATTTAACAGCAGTAAACCACCGCAAATCCCTCAAGTTGTTAAACTTGAAGAAACGCCTTCTGGCTATCAGCTCAGTGAAATTAAGACGACTGAAAAACACATTTCTACAGTTTTGATTGAAGGAACGAAGGGCGTATCCTCCTGCCCCGAACACCGCAAGAGCCACAACCGCGTCTATCTGACGGGAAAGGGGAAAGAATGCGCTGTTCTGACAATGTATGACGCGCCCGCAGGCTGGATTAATACCCGCCAGCAATTGAAATGGATTTGGGAGGTGATGTCCTCAAGCTACGTCCGCGATACAGAAGCTATTGTAGAAATTAGCGCCGGAAATTCCCTTGTAATTAATGATAACTTGGCCCGACAAGCGAAAGGAGCAAAAGCCGCTAGCAGCAGAGCTATAACTAAAGGGCAAGGGCGCGATATTGGCGCTGAAATTAAACAGGAGGAATCTTTCGACGCCCAGCGCCGGCTTTACCAAGGAGCCGTACCCCTGAATGCAGCCGTTGCCTTTTTAGTGTACAGGAACACTGCGGAAGAATTAAGCCAAGCCTGTAACGTACTCTCTAATAGTTTTGGAACTGCGAAAGTCATCCGCGAGCGGAACGTTGCCTGGGATATTTGGCTGCAATGCCTGCCCATTACTTGGAAATGGTTGCTGCATAGCGGTTCATTTTTGAGCGAACGCCGCCTCACCCTCGACACTGAAACTGCTGCTGGAATTCTGCCACTAACAGTTCCCCGCGATTTGGATAAAAAAGGAGTTGAATTTATTACCCATCGAGGCGGAAAGCCAATTTTTATTGACTTGTTCTACAGCCAAATTAGCCGCGCTTTAATTACTGGCTCCTCTGGTTCAGGCAAGAGCGTTTTGGGGTGGCGTTTTACCGTTGAAGCTCTGGCGAATAATATCCCTGTTGTCGGGATGGACATCAGCACCGGGGGTAACAGTACCTTCAAAACCGCGATCGAACTTTTGGGCGACCAAGGCGCATATTACGACATCAGTCAAGGATCTAGCAATTTAGTAGAACCACCAGACCTCCGCAAGTTCGACAAAGCTGAAAGAGAGCGGCGGATGGAATCTTGGAAAGAATTTATCCGCAAAGCTCTGGTGGCGATCGCAATGGGCAAAATTCACCATCCCCACTTAGCCCAGCGGGTAGATTCAATTATCCTGCGAATGCTCGATATGTACCTTAGAGATCCAGAAATCATCGCTCGCTACAACAAGGCATTTGAAAGAGGGTGGCAATCTCCCGAATGGCAGCAAATGCCAACTCTCCAAGATTTGCTGAGGTTTTGCAGCAAAGAAAGGCTCAACCTCAAATCGTTTGAAGAACTGGATAGGCTAGCCATCAATCAAATCCTCAGCCAAGGAAATGCTTTGCTAACATCCCGCTTGGGAAAAGCGATCGGTCAGCCCAGCACGTTTTCGCCGGAACCTGCTGTTAAGTTCTTTGCCCTATCGGGACTGTCTAACGAACAAGATGCCTATTTAATGGCAATTAACGCCCATGCTGCTTGCATCCGCAACGCTCTTTCTCACCCCAAAAGCTTATTTATTGGAGACGAATTGAGCGTCCTACTCAAAAAAGATGGTTTTGCATCAGTTGTCGGCGAACTCTGCGCCACTGGCAGAAAAGATGGCATAGCTGTCTTGCTATTGAGCCAAGATTTTGATGCTATCTGCGAATGTTCCGCAGGAGCACAAATTCTGCAAAATATGGTCTACCGAATTACCGGAAGAATAACCAATTCTGGGGTGGCAGCCGCTCACAAATATTTGGGGTACGACCCGCAAATTATCAGTTCAAATGCAACGGAATCTTTTTTGCCAAGGGCTGCTGACCTCTACTCGTGCTGGCTGATTGAGAAAGGAGGAAGATTTTGGCGAGCGCGATTCTACCCCGGAGAGATGATGTTGGCATCAGTTGCTAACAATCAAAATGAAAAAGAAGCCCGAGATCGCATCATGGCTCAATATCCTCCTACCCTCAAAGGGCAGCTTCAAGGGCTAAAGCATTTCACCCAAGAATACATTGCAGCAGTGAAAGAAGGAAAAGGCTTCGACCACATTGGTCAAAATTTAGAAATTACTACCATAGCTGCCAAGGCTCAACAAAAAATGGCATCCGACTTTCACAGCAACAATTCTCAATTTTTTGCAAAAATACCAAAATAACTCCCATGAAATACCGACTTCAATTGATGCAGCAACCTGCTACAAAACTCGCAGCAGTTTCCCTATTAGCCAGCTTGGAATTAATCGTTCAAGTCAAACCAAGTTTAGCTCAAGCAACTCCTCCTTTCGTGCCCGGTACACAAGGAGTCGCGGTGAAAGCTCCAGCACCAACCGCTTTCGTACCCGGTACACAAGAAGCGGCCGTGAAATCTCCAACCCCAAACGCTTTCATCCCAAGTACACAAGAATCGGCTGTGAGATATCCAGCCCCAACTGCGGGAAGTTTCTTAGCTCCCATTGAAGATGTTTTCAAACAAGTCAACGATTTTATCGGCGACATCCAAGGTTTCGTGCAAAACGAGCTATTTGGCTCTTTAAACGAACTCCTTTCCTCTTCTCTCGGAGCTATCCAAATTCCTGATTTGAGCCAAGTCAGCAGCCAAATTATTAAAGCTCCAACATCCCAGACAGAAGGAACGAAACTGTCTGATTTACTCGAAACTAAGTCGAGCAAATTAGACGGCAAAGGTTCATATACCATCATGTCTGACTTAGACGCTCAAGCTCAGCGCAGCGCCGCTATCGGCATAGCTGACGGAGCAACCCTCAGCAAAGAAGCTCAAAACAACAGCTTCCAAGTGTTAGAAGCCACTCGACAAGATACCGAACAAAACGTCCAATTGGGCGAAGAATCGCAGAGCCTCGACGTTACTCAACAAATTCTCCAAAACCTCTCGCAGCAGACCGCATTGGGCGCACAAGTCCAGATGCGAAATTTACAGGAAGCTCAGCAAGCTCGCACAGATCGGGCCATTAATAACGTGCTGCTGTCGCAAGCTGCTAAGGAAATATCCGCGCTCAACACGGGCGATCGCCGAGGCAGCACTGCGTCTGGAAACCAAGCCAGCTACCAGGCGGGAATGCTGATGCTCCCGGGCGGCGGCTACTTGGGAAAACCGAGTGGCAACAACACAACCCCGATTTCAACTAACAGGTTCGCCGCTCCCGATTAATGCTCCGAGCAGTTAAATTGAATTCGCGATCGTCTCTCGGCTTAGCAAAAATTTTGACAACACAAATTGAGCGTAGCTGTTGACTGTATCACTCTGAAAAAGTTTGTCTAGCGCTTCTAACACGGCTGGCTTGAATGCAAAGTTGGGGAGCAAGCAGACATCACCGACGACTATTGCCTAGTTTGCGTGCAGACTGACCGTGTTGTTGAATACAAAGTTGAAGTTTTTCCCGAGAAACAAATGAGAGAATTTCTAGCACAAATTACACCACCGACGAGTGGCGCAGAAGGGTCAGCTTTGGACATTGTTAGCGAGTCAATTAACCTGGCTAAGACTACCTCAGAATCTTGGGACAAAGTTTGGATTAGCACCATTGACCCGATCGCTTCTGGGCTGTGGGTCGGTCTAGTATCGCTCGGCATCACCCTAGCAGCCGTCAGCATCCTCTTCTTAACTCTAAGCAGCGGGAAAGACATTATCGAAAAGCAGTCATGGTCTGAACTGGCAGCACTGTTCGTCTGGCCGCTCGTCATCATGCTGTTCCTCGGCGCTAACGGCAAATTGCTAGCAAATACCGTCATTTTTACCAGGAGCTTTGCTTACAGGCAAGTCCAAGGTGTCCTCGAAGCGCAACTAGGAGAAATGACATTTAGGGACGCGATCGCCAACGTCACTATCAGCAACATCGGCCGGCAACAACTAGAAAATCTTTACGGCGAATGCCGAAATAAAGTAGGAGAAGAACTGGTTACTTGCTGGAATTCCAAGCAAGAAGCTGCTCAGAAAATTGTTAGCGAAGCTGAAAGGCAAGCCGCCGGCTCAGCCCCTCTGCAAGCGCTGCGGGCTTTTGCTGAAATCCTCTGGAATAATAGCTTGCCCGGCGCTGCTCAAGATGCCGCGACTTTTATAACTGACCCCGGTTCAGTGTTTAGAGAAAAAGCAGTGCCAATCATCCGATTCATTCTATATAGCATCCAGTGGGCGTTTGTCAACATCCTTGAAGCAGCGCTCTTACTAACAGCACTCTTTTCGCCGATCGCGATGGGGCTGTCGCTACTTCCCTTGCAGGGCCGACCGATTTGGGCTTGGGCAACTGGATTTCTGAGTTTATTTGGCGTCCAACTTGGATACAACATCGTCGTCGGATTGGCAGCCACCGTGCTAGTCAATTCTGGAGCCGAATTAGCTAGCGATGTTGCCTTTCTCTTTTTAATCAGCATTTTTGCACCCGGATTAGCTCTATTAATCGCCGGCGGAGGAGGAATTGCTCTGTACAGCGGCATCGCTAGCAATGCCAAACAACTCGTCGATGTTTTGAGCAACGCTATAGGAGCAGCCGCTAATTTGGCAATGAACAAAGGATTTAAGTGATGTCAATGTAACTCGGGATTGATAATTCGTAATTCGTAATTACCCACGCATAAATGCGGGGTAGTGAAAGTAAATCGTTTCTTGATAATTAGTATTTCGGAATTAGCGCTCGGTTTCTTTAATCCTGAATTATAAATCACTAATTAGGGATTCCGAAATACTAATTATTTTAGCGCTCGGTTTATTTAATTAAAAATTGCGAATTACTACTTGCGAATTACTAATTATTCGGTCACTAACCTCAGGTGCTTTTAGCGCCAGGACTAGAAAGTAGCTAAAGCTACTCGTGCCGTGTTTTCTCCCTAACTTACAACTACGGGTTTTTCACACTTACCGAAAGGTTTTATGAAGGTACAAAGATTTTCACAAACTGCATTGTTGCCAGAAGCTAAAAATCTACTGGCATTGTGCTTCCTCATCTTAACTGGAGTGAATATCCTCTCCCTAATTTTGCACCTATTCGTCGCGTACCGAATCAACTCGGTAGCTGCTATGAAGACAACGCAAGTCCAGCTAATCAACGGTCAAACTTACTATGTAGCGGAACGAGATCGGTTTTTTCGGTATCCTTCAGTTATCCAAAGTTTTGTCAAAACTTGGGCTGAGTTAACCTTCAACTGGGACAATAAAATACCAGGAACTAACGATACAGATTCAGGAATTAAAGTCAATTCCAAACGAGTTCCTACCAGCAGTTATTTTGCTTCGTTACTCCTAGAACCAAATTTTGGCAAAGCTTCTCTCCCTGACATAGCTGAACTCGTCCCCAATAAAGTTTTTACGGGTCAATTGCGAGCAACTGTCATCATTTCTTTTTTATCCGAACCCAGAGAAGTCCGTCCGGGCGAATGGGAAATTGACATGATTGCTACCCGGTTGCTCGTCGATCGCACGTCAGGAATTGATGAAAGAATTCCTTTCAATCGCACTTTCCGAATCAAAGCTGTAGAAATCCAAACCCCGCCGCTAGGTAGCCAAACCTCAGCTTTTGAACAAAAAGTTTATGAGCTTCGCTCGGCGGGGTTAGAAATCAACAAAATTACCGAATTTAAACCCAATTAATAGCAGGTAAAAACATGAACGAAAAAGAACTTCAAAATTGGCGCGAATTTGATGGCGAACCCGATGAAATTGAAGAAAGTTCCTACAGTACGCCGCCTAGCAGCACAACTAGCCACCCTTTTAATGGCAACAACTCCTCTAATGCAGCCAATAACTTTTCCAACAGTTTTAATGGCAACAACTCCTCTAATGCAGCCAATAACTTTTCCAACAGTTCTAACGGTTTTCAGGCAGCTAACGCTCCTAATGGCCCTAGCAGCAATGGCAAAAAGTTGAGCCGTGAGGAGGAAAGAGAATTGGCAGGGCATGACGGAGACACCGATGAATTATTGGCCTCCGAGCACAGAATTAAACAGGACAGCGAAGGAGCAGAAACCCGCTCTGTTTCTGAGAAGCCCGAAGTTCGGACGTTTTCAGTATTAATGGGTACTGGCGCAGTTCTCGGCATCTTGGGATTCTTTTGGTTTGTGTTCTTTGCTCCTAAACCTGTCCGCCACCAGGCAAAGACGCCGAACCCTAAACCGACTCAAGTTTCTAAAGACGAGTCAGGAGAACTAAAAAGCCGACTGGCATTTCAAGATCAGCAGCGGGCGCTAGAAGTTCAGCCACCTGAACCTAAAAATCGATCGACCCCTGCTTCCAAACCGACGCCTGCACCAAAACCTGCACCAGCCGCTAGAAGGTCTCAAACCCCGAGGCCGGTTCAAAACTTTAATCCGCCACCGCCAAGGACGGTACAGACCATTCCTCCACAGCCGCCATTACCGCGCCCTGCACAGCCGCCTGCACCGCCCCCGCCTCGCCCTCGTCCGACGCCATTACCGCGCCCTGTGCCGCCACCCGCACTGCTGGCACTTCGACCTGCGCCACCACCCCGGTCGCCTTCACCAGAAAAAGTAGACCCTTACGAGCGCTGGGCGCAATTAGCTTCTCTGGGGCAAAGCAGAGGTCAAGCAATTAAAGAGCTAAATGCTGGAGGTATTTCTGCCAGTTCCGCAACTTTTCCTAGCGCAATCGCGCCGGGGATGACAGCGGCAAGCTACCCTGCCGTGCCGCCAGCAATGCCAGTACCGACACCGCCCCCCAGTGCAGTAGCAATTGCGCCAGTAGCAGCACCGGTACCATTGTCCCAACAGCAGCCGGTGCCGCCGATTTCTCAAAACCCGCAGCCAGTGCTAGTCAGTTCGCCAAAAAGCCCACAATCGGCTGCACCAATGCAAGAGATACCCGCGATCGCAATTGGAGCTGCTGGCTCGGCTGTAAACACCAAGGTCATGAGCCCTGGAGAAGCTGGAATCCTCAACCGCACGACCGCCGACGAAAACAGTGAAGGCAGCACAGCAATGAGAGAAATACCCATCGGCTCATCTGCTCTTGCCAAGGTAATCGTGCCAATGATTTGGGACGAAGCAGGTCAAAGCCCGACAGCCGGAAGGTTTGCCGTCCAATTGACCGAGGACGTGATAGCAACTGACGGGGCGATCGCCTTGCCGTCCGGCACCGTCTTAATCACTCAAGTAGAAAATGTCACGCGCGGAAATCGACTGGTTTCTCAAAGCGTGGTGGCGCTTGTTTACCCCGATTCTGCTGGCCGCATCCAACAAGTACCCATTCCTCCCGGATACTTAATCGTTCGCGGAATCGATAACCAACCTCTCATTGCCGACAGTTTATTTGACAGAGGTTCTGAAATAGCCAAGGCTGATATTTTAGTAGGAATTCTCGGTAGCTTGGGGCGGGTAGGAGAAACAATTAATCGACCCGCCCAAGAGACTTTCAGCCAGCAGAGCGGCTTTTTTGGAAGTACGGCTGTTAAAACAACAACCTCGCGTGAACCCAACATCCTAGCAGCCGCTTTAGAGGGATTCTTTACACCTACTGCCCAACGGCTGCGAGAAAGAGCGGATCGCGACGCGCAAGAACTTTTGAAGCGAGGCAACGTGGCGATCGTACCAGAAGGAACTCAAGTTTCGGTATTTGTCAATGCCTTTGTCACAGTGCAGAGATAACGGAGTTGACATCCTCCCCGCCCTAAAGGAACGGAGATTCCAAGAATCACTTCTTGGACTTCCTCTTTCCACGACTCGGCTTACTCACACCGGGCTTTATACAAAAATCTTGGAGGTAATATAACCATGAAAAAACTCACTCGGAAAATTCGTCTGGCTTTACTTTCTCCTGCCTTACTAATTGCCACTGCATTCAGCAATGTCGATATTGGGCAAGCTCAAACATCGGCCCTAAAAATTGTAGGAAGAGATGCAGCAACAAATGCAACTACCAACCTTCAAGTGTGGTCTGGCCGTTCCAGCGTTATTGACTTTAGCCAGACTGGTGAAGTCATTATGTACATCCGGTTGGCAGATCCGTCCAGGGCTGTCTTTAACACTGATGCTGAATTAAAAACTAACCAAGCTAGAACCATATTTGTCCAACCGATTCAACCCTTACAATTCCCTGGCGCTACAACAGCAAACATTACTAACCTGTTTGTTAAAACTCGCTCTCCTGAAGGAATTGAACGCCTTTATACTTTCAATGTCGTTCACCGGGACGGGCAACCTACTAATAATGGCATTGCCATCTCTACGGTAGTGCCCGGGCAGGAGCCAAGCGTAACTTTAGCAGACAATCGAACGGCGACGATCGGCGACATCGAACGGGGATTAGGCATTGCTATCCGAAGAGGTTACACGCCTCCCAACGACCCTGTAGTTTTTAAAGTTCGAGAGTTCATCGCTCTAGCTCGAAATGGTACGGGTATTGCTAAAGCTGCTGAAACAACTAATCTATCAATGTCTGTTGTTATTTCATTGGGGCAGTTAGGGTTGAGTCGCGAACCTGTGTTTGAAATTCCCAAAACGTCATCTTTTTCGCCCTCTCCTTTAACTCTGATTCCAGGAAATTAAACCCGTTTACTCGACCCAATATTCGTATCGGCTCAATAAGTAGGGGTAGCAGAGGAAAAAAAGTAAGCAAGGTACACA
>JAUBOM010000062.1:0-44360 GCA_036700245.1 Microcoleus vaginatus BM001213989
AGAAGGAAGAAGGAAGAAGGAAGAAGGAAGAAGGAAGAAGGAAGAAGGAAGAGGGGAGAGGGGAGAAGAAAGTGAACTGTAGGTTGGGTAGAGTGAAGTAAAACCCAACCTACGGCGAACAGCGAACCGAACGGCGAACAGTCAACAGTGAAAACTCAACAGTTAACAAAATTATTCTAGCCAGGGACGTGTCATTAGTTCTAGTTGGTTGACTTCATCTTGGCTTAAAGTCCAGCCTAATGCGCCTGCGTTTTCTTGGGCTTGTTTTGCGGTTTTGGCGCCGGGAATTGGGATTACTTTGTTTTGGGCGATTAGCCAGTTGAGGGCTACTTGGGCGGGCGTGCGATCGTGCTTTTTGCCCATTTTCCGCAGGGTGGACATGACTAATTCGATTTTTTCGAGGCCGCTTTTGCTGAAGCGGGAGTCGATTTTACGGGCTCCTGTAGGTTGTTTTTGGGCTGTATATTTTCCGGTTAGCAATCCTTGGGCTAAGGGGCTGTAAGCTAAAATTGTGACTCCCAATTCGCGGGCTGCACTCACAATTCCTTTTTTTTCTACTTGCCGCGACAGCAATGAGTACCGGACTTGATTTGTTGCTAGGGGAACGCCTCTGGCTGCTAATATTTTGTGGGCTTCACGCATCTGTTCTGCTGAATAGTTGCTGACTCCTACTGCTTGAATTCTGCCTCGTTTTACTTCATCGGCTAAGGCCTTCATCAGGGTTTCTTGACGGAGTAAAAAACTGAAGGGCCAGTGCACTTGGTAGAGGGCTATTTGTTCTACTTGCAAGCGTTTTAAGCTGGCACTCAAAGCGTCGGAAACAGATTTTCCTGTAATCCGCCAAGGTAGGGGGCCGAATTTGGTGGCTATTTGCACGGGTTGGGTGGTTTTTTTGAGAAACTGTCCCAGTAATTCTTCTGACAAGCCGTTACCGTAGACTTCGGCTGTGTCGAAAAAGTTGACTCCGCTGTCTAGGGATGTTTTGAATGCTGCTTCGACTTCGGCCGGGCCGTAGTTGCTGCCGTAGTTCCAAAATAGTTTGTCGCCCCAAGCCCAAGTTCCGACGCACAGGGGAATGACGGCTGGGCCATTTTGTCCTAGGGTAATGGTTGTCACGGTTGGTAAATCCACGGTTATTGATTCTCTTTATTTTTATATGAATTTATACGAATAATCGCGATCGAGCTTCTAGCCGGGGGAGGAAAGGCGGCGGGTTGCTATATCTCAGTTACTATAAATTCAAATGCTGTGTTTATTTGAATAGTTATGTCGATCGACCGTTTGCCAGATTCAAGATTAACAGATTCCGCGACTCCTGCTATCAAGAGAGTTACCCTGCTGACTATGTTCCGGTTGGGCTTGTTCCAGATGGGATTGGGCATGATGTCGATTTTGACCCTGGGGGTGCTCAATCGCGTCATGATTAAGGAGTTGGCGATTCCGGCTACTGTGGTGGCTGGTACGCTGGCTATGCACCAGTTTGTCGCGCCGGCTAGGGTGTGGTTCGGGCAAATGTCTGATGCTAGGCCTTTGTTTGGCCATCACCGCACAGGTTATGTGTGGGTAGGTAGCGTTTTGTTTGTGATTTCTGCTTTTTTGGCGGTGCAGGTGATGTGGCGCTTGGGCGGCAGTTTGGAGGCTGTGGGGTGGACGACTCCTACTTACGGTTGGGTGGGTTTGTTGGGTGTGATTTTTGCGCTTTACGGTATTGCTATTTGTTCGAGTTCGACTCCTTTTGCTGCTTTGTTGGTGGATGTTTCCGATGAGAAGGATCGATCGAAGTTGGTGGGTGTGGTGTGGTCGATGCTGATGGTTGGTATTATTATCGGGGCGATTATTAGCAGCGGTTTGCTGAAGCAAATTGATGGGGATGTGCCGCGCGAAGTGTTGCAGGCTTCGATTAATGGTTTGTTTGTGAAGGTGCCGGCACTTGTTTTGCTGTTGGTGGGGATTGCGACTTTTGGCGTTGAGAAAAAGTATTCGCGGTACGGGGTGCGATCGATCGCAGTGAATCGAGAAGATAAAATTACTCTGGGAAGTGCGCTGCGGATTTTGACTGCTAGCCGCCAAACCGGTTTGTTTTTTACTTTCCTGCTGATTATGACAATTTGCTTGTTTATGCAGGATGCGGTTTTGGAACCTTACGGCGGGGAAATTTTTAAGATGCCGATTTCGGAAACTACGCGGTTGAATGCTATTTATGGTACTGGTGTGCTTTTTGGTTTGAGCGCAACTGGTTTTTTAATTGTGCCGCGCATTGGCAAGCAAAATACGATTAGGTTGGGCTGTTTGTCGGTGGCGACTTGTTTTAGTTTAATTATTTTATCTGGCTTCACAGGAAATCCAATTGTGTTTAAGTCGGCTTTAATGTTGTTTGGTTTTGCTTCGGGAATTACGACGACGGGTGCGCTGAGTTTGATGTTGGATTTGACTGCTGCTGAAACTGCTGGGACTTTTATTGGCGCTTGGGGTTTGTCGCAGGCGATGGCCCGTGGTGTGGCGACGGTTAGCGGCGGTGCTATTTTGGATTTGGGCAGAAGGTTATTTGGGGTGCCGATGTTGGCTTACGGGTTAGTTTTTGCTGTGCCGGCGGTGGGTATGATTCTGGCTGTTTGGCTGTTGGGTAGGGTGGATGTTGGAGAGTTTCAGGATAATGCTAAAAGTGCGATCGCAACTATTCTTGAAAATGAATTAGACTGATGTTTTGTCAGTTTGCCTCTGGCAGTTGACAGGAAAGCAGGTGTCAGTTGTCAGCTTGCCTGGGGCAGTTGTTAGTTCCAATAATCAATAACCAATAACTAATAACGAATAACTAATGACTAATTTTTGGGATTCTATTTTAAGTTTTGCACGGGTTACTGTCGAGAGAGTCGGACAGCAGTTGTTGCAAGATTTCGGTTCCGTACAAGCGGATGAGAAGGATGACGGGAGTTTGGTGACGAAATCCGATAAGTGGGCTGATGCGGAAATTAGAAGTGCGATCGCATCTAGTTTTCCCAGTCACGGCATTTTGAGCGAGGAAGGAGAACAGGTTTTCCCAGATACTGAATGGTGTTGGGTTGTCGATCCTTTGGATGGTACAACTAATTTTGCTAGGGGAATTCCGATTTGGGGTATTTCTTTGGGTTTGTTGTATCGCGGAACTCCGGTTTTTGGCTGCGTGCATTTGCCGCCAATTAATCAGTCTTTTCACGGTTTTTATGCGCCTGATTTCGCGGGCGGCGTGTTTGACAATATGCCTCAAGGTGCGTTTTTAAACGGGCAGCAAATTCGGCCGAGTGCTGATAAAATGAGCGGGAATCATTTTTTTAATTTGTGTTCGCGGAGTGTGGGAATTGGGCCTCATCTTCCGAGTAAAGTTCGGATGTTGGGTATGGCTAGTTACAATTTTTTGACGGTGGCTTCGGGTACGGTGTTGGGAGGAGTGGAAGCGACGCCGAAAATTTGGGATATTGCCGGGAGTTGGGTAATTGTGAAGGCTGCTGGTGCGGTTTGGCTACCGCTGGAATCCCAGGCGATTTTTCCGCTGGAAGTGGGGAAGAATTACGGCAGGATTTCTTATCCGACTTTGGTGATGAATCGGCAGGAGTTGGTGTCGGTGTTTTTGCCGTTTGTCGAGGCTTGGAAGAAGAAAAAAATGGGGTGATTTGCTTGAAGCGAAGCTAGGCCGTAGGGAATCGAGCAATTATAAAATAAAACAGCCTGGCAGGCGTGACGGAGGAGTCTCCCAGGCCTGCCGTGCTGTTTGTAAGAAATATACCGACCGATGACCGATGACTCAAGTATCCCTGCTCTCGTCTATTTCTGGCAATATGCGATCGGGTGGTTTTCTTTTAGGACGATCGGGTGATGCGGTGCTGCTACAATTTGTGGTAGTTCTTCAACTAGCTATTATCTGTATAAAATAAAATTCTACCCGTTTTCAAGTAGAGGCACAATCGAAAATACGTTTACTGCGGTGTTGGAAAAAGTAGATTAGTGGTACATTGGCTAGGCCCAAGAGCGATCCAGTGCGATCGTACAATAAAAAAACTGGGAAGAAACTCGGGAAAGTCTGCGGTTTGCGATCGCACGAATCTCGATAGCACAATTTCAGGGATTCACCAGACGGATGATTTTCTAAATGCAATTCTCAAGCGCGGCTACTCGTTTTAGCAGGTGCTGAGTCGGGATATCCGGTGAATCTCATGTTAATTTGGGGGTGAGAATAACAGTCAATCGACTCGGATCGTAGCAATTGGGCGACGCGATCGCACTTGATGCAGCCAGCAAAATAACAGATGCTGGGATGGGGACACAACATTGCTGTGTCCCAACTGCAAAATGAATTTATTGCCTCATGCGATTAATTTCGACAGCACATTAGACAACTTAGCACCTAGATTCTCAACAGAGTCCTGCTGTTTGGGATCTTTCATCGTACCGTCAGCATTAAATACTTCAAAAGCTTGGGGAACTGCTTTCTGATCCGGGAGTACCAATACGTTAATATTCCCCAGAATCGATCGCAAATGCACTAATCCCCGCAAACCGCCGATTCCGCCTGGGGAAGCACTCATAATTACCGCTACTTTGCCAGTAAATGCCACCAATCCCGGTTCACCCGGTGCTGGGCGCGATACCCAATCGATCGCATTTTTCAACACAGGCGTAATTGAACTGTTATACTCAGGGGAAGCTATCAAAAACCCGTCATGCGCTACCATCAATTCCTTCAATTTGCGGGCATTTTCTGGCATTCCCTCTTTTGCTTCCAAATCTTCGTCAAATAGCGGCATCGGCAAATCGCGCAAATCTACATAAGTAACTTCTGCGCCCGCCGCCCTAGCCCCAGCCGCCGCAACTTTTACCAGCAGTTTGTTATAGGATGCTTCGCGGGTACTTCCGGCAAATGCGAGAATTTTTGGTGTGTTTGTCATTGATTTTTTCCTGATTATTGCTTCCGAGTAAAATTGTACTATTCCGAGTGATTCCAAATAAAGTCAGCAATGGGTCTATCTGCGGACAAAGGAGGATTTTCACTGGAATTGAAGAAAACCGATCGCGCTTTTACATTCCCGACTCCCAAACGCCTCTCGACGCGACTGGGAATGCCGTAACCGTAAATAATGTGTCCTTTACCCGCCAACACCACAACTTGATAGTCGGGGTTTGCTTTGACAAATTCAGCGATTTTTTCCGCCATAGTTTCGTCCCACAAAACTTGGGCTTGCAAAAATCTTTCAAAAGCCGTACTATTTCCCTGTCCTGCCTTTTGATGCTGTTGGTAAACCTCTAGCAGCAGTTGCCGATATTCGGCGTTGTCGGTGCGAATTTCGGATATTGGCGGAATGTGCTTTTTTTCCTCCGCTGTGAGGCTTTCTAAACCTTGACTGGCAACTTTTCTCGTTACTTCGGTTGGTGTATTTAAGGCGAGGACGGGTAGTTGATTTTCTTTGGCAAACCGCAAAATGGGGGCGTAAGATTCCCAGGGAAAACGCCATCTGCGATCGTACTCTGTTTGCTCGACTAATTGCTCTTGGGTCAGTTTACCTGCTAAGTAGTTGTCGATCGCACTTTGAAAGGGACGCTGAAACATTTCCATCGCGATCGCAATTTTCCGATTTTGCCGCTGCATTTCTCGGATAATCGCCAGTTGAGCTTGGTGGTCTTCCGCGCTATCGTGGGTTTCACCCAGATACACGACTTTTGCCTTCACCAACTGTTGCAGAATCTCTTGGTTAGTGTAAGTTTGTCCAGGTTGAGGGTTCGCCGTCGTTGAAGCAGTCACTGCACTGCTGCACAGCAGAAAGATACTCAGCGATAAGGCGCACAGTTTGATGAGTTTGGTTGTTTTCATACAAATATTATGCCGTTTCTCGCAGCAGCAGGCACAGCCGAACTCTACTATTTTAGCTGAGCAACTAGAAAGCTCAATGCTTAATTTAACTTCATAATTATCCGCAGTTACTCCTAAAAATGTAAAGTTTAGTTGCAGGTACTTGCGCTTCTAGAACAAGGTGCTAAATTAAGAATATGAAGCGAACAAAAAGCTTCTCCGACAGATACCACATCCAGATCTCACAGCGAAGTTCACAATAGAATCAAAGGAGTAAAACGCTGTTTAATCTCACATCTGTCTCATCAAAAACCAATAGCAGCACCCACCAACAAAGCTGATAGTTCCTAAACTAATTAGAGGGGAGCAATGCAACTGAATCCGAGGATTATTGCAACTCCACATCGAAGTTGAAAAAAGAGGAACTCACTCGGTACATCTGGCTGGGTGCTGTTGTTGTTAAAAAAATTTTCCGTTTGTGATGTTGTTTTCAGTAGAGGCACAGCCTCTAGATATGCGTTACCGGGCAGAGCCTGGTAACGAGCATAAAACGAGAAAAACTAGAAAATTACTGGAAAATTGTCTCGTCTTCCTTTCGCCACGCGGGATCGACGATACAAATAAATATTAGCGGCTCTGTGCCACAGTTGTAAATAAACTGCTTGGCGTTTGGGGGAATGTAAACTGCATCTCCGGCTTCCACGAATTGAGTTTCGTCGTCGATGTGCATTTCTCCAACGCCGCTGAGGATGTAGTAAACTTCAGAAGTTGTCAGGGAGTGCAGGACAGAAGTTTGTCCCGCTGGCAAAGCGGCGTGGGCTAAACTGTAACGCAAATCCACAGCTTGTTTGTCTGGATGCAGCAATTCTCGCAGTTGAGTACCGTCGCCAGCAATAAACTCGTCGCAGGCATTTAGCTTTTGAATTAGCATTCTTTCCACACTCCTAAAAATCTCTTCACCACAACTTAAGTTTAATTGAAAGAGCGAGAGATGTTAAGAAATATGTAAAGCGGCTGCCGGATTTTTTTAACCGTAAGTTCCCGAATGCGCTCGATAATCAGGACAGTCGATCGCATCTTCAGATAAAGCTATAGTAGGCTGAACGGGACACTTGAGGTGGTAGTCGCCGGTGAAAAATACGCAGTTAGCACAAGGGATTTGGTGCATCCGCTGAGCTCGGCGCAGGGAGTCGGAGACAGTACGCCCGATACTCGAACACAGCAAAAAAACTAAACCCCAGGCGGAGACAAAACACAGCGGGACTAAAACAGGCTGTATTGCCTTAAGCAAAAAGTAAAGCATAGCAAGAAAATTCAGCGGTAGAAGCCATACATACATTACAGTAGTGGAATTGGCGCTCGATCGACCCAAAAGTTTAGAATCCTTTACAGCTCGATCGAGAAACCGGGCAATTATGGCATGATAAGGAACAGTCCTTAAATAAAATTAGAGGAAATCAGTTATGACTCTGCGATTAGGCGATACAGTTCCCAACTTTACCCAAGCTTCGTCTAAAGGGGAAATCAATTTCTACGAATGGGCCGGCGATAGCTGGGTCGTGTTGTTTTCCCACCCGAAAGACTATACTCCAGTGTGCACCACAGAACTGGGTGCAGTGGCCCGTCTCAAGTCTGAATTTGAAAAGCGGGGTGTCAAAACCATTGCCCTCAGCGTCGATGATGTGGATTCTCACATGGGCTGGATTAAAGATATTGAGGAAACTCAAAATGTCACCCTCAATTATCCGATTTTAGCAGATGGCGATCGTAAAGTCTCCGACATTTACGACATGATCCATCCCAACTCGCTGAACAACTTAACAATCCGCACAGTTTTTGTGATTGACCCGCAAAAGAAATTGCGTTTGAGCATTACTTATCCGGCGAGCACTGGTCGGAATTTTAATGAGATTTTGCGAGTAATTGATTCCTTGCAACTTACGGACAAATACAGCGTTGCGACTCCGGTTGATTGGAAAGACGGCGACGATTGCGTAATCGTACCTTCGATTACCGACCCCGCAGAGTTGGCAGAGAAATTTCCTAAAGGCTACACACCGATTAAGCCTTATTTGCGGATGACTCCTCAGCCGAATAAATAGGTTTAACATTCCTGGAAGCAGAACCTAATTATGTAGGGTGCCCACGGAGCACCTTACCTCTATAATTCGCGCGTCACACCAGCTTGTAGCTAGGACTTGAGTCCTTAATCCTGATTTTTGAGGACTCAAGTCCTCACTATAAACAAAGAAATTGTGCAATCTTGTCTGAACAATTTAGAGTGGAGCAAAGGCAAAATGCTGTCATCAACAATTGTGTTGCGAGTACCGCCAAAATTGCAAATGACAGACGACGAGTTTTTCGAGTTCTGTCAAATCAATAGTGAGTTACGCATTGAACGCAACAAATCGGGAGAATTGCTAATTAGGCCCCCTACTGGTGGAACAACCGGAAATCGCAGCGGTAGCGTCTTTGGAGAGTTGTATATTTGGGCCGGGCAAGATGGAACCGGTATATGTTTTGACTCCAGTACGGGATTTAAGCTTTCAATGGGTGACAAGTCTCCAGATGCCTCGTGGATTAAACTGGAACGCTGGAATGCTTTATCTCAAGAACAGCAAGATAAATTCGCACCTATTTGCCCGGATTTTGTAGTAGAACTGAGGTCTGCTTCTGACAATCTCAAGCCATTGCAAGAAAAAATGCAAGAATATATGAGAGAACCAGGAGTGCAGTTAGGCTGGTTGATTGACTGCCAAAATCCCAGAGTTTACATCTACCGTCCCGGTTTGCCAGAAGAATGTTTGGAGAATCCCGCGACAGTCAGCGGCGACCCCGTTTTGCCCGGATTCGTACTCAATATGAGCAAGATTTGGTAAGCTTAGTATAGGAGCAACGATCGAGGAAATCAATTATGTTGACATCAACAATTGTGTTGCGAATACCGCCAGAATTGCAAATGACCGATGACCAGTTTTTCGATTTCTGTCAACTCAATAGTGAGTTACGCATTGAACGCAACAAATCGGGAGAATTGCTAATTATGCCCCCTACTGGTTCGGAGACGGGAAACCGAGAAGGTAATATATTTGGGCCGCTGTGGGTTTGGGCAGAACAAAATGGTACTGGTTTAGCGTTTACTTCGAGTACAGGATTTACTCTGTCAACAGGTGCAGAAAAGTCGCCGGATGCTGCTTGGATAAAATTGGAAAGATGGAATGCTTTGTCACCAGAACAAAAGCAAAAGTTTGCCCCTATTTGCCCTGATTTTGTAGTAGAACTGAGGTCTGCTTCTGACAATCTCAAGCCATTGCAAGAAAAAATGCAAGAATATATGAGAGAACCAGGAGTGCAGTTAGGCTGGCTTATAGACCGCAAAAATCGCATAGTTTACATTTACCGTCCCGGTTTGCCAGAGGAATGTTTGGAGAATCCCGCCACAGTCAGCGGCGACCCCGTTTTGCCCGAATTCGTACTCAATATGAGCAAGATTTGGTAGAACTGCTAGCAATAAATATCAACTTATTGTAAAAATTAATAATAGGATGCAAACACGCAAAAAATATGGATATTAAAAACGGCTTTGTAGGCACAATCGGCAACACGCCACTAATTCGCTTAAACAGCTTCAGCGATGAAACTGGCTGCGAAATTCTCGGCAAAGCAGAGTTTCTCAATCCCGGCGGTTCCGTTAAAGATAGGGCCGCTCTTTACATCATCAAAGATGCAGAAGAAAAAGGTTTGCTGAAACCGGGCGGCACTGTTGTTGAAGGCACTGCCGGCAATACTGGCATCGGTTTGGCCCACATTTGCAACGCTAAAGGTTACAAATGTTTGATTGTGATTCCCAATAACCAATCTCAAGAAAAAATCGATGCTTTGAAAACCTTGGGCGCTGAAGTTCGGACTGTTCCCGCTGTTCCTTACAAAGACCCGAATAATTATGTCAAATTGTCGGGAAGATTGGCCCAGGAAATGGAGAATGCTGTCTGGGCAAATCAGTTTGACAATTTAGCCAATCGCCGAGCTCATTACGAGACAACTGGCCCGGAAATTTGGGAACAAACAAACGGGAAAATTGATGCTTGGGTAACAGCTACCGGTACCGGCGGCACTTTTGCTGGGGTAGGAATGTTTTTGAAAGAAAAAAATCCTGCTGTGAGAATTGTCTTGGCAGACCCGATGGGCAGCGGGCTTTACAGTTATTTCAAAACAGGGGAAATTAAGACTGAAGGCAGTTCGATTACTGAGGGAATTGGCACCAGTCGCATCACTGCAAATATGGAGAATGCCCCGGTAGACGATGCCATTCAAATTGACGATACTGAAGCTGTCCGGGTGATTTACCAACTGCTGAGGAAAGAAGGGCTGTTTATGGGCGGTTCTGTGGGGATTAATGTGGCGGCGGCGGTGGCTTTGGCGAAGCAAATGGGGCCTGGACATACGATTGTTACGGTACTCTGCGACGGCGGGGCTCGGTATCAGTCGCGTTTGTTCGATCGACAATGGTTGGCTTCCAAAGGTTTGTCACCAGATTAACCGTCAGGTGCGCTGCGGCGCACCTTAAAATCGGGGCTTATATAAAATCTGGGCATATATGCGCGCACCTATTCCCATGATAAAAAAATACCATATATGTAGCAGACTGTCAAGTAAAAAAACATGAAAATCAAGGAATCTTCTAGGCAAGTTCTTGTTTGTCAAAACCGCACTTGTCGCAAGCAAAGTGCAGCAAAGGTACTGGCAGCTTTTGGGCAATTGTCGCCCTCAGAAGTTGAAGTTGTTGCTAGCAGTTGTTTGGGACAGTGCGGCAACGGGCCGATGGTGTTGGTGCTGCCAGAAGAGGTTTGGTACAATGGCGTTTGCCCTGAAGAAGTTGCGACAATAACTGAGCAACATTTGCGGGGAGGAAAGCCGGTGGAGAGGATGCTTTACCGCAAGTTTCACGGACTTTCTAAGTAGTCGATCGCCCGCGTTTAAGAAAATTCTTCCGCCAACAACCGGCGGAGAATTTCGGTAACTTCGGCGCAGACTCTGGCGTCGATTTCTATCGCTTTGCGATCGAGATTGCTGGAACCGTCTAAAACTTTTTCGGCCCGCAAAGTCATAGCTAAAGTCCTGAGTTTTGCCGGCTGTCCCGCAGCATGAGGCCGTTCGTCAACAAACTGCACTAAAGCCAGATAAACTGTTTCTACGGTTCCCCTGATCGAGCTGACTCCGTAACCCAATTTTGAGATAATTACTCCAGAAGTGATGAGGCTATCCATCCCCAAAGTTTTAATTGCTTCGTCCGCGTAGCGAGCGCTGTCATGTCCCATTGCTCTGACAATGGTTTCTAAGCTGTTCCACTGACATCCTTTCAGGCGCGATCGCTGTTCGAGGTGGAAGTGCCATCCTAACATTGAAATCAGCCTGGTCAAGTCATAAGCAGATACGGAATTATTTTGTTTGGCGCTGTTTACTGCGGCAGTTAGCAGCACTTGTTTTTTGCTGAGATCGAATATTTTTGGGTTGTTGAGATAAGGGATTTCGCCGTAATCGCTGCGAAAAATTAGGTCGTTATTGCCAGTAGCGTTCTTCAGCCACTGTTCTAGTCCTATGCGAGTATCGAAGCGTTTGAACATCGCTGCTAAGGAGTTTGAAGTTGCTATATTTGCACTATAGCTAATCATGTCTTTTGCTAAATCATAAAAGTAAAAATCTTGTTTTTGCCCGTTGCCATCTCTAATAACGCAGTTGTCAATGTCGCAGTCGGGATATTTGGTATTTACTTGACTGACGATATTAAGGAGTGGGATAATTTTAGTGGCACTCCAAAACTCAGCTTTGGTAAGTGCGTTTTTTCCCAGCCACTGCGCCTGAATTTTGCCGTCTACAAAAGTACCAATGCAAACGCAGGCTTGTTTGATGTCTTGGTGGAGAAAATTTAAAGCTTGAGGGTCAATTTGAGGTAGTTCTCCCAGGCTGGGAAAGGCGGTAAATTTGAGGCGGTTATTGGGTTCGGAAATATAGCTAATTACTTTTAAGCCGTCGGGTTTTTGTTTGAGATACTCGGGATAGTTGGTAATTTCTTTTTGGTAAGGCGAGTTTTGAATGCCCCGGTCTAAAAAGGCTAATTTTTCTGAGTTAGCTTTGAGATCTATTTCGATTTGGAGGTAGTTTTTGAAGATGCGCGCTCGGTCTTTTGCGAGTTCGAGGGAGGTGAGGTTCATGATAATAGTTGGTAGCTTGTTACGAAGAAGTAAATCACTATACTAGGATTTAGACCAAAAAACCGGGTTCTTCTTTAAAACTTTGGGTTGGGAAACGAAAAATTTATGAAGAAACCGGTTTTCAGACAGCAAATGCGTCCAGGACTATATATCTGAGTTCGCGCCCTGCGATTAAGCTTTTTTGCCGCGTACTTGGATACGTTTGTCGGTTTTTTGTTTCTTAATCCAAGAGAGAAATTTATGGAGTTCAGGGTCATTTTTGAGCTTTTCCAGGGTGTTGAGCTCTTGGGCGAGGTGTTTGTTGTCAAATAGAGAGTGAATCTGGCGGTGACAAGCGGAGCAAATGTCGATTGTCGGGCTGGGATCTTCGTTTTTCCGCTTGGTGTTTTGTTTGGGGATGAGGTGATGGGCGGTTAATGCTTCCATTGGTCGATCGCACAATTCGCACTGCATAATTTTCTCAATGCTGCTGGATGGGAGAATTGCTAATTTTAGTTTAGCGCGATCGGCTTTGATTCATGTGAATGAAGGTCGAGCCTACTTCTGCACAAAAAAAACCCCCTAAAAAAGGGGGCATCCAAGCAGAACCTACGGGTCACAAAATATACAGGAGCAAAAACAAAACAATCCAAATAACATCGACAAAGTGCCAGTAAATCTCAGTCGCTTCGATTCCGAAGTGGTGCTCGCTAGAATAGTGACCTTGGGTGCGCGATCGCCACACCACCCCCACCATCAGCAGCACTCCCAACGTAACGTGCAAGCCGTGAAAAGCAGTCAAAACGTAAAAGCAACTGGCATACAAATTCGTCGTCAAGCCAAACTCTAAATGAGCGTAT
The DNA here is from genome assembly GCA_036700245.1 of Microcoleus vaginatus BM001213989. Classification (GTDB taxonomy): domain Bacteria; phylum Cyanobacteriota; class Cyanobacteriia; order Cyanobacteriales; family Microcoleaceae; genus Microcoleus. Next base: position 12,870 of record JAUBOM010000062.1, read on the forward strand.
TCGTAAACCTGACCGCCCAAGAAAACTGCGCCCATAGCAATAGTTACGAGCAGCCAATTGCGCATTCCCGTCGCATCATTCTTTTTGATTGCAGTATCCGCATTGTGAATCACAAAACTGCTAGCAATCAAAATTATCGTATTAATTCCCGGCAGCAATAACTCTCGCGCTGGCGTATCTTCAGGAGGCCACACGGGGGCCATCGCCCGATAAATCAAATACGCCGCAAACATACCGAAAAATATCATGCCTTCAGCGCACAGGAAGACAATTACACCTAACATTCGGTGGTCGGGATGCTCGACACCGTGTGCTTCTACCTCGGCCTCGTGGTGGTAATTCAGGGCTGTTTTTGCCGGATCGATCGCTGGAATTTGCATAATAAATTGCTAGTTGGTAATGGGATGTTGAAGGAAGAAGGAAGAAGGAAGAAGGAAGAAGGAAGAAGGAAGAGGGAAGAGGGAAGAAGGAAGAAGGAAGAGGGAAAAAATTTATCCCTACATAGCTGGTGTGCTGTTGCTGTCAAAAGTCATTAGTCCAAAGTTCTCATATTGCAACGAGCAATAACTAATAACTAATGACTGATGACTGATGACTAATAACTACTCGCCATCTTGACTTTCATCAGCAGGAGAATCAACATCTATGTCTGATTCAGGAGCGACCAAAGTTGCAGTACCGCCAAAGAAAGTTGAAGCTTGAGCCTCCGCAATAGGAATACCCTGTCTCTGGGCGTTGCGGGTGGCATTTTCCCTCAGCTTGAGCCTGAGACGTTCCCCTGTATTCTGAATTTTTTCCATGCCGTAATCGTAAGGCCCCGTTGCCAATACCGGCACTCCTTCAAAATTTTCGATGGGGGGTGGCGAAGTCGTCATCCATTCCAAACTCAAAGCTTGCCAAGGATTGTCACCTGCTTTCGGGCCGTACCTCCAGCTCCAAATCACGTTAATGATAAACGGGATTGTAGACACTGCCAGCATATAAGCACCGACAGTACAAATGACATTAATTGTGGTAAATTTCGGGTCGTACATTGCCACCCGCCGGGGCATTCCTTGCATCCCCAAAGCGTGCATCGGCAAGAAAGTTACAGTAAAGCCAACATAGGTTAAAACAAAGTGAACTCTACCCCAAAATTCATTAATCATCCGCCCCGTCATTTTGGGGAACCAGTGGTAAAAAGCAGCGTAAATTCCAAACACTGAGCCGCCAAACAGCACGTAGTGTAGGTGAGCGACGACAAAATAAGTGTCGTGAACGTGAATGTCGAAAGGTACGGAAGCTACCATGATCCCGGTGATGCCGCCGAGGACAAATGTTGAGATAAAACCCATCCCAAATAGCATGGCGCTGACAAGCCGGAGTTTGCCTCCCCAAATTGTTGCCAACCAGCTAAATATTTTAATCCCAGTTGGTACGGCGATGATCATAGTCGTGATCATAAAAAACATCCGCAGCCAGCCGGGGGTGCCGCTGGTAAACATATGGTGCGCCCACACGATCAAGCCCAAAAAGCTGATCGCGAGACTGGAATATGCGATCGCCAAATAACCAAAAATTGGCTTGCGGGAATGCACCGGCAAAACTTCTGAAATCACCCCAAAAAAGGGCATAATCATAATGTAAACTGCCGGGTGGGAATAAAACCAGAATAAATGCTGGTAGACGATGGGATCGCCGTTGCCTGTCGGGTTAAAAAATGCCGTCCCTGCTAACAAGTCAAACGACAGCAAAATCAAAGCTGCGGCTAACACTGGAGTAGCAATCAAAGTCAGCGCTGAAGTCGCAATCATCGCCCAGCAAAACAAAGGCATATCATTGAGACCCATGCTCGGAACGCGCATGGTAAAGATGGTAACGGCAAAATTCACCGCCCCCAAAATCGAAGAAGTTCCCAGAATCAAAACGCTGAGAATCCAAATTTCTTCCCCCGCTTGAGCAGTAACTAAGCTCAAAGGCGGATAGGAAGTCCAACCCGCCTGTGGAGCTCCTACCAAAAAACTGCTCAACAGCAACACGCCGCCTACGGGAATTAGCCAAAAGGCGATCGCATTCAGCCTGGGAAATGCCATGTCTTTTGCCCCAATCATTAAGGGGATCAAAAAGTTAGCAAATCCGGCTCCGGCGGGTACGATCCACAGGAAGATCATCACCGTGGCGTGAACAGTAAATAAACTGTTGTAGAGTTCGGGGGTGACAAAATCGGCGTCGGGGGTGGCGAGTTCTGTTCGCACCAAAGTTGCCATGACGCCGCCGATGAGATAGAAAATAAATGTTGTGACTAGGTATTGAATACCGATGACTTTGTGGTCGGTATTAAAAGTGAAGTAGTCGCGCCAATGTCTATCGGCGGGCGCTGTTCCGCGAGCCTCAGTGTTGGCACTTTCTTGGAACTGTGCTTGTGTCATAGTTATTAGTCATTAGTTATTAGTCATTAGTTATTGGCTCAGGATCGAAGACCCAGTGCCAGAAACTAATGACTATTTTTAGTGATGAGTTGGATGAAGTTGTTCTAGGCTTTCGGAATTAATTTTTATTTCCCTGACGTAGGGAGCCAAAAATTCACCGTCTGACAATTCCCCAGGATTGGCTGCAACTGCTTGCTCTAAGTTTTGACTGCTAGCAACTTGCTGGCTTTGCACCCAACTGTCGAATTCTTCGGGCGTGTGAACGACTGCTACAGCTTTCATCGCTCCGTGATAAGCGCCGCACAATTCAGCACAAACAACCCGGTATTCGCCGGTTTTAGTTGCTGTAAATCTCAGTTCGCTCGGCCGCCCGGGAATTGCATCTTGTTTGAGGCGAAATTCCGGCAGCCAAAATGCGTGCAGCACGTCTTGGGCTGAGATATTTAGCTGTACGTCGCGGTTTGCTGGCATATGCAGTTCGCCGGAACTAACGCCGCTTTCTGGATAGCTAAAAATCCAGGCGTACTGCAAACCCATGACATTTACAACTAAATCTGCTGGTTTGTCTTCATTTTCTGGGGAAGCGCCTACGCCTAAAGCAACGAATTTTTGAGACGGAATTTGAGGGGCGTTTTGGGGTGTATCTGAGAGTGTGGCTGCGATCGCACTTCCCCGCATTTTAGAGTGCGCTTGCATGGTGCCGTGGTCGTGATTGCCCATCGGATCGAGGCCTCCCATTGAGTTGTAAATCTCAAAACTGTAGACTCCGATTCCTAAAATAATCACCGCCGGCACGGCTGTCCAAAGAATTTCTAAAGGAAAGTTGTCATGCCAAGGCGGCCCGTCTGTGTTGTCTCCTTTACGGCGACGATATTTAATTGCAGCAAAGACGAGCACTCCCTGGACCATGATAAATAATCCAGTGGAAATGGTCATCATTGTATTGAAGAGTGCGTCGATCTCGGATGCTTCATCAGAGGCGGCGATCGGCAGTAAACCGTGATTCTGCCCGTACCAGAGACTGATCAGAGTCACTCCGATGCCGGCGAGCATGGTGAGGATGGAACTTGGAATGTTCACGCTGGTACTTCTTAATAGCGACACTTCTTCGCTTGAAAAATGAAGGAAGCGCCTCTGGGTTATCAATTTTTAATTGTAAATGGTATTTTTAGTAAAATGTCTATCTTAAGGGTTACTTAAGGCTTAGTATGTTTGACCGAGCCCCCGCGCGCCTCAAAAATACGTCTTTTGTACCTTGACAAAAATGATTAAAAATGGTAAAGAATCGCTTTGTTTGGCTGCTAAATTTGAGATTGTTTCTCAAACACCATCAAATGCTGCTGAGGTAACATATCTTTTGTCTCTTTCCATACTAAACCGACGGCTGCCATTTCTTTTTTCACCTGCTTCTGCGTCATTTTGTGCAAACCTTTAATTGGAATCAGCGGGTTTTCGCCCCGATACTCGATCGATACCGTGCGGCCCCCTGGTTTGAGTGCTTTCACAATTCCCTGCATCATTTCTCTGGGATATGCAAATTCGTGATAAGCATCGACCATCACAACTAAATCGACGCTGTTTTCCGGCAAATTCGGATTGTCGATATTTCCCAAAACTGGCTCAACGTTAGCGATATTTTTTTCTTGTTTATTCAATTCCAGAAAATTAATCATTTCCGGCTGCACGTCAACTGCTAAAACCTTTCCTTGTGGAACTAAGGGAGCGATGCGAAAGCTAATATATCCCGTTCCGGCTCCAATGTCTGCTACAATATCGGTTGGTTTTAAATCGAGATTGTTGACTAATCGAGCTGATTTTTCTTCCATGCCGCGAGACGGTCTTTCCAGCCAACCAGCGCCTTGATATCCCATGACTTGGGCAATTTCTCGACCCATGTAAAATTTGCCGATTCCGTCGGGATTGTGGACGGTTCGCTGCTGATAAATGGTGTCGCTGTTGGCGGTTTTACTTGCTGCTGCACAGGCATTGAGCGGCAACAGGCAAATAATTGTCAGGATTATTACTGTTAATGGTTTAAGGAATTGTGCGGTTTTTTTCACGATATTTTTGATTTTGTGTTTAAATTTATTTCTTGTTTCCTGGATCTGCCTGGGAACGCAGATCCAGAGGCTCTGCTTCGGTAATATCCAGAAGAGTTCAAAACTTAATTGACAGCGGATTCTAACAATCTGATTGTACCAGAATTTGCGTCGATTTCGACTTGTTTGCCGATCGGCAAAGTGAACTTATCCCGGATGTGTCCTACCATTGAACCGTACCACGCGGGAATCTTCAAGGGGCGAATGTGGTCTGACAAGACTTGAGGTAAGGTTAGGGACTCTTGCGGTTTTTCAGCTTCGCACTTGGTACACTGTCCGAAAATAAAACCGGATATTCGATCGAGAATACCCGCTAATTTGAGCTGCGTCAACAGTCGATCGATTCGATAAACTTCTTCGCCAACTTCCTCGACAAACAAAATACTGTTTTCCCAGGTCGGTAAATATGGAGAACCTACCATTGCTGCTATTACTGATAAATTGCCGCCGATTAGTTTTCCCCTAGCTGTTCCGGGCCAGATTGTTTCAACTTGCAGGCTTTTGGAGTTTTGCAGCGTAACCGAACCTCCGTCAAACAAAACTTTCTTGACGCAATCTACTGTAAAGGGACTCCAATTTGAGACACCTAACGGGCCGTGGAAAGTAACTATATTAGTTTTAGCATAAATCGCCAATAACAGCGCAGTAATATCGCTGAATCCCATAATAATTTTGGGATTGTTGCGGATAATATTGTAATCTAGGAGCGGCAATATCCGACCGCAGCCCCAGCCGCCCATCCCGGTAAAAATAGCTCGCACTGAGTCATCGGCAAAGGCTGCGTTGACATCGGCGGCGCGATCGGCATCCTTGCCTGCTAAATAGCCGTAGCGGTCGTAAAAATGCTCTCCCAATTTAACTTTTAAACCCAGGTTATCCAAAACTTTAAAAAATGGCTGCACTTCTTTCTCGTAGTTGAAAGCTGCAGGATTGATTAAAGCTACAGTATCGCCGACTTGCAGGCGGCGCGGCTCGATCGCACTTTTGGGAGATAGGTTAGTTTGGGCGATCCTCTTCGAGGGCTTCGCTAACGGCAAAAGCTGAGTACCAATAGCAGTCAGCCCAAAAGTTCTCAGCAGATAGCGGCGGCGGAGAGTCATAGCTGTTAGGTGATTTTTGCTATAATTTTATAGCAAAATCTCTGCCATATTAGTTTAAAATTGCGAGTTTCCAATGAAAACCGACACTAAAATCTCAGCTAAAAAATCTTGGGCAAAAGCTTTAGCCAGTCCTGCTGCGGAGTTTCCGCTGACTCAGCTATTGATTAAAAGCGGTAAAATTCCCGAAGGATTGCGAGGCACTTTCTACCGCAACGGGCCCGCACGTTTGGAACGCGGCGGCATGACTGTGGGACACTGGTTTGATGGCGACGGTGCAATTTTGGCAGTACATTTTACCGATGTCGGTGCTGCTGCTGTTTATCGCTACGTGCAGACAGCGGGATATCAAGCTGAGGAAAAATCTGATAAATTTCTCTACTCTAATTACGGCATGACAGCACCGGGTCCAGTGTGGTTAAGGTGGACTAAATCTGTTAAAAATGCTGCCAATACTTCTGTTTTAGCTTTGCCCGATCGCCTTTTAGCTTTGTGGGAAGGCGGCTGGCCTCACAGCCTCGATTTGCAAACTCTGGAAACTCAGGGAACCGACGATTTAGGAAGTTTAGAGAGTGGATCTTCTTATTCCGCTCACTACAAGCGCGACCCGATTACTGGCAATATTTTTAACTTTGGAACTACACCGGGTGCCCGTACAAAGTTGCATATATATAAAAGCGATCCTACAGGCAAAATTGTGCAACAAGCAACTGTTGGTTTAGATGGACTTCCCCTGATCCACGATTTTGTTATAGCGGGAAAGTATCTAATATTTTTTGTGCCGCCACTACGAGTAAAATTTTTGCCAGTGTTAGCTGGAATTAGCAGTTACAGCGACTCTTTGGAATGGAAACCCGAGTTAGGAACGCAGATATTAGTGGTTGACTCGGAAACTCTATCTATAGTTAGTCGCGGCGAAACCGAACCTTGGTTTCAGTGGCATTTTGCTAACGGTTTTGTGAAGGAAGATGGTTCGGTGGCGGTTGATTTTGTGCGCTTGGCTGACTTTAAAAGTAATCAGCGGCTGAAAGAAGTAGCGGCGGGTGAAACTCGCACCGACGCAGAGGGTTCCCTGTGGCGGGTGCATCTCAATCCTCAGACGGGGAAAGTGACAGCAACAGAAGAATTGTTGGATAAACCTTGCGAATTTCCGATGGTACCTGCTGCCGAAATAGGGCAAGACTCGCGATATATTTATCTGGCAATGTATCGGCCTGACGTTGATATTGTACCGGAACGTTATGGTGCGATCGCCCGTTTTGACACGCAAAGCCGCAATCTCACAATTGCCGACTGTGGCGAAAATCGCTATCCCGCAGAGCCCATCTACGTTCCAGATATTTACTCAGACAAAGGTTGGATTTTGACAGTTGTTTACGACGGCAATTCTGACAGCAGCGAAGTCTGGATATTTGACAGCGATCGACTTTCAGATTCCCCTGTTTGCCAGCTAGAATTGCCCGGTGTCATACCTTTGGGCTTTCACGGCACTTGGAAATCCGCTGTCTGAGAATTGTGTAAAGAAGTGTTACGGAAGATTTATTAAAAATTGTTGCCGCTTCTCTGTCACAGTTGTTAAGGTGTGTGTAGATAGGAAATTCTCATATCTAGGAGGTGTGGAATTGATAATCTGCATTGCTCAATTATCCTGTGCCAATTCGCACGAATCCCCGGCGATTTTAACTCGCGGTTGCACAGGATATCGACTGCCTCTGCGGACTAAAAAAACAGGCGTAATCAAGCCCTGGCGAATAACCAATCCCGGCGAATATTCCCGGCGAATAAATTCGTGGCTACACAGGCAAAGTCCGCCTCCACGCACTGAAGAAAGAGGGGTTCTCGAATCCCGCTACATGACAAATGCGCGGTGAAGATCCGGCGAATTCGCGGCTACACAGGCAAAGTCCGCCTCCGCGAACTGAAGAAAAAGCGGTAATAAAGCCCGCTTTGGCATGACTCCCGACAACGTTTTCTCATCTGGGCTCGGTCTGCTCGAATGAGGTTAAAAGACCAGATATTTGACTGATTTCTGGCAAACTAAAAGTTTAGTTCAACTCACGCGCACGTTAGCGATTCAACAGTTTTTAGTTTTGAGTTAACCCCACAAATAAATGAGGTCTATCGAAACAAGATAGCCTTTCCGAAAATTATGAATTATGAGTTGTTACCGCCAAAATATTCAACTCATAACTGATAATTCACAACTCACAACTCATAACTCCGTGCCGCAGTGAGCATCTACCAAAAGGTTTAATCTATGCAACTTCAAGGAAAAACAGCTCTTGTTACAGGAGCTTCGCGCGGAATTGGGCGAGCGATCGCCCTGGAATTAGGGCGACAAGGAGTCAAACGTTTGGTGATTGTGGCGCGCAACCGCAAGGACTTAATTGAACTGGCAGAGGAAATCGATGTTTTTGGCACAGAAATAGTGCCGTTAGCTTTAGATTTAACTCAGTCAGTAGCGGTGAATATTGCGATCGCCCAAGCTTGGCGAGATTGCGGCCCGATTCACCTGCTAGTCAACTGTGCAGGCGTCGCGCACCAAGCATCATTCTTGCGTTCCCCGCTGCCATTAATCGAGGAAGAAATCGCCTTAAATTTGCTCGGAACCTACACAGTTACCCGCTTGATAGCTCGGCGAATGGCGACTCAAAAAGAGGGAACCATCGTCAATGTTTCGAGCTTGATGGGAAAAATTGCCGCTCCGACAATGGCGACTTATTCTGCTACCAAATTTGCGATTTTGGGATTCACCCAAGCTTTGCGCAGCGAGTTAAGTCAGTACAATGTTCGAGTCACAGCTTTGCTCCCATCCCTAACAGATACCGACATGGTGCGAGACTTAGAGCAATTCCGGTGGGTAGTGCCCACAACTCCCGAAAAAGTTGCCCTAGCACTTGTCGCGGGATTGCAAAAAGATGCGCCGGAAATCTTGGTAGGATGGCAAAGTCATCTAGCAGTTTTGTGTCACCGAATTGCTCCTTGGTTGTTGGATTTTGTGTTGCGGATGGCGACTCCAGAACTTCGGGATAAAGCGCGGGGCCGTAAGTTGCGGGAGGCTTGAGCTAGCGGGCGATAAGCTAATGTAGGGTGCGCCTGAAGTACCTTACTCGGCGGTTGAAACCTATCCTAGACAAACTCTCGTCCGCTCCTCGTGGACTAAGAAATAAAGAGGGTGCGCATTGCGCACCTTACTGCTACTAATGTTTGTAGTGAGGACTTTAGTCCTCACTACAAACAAATTTAATTGTGGCTGTTCGATGCTCCTGGACGCACGGGAGGCGAGAAACCGGGTTTGATGGGCGATCGGACTTTGTTGCAGCCTGCAGATTCAATAAAAAACCAGGTTTCTGCCGGAGTGGGTAACTCCTTAGTCTGTTATAATTAGTAATACTTAAAATTATATTGAGTTCCGAAAAATGAACCCTAAAAAATTATTCCTAAATTATAAAGGTAGCCAAAAACAAAAATCCTCTCTACCTCGAAATCCTTTGGTTGAATTTGCCTCAAGTTGGCGGATAGCTTGGGGAAAAACAGACGGGATAGAAGATAATACAGCGTGGCGAGAAGGTCGAATCGCTATTATTTGCTCAAACCCAAACACTCAAATAATTCTAAGTCCCTCCGAACAATTTGCAGTTGTCGGCGATATTTGGCTGAGCAACCGATTAGAATTGCTGGAAAAAGTGGGGATTTCTGCTAAGAGTTGGCAGGGGTGCGATCGCCAATTAGTCGCTCAACTGTGGGAACGCTGGGGCGTTGAATGTTTGCCGCTGCTGGCGGGTATGTTCGCCTTCGCGGTTTGGGACAGAGAAGGGCAAGTTTTGCGGCTGGCGCGCGATCGCACGGGTGCCCGCACTCTTTACTACACTGAGATTGGCGCGACTCGCTGGATTGCTCCTCAACAAAGGGCGATCGCACCATACCATTCCAGGGCGATCGACCTCACAGCGCTGCGAGATTACCTCTGCTGCTCCTTCGTTCCGGGCGATCGTACCCTCTGGCAGCAAGTGCGAGAACTGCGCCCAGGAACCGTTTTGAGCTTCCCTGACGAGACGATTTCCGCTTACTGGGAACTCCGAGAACAAGTTGCCGAGGCCGAACAATCTTTAGAATGGCATGGCGCGAGATTGCGCTCTCTTTTAGATGAAATTGTTCGAGAATATTTGCCTGCAAATCAGCCTGTAGGCGTCTTTCTTTCCGGCGGGTTAGACTCTAGCTGCATCGCTGCTTTAGCTGCTAAATTTCACGATCGACCAGTTCACACATACTCTATTCATTTTGGTGAAGAATGCGCCAACGAATTAGAGTTTTCCAGTTTAGTTGCCCAACACTGCCAAACTCAACACCACATTTTAGAAATTAGCTTTCGGGATATGTGGGAAAAGTTGCCAGAAACGATGGCTTATTTAGACGATCCGATCGGCGACCCGCTGACAGTGCCAAACTTGCTCTTAGCAAGAATGGCGCGAGAATCTGTCGAAGTTGTCCTCAACGGCGAAGGCGGCGACCCCTGTTTTGGCGGGCCGAAAAATCAACCGATGCTAATTAATAGCTTGTACAATTCTGTCAATAATTTGGATTCGCTGCCAGCCTATTTAATCTCTTTTCAAAAGTGCGCGACCGATTTGCCTCAACTGTTAAAACCGGAAATTTGGGCGGCGGTAAAAACAGAACCTTCGGTATTTAGTGCGGATTTGAATGCTAGCGGCAATTATCTCAATCGATTAATGGCATTAAATATTAAATTTAAGGGTGCAGACCAGATTTTGACCAAAGTGAACAACTTGACTCAGGCTGCGGACTTGCACGGGCGATCGCCTCTTTTCGACCAGCGAATAGTTGACTTGAGCATGACTATTCCACCGGAATACAAACTATCGGGAGTTGTGGAAAAAGCTGTTTTAAAACAAGCGGTTGCAAACCTTCTGCCCGCTCAAATTTTAGACAGGCCCAAAAGCGGGATGCTGGTTCCCGTACAGTTGGGATTTAAGAAGTTTTGGCAGCGAGAGGCTAAGGGTTTGCTGCTGTCAAGAAGAGCGGCTATTGCTCCTTATTTCAACCAATCTGCGATCGGTCAATGGTTAGACTATGAAGGAGATACCTGGGGGCGTTACGGCGTTAAGCTGTGGCTGTTGACGAGTTTAGAAATTTGGCTGCAAGCTAATAAGTAATACCAAAAAGGATGTATTAAAGCCGGATTTAGCACATTATATTTGTAGGGACACGGCGCCGTGTCCTTCCTCATAGCCCTCCAAACCTCAACCAAAACTGTCAACAACATAGGTAGAACTATCCGTACCGTCTACCAGAATCAAATTGCTGTCATCGCTGCCTAAATATAGACTGCCGGCAATTCCTCGATTCAGAATTTGAATGAGTTTTTGAGCACTAAAGGATTCCAATTCTACATAATTACCTAAGTCCAACCACTCCAATTCTTCAGCGGATAAATCTTGGCGAATTGCTGGCGGCAATTGTACAGCATCTCGTGCGAAACTCTCAGAACATAGAACAAAGATATTGTCGCCAGCCGCAATAATTTGCCTGGGCAGAATTCCGATATCAATAATTATCGCGCTGCTATCTGAGAACCAATTAGGACTCGTGCGTAGGTGGTCAACTAAACCAATTCCTCGGGGAGTGCAATCGTGCAAAGCGTAGACTTTTAAGTCAGGATTTCGGCGCAGCATTTCCATAGTTGTGTCGAAGATATTTTGAGGATATCCGGTAATGCTGAGGACTGCACAGTTGTTTTCAAAGTGAAAATTGTTGGCAATTAAAAATTGGGCAATTTCCGGGCGATCGCACACAACTAATCTGTCAAAACTGTAAGCGCTGACATCAGAACTAACCGCGGTATTTGCATTTAAAGCGCGGGGAGGCTGCAGCAATTTAGTCATAGAGTTAATTGCTCTCCAAGCATTAAGCCAGCCTTGAAACTGATTTAACTCAATAGTAAAATTTTGACTAATGGCAGGTTTTTTGTCAACTTTTCGGGTTCCCCCATAGATAGATAGCATTCCGATAGCAGAGCTAGCTAAAAACAGCGGAAAGGAACTTGATAACAGACTAACACCAATCCCAAAGACCAGAACTATTCCTCCCCAAATTTGCAAATTTTTTGCCAATTTTTGGCGTTTTTTGTACGGATACTTGCTAGAACTGCTAGCCTTAAAAGTTCCTAAAAGCAATAAACTATTTATTACAAACATTCCCCAAATGAAATCTATACTCCCTCCGGGAAATAGGATGTATATCAATATAAGAAGAAAGATACTACCAACTATATTAGTACATATGTATCCGGGGAGTGTGTAAAACGCCTCCTTACTTTTTGGTCTCGATCGCTTGTCTAAAAGGTAAAATAACTGCTTAGGGGTAAAAAACAGCGTATCGTTAACAGAAATATCAGCGATCGCCTTGGCAAACATCGGGTCAGTTATTTTGACACCAGTCATTGCAGTCGGTTCAAAAGCAAACGGATGGTTGCATCGTAGACAGCGACCCCTATTGGCCGTGCGAGCTTTTAAATTATTTTCAGTTTGGCAGTTAATGCACTTCATAAAAATCTCCTATTGATTATTCAAAAAACTTGATTTGCTAGCAAAATGCTGTAATCTTCTCTGTGGCGAATCAGGCGATGTCGGCTATTTTCTAACAGCACTTCCGCAGGTCGCGGACGGTGCAAAAAGTGCGAGGACATGGCATAGCCGTAAGCTCCGACATCTAAAATAGCAACGATTTCCCCGATCGCCAAAGCCGGCAGTTGACAGTTTTTTCCCAAATAATCCCGCGAATAAGTAGTATTGCCGCAAACATCAGTAAGATGTAGAAAATCCCGGCAATTCCAGGTATAAATCTCTCGATAACCGCCGTGAACAGACGGCACTGAAAGATTAGCAACAGTAGTATCTACACCGACAATTTGTTTGGCTTCCTGCCATTTTGTGGAAACAACTTGAGCGAGCAAAGTAGCACATCCCGCTACAACGGATCGCCCTGGTTCAATTATTAACTCAATTTCGCGGTCTAGTTGGCTAATTTTGCTGGTTAATTCTGCTCCGAACAGTTCCCAGTCAAAGGCTGTACCCCCGCTGCGGTAAGGATAGCCAAAACCGCCGCCAAAATCGAGATATTCCCAATCTGGCAATTGCTGCGCTACGGCAATTATAGTATCAATTATTTGAGTAAAAGCTGCGGTAGAATTAGTGCCAGTACCGCGATAGAAATGCAAGCCACTGAGCTTTAATCCGGCTTTTCTAGCTAGGGCGATTGCTGCGGTCAATTCGCTCGATCGCACTCCAATTCGACTCTCTCCAGTTAGTTCGGGCAAATTCAGTCTCAAACCCAAACGAGGCGGTTCTAAAATCTGTTGGTTTTCCCTGAGAGATTGATAAACTTCACAGCACAACTGCAACTGAGCAAGACTGTCGAAATTCAGAGTTGTGACACCCCATTTGAGAACTTGTGCCATCTCATTTCGGTGCAAGTTGCTGCCGCTGTAAACAATGTTTTTGGCTGCAAAACCTGCCTGAATTCCTAAATAAATATCTCCCGGTGTATTGGCGTGCAGTCCCCACCCGCAAGCTTGAAAAATTTGCAGCAGTGCGACGCTGCCATTCGTGACGCTGGCAAAACAAAATTGTGTTCGCGGATAGGAAATTGCTTTAGTAATGCGGCCGATAGTCCGGCGCAAAATATCGCTTTGATAAACGTAAAGCGGCGAACCGTAGCTAGCTAATAATTCTTGAGCTAGGGAAAGAGTAAAAGGAGCTTGTTGGAGAATTGATTTGCGTTCGGCAATTGTTGACATATACCTGTTTTAAACGAACCGCGAAGACGCGAAGGACACAAAGTAAGAGAAGAGAAGAGAAGAGAAGAGAAGGGCAAGGGTTGATAAAAGATGTTGATTTTATTCTTGCCAGCGCTGGCGGTAATTCCAAACGGAGCGAGGCAACCAAAATGGATGATTCCAAGACTTGTTTTTTACATCCTCACCTAAAATTTGCGATCGCCAAATTTGCCACATAATTAATAGCCAAATAATTTCGCCAATGCGGCGGCCTTGAATTCCCGCTGCGAATTTGCCGGACACAATTTGAGCAGCTAAATCGGGTTGCCAGCGTTTCTCTGACTGCAGCACGGCAGGGTTCAACCAATGGCCAATTTGATGCCAAAATTCATTAAAACACCAAGAGGTTAAGGGAACCCCCATACCCCGTTTTTCTCGCCAAACTATTTCTGCGGGCAGCCAATTTTCGACGCTTCGTTTGAGGATGTATTTCTCGCAAGCACCCCGCAAACACAATTCTCCTGAGAGTTTAAACGTCCAGTCTGTTAAGGCAAAGTCGCAAAAGGGCGATCGCACTTTCAGACCAAAAGCTAGAGCTAAATTAGCAGCACGGGGATGGATGTTCTGCGCGCCTTTGAGCATCAGCCCCGCGCGGCGGAGGCGATGCAGCAAAGACCCGCCTCTAGCCGGATTAAGAGCCTCTAGCAGCCAATCTTGAGGGTGTAAATTCTGAATTTGAGTGTAAATTTGCGGCTGGTAAACTTTAGTTTCGTATCCCCACATCCGGTGAAAAGTTCGGAGGTATTGCAGGGCAAAAGCTTCGTCTCCGGCTGGATTTGCTGCTTGATAAATACCCGCTGCAATCAGGGGTTTATTCGTCCATCCCGCAAATAACTGATCGCCGCCTTCGCCGTTGAAAACGAGATCGGTTTCTTGACTCGCAGCTTCATTTAAGAGGTACAGCGGCACTGTAACTCCGTCGCCAAAAGGCAAATCTAAAGCTTTCACAGCAGAATGCAAAACTTGTTTAATCCGGTGCGGCCTGGCATCTACTTTTACTAAGGGAATTTTCAGCGAGTAGGCAACTTGTTCTGCCCAAGGATATTCAGGAATTCCGGCTTCGCCAAAGTCGAGAGTATAAGCGCGCACTTTGACTCCGGCTTTTACTAATAAAGCTGCGACAACTGAGGAATCTAAACCGCCTGATAGAAATACTCCGACAGTTTCACTGCTGTTTAAATCGGAAATTTGGCGGTCAACTGCATCTTTAAGTAAGTTTTGCAATTGGGCGATCGCTTCTGCTTCGTCTTGTATTTTTTCTGAACTTTCTCCCCATTCCAACAAGCGTTTTGATTTGGGTTCAACAATGACACCGCTATCTCGATCGCACTCCCAACTCAATTCGGTTCCTGCGGGAACGGCGAATACATTTTTGACTGGAGTTAAAGGAGTTGGGACATAGGAAAAACAGCTATAACCATACAAACCAGGAATGCTTACCTCTGGCTGTTGACAAATATTTAAAAGCAGTTGCAAACTCGATGCAAACCAAATACTCTGCCCGATTTGCGTCCAGTAAAGCGTTACTCGCCCGAAGGGTTCCCGTCCCAAAATCAGGCAATTTTCTCGAACGTTTACCCAGGCATCAGGTAACAGCAAACCGTTAGTTGATGGATAAGTACACAGTCCAGAGGCTGAGAGGGCGGCGATTTGCAAAGTACGTGAAGCGTAGCTATCCCGAAGGGAATCGCCCTTTTTGGCCGGCAAGTCTGGCGCGCCATCGATTTCGGTACTAGCAACATTCCAAATGGGGTGATTTTGGCCGCCGGCGGTGGATAAACTGGAATAATCCTCGACTTTTTGAACTGGAATTTCTCTCACAGACTGGCTGAGACTTTTCGCCAGCAGCGGTTCCAATTTGTGGCGATAATCGCAGCCCCAGTATCCTAAAAATTGACGCGGTTTGTTGGTGATTCCCATATTAAAATTTATCCATAGGCGAGTTTTTTATAATTATTTAACTTCAAAGGATGCACTGCCGATCGCACGACTTTCAACGAACATTTTAACTTGCCAATTTCCGGTAGCAGCAGCAGTACCAATTTGGTAGCGACATTGAGTATTCCAGATAGGTTTGTCAATTTCGCCAGTCTGATAGCTGTTTTGTTTGACAACTTGACCGCTGGGGTCAATCCAATCGCAAGATAACGACAGTTTTTTCCCGATCGGTGCATCTTTCAACGTAGTACGATAAAATATTTCAGGATTATTTTGGCGGGAAATAACTGTCAAATTGCCACCATCATCCTGCACCGAGGTTATGCGGTTTTGTTGAATTGAAACGCGATCGATCGCTTGTCGGTTTTGCTGAATGTAGAATCCGGTAATTGCGATCGCCCCCGCCGCAGCCGCAGCCAATCCTCCTGCAATCCAGCGATTTCGCCGCTGCTGCTGGGCCAGTGCTTCCCGACGCTGCAACTGGATTAAAGCTTCATTGAGCAACTCGGGAGGCAATCTCAATTCCTGCAAAATTTCTTTGACTTCTTCGGAATCAAGTTCAGATTGCCGGAGATTAGAAAGGCGTTCTACTTCAGCTACTATTTGCGTTAGTTGAGTTTGAGTCAGTCGATTTTCCATATATTAAGACGCGGTAGGAGTTTTTCATGCGAGTTACTGACACCAATTCATTAACATTATAAAACAGGCTGAGCTTCAAGTCAATTCATATATTTCATAATTTTGAGTTCATAAAAGTCATAATTAATTTTTCACACTCCGAAATGTAGCTTCGGTTGACGAAGAAAACCAACATTCACCCAACATTGAGGAAGAAAACCCAACAACTTTACTCATTCGACCTGAAGCGTCAAGGCTGCCCGAGAGAGGCAATCTCCACTTTTAATGCTGGTGCATTTGCGATCTTGATTTATTTCCGCTTTTTTCTACTAATTTGCGTTCTAATATAGTTGGCGCTGTTGAGTTTTGCTCGGGAGTTCCCCAACCAAGCAATTGCTAAACTGACCGAGTAGTGCGATTCCCTGCGTGATAGCTATGCCCGCGCGTACTTTTTCCTAAAATGAGCAACATCCTAATTGCCTCCCATCCCCTAAAAACGCACTGGGATTGCCCCGAGTGCGACGGCACAGGTACAGTCAGCCCAGAAACTTGCCCCGTATGCCTCGGAGCAAAATACATCGATCTCGCTGCGATAACTAACTGGATGCTCGATTTTATGGAATCTCGCGGCTGCAACCCTGATGAAATCGAGCAATTGCGAACCGAAAACCCAGACCCGCTAACATTAACTTTTTGCCTCGAAATTTGTATAGCCCTTAAATAAACAACGAAAACTTATGTTATAATTTATAGTCTTTACAAAATAACGCCAATTTGAACCGAGATGAGCGCTATCAAAGCAGGACAAAAATACTCAAAAAACAATATTTATAAAGGCTTCAATTTTGAACAGCACAAACATTTAGGGCTATACATTAAACACCGGAGAGATGAAGCACTAAGCCTGAGTGTTGTATCTAGTTGGTGCTACGGCAAAACCCCAAAAGTTCGCAGGTTAGCTTGCAAGATGGAGAATGCATTGTCAACCCTTAAGTGTCACTTAGATAACATCGTTTGTGCTGAAGTCCCACCCAATCACGTTCTTTTCAGAAACGGCTACAACTCTGAAATTGACCCAATAAAATGCTACTACGGGCAAACTGAGTTCGCTCAACAGTGGGACAAGGAGTTTATCGCGGGGTTTAGAGAAGAATTTCATGAACAACCACCAGGAATACTTCGTCCACCGCTCAATCTACCCAGACGACGTAACGGCTTCACGCTGGACGAACATCTCCACGTAGCTAAGATTATGTGTTGTCAGATTAGGCAGTCAGCAATCACAACCATCCTGATCTGGAATGCTTATGGAAGCAATTCTAAGGCAACCAAGGCAGCTTATAAATGGTGGACAGCGGCAACTGCCCTAGTCTCGGAACTTCAGGAAGTCTCAGGTAAGACTGGTATATATGCCACAACATATCCTAGTGACGAAGCCGATCGATTTGAGGTACAAATTGCTGCGGATCAGAGCTTTGCTGAGCCGCTGAGAATGCCATTGCAAAAATCTCTTCTTCAAAAGGCTGTGGTGGCTAATGCCGGAAAAGTCACTAACGATACGTACAACCTGGATCTCGGATTGGATTGGCTAAAAGTCAACATCACTTATCCCTAATTACCAATTTACCAATTACCAATATTTATTTCCCCTGCACAGGATGTTGACCGTAATAAGGCAAAGCATCCGACCAAGCAGGGCGACTTCCTTGTTTCCACTCCAAATAAGCCAATTCCAAGACACTAGAAACCGACGATCCTAACTCGCTGCCAACTTCAATTAACTGATAGGAACTTTCCCAACTTTCCAACTTTTCCTGCCAGGATTCCGCCGTCATTACGGTATCAGGAAACAACTCAGTTAAACCAGAATCTTTGTTAACTGAATAAACAGCACCAAATAATTGTCCCCGCTGTGCAGGCATTTGCAGCGCGATGCTCAAAAGCCCCCCCTTAGCAAGGGGAGGTTCTGCACTCAAAAGCCCATCCGAAGCAAGGGGAGGTTCCGCACTCAAAAGCCCCCCCTTGCTAAGGGGAGGTTGGGGGGGTTGGCCCCAAGCGACAGCCGCCAAAGTTGAAATCGCAAAAACAGGAATATCCAACTGTTGAGCCAAAGTCCGCGCCGTCACCATACCCATGCGAGTCCCGGTGAAACCTCCGGGCCCCTTGGCCACTGCAATAAAAGCCAAATCCGCCCAAGTTTGCGGCCGAATAAACTCTACTAAATGCTGGTGCAAATCAGTTGCTAAACTGCGCCCCAAATTCCAAGTTTGACAGCGAGAATCCCCGGCAAAATTGCTGATGGCTAAACCTAATTCGGGAGTTGCCGTGTGGAAGGCTAAGCCGTATTTTTCCACTGATGTTCCGTTTTGGGGGTTGCTATTCACGATTAATGATAATTTTCCTTAACAAAAAACAGCGGCAAAGCCACAACTAAGCAACCCAAAAGAATACCAAATATTCCCGTATTTAAAATCCTTGAATTCCCCATGCCCCCACTCATCAAGAACAGCACTACTAAACTTGCAAATAAATTGTTATTTGCAAATTCTTTATTTTGGGAAACTTGATGCTTGACGGTCATAAAACCAGACGAAACTATTAGCGCGAACCAAGAATTAAAAATTACTATTTGAGAGCCAAAGATAAACCAAACTAAGGCAAACATTAGCGAATCTATCCAAAAATCCTTAGTTTTCAACTTCGGCAGCCAAAAATTTTTGGTAGCAAGAGGGGCGATTTTCTTGAGTAATTTATTGTGTTTCAGCCGCCGGAGTTTGTTTCTAAATTTAATCTTGGGATCGATTTGCAATAATTGCTTCCATTCGGGGACGCGAGAATTGTTGACTCTTCCCAACAGCTTAACGGCTGCGACTTTATTTAAGTGCAAATCGGTGAGTCTGGTGGCAATTATTTGAGATAAGTGCGGATAGTAAACGGGGTTGTCTTCGGTTCTGTTGATGACGATATTGAGCTGTTGCTTGGCTTGACTGACTTGGATTGTAACATTGTACGGGGCGATCGCCTCTTGCAAAGCTTCCTGAATTTCGGCTTGCTGTTGGCGAGTAAAAACCGACCCACCAGGCGCAGGTGTAACCACCCGTTCTGCTGGCGTTTCCGGCGCGTCTAGCACCGGCTGTGCGTCTAAATACACCGGTTTGGGGTTCAAGTGCCGGATGACTGCTGATGCTGAACTGTAGCGCCGCTTGGTGGCACTTTGGAGCATGGTGTCGAGGATGCGGCCCAAATCGTCGCTAACAGCAGTCTTCAAATAATTTCGCCAAGCCCAAGAATCCTCTGTGCTGTCGAACAAATCGAAGGGAGGAATTTCAGTCAGCAAGTGAATGCAGGTAACGCCCAAACTGTAGATATCGCTGGCAAAAACTGCTTTCCCCATCAATTGTTCTGGGGCTGTATAAGCAGCACTGCCGATCATTGTACCAGTTTGTGGCAATCCGGTTGCTGTTACTTTCTTAGCTGCACCAAAGTCTACTAAAACAATATCTTTTTGGAAAGGAGAGGGCTGATAGGAATTTTCTAAGGCGGATAAAGGGGCTGGAGATAGCCGGCGACGAATGATATTTTCTGGTTTGATATCGCGGTGAATGACTTTGGATTTGTGGACGAAGTGGAGCACTGGCAATAAATCGTTGAGGATTTGCCGAATTTGACTTTCGGTGAATGCTCCTTTTTGTTCTAATTCTCGGGCTAGGTTTTTGCCGTCTATAAATTCTTGTACTAAATACTGTCTCCCCTCTTGTTCAAAATGGGCGATTAATTCGGGAATCTGGGGATGTTTTCCCAAGGTTTCTAGCTGGGCTGCTTCTTGGTGAAATAGTTGAGCGGCTTTTTCGCCTGCGGTATTTTGCGGGATAAATTGCTTGATTACGCACTGCGAAAAAATCACAGGTTTGGTTTCATCAACTGCTAGAAATGTTCTGCCAAAGCCTCCTTGCCCGATCGGCTTTATGGTCCGGTAGCGAGATGCTGATGGCGTTTCTGCGTCAAGAGTTAACAACAATTTTGAGCCGCAACTTTGGCACAATTCTGCATCACCTGGGTTTTGCGGATTGTGACAAGTTGGGTTTAAGCAATAGCTCATTGGATTTTAGATTTTAGATTTTAGATTTTAGATTTTAGATGGGGAATGGGGAATCGGGCATCGGGCATCGGGCATCGGGCATCGGGAATTGGGAATTGGTTATTGGTTGTTATCGCCAACAACCCACAAAAAACCCATAAAAAACAACAAATAGCAACCAACAACCAACAAATAACTAATGACTACTGACTATTGACTAATGACTTCTTCCTTAAGTCGGGACGAGTTCGCCTGGCCGCAATGAGGCCCATTTGCCGGTCTCTTGCTTGAAACTCTGACACCCGACTACATCCCATTCCATTTCAATTTCGTCTTGGCGGGGACGGATGTTGACGTTGATGGTGGGTTCTACGGGGTCGAAATCGGGTGTTTCGGTGAGGTGAATCTGTTCGTGCTGTTCTTCTACGGCGTGGTAGGTGAAGCAGCGGTCTACATAGTGGCAGTTAATACAAATACACATTCTTGATATCCTCTGTGCATTTCAAAAAGATGGGTGAATTTCGAGCTTTCTGTTAATCTAGCGTAGCAAGAGCTTAATTGTTTGTAAGTTTGTTTATTTTTGTTGCGATGCCGATTAGTTTGCCCTCTGCATTATCTCCTGATTCTTGGCCGTTTGATTTGGAAATGCTGACACCGCCTGCTTATTTGGTGGGGGGTGCGGTGCGGGATGCGCTGCTGGGGCGCCGATCGCACTATTTTGATTTGGATTTCGTTATGCTAACACGGGCGGTGAAGACTGCTCGAAAAATTGCCGATCGCGCGAAAGCTGGATTTGTCTTGTTGGATGCGGAACGCCAAATTGCGCGGGTGGTGTTTGCGGGCGGTACGGCGGATTTTGCGCAAGCGGAAGGGGGGAGTCTGGAGGAGGATTTGCTGCGCCGGGATTTTCGGATAAATGCAATCGCCTGCAATCCTTTTACCGGAGAAATCATCGATCCTTTGGACGGTCAAACTGATTTGCGGTTGGGTTTGCTGCGGATGATTTCGCGGTCAAATTTGGAGGACGATCCGCTGAGGTTATTAAGAGCTTACCGCCAAGCGGCGCAGTTGGGTTTTTCGATCGAAGCTGAAACTCAATCTGCGATTCGGGAATTGGCGCCGCTGTTGAGTCGGGTAGCGGTGGAACGGGTGCGGACAGAATTGGGTTATTTGTTGAGTAATCCTGAGGGGGTTCCTTGGATTTGTCGCGGTTGCGAAGACGGTTTGTTTTCGATTTGGTTTGAAAGTGCGATCGACCGTTTTGATATTTTGACAAAAATTGATGCGTCTGCTGCCAAGTTAGCGACAATTTATCCAGATTTGGGGAGAGAATTTTCGCGATCGATTCGAGATACGATTAAAACGCCGTTGTTGGCGGTTGCGAAGTTGGCCCTTTTGGCAGATTCCGACCCGACAATTGCTGAAACCCAGTTGCTGCGGTTGAAGTACAGCAATGCAGAGATTAAAAGTGCGATCGGGCTTTTGAAATACTTGCCCAAATTGGCAGCCCAACCGATGGCGGAAATGTCTTTGCGAGAACAGTATTTTTTGTTTCGGGATGTAGGAATAGTATTTCCAGTTTTAGCGGTTTTGGCGGTGGCGGCGGGAGTTGCGATTGATGAAATTTCACTGTTAATTAATCGCTATCTGGATAGGGATGATATTATTGCTCATCCCACACAATTAGTTAGCGGCAATGATTTAATGGAATATTTAAATTTGCCCAGAAGTCCGCGCATCGGTCAATTTTTAATGGAGATTCAATTAGCGCGGGTGGAGGGGAGAATTGCGACTCGCGAAGATGCGCTGAAATTGGCGGCCGAGTTGGTTGATGTTGATTGATATTTTGCAACTATCGCAACAAAATTTGTCGGGGCGCGTTTCACCAACAATCTGTAATTCACATCCCGGATATCTATAAACCCGCCCCGGAAACTCTCGGTAAATTAACCACAAAATTTGTCGGGGCGCGTTTCACCAACAATCTGTAATTCACATCCCGGATATCTATAAACCCGCCCCGGAAACTCTCGGTAAATTAACCACAAAATTTGTCGGGGCGCGTTTCACCAACAATCTGTAATTCACATCCCGAATATCTATAAACCCGCCCCCGGCGAGTGTTCATTAATACTTGCTGTTAATTCTGCCGGCAGTTCAAACTTGCCATCTGCGCCCGGTTCAAACTCAACAACTTTCAACACAGCATCAACATTCAGCGGCCCGTAAATGTGCGGGTAATTCTCACCCGCAGCCAATTCATACTTAATTTCAGATTCTACTTTGTCCGAGTCAATCGAAAGCAACAGCAATCCTGTTTGTCCCCCAAAAAATTTATTAGCAGATTTAAGAACTTGCGGCAGAGTCGAACAGTGGATAAATCCTTCTGTATCTAGCGTATCGCCGCGATAGGATTGAACTTGTTTTGCTTGTTCCCACTGTTGGCTGCGGGTAATGTGAAAGATAACGCTCATAGTTAGATAGGTTTTAGGTTTAATCGACAATTGGCAGCCAAATTTGAGAGGGACAATTCCCGCCACAACTTACTGTCAGCGTGATAATTTTAGCATCGATCGCCCGCGCTTCACCGTCCGGCGCACCCGTTCCCGGATTCACGTCGTAAGCGGGAAAACAAGCCGCACTCAAACTCAGACGCAAGGCATTACCTTTGGCAATTTGCATACAAGTTGCTTGCAGCCCAATTCTCACAGGTGTTTCACCTGAATTCACCCGGACGTAACCTTGAGTAAAATTGTAGACGCTGCCGCTATCTTTGACCTCAGAAAGTATCGCACACAAATCAAAACTCGGCGCATCGGCAGTACAAAATACTTCGACAATTATATCTCCAGCTAAGTGCAAATCAGCCGCTATCGGTGCCGAAGTGTATGTTAAAACATCGGTGCGGCAGTCAATAGTCGATCGCTCGATCGAACCTGCAGGAAATGCAGCGTGACCTCCCAAGGATGGCACCGGCCGCCAAGGGTCATGTACGAATATATCATCAGTGCAAACATCCGCGCCACTCTCTGTTAAAATACCCGCATCTTCTCTCATCGCGGCAAGTCCGGTACTTGCTAAAAAATAAGATTTATGATTATTATTAGGCCATTTATCAAATTTCCGCCAATCATTCCTCCCCATCTCAAAGAGTGAAATCGGCCGGTCGTCTAATATTCCTGTATCAACTCCTTTGAGGAAGCGATCGAACCAGCGAATTTGCAGCTCATCCACAGGATTTGAAGCTGCAAAACCATAATCCAACGCTCCCACTTTTCGTCCCCAAGGTAAATGCGCCCAAGGGCCAATTATCAAATGCTGCGGACAGGAACTCCGGCTCGCCATTTCCTTGTAAAGATGGATTGTTCCCCGCAAATAAGTATCAAACCAACCCCCCACGTGCAGCATAGGTAAATCTAAATTTTTGATGTTTGGCGATAACTTTTCCCAATACTCGCTCGGTCGATAATTATCCAACCAATCGTGGTAATATGAGTCTGGAGCGAGATTTTTAAGAATCTCTGGACGCGCCGACACGGTATCGTATAGGGGGAGATTTCTCGAAGCTGCATACAAGGCTTGACAGGTAGAAATATCGGCTTTTAAGCGAGCGGTTTCTGCGGCTAGCTGAATTGCCCAGCCGAGATTTGATTGCAGACAAAACGCGCCGCCTTCATAGGCCCAATCTGCGTATAAATCGCACCCTACCATTGCCGGACAAATTGTGATTAATGCGCTCGGTTTAGCAGCAGCAGTGTAGAGTTGAGTCATGCCTTGGTAGGAAAAACCGTACATTCCGACCTTGCCGTTACTTCCCGGCAAATTAGCTGCCCAATTGACGCTATCAAAACCGTCTTGTGTTTCGCTAACAAATAGGTTAAATTCGCCTTCGGAAGTGCCGCGTCCCCGCACGTCTTGGATGACAACGATGTAGCCGTGTTTGGCGTACCATGCGGGATGGGAATATACTACTGTAGAGGCGATCGCCCTTCCGTAAGGTTGCCGCATTAATAATACTGGAAATTCGCCCGGAGCATCGGGGCGGTATATGTCAGCATCTAAACGCAAGCTATCTGTATTTAGCATTGACGCTGTTTCTTTCGGACGAAGTTTCAGCATAAATCCTAAAGAACATCAACTAAAAAAGTTCGTAGTAAGGGCTTTATTTTTTTCTCTAAGGACTGAAGTCCTTACTACAAACCTAGGACTCAAGTCTTTACTACAAACCTAGCACGATACGAGTACATCCGATCGCCCGAGAACTCTCATATCTTCCTCATCGAGTTCGACTGGTGTACCGCTGCGAATTAGTTCCACAAAATCCTCATTCGGCACCATAATGCACAAAGTGTACAAACGTTCACTGCCCGTATTCTCAATTACGTGAGTGCCAGTTGGAGGCACTAACAAACTATCTCCCGGTTGAATACTAACTGTTTTGCCGTCGCAGGTTGCTTGCCCTGTTCCTTTGAGTACAAAAAACATTTCTACGGCTAATTGATGACGGTTGGGAGGAGTTTTGCCGCCCACATCGAAAATCTCCACGCAAACTGTTAATGAAACATTGGCTATTACCGGATCGAAGACGATAGCTAATCTATTACTATCGCCCGGACTGATGCGAAATGCTTGGTAGTCTTTCGGAGACTTTATAACAGGAATCATGCAGTGGTTTGTCATTTTTTTATTGTTAGTTGTCAGTGGTTATGTTTCTGCTGTCATTAGTGAGAATCCAGAGTCATTAGTCCGCCGCTCAACCTCCAAAGTTTATTGATTTCACAGGAGAGTTCGCTGTCAGAGCAGGAAGCGAGATATATAGGCAAAGCTTTGCGGGACTCTCGCACTCCTAAAAAACGCTTTTTCACTCCAGAGGGATGCTCCCCTGATGACTGCTATTTAATTGCTTCTAACATAGCCTGAGAATCCGACAAAAAGCCAAAACATTGTTTAACGTTATAAAGAGTAGCTTGCCAGCAATACTCGGGAGATGTCGTAGCGGTACAATCTTTGACTAAAATACAGTCGTAACCGAGAAAATTAGCATCTTGCAGTGTAGCCATGACGCACTGATCCGCATTTACTCCTCCGAAGAAAAGTGTAGTTCTGCCGAGGTTTCGCAAGATGCTATCTAAAGGAGTATCCCAAAAGCCACTCATCCGATATTTATCAACGCAAATATCCTCGGGTTTCGGTGCTAATTCATCGATAACTGCGGCCGCCCAACTCCCTGCCATGAGTACAGGGGCGCCGTTTTTTGGCAGCGGATCTCCCAAACCTACGCCGCCGCCTGTGGGATTGTAAACGTGACGGGAAGCTGCACTAATATTGAGCAAATCCGGGCGGTTCCCCCAGTTGATCCAAATAATTGGCACTGCGTGCGATCGCAATTTTGGCAGCAAATTTTTTAAAGGATTAATTGGAGTTCGGGCGGGGGTTACATCTACGCCAATATGTGCTAGCCAACCGTCGGGATGACAGAAATCATTTTGCATATCTATCACCAACATTGCTGCTTTTGCTAAGTCCAAACGCAGAGTTTTAGTTTCTGTTTCCAGAGTAACAGGTTGAGGCGCGATCGGCGATCGGGTGATATCGGCAACTTTGGCATCAACTTTCCAAGCATTCGGCGGTACGCCCAAGGTGCGGAGAGTATCAGAATTCATATAGATTGTGACTCACAAACACTTTCAATTTTATCACTATTTGATTGTTACTAACTTGTCATATCTTAAATTTTTACTACAATTAAGTATCAGGGGCAACTTTTTGAGAAATTTTATGATTTATTAACTTTATTACAGTTGGGCGATCGCAAATGTTAGCGCCATGCAATCATAAAATAAAAATTAATGTAAATTTACAAAAAGGGTAAATCTGTGAGCTTTACAATTCAAAATGCTTTAATTTTGGTTGAGAGCGGTTATGAAACCGCAGACGTGCAAGTGGTGGATAATTGCATAAGTGCGATCGCGCCCAATAACCCCTCCTCTAATTCCCCCGCTTACCAAGGGGGGAACCCCCCCTCTAATTCCCCCGCTTACGAAGGGGGGAACCCCCCCTCTAATTCCCGTCCTTACCAAGGGGGGGATAGGGGGGGTGAAACAGTTATTAACGGCAAAAATAAGCTGCTGCTGCCCGGTTTTGTCAACGCGCACACTCACTCTTCAGAAATGTGGCAACGAGGCATTATTCCCCCTTTGCCGCTGGAGTTGTGGATTGCCGAATTGTACGATTTTACGCCTCTAGAACCCGAACAAGTTTACTTGAGCGCCTTGGGAACTGCGGTAGAAACATTGCTGTCGGGCGGTACAAGCGTAGTCGATCATTTAGTTTTAATTCCGGGGCAAGAATTAGAGACAATCGCCGCCGCAGTTCGCGCTTATCAAGAAATCGGTATCCGCGCTTTTATCGGGCCGTTAATTCAAGATGAATCCCTGACAGCGGGGATGCCTTCTGGCGATAGCGGCATCGAACACGCGGCTTACATTCGATCGACTAAGGCAACTTTGGAATTAATGGAAACAGCCATAAAACAGTTTCATAATCCCGAAAAAGGTGTTAATATGTTGTTGGCGCCGACGGGAATTCAACTGTGTTCCGATGCTTTGTTTGAAGGCTGCATCGAATTGAGCGATCGCTACAATCTTTGTCGGCACGCCCACCTCTTGGAAACTTCCGCGCAAAAACAACTAGCTCACGAAAAATACGGCTGTAGCGCTGTCGAACACCTGCAAAGAATTGGTTATTTGAGCCCCAGAACTTCCTTAGCGCACTGCGTTTGGCTGGACGATTCCGACATTGCGATTATGGCAGAAACCGGAGCGACAGTCGTACACAATCCCCTCAGCAACTTGCGCCTGGGAAGCGGGATTGCACCGATTTTGAAATACCGTCAAGCGGGAGTAAACGTATCTTTTGGCTGCGACGGCGCTGCTAGCAATGACTCTCAAGATTTGCTGGAAGCGATTAAAATTGGTTCGATTTTGCACAATATCACGGATTTAGATTACCGCCAATGGATTACACCGCGCCAGTCTGTAGAAATGGCATCCCTGGGAGGAGCAAAAGGCTTGAATCTCGCCGATGAAATTGGTTCGTTGACAGTCGGTAAAAAAGCAGATTTGGTGCTGTATGATTTAACCAGTTTATCATTGCTGCCGCGCACCGATCCGATCGGCTTGCTAATATTGGGGCGCCCGACTAATGCGGTAGACAGCGTTTGGGTAAACGGCAAGCAAATTGTCGCCGAAGGTAAGGTGAAAACGATCGATGTTGATGCTTTGAGGCGGGAATTATTCGATCGCAGCGAGTGGACTAGCAAGCGTCAATCGCAAACTGTAAGTGAAATAGAAGCCCACTATCGAAAAGTCATGAACCTGCAAGGTTATTCTTAAAAAATTAACCAATATAATATGATATCATGTCCGGTTGAATCACATAATTAGCGCCGTCACTAAAAATTAACGCAATCAACCTCACAAATCCCAATTACTCAGAAGATCTAGCCATGACACCCCCTAACAACCAGATCAATGTAGACGCCAGACTTGTTGCAGCTAATACCAAATTTGGTTTTAACTTGTTCAACACCCTCAGCAAACAACAGCCGCATAAAAATATCTTTATTTCCCCTACTTCTGTCACCCTCGCACTGTCAATGACATACAACGGAGTCAGCGGAGAAACCAAACAAGAAATGACAAAAGCTCTCGAATTAACGAAAATGAGTCCAAAAGCAATCAACGCAGCAAATCAAAATTTGCAAAACAGTTTGCAAAAAAATGACCCCAAGATCCAAGTATCAATTGCCAACGCGCTTTTTGTCAAACAAGGCTTCTCATTAAAAGCCGAATTTTTGCAAATAAATCAACAATACTACCAAGCCAATATTAACGAAATAGACTTTCAGAGTCCGCAAGAAGCTCTCCGCATCATTAACAACTGGGTGAGCCAAAAAACTCAAGGAAAAATTGATAAAATACTCACTAAGATCAACCCGAGTACACTTTTATTTTTGATTAACGCCATCTATTTCAAAGGCAACTGGGAAACGCCCTTTGATAAATCTCAAACTGGCAACAAAACTTTTTATTTAACAGACAGCAGTTCCAAACAGCATCCAATGATGTCCCAGAGTGGCTCTTATCGGTGCTACGAAACAGACACTTTTCAAGCAGTCAGTTTACCTTACGGCAAAAAAGGCGCTCTGAGTATGTATATTTTCTTGCCAAACTCCAATACCAATTTGGCAACTTTCTCGCAGCAATTAACATCAGAAAACTGGAATAAATGGATGCAAGAATTTAGAGTTAAAAGTGGAATGATTGAAATACCGCGCTTCAAAATGGAGTATGAAGTTCAACTGAAGGACACACTTATAGCTTTGGGAATGGCAGAAATTTTCGGTGGATCGAAAACCGACTTTTCCCCGATGACTGATAGCCCAGTAGCAGTAACATCGGTAAAACACAAGACATTTGTCGAAGTTAACGAAGAAGGTACAGAAGCAGCAGCCGTGACTGTAATTGAGTTAGAACGATCCACAAATGGTTTTGAAATGAATGTAAACCGTCCCTTCTTTTGTGCCATTCGAGACAATACTACAGGAACAATATTATTTATGGGTACCATCGTTGACCCCCAATAATATCAAAAATAGTAGGTGCGTCAGGAAATGTTCGAGTGACTTTTAATAAAATAACCCTAGCTGGCGCACCCTAACAAGCTAATTATACGGTAAAATATCAGTCTAAAAATAATCATATTTGCGACAAATTGATGATTAAATTGCACAAATGGCAGCGGATACTGGCTTTAATAGTTGTTTTTGCGATCGCCCTTACCTCCTCCGCGATTTTATCCCCGCGTCTGTTGGCTCAAACCCCGCCCAAAACCCCAACAACCGAATTGCGAGGCGTCTGGCTGACAAACATTGACAGCGACGTTATTTTCTCCCGCAACAACATCATTGACGCTGTAAATCGACTGGATCAACTCAATTTCAATACCATCTATCCCACGGTTTGGCAAGGAGGCTATACGCTTTATCCGAGTGCTGCCGCCCAACGAGTATTCGGACAGTCGATCGACCCATCGCCCGGATTGAAAGACCGAGACATTCTCAAAGAACTTATAGCACAATCCCGCCAAAAAGGTATAGCAGTAATCCCCTGGTTTGAGTTTGGTTTCATGGCTCCCGCCGAATCGGAATTAGCCACACTTCACCCCGACTGGCTGGCGCAGCGGCGCGACGGTTCAACTATTTGGAAAGAAGGCCAACACGAGCGAGTTTGGCTGAATCCCTTTCATCCCCAAGTGCAGCAATTTATCTTAGATTTAATCCTAGAAGTTGTCGATAATTATGATATAGATGGCATTCAATTTGACGACCATTTCGGCTTGCCCGTAGAATTTGGCTACGAGCCGTTAACAGTGTCAATGTATCAGGAACAAATCAAAAGCCCTCCCTCGGACGACGCCCGCGAAACCTTCTGGGTGCGCTGGCGCGCTGACAAAATTAACGACTTCGTGGGCAGAGTTTCCCGCGCCATCAAATCCCGTAAAGAAAAATGTATTGTCAGCTTATCTCCAAACCCTTTTCACTTTGCTTTACCCGCCCACTTGCAGGACTGGTTTACCTGGGAAAGACGCGGCTACATCGACGAAATTGTGTTGCAGGTTTATCGCAGCGATATCAAGCGTTTTAGTGCCGAACTGGAACGGGAAGAAGTTAAATTGGCTAAACTTAACATTCCAACTTCGATCGGCATTTTAACTGGTCTTAAAAATAATTCCGTGCCTCTCAAACAAATTCAAGAACAAGTGCAAGAAGTGCGAAAAAGAGATTTCGCTGGCGTGTCGTTCTTTTTCTACGAAAGTTTGTCGAATTGGGCTAGCGAAACCCCCGAACAGCGCAATTATGCCTTGCAAGAATTCTTTCCCACAAAGATGCAGCGCCCGCCATCCGAAGGCTGAATTTGAAACCCACGGTTAAAATGAGAAAAATCATACAGCGCTTAGGAATTGTCGTCTTATCTTTGAGCGCTTTCTTGACAATTGGCTATTTCACTCCCAGAAAGTGGGGAAATTACTCGCAAGCAGATTGCACAATCTCTCTATACATTTCCAACCAAGGCATCCACACCGAAATCATTGTTCCAGTTAAAAATGAATATTTTGACTGGAATCAATTTTTACCGCTAACAGAAATAGGGCGGGATGCCACTTATGATTATAAATATTTGTCTTTTGGCTGGGGAGATAGAGCTTTTATGTTGGAAACTTCCACATCAGCAACCATCAATCCAGTTACAGCTTTCAAGGCGCTATTTCTCCCTACTCCGTCTACCGTACACGTTGAAAGTTATAGGGTTATCCCCCGAAATCTAGAAACCAAATGTGTAAAAATTAGCGGCGAAAATTATCTGAGGCTGGTAAATTTTATTAATAATTCGTTCCTATTAGACGCAGCAGGTAATAAAATTAAAATTAGCTACGGCTACGACAACAGCGACAGTTTTTATGAAGCAAAAGGCAGTTACTCTATTTTGAGAACTTGCAATGACTGGACGGCAGAAGCTTTGCAACAATCAGATGTCAATACTCCTTTATGGTCAACGCTTTCTTCGGCGATTATGTTTCATTTAAATAGCGGTTGCGAATGTCACAAATAAATGGTCTTAGGTAATGGTAATAATAATTTTAATTTAGCTTATAAAATTTATAATGAATGATTATGTATGGGTGGTAGCTTAAAGTTGCATTCTTTTTTTTAACTGGTATAATTAGCAATTTGAGGAGAAAATATGAATGTAATTCCAGCGATCGACTTATTGGATGGAAAATGCGTCAGATTGTATCAGGGAGACTACGCGAAGTCCCAAACTTTTAACGACAACCCAGTTGCAGTCGCCAGAGAGTGGGTAAATGAAGGCGCAACCATGCTGCATTTAGTAGACCTCGACGGCGCCAAAGCAGGTCATCCAGTCAACCAAGCAGCCATTGAAGCGATCGTCCGATCGGTAGACGTTCCCTGTCAAGTAGGTGGGGGAATGCGCGATCGCGCTTCTGTTGCTGCTATCCTCAATTTAGGCGTCCGGCGCGTCATTCTCGGCACTGTCGCCGTCGAACAACCGCAATTAGTCGGCGAATTGTGCGCCGAATTTCCCGGTCGAATTCTGGTTGGCATCGATGCCAGAAATGGTAAAGTTGCGACTAGAGGCTGGCTAGAAACTTCGGAAGTTTTAGCAACAGAATTGGCGCAAAAAATGGCCGAGTTAGGCGCTGCTGAAATTATTTACACCGACATTCACCGCGACGGTACTATGGAAGGGCCGAATTTGGAATCTTTGCGCGAAATTGCTAACGCTATTTCAATTCCGGTGATTGCTTCCGGTGG
>JAUBOM010000063.1:0-44189 GCA_036700245.1 Microcoleus vaginatus BM001213989
TATGGAAGTAATGCACGAGCGCAACGCTCACAACTTCCCTCTCGACTTGGCTGCTGGTGAAACAACTCCCGTAGCTTTGGTTGCTCCTTCTATCAACGGCTAAGTTTTAGTTTTTGATTAACAAAAAGCGCTCCTAGAAATAGGGGCGCTTTTTGTTTTGGGAAAATCTAATTTAATAAATCTCTTTCTGACTCATGACTAATGATTTATTACTAAGTAGGTGGAAATAAACCTTAGTGGGGGATGCCGGGTTTTGCATTAATCATAAACTGGCCGCTAGTATAGCTCATTGCCTTACGGGCCCAACTGCTAGAGCATTTTTATAAAAATATATGACTTGCTCCTACTTCCGTTTAAAACGCACTCAGTCCTATTGAGACTGGCTAGCAGGGCCCGGCCTCTAGATTCTTTTGGCAATTGCGTAAGGCGGCTACTGATGCCATATCCGCATCGAAGCGGGCTACCACGGGGAATGGCCCCTACCAAACACTATAATACCGGCAACCCCGGAATATCGCCGCAACGGCCGGGGATGGCGCGGCGGGGGAGTTAATCTCGCATCAAGCACAGCCGGTCAGCAACGGCTTCGCCTGTGGGTGCCACAAGAAATAAACCCGCCGTGGGGCCCGATCGTCACGGGCCCGGAACCCTTGGTGACAAGTTAAGGCTCAAAGCCAGTTGTCAAGGGAATTTTCGGTGGTGGCTCAAAGAAAAATGGCGACCCTGTGCCGACGCTTTCCCGAAAGGGAGCGATAATCAACTTAACCTTGGGTTTTCGTTGAGCTTTAACAATTCCTAAATCTCGATTTTCATCTGCGGCAAAAGGGATTAACGGGGTGATCCGCTAATCCCTTTTGATGAGCCACTTGAAAATGATACAGAGCTAGGTTTATCATCTCTAAAGAAATGTATCGTCACCACTATCTGGAAATTTACGATCGCCGATTGTGGGTCAAGGAATTAAGCCCAAAAATCCAAAAAATTAGACGCCCGCTGCAGAACTTGAAAACAACCACCCGGAAACAAACAAACTTTATAAATACCGTGTCAAGGGACGGCTAGCTTGGGAGTATCCGGCACGCACTACAGTTAGGTCGCAGCGGCGCAATGGATTTTTACAAACTCGACAGCCACCTGCTTTCTGGGCTTGGCTTGCTGGTCGCAGTGATTTATTGTCAAAGAGCATTCTGTCCCGGTTCAACAACCACTATCGCAAAGAGCGTGAACTTGACCGAGCCAACTTGTCCGAACTTACGCGCCAGTTCGCCGCTGCGATTTGCGACCTGCATGATGTCGAATCAGGTTTAGAAATCGAATCGATCGAACTGCTAGGTGACAATATGTTCGTCAGCTACCCCCGAGCGTTCGATCTGTTCGCCTTCGATTATAGGGAGCGGGGATGGATACTATCCAGAATCTACCCCTTTGAAGACTTCCTCTGCCTGCCCAAGAAAACAGCTTTGCGTCGCTTTCGGCAAGCTTGCGGTCTGGGCAAAGTCGAAAAGTCCAGCGGCCAAGTCAGACCTGGTAGCGGTGGTGGCAACTGGACAGGGTGCGCGAATACTCGCAGCACTCTGTGGACTTACGTAAACTGTCGCATCGGAACCACAGAAACTTATGGGGCAGACCTATACTGCCATTGAGCTATAACTGCGAGAATATTTCATAGGCCGCGCCTTCGACGCCGACGGAACCAAAAAACGCGGCGGTCGGCTCACCGATGCTCGGAACGCTACTTGCCGAAAACTGACCGACCTGGTGTTTCGGGAACTTTACAATGAAGTGAAGTAATTTAGGAATAAGCGATCGCCCTTGACCGTTTATTTCTCAAAAAAAAATGTCACCGTGTGCGGAGGATTTGTATTATGAAAGATGGACAAGAAGTACGCCGCGTCTCCACAGCAGTGATTGCCGGTGTTTGCGGGTTGGCTTTAGTGGCGGGAGGGGGCATTGCCTGGTGGACGGCGAACCGTTCGCCAACCCCTGCAGACACGCAGTCTTCCGCTCCGACTACCGCTCCGGCGCTGTCCCCAAGTCCTGCTGAATCCCCTGCTGTAATTATCCCCGTACCCCCTCCAAATCCTGTCCAACCACCTACAGCTCAGACGCCTACAGCTCAGACGCCTACAGCTCAGACGCCTACAGCTCAGACGCCCACAGCTCAGACGCCTAACGCTCTGGCATCAAAGTCGCCTCAGCCCAAGCCTTTGCAGCAGACGGCAGCCCAGACAGTGCAAGTCTACTGGGTTAAAGAGGCGAGCGGCAAATTTGAGGGAGTTCCTACGAAAGTAGCTCTCAAACAAGCTGACAAGCCTGATGCAACTTTACAAGCTGCTTTTAACAGTTTGTTGGCCGGGCCGAAGGATGCAAGTGTTTCTAGCGAAATTCCTAAGGGGACAAAACTCCGGGGTTTGAGTGTTAAGAATGACGGAGTTTATGTCGATTTGTCGGCAGAATTTACTTCGGGGGGAGGCAGCAATTCGATGACTGGCCGGTTAGGGCAAGTGATCTATACGGCTACGAGTTTAAAACCGAATACCAAGGTTTGGATTTCGGTGGAAGGCAAGCCTTTAGAACTTTTGGGTGGCGAAGGTTTGGAGGTTGCTCAGCCGAGTACCCGCCAAAGTTTTGACAAAAATTTTCCCCTTTAGTAATTATGAGCCATTAGTTAGGAGTCATTAATTAGAAGTCATTAGTCATCGGTCTGAGGGCAGAGAGTAGGGATTAATAACTGATGACTCATGACTGATGACTCATGACTGGGGACCCAGGACTGGGCACCCAGGACTGGGGATTAATTTTCAGTGCTTGGTAGTCAGGCTAAATGCCCGAAAGTGTAGGGCTTGCTGTTCGATCCGGCTGGCAAGCCGATCGCACACCATATTACACAGCTCAAAAATTAACTCGTCCTGCACCTTATAATAGGCTGAAGTCCCTTCACTCCGGCGAGTGAGGATACCAGCTTGGAGCATGAGTTTTAGGTGCTTAGAAACATTGGCTTGACTCGTTTGAGTAGCTTCCACCAACTCTTGCACGCATTTTTCGCCGTCGCGAAGCAAGTTCAAAATTCGTAAACGCATTGGCTCGCTCAAAATACTGAAATACTCAGCAACTTGTTGCACAACCTCTTGCGGGACAGGCTGGGATGACTTCATCAAACTCACCGGAGAGAAGAGATCTGGAAATACTAGCATTTATTCCATAACAATAAAGTAATCTTTCAATCCGGATTAATTCGCATCAAAACTTGACCGTATTCGACAGGTTCGCCATTTTGAACTAAAATTTCCATCACTTGACCGGACACTTCATCAGCATCGATCTCGTTCATCAGCTTCATCGCTTCGATAATACAAACTGTCTGGCTGACTTTGATGCGATCGCCCACATTTACAAAAGGCGGCTCGTCGGGAGCTGCAGCGCGATAAAAGGTTCCTACCATCGGCGAGATAATTGGCACCCACGTAGTATCGACAGGGGCAGACAGAGGAGCAGGCACAGCGGCAGGGGCGACGGGTGCCGTGTCTGCCACATCCACTCCTAAATTTTGGTCAATAGCAGGAGTTGACGCTAAGGTGGGGCTAGCAACAGCGCCCAAGGCCAGAGGAGCGACTGTCGCCACGGCAGCAGGGAGCGCAGCAGCGGTGCCTGGTGAACTTGCCAGAATGCCTTTGCGTACTGTCAGTTCAAGATCCCCACTTTTTAAGGTCAGTTCCGAAATGCCAGTTTTGTCTAATACAGTTAGCAGTTCGCAAAGCTGGTTTAAGTCTAGTTGCACAGCAGATTCAAGGGTAATTGAGAATTGAAAATTGAAAATTGAAAATTGAAAATTGAAAATTCGGCGAAGCTAGAAGAGTTAACCGAGTTTGGAGGCAAAAGGGATAGTTTTTAAGCAGCGAGCGATGAGTGTTGAATTTTGAATTCTTTAACTCATAACTCAGAACTAAAAACTAAAAACTCCCTTTTCCTCCGTCGTTTCTACTCTCGGCCGAGGTACTTGTCTTCACGAGTATCAATCCGAATCCGTTCTCCAATGGAAATAAATAGAGGCACCATAACCTGAGCTCCGGTGGAGACGATGGCGGGTTTGCTGCCACCGGTGGCAGTATCTCCTTTGACTCCAGGATCGGTTTGCAGCACTTCCAAGACAACAGAGTTGGGCAGTTCCACTTCCAAGATTTGGTCGTTCCAGCGAAGGATGTTGACTTCCATCCCTTCACTGAGGTACTTGACACGATCGCCTATTTGCTTGGCACTGAGGCGACTTTCCTCGTAAGTTTCCATATCCATAAAGACAAACTGGTCGCCCTCTTTATAGGTATGCTGCATCGCGCTCTTTTCCAGGTTGGCTTGAGGCATAGTCTCGCCCGCCCGGAAGGTTTGTTCTACTACGTTTCCGGTTTGGACGTTTTTTAATTTTGTCCGCACGAAAGCCGAGCCTTTTCCTGGCTTGACGTGGAGGAATTCGATAACCCGCCACACGCCGTTATTCCATTCAATTGAAACACCTGGTCGAAAGTCGTTACTGGAGATCATATAAATTTTTGCGGGCAATCCCGTCGCCTTGCCGGCACGGGGGAACTACAGTCAGTCGATTTTAGATTTTAGATTTTAGATTTTAGATTTACTCCACAGATGCATTTGGGAGATTGAACCTTGGTCTAAAATTTTGATCTCTCCACGACAGGAGTCTGGGGATTGTATCCCTTTTTGAGCGGGTCAGGTTAAAGCCGCAGTCGAGCTGACGGCATCAAAAAGCAATTGGCATTTTATTTTACCGTTCAAAGGGGGCAAGTGCTGTACGGAAAGCTAAAAAGCTTTCAAGGGAAGGAAGTTCGACCGCGAGCAGTGTACGGCATTTAACGGATAGAAGGCCGACAGCGCTGTGGGAAGATAATAGAGGCAATAAAAGTTAAAGTTATGTTGCATTGGCCTAATTTCTCGATCGATACGTGCAAGCGCTGGGTCAAAACAGTCGCTTTAGCGCTCCTGCTGTTCACTCTCGGACTGAGTTTCAGTCCAGCCTCCCATGCCAAACGCCCCAGCAGCAGTATGCCTGCAGGGAATGCGATTACCGACGGTCGGGCGCTGCTGCGCTTCGCTTTACCTATTGACAATCAGACTGTGCGAGATTTGCAAATCAGTCTCGAAGATATTGGCAACCACATACGGTCTAAACGTTGGGGGCCCATTAGCAGCGATGTCAGTAAGGCTTCCAGGATTCTCAACCTCCGGGAATCTGACATTTTAGAGAGTATTCCCGAGGCGAAAAAGTCGCAAGCTGAGGCGCTAGTTGCACAAGCCAAGGAGGGAGTTGCTCAACTGGAAAAGGCTGTTGAGGCTAAAGACAGGGACAAAGTGATTGACTTGAAAGCCACAATCCTGGGTTCGGTAGGCGAAATCGAAGAGTTGATGGTGACAAAGTTTCCTTTTGAAGTGCCGGCAAAGTATGCTAATCTGCCTCAACTGAAAGGGCGCGCTACTGTGTCTGTACAAACAGAAAAAGGGGAAATTACTGTTGTGGTTGACGGCTACAGCGCCCCGGTTACGGCTGGTAATTTTGTGGATTTGGTCGATCGAGGCTTTTATGACGGTTTGCCGTTTATTCGATCGGAAGAATCCTATGTTTTGCAAACCGGAGATCCCGAAGGCAAGGAAGTCGGTTTTATTGACCCTGCTACTGGCAAATACCGGAATGTTCCGCTGGAAGTGCTCGTCAGGGACGAAAAGGAACCTATTTACGGGATTACTCTAGAAGATGCGGGGCGCTATCGTGACGAGCCTGTTTTGCCTTTTTCTGCTTTCGGTACTCTGGCGATGGCCCGCACTGAAGCTGAACCCGACAGCGCTTCTTCTCAGTTTTTCTTTTTCTTGTTTGAACCTGAACTTACGCCCGCTGGCCTGAATCTGTTGGACGGCCGGTATGCTGTTTTTGGTTACATGATTGAAGGAAAAGAAGTTTTGGAGCAACTGAAGCAGGGAGACAAGATTGTATCTGCTAAGGTGATTAAAGGGAAGGAAAATTTGGTTCGACCTCAAGTTTGATCTCGGAGGGCGATTGAAATCGCTTAAGTGTCAAAAGTGACGGCGATTGAAATTGTTTCTTGTCAAACAAAGCCCGCGGAGGCGGGCTGAGAACCTCAAGATTGACGGATCTTGAAATCGTTTCTACATAAAGGTGACGGGGATAGAAATCGCTTCGGCACAGAGAAAGCCCGCCTCCGCGGGCGGGAAGAATAGATAATTTTTATAGTTGCGTTCTTGAAATCAGGAATTTAATCGAGAATATGGCAATTTTAGAATTTTTATTGGTAATTGGTTTGGGCGGATTCGCAGGCTTGTTGATTGTAAAAAATCTGCAGGAAAGCAAGCAAAAGCAGCGGTTGGATGAGGCTTTTTATCAGTTGTTGGAAACTCAAAACAGTCAAATTTCGCTGATTCAACTGGCGGCTAATGCTAGGGTTGAGGCTGAAGTTGCTCAGCAGTATTTAACTCGGCAAGTTAAGATTTTTTCGGCGGTTTTAGAAGTAGATGATGAAGGGGATACTTTTTATAGGTTTCCTAGGTTGCGCTTGCCTCCGAGTTCCGGTAAGGAATGGTAATTGGGCATGGGGCATGGGGCATGGGGCATATAACCAATCATGTAAAGTTTTGTAACAAATCTAGTGTCTGCGCATAAAATCTCGATCGGCACTCAGATAGATACATAGGGAACTCGTTCTCTACTCCCCAAAGGGGAAACGCCAACCCGATGAGAAAATCTGAGGTGCCATGAAAAAATTTAAAAAAATGCTTGAACAAGATCCCCTGAGCAGGTGTGTTCAAAGTTGTCTGTCGCTGACTGCTTTCACCCTACTGGGATTTAGCGCCGTTGAACCTGTGAATGCCGCCACGCTGCATACTGGTTTCGCTTCCTATACCATTACCGACCTCGGCCAAGCCCATGCCTATGGTATGAACAATCTGGGACAAGTGCTAGTTGGTCAGAATGGTGTTGGTTGGGTGTGGGACAACGGTCAGATGACTGAGGTCAAAGATAGCACTTGGGCTTACCAAATCAACAACTCGGGTCAAGTTGTTGGTCGTTATCTTAGTGAAAACTGGACGGATAATGCCTACCTGTGGGAAAACGGTCAAAGGACTGACCTCGGTTATTTTGGTGGCATCAGCAGTTTAGCTAGTGACATCAATGATTCCGGTCAAATAGTCGGTAGGTTTCTGATTTCCCAAGAGAAATGGTTTCCTTTTCTGTGGCAAAACGGCGAGATGATCAATCTCGGTACTCTTGGTTACGATGCAGCCGCCGCTCAGGGTATCAACAACCAAGGTCAAGTAGTTGGTTATTCTGGTCTTGCTCTCCACGTAACTCATGCTTTCCAGTGGGAAAATGGCAACATGATTGACCTGGGAACTCTTCCAGGGTATAACGGCAGCAGTGCTTATGATATCAATGATTCTGGGCAAGCAGTTGGCTATTCATTAAATAGTCTCACTAAGCAAGAGCACGCTACTTTGTGGTCAAATGGCCAAATTACAGATTTGGGTACTCTCGGTGGCAATAAAAGCGCTGCGGTTGCTATTAACAATAAAGGGCAAGTAGTAGGTTTTGGTAACACTACTGGCGATGGTGGGCTTGCTCATGGCTTCATCTGGGAAGATGGCAAAATGGCTGACCTCAACAGTCTCATCGTTCTTGAGGACAAGGAGCCTGCGTGGTTTTTACAGCAAGTAAGTGGCATTAACGATCGCGGTCAAATTGTGGGACAGGGCATTAAGCGTGCAACTGGACAAAATCACGCCTTTCTCCTCAACCCGGTGTCCGGTAGTTCTCAGCGAAATCCGTTGTTACCCGATAATTTTGAGGATGGTTGGCATAGTTTTAACAATGTGGCTAATCGTCTCTGGTTTGACCCGCCCACGGCTGCTGGTTTTACTTTCAAAATTGGTGATGCTGCGGCGAATGGCGCTAGCGGAGGGACTGGTGATGGGTTTATTGTTGACAAAAGTTCGATCGCACTTACTCCCAATCCAACCGAACCCTCGCTATTTACTAAAATTCTCGGTTTACCCAGCGGTATTGATGCTGACGAACTTTTTAGCGTCTTAGTTGGCGGCCAAGAAATCGGTAAATTCAAACCTAATGAAGTAGTAGATTTTGTGGCTTTACTCGGTTACGGTGTCTCGGAGTTTAGCGTCACTGGCATTGATGCACCCATTGACCCGAAAAACCCTCTAGCTTTCCCGATTAAATTAGAATCTAATCGGGATAAGTTTTCTTTTAAGATGCGGGCAGATTCTGCTGAAGCTGTTCCTGAGCCTTCGGAAATTGGGGGATTAGTAACTTCTGCTGCTTTTTTTGCTGGGCTGGTACTCAAACGGAAACGGAAATTAGAAAATGATTCGGTGATTTTGGGAGAATTGGCTCTTGAATCGGATATTGAAATCGCTTTTTGTCAAACTCTCGTCCCAGCAGAGGAAGACTAACAATTTCTGTTATAACCCAGACTTATTCAAGAAGTCGGGGTTATAAGGATTCTATTTTTTATGTTGAGTTACTTAGAATAAAATATAATATTATCAAATTAATAAAAAACTGTCTCTTCCCTCTGCAATTAATTCAGAATTATGCTGATTAAAGATATCGGTGAACAAGGTCTTTTAAGAATATTGCAAAAATTCTGCTCCGTAGAGATAGTGGGTGATGATTGCGCTGTTATGGCTACAAATCCCAACCAATCTCTCGCTATTACTACAGATGTGTTGGTAGATGGAGTGCATTTTAGCGATCGAACTACGGGGCCTTATTACGCAGGATGGCGCGCTGCTGCGGCGAATTTGTCGGATCTCGCGGCGATGGGAGCAACTCCTCTGGCGGTGACTGTAGCCCTCGCTGTGGCGCCGGATACGGCTGTGGAGTGGGTTGAAGAGTTTTATCGGGGGATGACGGCTTGCTTGCAAGAATATCATACGCCGATCGTCGGTGGCGATGTTGTGCGATCGCCCGTGGTGACGGTGGCGATTACTGCTTTCGGACAAGTTGAGTTCGATCGTACCATTCGTCGGTCAAATGCGCGATCGAATTGGGCTATTGTGGCTACTGGGGTTCACGGAGCCTCCCGCGCGGGATTAGAATTGCTATTAAATCCAGAATTCGGGCAAAATCTTACAGAAGTCGATCGAGCTTCCTTAATTCTCGCTCACCAGCGCCCTAAACCGAGGCTCGATGTTTTGCCGGTTGTTTGGGAGATTTTAGATTCTGCGGGTGAGTTTTCCATCGCCGGAATGGACAGCAGCGACGGTTTAGCTGATGCGATTATTCAAATTTGTCGGGCTAGCGGTGTTGGCGCAAAAGTCGATCGCCCGAAAATACCAATCCCCCATATTTTCAGCGAAATTGTATCAACCGAAAAAGCTTTAGATTGGGCATTATACGGCGGAGAAGACTTCGAGTTAGTGCTGTTTTTGCCGATGGCGAATGCTGAGTTATTGGTGGAAAAAATAGGAAATGGAGCCGCGATTGTGGGAATCACTACGGAGAGCACCGATATCTGGTTAACTGATAGCAGCGGCTTTTATCCTGATGCTATATTAAAGCTCGATCGAGGATTTCAGCACTTCTGAATTATCTCTTAGTCCGCTGGGAGTGGACGAAAGTTTGTCTAGACGCGGTTTCAACCGCCGGGTTCCTGTTCTTGGGTTTGTGTCTTCTGATTTTTCTCGCTCGGTTAATGTAGTCTAGTTTTGCCACATAATCCCAGCCCAGGTTATTTAAGGTTTCTACATTATTGAGCGGGAAAGCCTCAAGATTATAGACTGTTAAAGCAGCGTCATAAAAGCCGATCGCCCGTTACAGATTTTCCGCCTGCGAACTGTTGACTCTGTTATTGTAGGCAGTAGCCAGATTGTTTTGAGTTTGCGTCCATTTTTCGCTCCCCGGTTCG
The DNA here is from genome assembly GCA_036700245.1 of Microcoleus vaginatus BM001213989. Classification (GTDB taxonomy): domain Bacteria; phylum Cyanobacteriota; class Cyanobacteriia; order Cyanobacteriales; family Microcoleaceae; genus Microcoleus. The sequence continues at coordinate 9,942 of JAUBOM010000063.1, forward strand.
CGATTATTTAAAACTATTTGATAACCAGTAATGGCAATTTCTATATTGTGCGCTCTATTACCGCCGGGAAACTCACTAATATGAACACTTAAATTTTCCAGAAGACCGATAATTGAGCTAATTGTTTGTGAGTTTTCGCCGACAATTAACTTCTGGGATACTTGCTGTAAAATCTCGGCAAAACGGGCATTGAGGAGATGTTGCCGTTGCTCGATCATGGGGTAAATTACTGCAATATCGCTCTGGCTATCTTGTTCTGCTTGCAATAATTCTAGGAAAAAGTTTGCATACTCTTGGAAATTTTCGCCTTCGGATTTCTTGTTATCTCCATTATCGTTCATGTCGATGAGTTGCCATAGCTGACTGGCCAGATTTCGGAGGAAATTAGCGCCATTCTCGCCTCCTTGTTCTGCCAAGGTTGATGCTACCAACTCGCAAGTTTCCAGAAATCCGCGATCCAATAATTCTGAGTTATCCTGTAATATCTGCGGTTCTTCTCCGTTGGGGCAATTCAGCAGGGTGTGAATTAATTGCAGATAGGCTTGGGCGCGGTTTTCTTCCATTGTAGGGAGTTGTAAATAACACCGGGATTTATTTTAGCATGATTAGTGGGTGGCCAGAAACCGGGTTTTTGCCTAGAAGAGGCGTTACGGTGCGAAGATTCTGGAAAAAAACTGGTTTCTTGGGAATTTTAACCGCAGATGTCGGCGGATGTACGCTGATGGACGCTGATGAATTTAGTTTTGTCTTGGACAGATGGGTTCGTGGAAATCTGGTTTTTTATAGAAGAGTTTGTTACTGTGGGTAAAACTGCTAAAAAAACTGGTTTCTTGGAAATTTTAACCGCACGGGTGGCCATAAACCGGGTTTTTATGACAATACTTCGTTACCGTGCGAAGAGATTGGAAAAAACCTGGTTTATGAAGGTTTTGAACCGCAGGTTTTCCTGCTAGCGCCTAGATAATGCTACCTTTGGCATTAGTCTATCCAAAATTTGCTCGATCGCAATTACTGTCCAATCAATATCAGCTTCTGTGGTTTCTCGTCCTAGAGTCAAGCGAATTCCACCAACGGCGCCGATTTCGTCATATCCCATTGCTAATAATATCGGACTGGGAGTTAGTTTGCCACTGCTACAAGCAGAACCGGAACTAATGCCAATTCCTGCTAAGTTTAGCTGCCGCACCAGAGTTTTGCCTGTGATTCGCCCTGTATCTCTCTTTTGGTAAGGGCGACAGGATGGGGAGACGATGCAAAAACTGGTGTGGTGCGGCAGTCGGTAATATCGATCGCCTGTTGGTACTAAACTTGGGACATGAGCTAATAGGTCAAAAAGCCGATCGCGCAATCCAATTAACCTCGGCGTTTCCACATCTATTTCCTGCAATGCTAACTCCGCCGCCACCCCAAAACCCACGATTGTCGGCAGCGCTTGTGTCCCGGAACGCAGTTTCACCTCTTGACCACCACCGCCTAACATTGGCACTAATTCTACTCCCGGACGCACGTAAAGCGCCCCCGCACCTTGCGGCCCGTAAAGTTTGTGACTGGAAAGGGAAAGCAAGTCTACGGGCAGTTTCTGCACGTCAACTTGCAGCTTGCCGGCAACTTGAACTGCATCGGTATGAAACATGATATTGCGATCGCGCGCAATTTGTCCCAAAGCTTCTATTGGTTGCAGCGTCCCAACTTCGCTTTGTCCGTAAATGATTGAAATTAACACTGTATTCGATCGCAGCGACTCTTGCAAATCCAAAGGGTGAATTCGCCCAAATTTATCCACCGGTAGGCGCGTCACTTCCCATCCCAACTCTTCGAGTTGTCGCGCCGGTTCTGCTACTGCAGAATGCTCTACGCTGGAGATAATTATATGCTGCGGCTTTGTATAAAGACGGGCAATTCCCATAATTGCCAAATTGTCCGCTTCCGTGCCCCCACTCGTAAAAATTATCGATTCCGGTAGCGCGTTAATTAAGCTAGCAACCTGCATTCTTGCTAATTCTAAAGCTGTCGCCGCCCTTTGTCCCCACTCGTGCAAACTGGAAGGATTTCCCCACTGCTGAGTGAGGGCTTTTTGCATGGCTTGAATCGCTTCTGGGCGTGCGGGCGTTGTGGCGCTATAGTCGAGGTAAATTTGCATGATTTTAAATAACCAATGATTAATGACTGATGAGAGATGGCTAACTTCCTGGTTTGCAGACGTTGTAGTCTTCGTGCGACAAAACTTTTTGGGGAATTAAAAAAGTGCCGCAATCTTCACAAAGCATTCTGTAGTTGCGCGTTACAGGAATACTGACGATCAAACGGTTGTGACGCAGGCGTTTGCCGCCGAAATCTCTGTAATTCTTATTCTCTCCCAAAGCTGCTATAATGGCGCGAGCTTTAGTGACTACGTGGTCGGGCAGACCTCTGAGATCGATGATATCTCTAGCAAATGATGCTTCCCTCCGTTGTTTTTTGGTTTGTTTTTCTGCCACCTCTTCAACGTAATGCTGCTGCGCTACCAACTCTTGCGTGCAGCGATGGCACGCTTTACCATATCCTTTGTGACCGCACGGAAAAATTCTTTTTCTTTTAGCCATAAAGCAGGGGTATCGGGTTTGACCCACGCCCCTGAATGCTGCTACCCTACCAGTGATGCTTCCGGCATCGAGGCAGTTCTACAAGACGCAAAATCTCTTCCCTTGCATAAATTTAATAAGTTGTAACTTTACTTGCTGCCATAGCTTTGAACTGTGAGAAGACTAATAACCTCTATATTTATTAAAATTTTGTGGCTGTACTTAATTATCATTTACTCGGTTTGTGTTGTGCTGGGCTGCTGGCGCTCAATCTGGCGGCCTGCGGACAAATTAAGCAAGACGTGCAGAATTTACCTCCCAGTCTGACTCCGCTGCCTCAAGACCCCTTGTTGCAAGTATACTTCAATCAGTCGATCGCTTCGAGTTATACAGAGCCTTACCGCCAGCAAACTAGATTTGGAGATGATTTGGAAAAGTTGGTCGCTGTTGCGATCGCTAGTGCTGGATCGACGGTAGATGTAGCGGTTCAGGAGTTTCGTTTGCCCGGTATTGCCAGGGTTTTGGCCGATAGACAGCGATCGGGAATTAAAGTGAGATTAATTGTCGAACATATGTATAGTCGCCCTTGGAGCGATTTTACAGCCCAGGAGTTAGCTTCATTACCGGAAAGAGAGCGCGAGCGTTATAGCGAATTTGTGCAACTTGCCGATACCAATAAAGACGGTAAATTGACGGCCGATGAAATCAAGCAAAACGATCCTTTGGTAATTGTCAAAGATGCGGGAATTCCTGTAATTGACGATACTGCTGACGGCAGTAAAGGCAGCGGTTTGATGCACCACAAATTTGTGGTAATTGACGGCAAAACCGTAATCGTCACTTCTGCTAATTTTACCACCAGCGATATACACGGCGATTTCAAGACACCAGCAAGTCGCGGCAATGCGAACAATTTGCTGAAAATTGAAAATGCTCAATTAGCGCAACTATTTACTCAAGAATTTAACCTGATGTGGGGCGACGGGCCAGGAGGCAAAACGGACAGCCAATTTGGCATCAAAAAGCCGTTTCGGCAAGTGCAAAAAGTGAGAGTAGGGGATACGACAGTTGCGGTGCAATTTTCGCCGACAACTGCGACTTTGCCTTGGGAAAAAAGCGTCAACGGTTTGATAAATCAAACTTTGGGTAGTGCGAAAAAGTCGGTTGATTTGGCACTGTTTGTATTTTCTGCTCAGCGGTTGTCAAATACTCTGGAAATTGAAGCTAGGCGAGGAGTTGCGGTGCGAGCTTTAATTGACTCTAATTTTATTTATCGCTCTTACAGTGAAGGTTTGGATATGATGGGTGCGACTTTCACCCAAGATTGCAACTTAGAAGCTGACAATCGCCCTTGGAGAAAGCCGCTGACTACGGTGGGAGTGCCGCTGTTACCAATGGGCGATCGCCTGCACCACAAATTCGGCGTTGTGGACGGCAAAACGGTGCTTACAGGTTCTCACAACTGGAGTGAGGTGGCAAATCACGGGAATGACGAGACGCTGCTGGCGATCGAGAGTCCCACAGTTGGGGCCCATTTTGGGCAGGAGTTCGATCGGCTTTACAAAGGTGCAATCTTGGGAATTCCCGCCCGAATCAAACAGAGAATTGACGCTAAGAAAAAAGAGTGCGATTCACTACACGCAGCATCCAAATCAGCGAGTGCTAAACCTCAAATTGCTGTAGGTAAAAAGTTAGTTAATTTGAATGCAGCGAGTCAGGAAGAATTAGAAACTTTGCCTGGGGTTGGCCCCAAGTTAGCCGAGAGAATTATTGCAGCGCGGCAACAGCAACCTTTTACCTCTTTGGAGGATGCAGAACGAGTGCAGGGAGTCGGGGAAAAACTCTTAGAAAAATGGCGCGATCGAGTAACATGGTAGTTAAGTTCGTACTCAAAACTTCAGTCCTTCCTTTAGCAACTCAGCATCAAAGACTCAAGTCCTCACTAGAAACCTATTCGCTCCACTTTGACAACACATCTGCTCTTTAGTTAAAATAACTACTAAACAAAATGCTATCTATTCAAATTAGAGGTATAGAGAGATGAAACACGCGAGATATTTTACGGGGAAGGGAAAAATCAAATTCCTCGCTATTTGGGTGGGGGTCTTTTTTTTGATTCTAGCAGCTTTTACAGTCAGCGCCCAGCAGACTAACGAAGCACAATTTAGGATCAAAAACGAAAACACTTTTAATATTAATTTGATTCAATTTAAGCGCATTGAATATATAGGTACGTGTGCTGGTACTGTCTTCTCCCCTGATTCACAAAGCGCTCGATTTGTCTCCAGCAAAACTCCTCCGGGCCCTAACAGGAGGGTGATGATTAAAAATGTGACTGATGGCATGGAAACTAACCCCTATCCCTACACCGACAGAGGTTACGACAAAGGAGAGTTTTCCGAGGATTTTGGATTTAAATTGGGTAACAGTCACAAAACAAGAACTTTTTCGGTTTTAGAGGGAGAAAATAAGTTTCTCTATGAAATTAAAGAAAATAATCAAGTTATAGAACAGGGTGCGCTTACGGCTGAAGTTTCTATACAAAGCTTAGGTACTTTTCCCCGCGAGCAAATTTGTGAAGATCGGGTAGAATGTCGGGATACTTCTTATTGTCGCGACAGTAAAGGCAGAAAAAGAAGTTGCAGACGAGAGTGTTTTCCTGTTCAACAGTGTCGCTGTCCGTAATTACTTTCTGTCCTAAAATTATTTTCTTTAATTGATGGCAGAAGACAAAGAGGAATAACAAACCAGAAAAAATATAAGTTATTTTCAAGGGAAGAGGGGCAATCACGGGAGATTGCCCCTCCCAAAAAAAATTTGGTTCTTCAAGTAATGGGGTGAAAGTAGAATGCCGATGCTAACACGATATATGTTGCTAAAAGCAGCACTCCTTCGAGCCAATTAGAGCGGCCGTCGAGACTAATTAGATTAGCAATTGTCACTGCGATGGCAACTGCAACTACTTCAAACGGATTGAAGTTTAAATCCATCGGCTGATGAATCACTAATCCGATAAGCACCAACACCGGTGCTACCAGCAAAGCAACTAGCAAACTCGAACCCATCGCGACAGAAACTGACAAATCCATATTGTTTTTCATCGCAACTCCCACCGCAGTTACATATTCGGCGGCGCCGCCAACAATAGGCAACAGAATTACCCCTGTAAACAGCGGCGTCAATCCCAATCCTTTGGTAGTTTCTTCGACAACACCCACGAAAATTTCTGATTCAAAAGCAACGGCAACAGTTGAGGCAACTAGCACCCCTATCCACAGCCACAAATTCGGTTTGTGCGTAGTAGATTCATCTTTGGTATTTTGAGGATTTTCTGACTCTAGTTCTAGTAAGCCGACTTCGTAAAGATAGCTGTGAGTTTTTAATGAAAATAGCAGAGTTAAAGCATAAACTGCAATTAGGACGATCGCAGTTATTAAGGAAAGATTCTGAATGGCTGCGGGTTCGACTCCATTAGAGGTGTAAATTACCATTGTCGGCAGCAGAATTGCAATCACTGCTAGAGTCATTGTGGAACCGTTCACCCGCGCGATAATTGGCTTAAATTCTTGTTCTTTGTAGCGTATTCCTCCTAGCAGCATAGAAAATCCCATGACTAAGAGTAAGTTGCTGATAATTGTGCCGGTTATGCTGGCTTTCACAATGTCAATTAAGCCGGCTTTTAGGGCAACTATGGCAATAATTAATTCTGTAGCATTGCCGAAGACTGCATTTAATAAGCCGCCTATGGAGGGGCCTGTAACGATCGCCACTTCTTCTGTTGCTGTGCTCAACCAAATAGCCAGAGGTATAATGCCTAAAGCGGATGTGATGAAAACCCAGAGAGAGCCCCAGTGCAAATACTCAGCGGCAATGGAAATGGGGATGAAAATTAACAGCGCTATGGAAAGAAATTTTTTGATTGACATAGGAACTCGGATAGTGTAAGGAAGAGTGAGGTCGAGTTGTCGGGGCGATCGCCCAGTTGATTTTACATGATTCAACTGTTGCCTGACAATTGCTGGGGCAAAAGCGATTGGACGTTTTAACCGCAGATGCACACAGATTAACGCAGACAGATATTTAATGGAGGTTAATTCTTTAAATTTGGTAGTTTTCTATCTGAGGAAAAGTGCGCCGTCATTCCGAATCGTTAAAGATCTTTTATCCAGATCTAAATCATTCGTCTCGTCTAATCTTAGTTCTACTGTTCCTTCGCCAACAGGTTTCAAACTAGGTTTCAATAATGCGCCATCTGGTCGCCTAAATACAATTGAAGCCGGTAGTGTCAATGCTTGCAGCGCGACTGTTGAATTTTCCGCTAAACTGCGGCGGTTAGTCTGTCCAACTACCTGGTAAAATAGTCGATCGTTGGTTTTGTTTGTTAATGTAACATTGACTTGGCCATTAACGGGAACTATCTTGCCGTCAGGAGCTCTCTCTGGTTCGTTAATTTGGGATATTTCGCCCGCCAAACTCGCCTTGTTGGTGAAAAGCAAAAAGCTGTTGCCTGCTACGGCTAAGCTGACAGCTAGTAAACTTGCCACCCAGGTTTTGTATATCGGTAGTTTGCACATTTTTTTTGTTGGATGAAGTACCCGCGAGCGAAGCTATCCCGAAGGGAATCGGCCTGACTTCAAAGCACTAATTAAACGAAGGAAGAAGCAAGAAAGAAGATTTTCCCAACTCTCGCCATCGGACACTCGGACCCTCCCGCAGCAGCTATTCAACCCAACGCACGCGAACAAAATGAGCTTCGCGTCCCCAGAAGTCGTGAGTTACACAAATATCAACAACACCTAAATTAAACGGAATAGCAGTTGTAACGTAACGCTGAGCCAGAGCTCCCACATCAGGAGCTAACTGAGCCGCCGCCGCCGCCGCCGCTCCCAAACCTAAAAGTTGCAGAATCGGTCCCCGAGGCAGGACTAAATTGATGCCGACAGCAAGTCCAGCAGTCAGTAGCATTCCCACCGACAAGTTCGTTCCGCAGCGGGGATGTACAGCTAAATCCCACTCTCCGCTTGCAATCCGCTGCAAAGCCTCGCGCACTGCCTGACGCAACTGTGCAACGTTAACGCGACCGTAAAGATAAAATCCTTGGTCTGTGGACATCCCCCCCAATAAATCATTGTCGGCTCTGGCTGTCCCCGCACCGCCAGATTGGCTGAGTACCCAAACCGTAGCGTGTTCTAGAGCATGAACTTGGCGCAAAGTCAAGACTTCCTTCAAACCGGGCACAAAGTTAAGTTGTCGCAACAAATCAGCATCTTGAGTCCGCTGCGGGGCAAAGTCGAAGGGAAACTCGCCGGTGCGCCCGGAAGCAGAAGCAGTAGTTGTCATATCAAAACGCCTCCATTAAGTGGATATTTAAGATTAGCAATTCGGTTGAGAAAAAGCAGGTCATACATTATCAATAGTTTTGAGTTTAAAACCTAGCAAGGGCAGGTTTTGTGCAAAAAATATTAGCCCTCAACCTGCCCTTACTAACAGATCGCACTTATTCCCAGTTTATCGTTCGAGCCGCTGGCCCTCGCGGAACACTCCCGGAAACCGCCGGCCTCTGGTATCGATGATTGTGCCTTTGCCGTGAGGTAATCCCCTACGGAACTCTCCCTGATAGCGGATACCGTTAGAAAACGCGCAGCTACCCCTAGCATCGAGTTCTTGATTATAGAACTGTCCCGAACACCGGGTACCGTCAGCGCGGGTGAACACCCCCGTACCCAAAGGCTTGCCCCCTAAAAATTGACCGACAAAGCGATCGCCGTTAACAAAAATGAATTGCCCCTGTCCAGTCGGCGTACCCACTCTCCAATTCAGAGAAAACGGCCCTATATAGCGATCGCCATTAGCAAAAATAGCTGTCCCGGAGCTGATTTTGCCATCTCGGAATATGCCCTCGACGCGGGCGTCGTCCTTAAATATAAATTGTCCTCGACCGTTTGGCTGGCCGAGACGGAACTGCCCCTCATAGCGATCGCCGTTGGCATATACGTATACCCCAGTGCCGCCGGGCAAACCGTTAACGAACTGTCCGATGTAGCTATCACCGCCGTCATAATCGCACCTAACTCTACCTGTAGCGATAGCTGGGACGCAACGACCACTCGGAGCTCCTACCCCTACTTGCGCCATTGATGGCAAGGGATAAGTCGCGTAACTACCAATTCCCAACACTGATGCAACTAATAGAGGGATTCCACTGGTTTTAAAACGGGAAATCATTAACTAAGTCTCTCCTATACGCTTCTGGATATTATTTTCCTTCGTCATTTGTCTTTTGTCCGATTTCTGGTCAAAAGTGGCCTGAAAACCTCAATTTATCCTTTACGAAACTCCGCGTTTGCCGTTGCGAAATACCCCCGGAAAGCGCCTGCCGCTAGCATCTATCATCGTTCCGACACCGTGAGGCACTCCCTTTCGCAATTCTCCTTCATAGCGCGTACCGTTGGGGAAACTGCAGGAGACTCTACCGTCTAGTTCTTGATTAAAAAACCTGCCAGAACAGCGAGTGCCGTCTTTGCGTACTAATACCCCTGGGCCAAAGGGCGAACCGGCAAAGAATTGTCCTTCATAGCGATCGCCGTTGGAGTAAAAAAATTGACCTCGCCCTGCTGGTTGGCTGCTAATAACATCAGTCTGAACGTTCCTGACGACTGCGAAGTCTCCGACATAGCGCTCGCCGTTGGGGAAAACGACCGTCCCAGATCTCATCGAGCCGTCTTGGAACAAGCCTATGTAGCGGGCATCATCTTTAAAAATGAATGTCCCTCTGCCATTTGGCACTCCCTTCCGAAATTGTCCTTCGTAGCGATCGCCATTAGCGTACACGTAGACTCCGCTGCCCTCGGGCAGGCCGTTGACGAAATTTCCCTCATAGTTATCGCCTCCCTCGTAATTGCATTTCACTCTCCCCGTCGGAGGGTTTCCTTGGCAGAAGGGAGAGCGTTTTTCTTCTTCTGGTTTTGGAGCGGGTGTTGGTTGAGCCATGGATCCCTGGGGATTCAAGAGATTAGTGGCGCTTCCGATACAAGAAGCAACTAATATTACCATCCCTAATTTTTGAATTGAACTGAGCATGGGAAATCTCCTTTGACTTCAATTAGTGATAGAGCTTTTACAAAAGCTAAGACTCGCTGAAAAGCCTTCTGTTTTTTAATCCCTAATGTTTCTTCCCAGAAGCGACTAACTCACTCTATATTAATTTTACCTTCAGATTCGATATCAGCCATAAATGCAAAAAGGCAAAAATTAGAGTTTTTGCCCTTAGCATTTTTCCTACTTTGCTGTCAATTTTCAGCGTCGCGTTGACCTATTCGGATTTGACCCACGGCTAATAATTGCATTGGTGGGTTTTTGTTCGCGACTTGGAGGTTTTTCGCCAACAGCTTTGGCTACCTCAACGCCGTTTTCCTCCAGAATCACGACTGGATCGGCTCCAGCCTTGATATCGACCCGCTTGACCAAGACTTGCCCGTTAGACAGTCGCTGCCCGATTTTGACATATCGACTTGTTGGTTCATTCGGTACTTTGACAATCACTTGGGTCTCGTTACCAACTTTTACCACCCCGCTGACTTCGGTACCTGTAGCGAGGTCAGTAGAAGGCGGTGGCGGTGGTGGAGGAACTACTGGGATTTGCGGAGGAGGTGGGGGATTTGGGTCTCTCCACTGGGGCGGGCGCTTGTCTACTGGCAGTTCCGGCAGATCCGGCACTCCTATGGGTCTAGCTGCTATTGGCTGGGGCGGGCGCGGGGGTGCTGGACGGCGCGGATTCCTACCGGTAGTTGTTGCTGGAATCGGGCGACCGCCCACTTGAGGCGTATTCAGCCCCGGAACTTGGCGTGGCGAGCCTATTTGTGCGCCTTGGCCTCCTGGAAAACCAGGCTGTCCAGGGCGACGGCCCAATTGAGGCGCATTGAGTCCTGGAACTTGGGGCGGCGAGCCTATTTGTGCGCCTTGGCCTTCCGGCAGAGAAGGATCTCCGGGGCCCCCTGCTATTAACGGAGATCCCGCTAGGCGGCGCCCTACTGCCGGGGGGCTTAGCCCAGGCACTCCTGGCAACGAGGCTAATTCCCGACCCAGAGCCCTCTCGGCTGGAGGCTCACGATTTACCCTGCTTTCGGATAGAACTGGCAGACTAGGCGCTCTTGCGATTGTTCGCGCCTCATAATCTTGATCGCGGAGGGCTGCATCAAGTCTATTCTTACCCTGTCGCCAAACTGCTTGCAGCAAATTTGCTCGCGTCACGCAGGACAGTTCCCCCCTTCTTATTGTCGGCGGTCGATATACCTCAATGGCCTCGGCAATTTCTGGCACGATGGAACACCGGAGAGCATCAGAAGGTGAGTTTTCTCCGTAAATGTCCCACAAGTTTGAGGCTGTCCGATATTCATCCAGGGCCTTTTCTATTCTTCTGAATAATGGTCGGTTAGTTAGTAGTAACTGTCGTCTGACTACACCAACATTATCCTCTTTCAATGTTCCGTAAATAGTATCGACCAATGTACCCACATCCCTATCGTACTCAGAGTTTTGTGTGGTCTCGTCTAGCAAAGCCTGAAGCGTCCTGAATTCGTTGACAACGCGTCTTGCTGTCGGGCTGAGATTGATTTGGGGAGCGGCGGGGCCTTTGAGCTTCACTCCTCCAATTTGGACTGGGCGGGATAGTTCTGGCAGTTTAGGTATCATGGCCACCTGTCGCGCCGGCAGTTCGGGCAGCGGATTGGCTGTCATCGGCCCTGCTGGGGTTCCGTCCGAGACACCGCCAACTCCGGGAGGGTTTTGAACTACGATCGGCGGCAGCGGCCCAAAGGGGTCTACCTGAGAAGGATTGGCTGTCAAAGGGCCTTGCGGCACTGGCTGAAGCGGAAGCGTTGGATTCCTGTTTTTGTTGTCGCCGATGCCTGTTTGAGCCTGTCTTGCCCGTTCGTCTGGGTTGGTCGATCGAATTAACCCAGGAGGCTGGGCGGCTACTATTGGAGACTGGAAAGTCTGAGCTGCTGGGGTGGGGCTGCCAGAGGCTGCCGGAGACGGGGAGGCTGCACTGGGGCTGGGGCTGGGGCTGGCTGTGTTGCTGCCCTCGCCACCGCAGCCTCCGATCGAGAAAGCTAGTAGTCCTATAGTTGCAAAATATAAAAGTTTGTACATGGCCGATCGCCCCCAAATGCTTAATTTCAAGATATCCAACAAGGCTCTGCAATTACAGCTTGTTGTCGTTTTAAGTTTATCTGTGTTTGATGTTATGCGATCGCTTGAAAATTGCCAAGTTTTCCTCATGATTCAGATCGGGTTCTTCGGGCGCTGGGTTTTCGGGAGCAGGTTAGGATATCAATGGCGGTCGTGGTTCGACATATTGAATTAATCAAGGCATTTATATAATGGCAAATGTGATTCTCAAGCGGATTTGGGGAGCGGGCATTGTTTCTGTAGCCGTTTTGGCTGCTGTTGGCTCGGTGGGGGGCGGCGAGGTGCATTCTCCTTCACATCGGGCAGCATTCTCAACAATACCTCACAAACCGGGTTTGCTGACGAAAAACCTAGGCTTTCAGGTGAACCCGCAGCCTGAGACCAAGGTGATGACATTGGTGGCCGATGAAAGTTCCCAGCAGCAAGCGCGGCGGAGCTATCCCGAAGGGAATCGCACTTTAACAGCAGGCTCGGGAGCAGCAACTGGCTATTTGTACTCTCAGTTTCACAGGGGCCCCCTCAAATCCTGCTGCCAAACCATCGGCGAATCAAAAGGTATTTCAAGCTAAAATCAAGCGCCGCGCTGGCGGGACGCCGGTGATTGATGTGGTATTTAACGGCAACAAGACTTTTGAGATGATTGTCGATACCGGGGCGAGCGGCACTTTGATTTCTCAGCGGATGGCTACTGCACTGGGAGTGAGGCCCGTGCGTACCGTGAGAGCGGGGATCGCTGACGGTAGCGTAGTCGTGTTCCCGATAGGCGTAGCGCGATCGATTCGGGTTGGGGGTGCTGCGATCCAAAATGTCGAAGTGGCGATCGCCAAACAAATGCAAATTGGTCTGCTCGGTCACGATTTCTTTGGCAATTACGATGCCAAAATTAAAAAAGATGTTGTAGAATTTTATGTCCGCTGAAAGTGAGCAGATTCGGAAACGGATTTTTGCTCAACTCGTTTAAAGTTATTCGCAGCCGAGTCAAAGCTGTTTAATTTATTTCTTGAGGCAGTAGCAAAAGTCCGCCATCTGTGGTATTGTTCTTAGTGTTTCAATCGCCACCGACCGTTGAAAAATTCGTGAAAATGCGACAACAAAAGCACGGTCGCTGTTGGTGAGAACCATAACAGTCTCTGACTGTGGATTCACAGTACAAGGTAAGGCAAGGCAATCCATTAAACACTTCGCAAAGCAGGTCGAAATTAGATCCCAAAATGCTGTGGCTGAGGGAATTTTGGTTGGGTTTGTTCAGCCGGAGCGTAGAAAATATGTAAACTGATGAGCGGAAGATGTTCCGCAAAATCGGAAATCATGCACATCGAGAAATTAATTATTGTAAATAAGGTATTCGCATGGCACAAGCGTCTGTATCTCCTGTAGTGCTGATTATTCTAGACGGCTGGGGTTATCGTGAAGAAAAAGACGGAAATGCGATCGCCACTGCGAAAACACCCGTGATGGACAGTCTCTGGGCCGCTTATCCCAGAACTCTGATTCACACATCCGGCCGGGCGGTAGGGCTTCCTGACGGGCAAATGGGCAACTCAGAGGTCGGTCACTTGAATCTGGGCGCGGGCCGCGTGGTTCCTCAAGAGTTGGTGCGGATCTCGGATGCCGTCGAAGACGGTTCTTTGCTGCAAAATCGGGCGCTGGTTCAGCTTTGCGAGGAAGTGCGCCTTCGGGGCGGCAAGTTGCACTTGACTGGTCTTTGTTCCGAGGGCGGGGTTCACTCGCATCTGAGTCACATTTTGGGTTTGCTGGAATTAGCAAAAGCACAGGGAATTTCTGAGGTTTGCATTCACGCGATTACAGACGGCCGCGATACTACTCCGAAAGAGGGTGTAGAAGCTTTAGCAAAGATTGAAAGTTATATAGAAAAGGTAGGGGTCGGTCGGATTGTGACCATCAGCGGCCGCTACTACGCGATGGACAGGGACAAGCGCTGGGATCGGGTGCAGCGCGCTTATGAGGTGATGACGACTGAGGGTGCGCCTGACGGTCGATCGGCTGTTGATGTGTTGCGGGCCTCTTATGCTGAAGGAGTGACCGACGAGTTTGCAATTCCGACTCGGATTGCTCCGGGGGCGGTGGCATCCGGGGATGGGGTAATTTTCTTTAATTTTCGCCCGGACAGGGCTAGAGAATTGACTCATGCTTTTGTGGCGCCGGATTTTAAGGGGTTTAAACGGCAGTTAATTGAGCCGCTGACCTTTGGGAGTTTTACTCAGTACGACCCGAAGTTGTCGTCGGTAATGGTGGCTTTTGAACCGCAGAATTTGAACAATATTCTGGGCGAGGTGCTTTCTAACCACGGTTTGCAGCAGTTGCGGACGGCGGAAACTGAAAAGTACGCTCATGTGACTTATTTTTTTAATGGGGGTCTGGAAGAGCCTTTTATAGGGGAACACCGCGAGTTGGTGCAGAGCCCGATGGTCGCGACTTACGATGAGGCGCCGGAGATGTCGGCGGCCGTGGTGACGGATGTGGCTGTGGCGGGTGTGGAAAAGCGGATTTATTCGTTGGTGGTGATTAATTACGCTAACCCGGATATGGTTGGTCATACGGGGATGATGGATGCGACCATAATGGCGGTCGAAACTGTGGATAAATGTTTGGGGCGGCTGTTGGAGGCTATTAGTAAAGCTGGGGGAACGGCAATTATTATTGCTGACCACGGAAATGCTGAGCAGATGTTCGACGAGAACCGGAATCCCTGGACGGCTCACACTACTAACCCGGTGCCGTTTATTCTGGTAGAAGGCGAAGGTCTGAAGATTCCGGGTCACGGAACCGATGTTCCTCTGAGGACGGACGGTTGTTTGGCTGATATTGCGCCGACGATTCTGGAGCTGTTGAGGTTGCCTCAGCCGCCGGAGATGACGGGACGTTCTATGATTCGATCGGCTGATTTTGAAGTTCGCCCCAATCGCACTCCGGTGCGAGTCCGATTGTAGCAAGGCTGGGCGAAACCTAGCTACAGGTAGGGGCACGGCGCCGTGTCCCTAAGCGAGTTTGTGTGCGATCGACCGGATTTGATATGATAATAAGTTACCGATTACTAATTACCAATTACCCCAGATTATGAATATTGTTTCTGTTTTACAAGTTATCTGGTCTTTGTCTGCTTTAGGACTTGTGGTTTTTGTGTTGCTGCACAGTCCTAAAGGCGATGGCATTGGAGGGATTGGCGGACAAGCTCAATTGTTTACCAGCGCCAAGAGTGCAGAAACGAGTCTGAACCGCATTACTTGGGGTCTGTCTATTGTTTTTATGGGTTTGACTGTGATTTTGAGTGCTGGTTGGTTGACCCCTAAGTTATAAGATTCGGATTTGTAACCGCAGATGAACGCAGATAGACGCAGATAATATCAAGTTCATCTGCGTTTATTTTCGTCTATCTGCGGTTGCAAAAATGCGGTTGTGGAAAGTTACAGTAAAATCTCGATTGCTGGCTGGTTTGGGATTGGCTTTATGTTGTTTTAGCCTGATAATTTTTAGTCAGGTTAATACTCCGGCGGCGACTCTTTCTCCTCTGGCGAATAGTTGGCCGAATCCACAGGTTCACCCTTTGCCGCCAACGCTGGCCAATTGGCAAGATTCCACGGATAGCGGTGATTATTTTGACCAGCTTAAGCCACCGAATGTCGGTCATTTGCTGTGGTCGAAGTTTCCGATTCAGGTTTATGTTGAGCGTCCCGTTGATGCTAATAAGTCTGAAGAATGGGTGGCGGCTGTGTTGGATGTTGTCCGGGAATGGGGGGTTTATTTGCCTTTGGAAGTGGTGGATAGTTCGGAGGTGGCTGATATTAGGATTTTACGTCGGGCTCCGCCTTTGCGTCAAGGGGTGTTGCGATCGCGATCTGGAGAGGCTACCTATGAATTGTACGCCCGTCGGGATGGGGATAAAACTGTTTTATCTCATCGGTTTTCGGTTTATTTGAATCCGAATCAAGTGGGTAAGTATGTTCCGGCGACGGCGCGGCACGAGTTGGGTCACGCTTTGGGAATTTGGGGCCACAGTTTGATGGAAAGTGATGTGCTTTATTTTTCTCAGGTGAGAAATCCTGGCCCTATTTCTGCGAGGGATGTTAATACTTTGAAGCGGGTTTATGAACAGCAGACTCGGTTGGGGTGGGAATTGCAGAGACTCGGCGATTGAAATCGCCTCTACACAAACGAAGTCCGGATGCTGCGCGGGCTAGAAGAGGATAGTTAATAGGGAATATCAGAAAAATGAAAGATGAATGTTTTGGAATTGTGCCGATTTTTTCGCCTGAAGCTGACCCTTTGTTTCTGTTAATTCAACATCAAGCCGGACATTGGGCGTTTCCCAAAGGTCACGCCAATCCGGGGGAATCTCCAGCGGAAACGGCTAGGCGGGAATTTCAGGAGGAAACTGGTATATCCAATTTTCAAATGCTGGATGAGCCGAGTTTTACAGAACATTATTCTTTTGTTAAAGATGGGGAGCTGATTGAAAAAACAGTGACATACTTTTTAGGCTTTGTCACTTCTAGGGAGGTTGTTTTGCAAGTGGAGGAAATCCAAAATTCTGCTTGGGTTTCTTTTGAGGAAGCTGTTAAGCGGATTACTTTTGATGCCAACCGCCTAATGTTTGGGGAAGTTAAGGCATATTTGGATAGCAGGAAGTTAAGAGTCGGCGGTTGAAACCTATCCTATACAAAGGAAGTCTCTCTCTAAGAGACTAAGAAAATATAAGACGAATTTGGTATAAGTTCGGATAGTAAAACCCGGTAACTTTTGCGATACCGGGTTTTTTAAGTGTCAGATTTTGTGGGCGAATCCTGCCGCCCCTCTGAAGTTATTTTTTGGTTTTCTGGGTATCGGCGTGGTGTTGCAAGCGAGAGAAAACGTTGTAGGCGTCCGGGCCAGGAGTAGCGTGTTCGGCAGAGCCGTCCATGTGGCCGTCAATGGCTTTCCAACCAGCAATTCCGCCTTTTAGTTCGGCTACTTTTTGAAAGCCTGCTGCGCGGAGAAGATTGGCAGCTTCGGCGGTTTGTTGGTCGTTTTCGCCGTAGATGTAGATGTCGCGGACGGGTTCTAGGCTGTCTTTTGCTCGCTCTACTAAGTCTGCCATTGGCATCATTACGGCGCCGGTAATGTGGCTTTTACCGAAGCTTTCAAAATCACGAGCGTCGATGATTGTGAGTCCGGGTTCGCCCCAATCTAAACGGGCTTTGAGGTCGTGGCTAGATGCTTGAGCTTTTAAACCGGGAGGGGTGGGAGTAAGGTCTGGAAGTTTTTCTTTGATGTTGGAAATTTGGTCAGGAATATTTTTCATTGGTAAAGTCTTGTTGAATGTTTTGATTGCTATTGCAATGTAACAAGATGTTGAGGTTGAATTCGTCTTTCTAAAGACTGAATCGGGCATTGAACTAAAGTCGCAGTTAAGCTAGGTTGCGGATGGTTGACTAAGGTTGGGATCGCTACATTTGTTGAGTTTGCTAACTTGTCCCGATCCCCGATCGGGATTGTTTTGATTGAAAAGTGCGATCGCTGGTATTTGCTGCGGATAATTTGAAGTGGAATAATTTATCCAACATTCTATTATATCTATTGACAAGTTTTTAGTCAATCATCATATTCCTTTTATAATCGAATTTTACTGTGGTGATGAGTGACAAAATTGTTTAAGAATGAAATTTGCATAAGTTATTCGCAGGTTCCTTGGCGTGCTTGCGGAAAAGTTTAAATGTTTCTCAGCAAGGTTTCTGGTAAAATTTGATAGTAAAAACAAGTATTTAAAGGTATGGATATGTCGGAGAAAGATGAAATTGCGGTGGCTCAAACTTTGACACCGGAAGAGCAAGCGCTTTGGGATGCTAAGGCGAAAGTTCGGGTACTGCTGAATTTGTGGGATTTGGGCGGCGGGAAGATGAGGGTTAAAAAGGGGGATTTGACTAAGCGGATTGTTCGCACTAATGAGACGAGTCAGAGATATGTGGGAGTTCTCGGCGAGTTGCAGGAATCTGGGGCGATCGAGTATTCGCTGGTAAATCGGGTGACGCTGGTGGAATTGAGCGCTAAGGGGAAAGAAGTTTTAGCGCAGGGGCTCAAAAGCCGGGATTCTCTGTTTGAGTTTGATGGTTCTCAAATTGGTACTCGGCTGGGAAATTCTTTGTTGAAGTGGATTCGGCATCAGGATGGTGCGGCTAGTGTTGCGGTTGAGAAAGGGAAGGGGGATGTAGGGGCGATCGCATCCTATGAGGATTTTAAGGCTGTGGCGCTGGATGTGTATGACAGGTTGAACCGGGATTATAACTTAGACGATTTAGTGCCGATTTATCGGATGCGTCGGGCGATCGGGGAAAGGGTAGGGCGATCGGAGTTCAATGAATGGCTGTTGGAAATGCAGGCTAATGACATTTTCCAGCTAATGGCAGGGGAAACGCCAGACATCACCCCAGATAAACGTGAAGACTCAATCATCATTCCTGGTGGTACATTGCGTTACTACGCCAAGCGCTTAAATCCATAAAATTGTTCTCAATCTTTTTGTAGTTCGTTACCTCACACCCGATAACCATGAACAATATACCAGTTTCCCCGATAGAAGCCCTGAATGCTGCAATTCAAAATCACAATCCATTTAGCAAAGCTGGGATTGTCAAAGAGCAAGATATTTGGGGGAAAGGGTTCCCCGATCTTCCTACTCTAAATGCTCATGCTTCCGATGCAATTTTTCAGGCAGTTGAAAAAGTAAAGACAAGTCCATCTAGTCAAGAAAAGGTGACTTCACTGGTATTAACTGCTTCAATGGGAGTGGGAAAAAGCCACATTTTGAATCGTACTCGCCACAAGCTAGAAAGCAAGGGTAATGCTTTATTCGTTTATGCGAGTGTTAATAATTACACAGACTTAAACTTTATCAACTACCAATTTCAGCAAACTTTAGTTAATAGTTTAAGTCGCCTAAGTAGCCAAGATGTCATGCAATGCCAGGAAATAGCAGCAGCAATGGTTAACGAATGTTTCAAAGCTATGAATGCTGCTACACCCGATCTTTATCCTCAAAAAATACTCGATCAATTTGATAAAGTATATGCTAGTTGGGCTACTAAAAATAAAAATTACATGAAAGCCCTAACTAAGCAATTTCTTAAGACAAGATCAAATGTAGACCCTTATATTGTTCGAGCTGTTTTGTGGACATTATCAGAAACTGAAACACCTTTTGCTATCAAATGGTTGTCTGGTGAAGAGTTAGATAAATCTAAAGCTGAGGAACTAGGATTGCCGACTAATTCCGGCAAGACTAATCAGGATAGAGAAGTAGAATCTCTTAACAATGTCCAGAAAATTTTAAATTTGGTGAGTTACTACCGTCCTATCATCATTTGTTTTGATGAAATAGATGTAAATCGAGATTGGTGTAGCAGTGATGGATTAACAACAGGGCAGGTAATTGCCACTCTAGTTAAGCGTTTGTACGATACTCTCGAACAATCAGAACTCAGTCAAGGTTTAGTTATTATCACAGTAATGGCACCCGATACTTGGAAAACAGTTAATATGCTGCCTGGTAGTATACCCGATCGAATTTCAACATACACGCAGCGAAAACCCATCGATTTAAACTACTTGAATGGTGATTATTTAGTTGATTTAGTCAAACTATGGTTGCAAGATTTTTATGAGGTCAGAAATTTAACTCCTCCTCATCCGGTCTACCCATTTGAGGAAAGTCAACTGAGAGAATATGGCAGAGGTAAGCCAACTGTACGCGAAGCTTTGACATGGTGTGCCGAGAATTTTAAAGTTTTTATGCCTCCAATGCCTGAACTTCCAGAAGATCCTGCTGAACGGTTTGATCTTGCTTTTACCAAGGAACTTGAGGAAGACATCCGAGAGGATATGAAGGATAGTTTCACAATTGCTGATGCTATTTGCTTTGGCTTTTTAACCCTGATAGGTGAGACTGTAGATAATGTAAAAATAAATAACATTATGACAGAGGTTAAGCCAAAATTACAAAATGCGAATTGGATTGATTTCAAGATAATTGGTGTCGAAAATGGGAAAAAAATCAAGATTGGTGTTGCAGTCATTCAAACTTCTCAAGCTGACTTAGTTGCTGGATTAAAACGCTTAATTGATTATCAAAAATTTGACTTGACTCGCGGTTGTTTAGTCCGTTCCCAATCAAAAATAGAGAAAATGAGCAAAAACTCTCCAGCATACAAGCTACTAGAACAACTCGTATCAGTAGAAAAAGGCGGTGAGTTGGTGTACTTGATTGAAGACCAAATAAAACCGTTATTTGCTCTCCGTGCTGTTTATGAAAAATCCACAGAGTATAATTTAACCCAAGACGAGGTTTTTGATTTCATATCTCAGAAAAAGCTCACTTTTGACAATCTTTTACTCCGAGAAATTTTGAGCGATCCGTCGAATCAAATGCCTGTGGTTGATGAGGAAGATGAACTCCAACTTTTAGAAGATTTTTTCAACCCTACCAGCAGTGAGGATACGGATGATGGCGATCTAAGCGACCAATTTAGTTAAGTATGAACCAATCAATTTTGCTTCAAACAGCACTGGCTTTACCAGTTCCAGATATTGAAGCTTTAATCCAAGGGCGAATGATTGCAGCTATGCCTCGGATGTTTCTGAATCCGGGGCGGACATTTGCTTTGTATCCAGCTAATCTTTCGGTTGATTTGCTATCGGGCGATGGATATTATCGATCGCATTTTTTACCCGTTGCTCAAAAGGCACTTGCTCAGTTAAATTCAGATAAAGTTTCGATCAAAGCTTGGGCTAGGTGCGAATTGTGCCAAATGGTGAATGAGCCTGAATCATTAGAAGCTTTGTCGCGGTTAACAGTCTGGAAAACAGAGGCATTACAGCAAATTCTCCAGCAGCGTCCTTTTATTTTTGTAGCTTACCTGCGGGTTTATCTGCTGCCTCAGCCGCTGGAAATGTCTGTGCATCCCAGCGGCAATTTTGTATCTTTGCCAAAATCCCTAAATGTTACTGATTCAACGCCAGTGTTGAGCGAGTCTATCTTTGCCAAACGCCGTCAAAAGCTGGAAAAACTAGAGCCTCCTGAACATCCAGAATTGGAAGAGTTGCAAAGTGCATTAGTGCATTTATCCACCACCAACCCAAAAGCCAAACAACTAGGCACAGAAATCAAAATATTTCTCGGTTGGTCGGAAAAATTACCCACAACACAACCAGACCGGGATTTAGCATGGATAAGTGCGATCGCAGCTTTGGGCGATCGCAGCATAGAACTAGAAGAAAAAAAAAGCAACTATCAAGCAGGCACCGATTTTGAGAATATCACACGTCAAAGCCTTGAATTTTTAGGATTCAAGATTGAGAATGCCTACAAAGGCGGTGCTGGTGGCTTAGATTTATTTTGCTCCCAACCCTATCCCTTAGTTGGTGAGTGTAAGGCGGGTAGACTTATCCCCAGTCGAACTGCTGAGGAATTGATTAAACTTGGAGGAATGCACTTAACTCGGGATAAATTTTTAGAATCTACGAAGTTAGTGATTGGCCCTGGCAATCCTTCGGCGGATATGTTGAAAGCAGCACAAGAATGGAAAGTTAGTATTATCAATGCCATGACTTTACAGAAGCTAGTTGAGTTAAAAGCTAAATATCCAGGTGCTGTCAACTTAGTTGAACTCAAGCCCTATCTAGAAATGGGCCGGCAAATTGACGACAGAATTAATGATTATATTCAGAAAGTTGAAAGAGAAATTAGGCTGCGATCGCAAATCATACAAGCAGTGAAACAACTTTGCTCAGATAGCGACTTTCCAACGGTTGCTGAGATTAAAGTTCAATACAATGCTAGATTTGCTGCCACCACTGATTATAAGCTGACAAACGAATCAGTAAAGGATTTGACTATAGAACTTTCTTCACCGCTGACTGGTTATTTAGGGCGAATTAAAGGAGACAATTGGCAAAGTGATCGCTTTTATTTCCTGCGCGACTTGCCGCTAGATGATTGAGATACGTCAAGGGCGATTCCCTTCGGGATAGCTTCGCTTCACGTACTTCATCCAATTTCCTACACAGCATCAGGATCTACCCCCAACTCCCGTAACCTCGCAGCCAACCTTTCCGCTTTCTGCAATTGAGCTTGTTCCGCCTTAATTAACCCTTCCACCAATGGCGGATCTAAAATTTCATTTACTGATAATCTCAGATTAGGAAATGCTACAGATTCCATTTCCTCACCCGGCAAGTAATTTACCTCTGTATAAATGTCATCACCTTCGAGAAATGCCATAACTCGCACCCGCTGTCTGTTTTCTGTTGGGTCAACAATCACATATTCCGGTACGTTAGCTAGTTGGTACTCTCCTCGTTTAGTTATATAGTCTGCCCGCCGATCTTGGCTAACTACTTCTATTACTAATAACGGCGTTTCATCAAAGTCAAGTATTCCCGAACCACGTCTAGCAAGAGCTTGTTGCCACAAACTTTCTGTGCAAACAACTACATCGGGAATCCGAGATGTCGCCTCTTCGGTTCTCACTCCTACAGAAGTTTTTACGACTAAATCGAGATTCTGTTCAGCTAGGTAACGCTGCAATTTGTAAACCCAAAATTCGCAGATGCTTGTATGTAATGCGCTAGCCGTTGCCATCGGTATTAATTTGCCTTTGTACAATTCATATTTTACATCGTCATTGCTTTGATAAACTCTGTACTCTTCAAAAGTTAATGTGGGCGAAGTATCGAGCTGTTTTTCTTCGACTGCTGGCACAACAGATTGAGACATATATTTTTACCTATCTCGATAGTTTTCTATTATACTCACTTTTAATTTTAACACTCAAGGAATTGATTACAAAAAGATCGATCGC
This sequence comes from Microcoleus vaginatus BM001213989, assembly GCA_036700245.1. Lineage (GTDB taxonomy): Bacteria > Cyanobacteriota > Cyanobacteriia > Cyanobacteriales > Microcoleaceae > Microcoleus. The sequence continues at coordinate 32,542 of JAUBOM010000063.1, forward strand.
CATTATTGACAATCAAGCAATTTGATCCGGGGCCCCCGGATTCATTCGTAGAGCGAGAAAAAAGCTCCGAATCCCGATCGCAAGCCCCCGGATTTATCAGTGGAGTCGCTTTCTTCAATCTAAAATCTAAAATCTAAAATCTAAAATCGTATGAGTCTCCAATAAGCGCACCCCGCAAGAGTTTTAATATTTTTCAAAATACAAGTTAAATATTTGGTTCAGTTCACCATTTTGGCGATCGACGTAATAAGGCTGTAGCTGCCTCACTGTCGAGAGGTTTAGAGAAAAAGTACCCCTGACCGTACTCGCAGCCGATCGCCCGCATTTGAGCCAATTGGACGGCGGTTTCGACACCTTCTGCCACTACCTCCATCCCCAAACTGCGGGCCAGCATGACGATCGCCCGCACGATTTCCAAATTTTCGCCCGTTTCTCCGACGCGGCTGACAAAAGAGCGATCGACCTTCAAAATATTAATCGGGAACTTGTGCAAATAACTCAGAGACGAATAACCAGTGCCGAAATCATCAATGCACAGCTCAATCCCCAAGTCTCTCAACTGCGAAAGCATCGCCGCCGCCGCTTCCCCATCTTTCATCACCACAGTCTCAGTAATCTCCAACTTCAAACAGCGAGCGTCAACACCCGTTTCCAGCAAAACTTGCTTAATTTGCTCGATCGACTCCGGTTCCGAAAACTGCCTCCCGGAAAGATTTACTGCTACTGTCAATCGCGAATTTCCGACAGGTAAATTCAAACTCTGCCACTTGATAATTTGGCGGCAGCTTTCGTTCAAAACCCACAAGCCCAAAGGCATAATTAACCCTGTTTCCTCCGCCATCGCAATAAATTCCATCGGGGAAACTAAACCCCGTTCCGGGTGCATCCAGCGCACCAGCGCCTCAAATCCTATAACTGAGCCAGTTTTCAAACAAACGATCGGCTGATAATAAACAGTAAAAGGACATTCCAATTTAAAAGTATCCAATTGCGGTTTCGGACGCTCCAACTTCCGATCGATTTCGCCCAGCGGCGAGTTTTCCTGCACCGCCCCACCTGCCAAATCCACTATCGAATATTTCAAATTCAGCTCTTCAACCGACTCCCGCAAATCGTTTTCCAAATTCATCAAAGCCACAGCCCGAGTGTGCATCGAACTCGTAAACACTTCGTAGCGAGCTTTACCGAGAGCTTTGGCGCGGTACATCGCAATATCAGCATCGCGCAAAATATCTCCTGGCCACTGATATTTCTCGGTATTCAAAGCAATGCCGATGCTAGCAGTAATTAAAACTTTATTACCTTCCAAATAAAGCGGTCGTTCGATCGCCTTGAGAATTTCCTTTGCTTGGGCGATCGCCTCATCAACACCATTAATTTCCTCCAGCAAAATCACAAACTCATCTCCCCCCAGACGCGCCGCCGTATCACCAGGCCGCAAACAAGTCAAGAGACGGCGAGCCACAGCCACCAACAGCCGATCGCCCGTGCGGTGCCCCTGGCTGTCATTAATCACCTTAAACCTGTCCAAATCCAGAAACAGCACCGCAAACTGATAGCTGGGATGCCGTTGCGCGCGAGCAAAAGCTTGCCCCAACCTGTCAGTCAACAAAGCGCGGTTCGGCAACTCAGTCAGCGCATCGTGCAAAGCATCGTGCAACAATTGGTCTTCAGCCACCTTGCGCTCAGTCACATCGTGACAGTTGACCACAATTCCCCGCACCGAAGGTTCGTCGAGCAAATTCGTCGCCACCGCTTCTAACACGCACCAGGAACCGTCCTTGTGCTGCACTCGGTATTCCGCCAATCCCAGGCTAACTCTCGGCATTTGGATGACACCTTTGAACACTTGATCCACCATCGGCAATTCGTCAGAGTGAATCAAGTCAAATACAGACCGGCCGAGCAATTCCGCCGTCTGGTAGCCCAAAATCCGCTCTTGGGAAGGAGACACATAGCGACAAAAGCCTTTCTCGTCAAGAATCACAATAATGTCTCTAGCATTCTCAATCAACGATCGAAAGCGCTTCTCGCTTTGCCGCAGCTCTTGTTCCGTGCGCTTGCGATCGGTAATATCGGTATTCATGTAAATCAGACCGACAATTTTGCCTGTGCGGTCTTTAATAGCATCGGCCCGCAGCAGCACTTGCAAAATTTGGCCGCTTTTAGTGCGGTTGGTAATTTCACCAGACCAAGAATAACCCTGGGCGATCGTGTCGAGTACCTCGCGTGCGACTGCGGGGTCAGCAAAAACTGCCGATATACCTCCGGCTAGCTTAAATTCCTCGGCGGTTTCCCATTCAAATAGCTGAGAAAACGCTTGATTTTGATAGATGTGAGTGCCGTTGGCATCGCTGATGCCGATCGCGTCGCTCGAACTTTCCACCGCCTTGCGAGTCAGCACCAGAGCTTCTTCTGCCCGCTTGCGCTCGGTAAAGTCTATCCCTACCAGACAAGCTGCTTTGCCCTGATCGTACTTTTTAGCCACAATCAAATAGTGTCCCGCCGACTGTGCGCCGTCGGTTTTCACCAGAGCGCTGAGTTCTTTAACCGTTTCCGTAGCGTCGCCGGCAAAAAACTCCACCACAAAAGAGTTAAAATCCGAGCTAGCGGCCAGAAAACCGATATCTTGACCGACAAAAGCCGACTGCGGCAAACCGTGCAGTTTGGCTAAGTGCTGGTTCACCCCCAAATAGCGCAAATCCGAGCTGATCCAAGATACTGTTCCCGGAACTGCTTCCAAAATCGTTTGCAGTTGGTCGTTAGCTTGCTGCAATCCTTCCTGCACTTCAGATATGCCTTCGGACAAGACCGACTGAACTCCTACGAAATGAGTCAATTTAGCCCTGTGGTCTCGCACGGGAGATAGCGACAATTTTGTCCAAAAAGGAGTGCCGTCTTTGCGGTAATTTTTGATAGTTGTCTGGATTTCTCGACCTTGGCGCAAGGCCTCGCGGATCTTAGCGACGGTAGTTCGATCTGTATCGGGGCCTTGCAAAAATCGGCAATTGCGCCCCAAGATTTCACTGGCGCAGTAACCTGTCATCCGTTCAAAGGCCGGATTGCAATAAATTATGGGACAATCGGGTGCATTGGCGTCAGCAATGACAATGCCACTGCTAGTAGCTGCCAAGGCTCGATCGCGCAGCCACAGTGCTTCTGATGCAGAATGGCGATCGTCGGCACCCCCCACTTTACCTAAATTAGAAATTGACTGGTTCTCCCGATCTCCCATCAGCCGAACTTTCAAGCAAACCTTTACAATTTCCGAGTTGCTTCTTACTTTAACGTTTTTCAGGATTCGCGCCACGTAAATTCTATATTGGTATTTAAGTAAGCGGGATTTAACCTTAGTTGTTAGCTGTATTTTCTACGTTTGCTGTTGGGCCTTTAAAAAAGCACATCTTCACTTCCTGCGTAAAAAACCCTAAATTTCTGTCCCCCCCAGATCCCCAGACCCTCACCCCTTCTCCCTCTTTTCCCTTTTCCCCTTCTCCCGGCGCCCTGCCAATCATGGTCGGCAGTAGCTTATTTAACACCAGTTGCAGCTTGAGAACTCGGCGGTGCAATATTAATTAACGGCAAAGTTCCGCCTCCTCCCATTACTGTCGGAAACTGGCCATTCCATTTTTCAATCGCTTGCTGCTGCAAAATTTCGGAAGTTAAAGTTTGCCGCTGCAAGCGCTGAGCTTCGGCTTGACCTTTAGCGCGGTTAATTTGGGCTTGAGCATCTTGGGTTGCTTTTTGAACTGCAAATTCTGCCTGTTTGGCTTCTTGTTCTGCTATCTGTTTGGCTTCGATGGCTTTGCTAAATTCTGGCGAAAAGCCAAAATTTATTAACGAAACATCTCTGACGATGACGCCGTAAGGTTGCAAACGCTTTTTGAGGCTGTTGTCGATTTCTGTTTTGAGTTCCGTGCGCTTAGTGATAATTTCTTCTGCTGTTTTTTTAGAAGTTGCTGCTTTGAGAACTTCTGAAATAGCCGGACTCAGAATGCTGACAACAATTTGTTCTTCGTCTCCTACTTGTTGGAAAACTTGATTCACTTTGGCGGGGTCAACATTCCAGTTGACTGCCAAATCTGTAGTAATGCTTTGCAAATCTTTGGATGCGGCATCTGCTTTCATTTCTGTTTTTTGTACCCGCACGCTCAGAGTTTTTACGGAGGTGACGAGCGGTAAAATCGGGTGGATGCCTTCATCTAAGATCGTGTCTTGAACTTTGCCGAAGCGCATCATGACGCCGCGTTCCCCTGCCCCGACGAGGGCAAAAGGTTTTAAATTTAAGGCGGCGATGATGAAGACGATGCCACCGACGATGTAGAGTGCTAGGTTGTACCGAACACTGTGCATTGTTTTCATATGTTAATTCAGCTAGGTTGTGTTACTGGATGTTAGTTGTCTATTCGCTCTTATCTAAAATTATAACTTCCTGTTAATGGTGCAACAACTCATAAATTTATTTATTTTTTTCATAAAAGTCATAGGATTTTGAGGATCCGAAAGCCTCTTAAATCAAAAAAATATTAGATTGCTGTTACATTGAGGCTCTGGTATGAACAATGGCATTTGTACCTAGCTGAAATTATTTATGAATAAATGTTTCAATCATCTTGACAAGGAGGATTATTTTAGATAAGGAAGAGGTAAATAGATAGCTCGATCGCTCTCCGACAAGCTATAGCATGGGGATCGCAAAGAGAAAGATTTCTAGAAAACTAAAAAATCAGCCTCAAATAGGTATTTTTTGTAAATTTTCAGTAGAAAATTGGAGGTGAGCAGCGATGCAATTTTTGGGGGTTAGCGCAAGCCGCGAAAGATAGAATTTCACTCTCCGATATACAGACTCTATTTGTAGAATGAGCCTCGACCAGCCTTACTCAAACCTCCCCAGTATAAAGAAAGACTCCTTACGCAAGTTGTGAATTTATAGCGTAAAAGGATAAAAATCTGAGTTTAAAAATGCCAGAAAATAAGTTAAGGTTAGATGAGAACGGTTAAATAAAGATGTCTAATGTTGCAGCGACACCCTTGGCCGCAGACAATTGAAGAGGCGATCGCCATTCAAGAACAGCTTCGGTCAGAGGTAATTACCGAAAGTCAACCGTCGCCAGTTCGGTACGTCGCAGGCGTAGATGTCGGTTACGACAGTGCAGACGAGGTATCCCGGGCCGCTGTAACAGTTCTGAGCTTTCCTGACTTGCAGTTGCAGCAGCAAGCTGTGGTTCGCAGTCCTACAGCCTTTCCTTACATTCCCGGTTTCTTGTCTTTTCGAGAAGTGCCGGCAGTCCTTGAGGCTTTGGAAAATATCAGTTTGAGGCCAGACTTGATATTGTGCGACGGTCAAGGGCTAGCCCATCCCCGCAGGTTCGGTCTTGCCTGCCATTTGGGGGTTTTGACAGGAATTGCCACGATCGGAGTTGCCAAAAATCGATTTATGGGACAACATTCAGAAGTCGGACTCGACCGGGGCAGTTGGCAACCCTTGCTGGTGGAGGGATCAACGGTAGGGGCAGCGCTGAGGACGCAAACAGGAGTAAAACCGATTTATGTTTCGATCGGTCATAAGGTAAACTTGATAAGTGCGATCGAGTATGTCCTGCGCTGCGCCCCAAAATATCGCTTACCAGAAACGACTCGATCTGCAGACCAACTAACATCGGGATAGCAAGCAAGCGCGGAAGGCATCAAAAAAAAAAGTAAAAAGACAAAAAAGCAACCCTCTTTAGACTTTTAATTTTTGAGGTTTCGCCGTCAAGTCGAAAAATCCTCTGAGTCTACCCCTAATCCGCTTTGGCTTCCATCCTTCCAGCGAACTAAAGAATGACTATACCTGAGAAAGAGGTATAAAAGTTGGGGGGGTTTATAGAATGATTGAAAGACAGTAACCTGCTTAAACATTGGCGGCTCTAACTATAGTGCCCGGGCGTGAACTATCTTTAGTTCACATTTCTAAATTATGAAAGAGTCATCCTGCGATTTAGACCAAAAGCTTAGATTCGTCTGATGAGGTTTCATAATTTACCGTCGGATATCTCACCACGCTCGTGGGACGACCCGCGACAGTGGGAGGCGAAGGCGCGATCGAGCTAAAAAATCAGAAAAAAAAACAAGGAGACAGTCATGGCTGAGAAAAGCAAACGCGGATTCGCTTCTATGGATGCAGAAAAACAGCGCGCAATTGCTAGCAAAGGCGGAAAAGCTGCACACGAGAAAGGAACTGCACACGAATTCACCCCTGAAGAAGCCAGACAAGCTGGCCAAAAAGGCGGCGAAGCTGTCAGCAGAAATCGCGAACACATGGCTCAAATTGGTCGCGAAGGCGGTCGGAAAAGCCGCAAGAGCGAATAAGTCTCTTAAAGCTGGATCTGCAACGAAAGATTAGACGGTTGCAGTTTGAAAGATAGCACTAGGACACTGAGCGTTTGAGGAGGTGGGGCGATCGAATTTCCCGAGGTAGTTCGATCGCCCCACCTCCAATATTCGTTACTAGCGCACCAAAGCTTCGCAAATCTGAAAACCCCACAGCAATTAGTTTTTAGCAATCGCTGGCGAATCGGGAACGGCAATTTTTTAACCAAGCTGTACTGGGATCAATAATTTTGCAGGAAAGAAAAGCTCGCCAGCGCGAGTCAGTCTCTCAAAAAAAGGCGATACGAACACTAAAAGCCCCGACTTCGGGGCTTTTTTGTTTAGCTGTACATAATATTTCCCGAACGCACGATCGAGTCCGCGTCAATAATTCTAATTAAGTTTTTTGGTGAGGAAGTCCGTCCTCAAAATAAATCAGCTAATATTTTTTTATATTTTTGAGCAAACTATACAATCATGACAAACCAGCTCACTTTAGCATGGACAGAAGCTGGGGTGCGTCAAACTCAGACAATTGACAACGGACAGCCCAGCAAAAATCCCGGAAGCCTCAGGCTCGGGCGCGATCCGGCGAAGTGCGATATAGTATTGTCGCATCCCAGCGTATCGGGTCTACACGTTGAAATATTTTTTAATCAGGAATTGCAGGAGTATGCTGTGCGGAATTTGCGCGAAAGCAATCCGCCGCTGGTAGACGGAAAAATTCTCCCCCGAGGCGAAGCAAAATTGAGATTGGGAAGCCGCATCTATTTAGGCGAAGTGGAAATCGAGGTGGTGAAGGTCACAGAGGTGCAGGTAGCCGCGCCGCAGACAGTTTTGCTGGGGCCTCCCGCACTGGGTAACTCTGGGCCGACGGGGCCTTCAAAATATGGTTTGCAGTGTCCCAAGTGCAGCCGAATTTCGCCTTACGCGCAGTTGAATGCGGGGTGTCCGTGGTGCGGTACTTCTTTGGCGGCGGCGGCGAGTGTGATGCTGTCTCCGTGAAAGTTTGAAAGAGGGAAAATCAGGCTATCCGCTAAACACTCTCAAATTCAAAAATCTTTTTTGCAGAAAGCTCAAAGCCGACGGCTGATGTTTAAAAAATAATCATGAATTCTCAACCCTTGCGCCTGCGACTGACTTGGACAGATACAGCTACGGGGGATTGTCGATCCCCGATACTCGACTTACCCATCGCTTTGGGACGAATTTTTGAAGCTATGCCCGCCACAATCAACGGGGAACGAGTTTCTCGAATTGCGCTCAGCAGCAGTCAAGTTTCTCGCTTTCACGCAGTGATTGGCACCGAAGGCGACAGTATCGTACTCACTGACACGGGTAGCCGCAACGGTACTTTTGTCAACGGCGTTCGCCAAACCCGCTGCGTGCTGGCAAACGGGGATATGCTGCAAGTTGGGCCCTACGCGATCGGCATTTCTTTTGCTGTTAATTCCCCAGAAACGCCGTCTGTCAATTCTCACATTTTCTTTAACCCGCAGACGAATGGGCCAGACCCGGCATTGGGGCCGCAAATGGTGTCGCAGGTTCCTCAAACAAGTAGTAGGGGAGAATTTCCGCCGATCGCATTTTTGCACGCTTCTCAAATGAAAATGCGATCGCTCGAATCTATCGGACTCCCTGTAACAGAAGTTGATTGGGCTGCCGTTGGCGGCGGTTTGGGCAGCTTTATTTGGGTGGATTTGCTGAGAATTTGCGGCGTGAAAATCGATCGAATTGCGGTTTTGGGCATGGAAAACCAGCCTTACGCCCGCTACCTGCGTCTGTGCCTGAATTCTCAAATTCCGCTGCGGGAACGCCTGCGATCGAATTCTGACTCTTGTCCAGACAACATTTGGGGCTGGCCGACCTATGCTTTGCGGGAAGCTTGGCAGGAATTGCTCAAAGGGCGTTTGGGAGTATCGCTGATGTTGATGTGGCAGGTGTTTGCGGAACCGACTTTTGCCGAAACTTATACGCCTCGCGCAGTGAATGTGTTTGATTCTATTGACAGGGAAGTCGATCGAATTGGGTGGAATCAAATGTTTCGCTACGGTAGAGTGCGGGGAATTCGCAAAACAGATGACGGCAGGTACGCGATCGCTTATTCTCGATCGAATGCGGATCACCGCGACCACGCTTTTTTAATCGCCAAATACGTACACTTAGCCACCGGCTATCCCGCCATTCAATTTCTGCCCGACTTGCAAGCTTACCGCGAAAAAACCCAGGATTTTGAGTCGGTTGTCAACGCTTACGAAAGCCACAACGGCGTTTACGAAAAATTGGAGGCCAGCGGCGGCAGCGTGTTAATTAGAGGCCGGGGAATAGTCGCTTCCCGCGTGGTGCAGCGGATTTACGAAGCGCGGCAGCGGAACCGCAACATTCAAGTATTGCATTTGATGCGATCGCCCAAACCTCAAGGTAACAAATTTAAACTCGCGGAGCGCAGCGTCGAAAATCACTACGAATTTCAACCTTTCAACTGGCCGAAAGCTTGCTGGGGCGGGGAACTCCGCGTACTTTTAGAACAAGCCGCCCCTGAATTTCGCCCGCAGTTGCTCACAGACTGGGGCGGCACTACTACAGCCAAGCGCCGGGACTGGCGGCGGATTGTCAAAGAAGGTTTAAGTCAAGGATGGTATCAAATTACCTTCGGGGAAGTCGAGCGAGTCGAGCGCGACAGTCAAAACCGCACGGTGACGTACATTCAGGAGAAGGAACTCAAAGGGCAAATTAAGTTAGAGGCTGATTTTATTATTGATGCTACGGGTTTGGACGCTAAGGTAAAAACCAGTCCCCTATTAAATGATTTGGTAGCTCAATACAATCTTCCCCTCAACGGTTTGGGGCGGCTTAGCGTTAACAAGGATTTTGAAGTGCCCGAATTGCGCAACACTTCTGCTAGCAACGGAGAAGGCCGGGTATACGCAGCCGGCGCGATTACTTTGGGAGGGCCTTACGCGCCCGTAGACAGTTTTTTGGGCTTGCAATACGCCGCCTTGCGTTCGGTTGAAAGTCTCGCCGCCAACCGAGATTCGGGTGTGCGGAAATTGAGCGTTTGGCGATCGTTCGTGCAGTGGTGGAAGTGGATTTTAAATAAATCTCCCGACTAACTTGAAGGACGAAGTTCGGCAACGAGCAATGTACGGGATTTGATGGATTTAACGGAGACATTGCACCATTTTAATAGGTTTTTTACGGCCGGGCAGGATGCCCACCCCACAAGAAAACTCACTCTCTGTGGAACAGTCATCTTGCCTGTTCTTGAGAATAGTGCAAGATGTGAGATTTAACTGATTTAAACGAACTTCGCCTTCAATCTAAAATCGAAAATCCCAGCCTTCGCTAGCCACACAACCTTCCCATTCAATCTAAAACCTAAAATCTAAAATCTAAAATCGCATGACTCCCACCTTATTCGGCCGCTGGCAAACTCGGTTACTGCTATTTGCAACCGTAGGCGTTTTAGTAACGCTGCCCTTTTTTCTGGGTTTAATTACCTCCCAATCAGGCTCAATCTTTTTCTGGATTTTAGGGTATGTAGCGATTTTTGGCATCGGCTGGGATGCTTTATATATTTCGATCCAGCAGTTCCGGTGGGATCGAGATTGGCCCGGCGCGTTTCAATTACTCGCTGGGATTTGGGAGGCGCTTTTTGTGTTATTTTTAATCAAAATTATCGGTTTGCCCGGGATACCGACACAAGATTTTGACTTGGGAGCTTTTGTTTTGCATTACAGTTTAGTGTGGCTGGCTATTTATCTGGCGTCGCAAACACTGATGCGGATTTTCTTTCCCTACTGGCGTTTCCGAGGTGGGCAATGGTTGTAATAATATCTGTAGGGGCGGTTTTTACCAACAATAATCGCCTCAAACCCGCCCGGTCATTCTATAATATATGGGCAGGTTGAGCTAAAAATCTCCGAAACTCACAGAGTAGTTTTCGCTCAAAACCACCCCTGCCATTCTACCAATTACCAATTACCAATTGCTCCCCGTGCACCTAATTCAACAGAAAACCGCTATATTCTCATTTTTTTCAGGTTCAGGCTTCCTTGATTTTGGTTTTGAATCGCTCGGCTTTAATATAGTTTATGTAAATGAAATTTTCTCGCCATTCATCCAAGCATACCGTCACTCTCGCCAGTGTCTAAATTTACCACAGCCAGAATATGGACACTGCGAAGGAGAGGAAGCAGATGTAACTCGACTTGTAGAGGGAAAACCAGCACTTCATTTGCGGGAATTGATGCAAGATGCTCGCAAGAAACACGATATTATTGGATTTATTGCGGGTCCGCCTTGTCCTGACTTTTCTATTGGTGGCAAAAACCGAGGTGGGGAAGGAGATAAAGGCAAACTTTCAGCTTCCTACATTGAATTGATTTGCCAACAGCAGCCGGATTTCTTTTTGTTTGAAAACGTCAAAGGTTTGTGGAGAACCAAACAACATAAGATTTTTTATGACGCACTCAAAAACCTGTTGGCTGAGTCTGGATATGTATTTGTGGAACGTTTAATTAATGCGATAGAATACGGTGTGCCACAAGATAGAGACAGGATTATCTTAATCGGTTTCCGAAAAAATCTTGTCAAAGATATGGGCATTTATTTAGATAAAAATAGCGAAATGTTACCTGAAGGTATATTTCCTTGGTCAAGTGAGATTTTATATCCCAAGTCAGAAGTTTTTTCTAATCCTTGGCCCGATACTGATCCGTTTGCCTGCGATGGTTTATTGCCTTGCCCTGATGGCATTCCCAAAGAGTTAACCGTACAGTTTTGGTTCCAAAAAAATGATGTTGCAAACCATCCTAATGCGGAACATTATTTTCAACCAAGAGCGGGGATTAAAAGGTTTGCTGCTGTTGATGAGGGAGATGATTCTAAAAAATCTTACAAGCGTTTGCACAGGTGGCGTTATTCCCCGACTGCTTGTTACGGCAACAATGAAGTTCACTTGCACCCTTACAAAGTTCGCAGGCTTTCTGTTGCAGAAACACTGGCTATTCAGTCTCTGCCTAAAAAGTTTGCGCTGCCAGAAAATATGACATTAAGCAATATGTTTAAAACAGTGGGAAATGGGGTTCCTTACTTAGCATCTAAAGGTATTGCTCAAACAATTATTAAATTTTTAGAAACAACAGAATGGCATGATAATCTGCTTATAAATAAACAGTTAGAGTTACCTTTGCAGTTTTTCTAGGATACTTATACTTAGCTATTGTATAATATAGTAATCCTAAATGAGTCATAAATTTTTTACCCCACCCCGACCCTCCCCTTGCTAAGGGGAA
>JAUBOM010000300.1:0-2732 GCA_036700245.1 Microcoleus vaginatus BM001213989
CTCTGATTAAGCATTATACCCTTTTTTTTCCTTTATATCTGTTTAAGTCCCGCTAGGAAGATTTTTGCCTGTGTTTCAATCGCTGATAGGGTTTTAGGTTTTTTCCGGCTCCAAACTTTAAATCAGTATTGGATACTGATTTAAAGTTTCAATCGCTGATAGGGTTTTAGGTTTTTTTAGCATAACTCGATTAAATCTTTACTCCATAAGGGTTTCAGGCAAGCTATCACCCCCCAGTGGCATTACTCCATAACAGCCTGACTCAGACACTCTTAGTGCTTAAATACTCTACTCATTAGTATTACGAACCGTCATTTCAAAATCATCGCAAAGCTTATCAACCAGGTCTTCAGTTTCTTTAAAAAAGTTCTCCCCTACTTTTCTGCGATTTAAAGCTTTGTAAGTACGATAAATTTTGGCGAACTCATCATATCTCTCAGCTTCGGAAACATTTGGCTTAATTTTCGCAATCAAACGTTTACCGTTTTCATGATTCCGCACGTATTCAAATAAGTCGCTGATCTTTGATTCAAATTCTTTTATTAATTCTCCCTTTAAGTCTTCTTGCTCATTACGGGCTTCGATAATTGCTAGAATGTCAAATTGATATACCGTACTACTAGGCTCTTTGCCTCTAGCAACTTGGGTTAGTCTGTTATTTTTTGCCTCTGGCTCTTGAGTTTCGACCTCGATAATACCGATTTGATTATCGAAATAAACCTCGATCGCATCTTTCACATCACTAATACGGTTCAGCCTATTGTAGAGGGTATTGAACAGATGCAAAAATTCTAGAAAACTAGGCTCGCTATACTTCTTATCTAAAGCAATCACATACTCAATACGGTTGAGAATGGTGAAATATTGGGCAGTTTTTGTTTTTGTATCAGCGGTATGGTTGGGGTTGGCATTGATGTGTTTTTCAATGCTGCTCTCTAAATTAAAATAGTTTGCAGGATTGTTCCGCTTTGCATCATAATTAAAGATTCTCAGGAAAATATTAAATAATTGTTGGTAAGCATCAGACTTTTTTAGTTCAGTGAACAGAATGTCTAAAATTCGTTGATCACTGAAAGGGTCAAAGTCACTAACAACGACATCAGAAAAATGCTCAAAGGCATCTTTGATATTTTGCACATTGACATTGTTATAGGAAAAGTCTACAATTTTACAGTCATTTTTATATTTGGCTGTGCGGTTCACCCGCGAGATACCTTGGATCGCAGCAATGCCCTTAATTTCTTTATCTAAGAATAAGGTGTGTAATCTTTTTTCATCAAACCCTGTTTGCAACTTGGCTACAACAATAATTAAGCCATTTTTCTTGAGAGCGAAGCTTTCTAAAACTTTTTCTTCTGTGAGCCCATTATTTAGCCCACTTGCACTTTGTTCGTCTTGGCTGCTGGAGTAAACAATATGAATGGGAGCGTCGGCATATTTGGCATACTTCTGCTCTTTGATTAGTTCATTAAAATAATCGGTGACAGCTTGTTTGTAAGCGATCGCCGCTTTAATCGAATATACTGCTAACATGGCTTTCCCTGTGCCTCGAATTTGCCGATAGACATCTTTCACCAGCAAATCGGCAACATATTGGGCGATCGCATTAATTCGATCGCGGTTTTCATAAATTTGCTTTTTATCAGCGTCTTTGTAGTTAGGTTCGGTGAAGCCCTCTAGTTCGTTGCGTGGGAGGCCGAATAGCATCTTAGAGGCAACAGGGACAATATTTTTGAGGAGGTTGAGAATAAAGCCATCTTCAATGGCTTCTTTCATGGTGTAGGAGTCGAAGGGAACCCAGAGTTTTTCACTTTCGGCATAGCCGCTAAATTCACCAAAGCGGGCAAGGGTGCGATCGTCAGGGGTAGCAGTAAAGCCAATAATCAGGTTTTTCTTAGTGCGGGTTTGGTTGTATTGATCCTCTTTGTCAAAGGGCGTTTGCAATTGGTCAAAGATATTAACCATTTCTTCGTGTTGCTCGCCACTGTTGGAGCGGTGGATCTCGTCGATTAAAAAGACGATGCGGAGTTGGGTGAGTTTTTGTAGGGTGTCGGAGTCGAGTATTTCCTCCACAGCTCCAAATTTTTGCAGGTTGAGAATGACTAACCGGGTATCGGACTGAAGGGCTTGTTGGAAGGTTTTTTTGTTGTGAGCCTCAATGTACATTCGGTTGTCAATGTTCATGTTGAGCATTTTCGAGTCGATCTGGCTGCGGAGTTGTAGGCGATCGACCACAATCATAATTTTGTTGTAGACATATTGACCGTTGCGACGTAAATCTTTGAGTTGCAGGGCTGTCCACCCAATGATGTTGGATTTGCCAAAGCCAGCGGCATATTGCAGCAGAAGAGAATAGACGTTTTTGTTATTTGCGTAGGCTTTGCGCTTTTCGATTAGTTCCTGACGTTTGGCGGTGGAGACGTGGGCTAACTGATGTTCTAGCTGGTAGATAAAGTAGTCGTCTTCGGCTTCATGCTCCAAAAATTCGTCAATTTTAGCCAGAATTTTATCAGTGCCAAATTTTTGTTTGGGGCGAGGCGAAATTAGGTGTCCAATTGCGCTTTTGAGTTCCTTTTTCCCATTGACAGCATAAACATCCCGCTCAATGAAATTGTAGTAGAGAATTTCTTTTTCAATGAAGCTTTTGCCGTAGTGGGCGGTAAAGAGTTCTTTAAGTGGTTCTACCGAACCTAGTATGTAAAACTAACTAGCAAAATGCCAATGTAAGAAGC